>JAHCMI010000074.1 GCA_019192545.1 Rivularia sp. MS3 | reverse complement strand
CCGCTCCACCATCTACAGTGTCTACTCCAGTACCGGGATTGAGGAAATCGTCTCCGTCTCCCCCATCTAAACTGTCGTTGCCAGCTTCGCCCCTGAGAGTATCATCACCCTCTAGAGCCTCAATTAAATCGTCACCAGGGGTTCCTGTAATATTGTCATTTCCTGTTGTTCCGGTAAAAGAATTCTGCATTTTTCTATAAATATTTAAGTCTATGTGAATTTGGAAAGTGAATCATCAACAACTACTTTCGGAGCTTAATTGGGTGACTTGCTGCTTCAGCCTCTGAAATGCTCCAGAAAAGTCGTAATTCCATAAAAAACTATACGAGTATTAATTAGAACTTACTAGAATAGTAATAGCAACTACTTTGCCAAAACTTTAAGTACCTGTAAAAATAATTTTTGCAACCAAAAGTATACATAAACCCTATGAAAACAAGCTTTTAATAAAAATATTTTTTGAAATAATTTTTTAAATAGGCATAATTTTTAAATGAATTCACTACTAGTACAAAATAATTAGTTATACTTTTGACGCTTGTATTTATAAAGTCAATATAAAGAAGTAAGGTATTCAGAGTTAGCAGTTATCAAGTAAAAACACTCACAAGCTGAAAGTTTAAGATTGTCATTTTCTTTTTCCTTGATTTCAAGTAAGGAAGGGCATCAATTTACGAGAGAATAAAATTTAGAAAAACCTTCACAGGAATAGCCGCAATTGTCACAATACCTCGCTGGTGCGTGACACTAAAAACATTGTTGCTACGTTCCTTCATTAGTCAAAGTGTCACAGCACCCTACAAACTAATCTTCAACAAAAGCACAATCTAAAATCGCATGACGCTCATCTCTCGCATGGAATCGGTACAGTCGCCGATAATTCCCGTTGTTGGGGAATTAATCAAAAATTCTCCGGGTACTATTTCTTTAGGGCAAGGTGTTGTTTCTTATTCTCCACCTGCGGAAGCTATAGAATTGTTACCTAAATTTCTAAGTGATTCAAAAAATAATTTATATCAAGCAGTTGAAGGGATTCCCCCTTTAATAAATATCCTTAAAGAAAAATTAGCCGCTTTTAACAATATAGAAATCAACGACAATAATCGTATTGTTGTCACAGCGGGAAGCAATATGGCGTTTATGAATGCTATTCTGGCAATTACTACCCTTGGCGACGAAATAATCTTAAATACGCCATATTACTTTAACCACGAAATGGCGATCGCTATGACTGGGTGCAATCCGGTTTTAGTGGAAACGGATGAAAATTACCAGTTACAACCACAGAAAATTCTGGCAGCAATTACCCCGAAAACCCGAGCGGTTGTAACTATTTCACCTAACAACCCTACCGGAGCAGTGTATTCGCGAGAGTTACTACAGGAAGTTAACGATATTTGCCGTCAGCGAGGGATTTATCACATCAGCGATGAAGCTTACGAATATTTTACTTACGACAATGTAAAACACGTTTCACCGGCTTCCTTCTCCGACAGTAGCGATCGTACAATATCTTTATTTAGCCTTTCCAAAGCCTACGGGTTTGCTAGCTGGCGCATCGGATATATGGTAATTCCGCAACATTTACTGACGGCAGTTAAAAAAGTTCAAGATACAAACTTAATTTGTCCACCTGTAGTATCTCAATATGCAGCTTTAGGAGCATTACAAGCAAAACCAGAATATTTAAAAGATAATATTCAAAAAATTGCTGAAGTACGAGAATTAGTAGTTGAATCTCTTAAAAAGTTAGAAGGTATTTGTACAATAGCTCCTGCTGATGGTGCTTTCTATTTCTTTTTAAAAGTTAAAAGTCAAATTAATGATTTTGAATTAGTAAAACGATTAATAAACCAGTATAAGATAGCGGTACTTCCGGGAACTACCTTTGGAATGAATCAAGGTTGTTATCTTAGAGTTGCTTACGGAGCATTGCAAAAAGAAACTGCGAAAGAAGGAATTGAAAGATTGGTAAACGGGTTGAGGGATTTAGTTAAGAGTTAGAAGTTAGGAGTCAAGAATAGAATAATTTTTTCGGATATAGATAATTGACTAAACTGAAAAGCGAATAAGTGAAAATACTTGTATTTTTTCTTAAATCATTCTTAGTCTTTTTAATGGACTTTTGCTATTAGACGGGGAATTTCATTCCCCGGCGTTTAAGATTGTGATTGAAGATAAACCAACTACCCATCACCAATTCCCAATTCAAAATGCTGATAATTAACAAAATAATAGAAATTGAAACAACGGAAGGTATTAATATCCATAATATAACGCCACAAATCCAGGCTATTATTTCATCAACTGAGATTAAAAATGGTCAAGTTTTGATATTCTCTCGTCATACAACTACTGCTTTAGCTATCAATGAAAATGAATCAAGATTGTTACAAGATGTCAAAGTCTTTTTACAGAAATTAGCGCCGGATTCAGATAAATATTTACACAACGATTTGCATTTAAGAGAAAATATTCCACCAGATGAACCGATGAATGCCCATTCGCACTTAATGGCAATGATGTTAAGCAGCAGCGAGGTTATTCCAGTTGTCGATGGTAAATTAGCTTTAGGAACTTATCAATCAGTATTATTTTTTGAGTTAGATGGAGCAAGAAAAAGAACTTTATTCTGTCAAGTGACTGGAATCAGTTAACAGTGAACAGTTAACAGTTACCAGTTACCAGTTACCAGTTACCTATGCCTAATTACAATTCTAATTTTTCAAATTCTGGTTGTCCGTAAATCATATTTTCATCGATGGCTGAGAGAACTTTGTTGTTAGTTTTTTCAAAATTTAAACTTTGACAAACTAATTGCGCTACATCTGCACGATGAATTGTACCAGCAATTTTAGGGTCTTCGGTTAAGATGCCGTTCCCCGTACTTGGTTCCGATTTTAAACCACCGGGACGAATTACTGTATAAGTTAATCCGCTGGCAATTAAGTGTTTTTCGGCTTTTTCTTTTTCTATTAAAACGGGTTTGAGGGTTTCCAAGGCTTGGGGAGGTATGGCATTTGCACTGTTACCGCTACCAATAGAGGAAATCAAAATAAACTTTTTCACGCCTGCTTTCGCTGCGGCATCAATCAGATTTTTATTGCCCAAATAATCAGCCCTTTCGCTGTCTTTAGGCACTCCACCAATAGTACTAATAACTGTATCAATCGATTCTTCACCTAGAATTGCACTTTCTACATCATCTACCTTTAAAGCATCCCCTAAAATTACTTTGATGCCCATTGCTTCTAACTCGTGGCGCTTCTCTTCATTTCTCAAAAGCGCTTTGACTTGTAAATTTTGTGCCCTCAAACAATTGGCAATTTCTCTACCAACGCCGCGACTTGCTCCAGCTAAAAAAATATAACCAGTAGTCATAGAAATTTCATTCATTGGATAGTAGCTAATATTTTCAATATATCTTTTTTTGGTTTCTATAAACTATCTAAAGTGAAAAATTTTTAGTCTTGCTAAATTATTTTTGATAATTCATAAACCAGTTTTGTTTACGATACCAAGTTGATAAATAATTTTTATAAATCATTTCCAATTAAAAATCTATTCCTCAAAGACTATGTAAAATATGACTCTAGAAAGAGCGAACCTGAATACACATTGCGATAAGTTTGTAAATAATTAAATATTTGAATAACAAACCGTCACGATAAGTGGTTGTTTGTGTTTTAAAGCAAAACAGAGGGTAAATAAATGAGTAACCAAGAAAAACAAACTTTACCAGAAGATCCAAATTTAGCAGAGCCTGGAAAAGGTGCGCCAGGTAACAATCATAAAGCGGTACAAACAGCACAAACAACCGCAGTGAATCCACCCGATGCAAAAATCCCTTCTAACGCTCCTGTAGAAGAAAACAAGCAGGAAATTAATGCTGTAGAAAAGCAAGAAGAAGGCACAATGAGTACTACCGATGGTTTTGTTATCGATGAGGCGGGTAAACTCGATAACTTCGCGGTTGAGCCAAAGATGTATGTAGAAGATAAATAATCTAATAATCTGTTTTAATAATTAATGTAGAGACGTAAGTTTTACTCGAATTTACGTCTCTATATTTTTTGCATTGTTTCAAGCATTGCTCTGCTAAAGTAGTAAATAAATTATGAGCAAACAGTTACAAGAAGACTCCGAAAAACTCCCTAAGACTGGGAGAGTCGCAGCGACATCAGTAATTTGGGGAGTTAGTGCGGGAATGCTAGCAATTTGTATTCCTCTTGTAATTGTGACAAAAACTGGTGCAATTTTACCTCTAACTGCAATTATAGGGGCCGCAGTTGCTACTTTTGCTGTCTGGAGTGGAGAAAATCAGAATTCTCAGATAAAGCAATTAGAAGAAAGAGTAGCTTTGTTAGAAACAATCGTCACTACAGAAGATTTAGAGAAAATTTCTAAATAAACCACAAAACTACATAATTTCTCTAGTTTCGCTATAATTTATTTCCACCATAACTAAGAGGATGTTTGGATTATAAATAAAACTTGTAAATCTTGAGATTCCCTTAATCCCGCTTTTTGAAGGTGGCAGAGGGGATAATCTCAGAATTAGGCTAAAAACTATACTTTTGAAACATCCTCTAAATAATCTCGAATAAATTTTATGAATTTGAAAATAAATCTTAGTGGTTGCGTATAAAATCCATTATTATGTTACCGTAACTGCTGAACTGTTATTTATATTCGACTATCTCGATTAAAGAGAAACAAAATTATTTTGATTTATGGTGTGTTAATGGATGTTGATAATTTCTACTTGATTAACGAGGAACAATTGGCTTGCTTTAAATAAACGATTACTATTTATGATTGTGCCTCAAGGTATGGATGTAAACTCTATCAACTTACTAAAAGCTCAACAAACCGACTTTCTAGAGCGAATTAAAAAAACAAAGACTTATGAAATTACTTTACTTGAAAGTAATGTAAAAGGTTGTCATCGAGAATATATGCCATTTTGGGGTGAAACGTTAGAGACAATCCTTGATAATGCTCGCTTACAAGCAGAAATTCTAGCTAGAAATCCACCACCAGTTCCATCAGAATATCCCGAAGATTCGGAATGGGCTATACCTTTCGTAACCTACTTTCAAAATCAAGCTGAAGATTATTTCTTACGAGAGTTAATTGTTGATGAGATAATGAAAGGCTGTTTTAGTAGATTGGTGAAAAAGATACCCAAACAGCCTTTAGAAAATATTGATTTAGATGAAGAAGGTAATCTTCGAGGTGAAAGTAAATTTTCTTTTTCACTTGCAAATAATCCCGAGATTAAAATCCGAGTTTGTGTTTCTGATTCGGAAAGTTTTAATGCTATAAAAAAAGATAAAGTACGTTGGAGCGTTACTCAAGAAGATATAGCCAACTATCATATTTTATTTTTTATATGCTTGTTTTTTCCAGGTTCTACACAAAGAGGATATGAAAAAGAAGCATTAATATCGGGTTTCTTGCCGACGAATCAACTCGAATTTAATGGTTCTTATACTTATGTGAAGCCGAGTAAATTGATGTATTCGAGTGGATTATCTTGGTATTTAAAATTACTTAAAAATCAACCTAATTTGTCGGCATCGGTTGATAATATTGAGCAAGCAAAGGTAATTACAACTCTTTCACCGAATCATCCCCTGCAAAGTATTACTGGTGAATGGCAGTGTTCCCATACTTTAGTCGGACATATCAAAGGGATTAACTGTATTGCTTTACAACCTCAAAATAAACAAAATAAAGATACTTCGCAATCTTTAATAGCCAGTGGAAGTCGAGGAGAAATAAAGCTTTGGGATTTAAATAGTGGCGATTCAATTGCAACTTTATCAGAATATCCTTGGCTTCGCACCGGCTTTGTAGATGAAGTCAACTATTTAGCTTTTAGCCCTGACGGACAAACTTTAGCTAGTGGTGGCGCTGACTCTACTATAAAAATGTGGCATTTGGGCGCTAAAGACTTAATTGATATCATGCATAAACATAATGGCATGGTGCGCTGCGTCGCCTTTACACTCGACGGTAGAATGTTAGCAACTGGTGGAGACGATCGCAAAATTCAGTTTTGGGATATGACAGAGCGTCAAGTTGCCGTAACGCTTTCTCTAGAAGATACTGCCGCTCATTCTTTAGTTTTTAGTAAAAATGCAAAAATTTTAGTTACGGGCAGCTATCGCAAAATAAAAGTCTGGAGAATATCCACTAACAAGGAAATATCTTGTCTGGATATAGAATTACAGCATTGTCTTACAGGTCATTCTCATATAGTTTCTTCCTTAGCAATGAGTAAAGACACAAAAATTCTTGCGAGTGCAAGCAAAGATAAAACAATTAAAGTCTGGCATTTAAAAACAGGGGAATTAATTCGTACTCTCAAAGGACATGAAGATGGAGTATGTACCCTTGCTTTAAGTAAAGATGAGCAAATTATAGCCAGTGGCAGCGCCGATAATACTATTAAATTATGGCATTTAGAAACGGGTGAATTATTAAGTACTTTTGCGGGGCATACCGATACTGTAACTGCTGTAGCTTTTGCCGAGAAAGGAAACATTTTGGTAAGTGGAAGTTTGGATAAAACTGTGAAAATTTGGCGGAAAAGTTAAGATTTTTTTGTTTAATTACCGATTGCCAATTACCCATTACCAATTACCCATTACCAATTCCTGGAATTAAAAATTTCTACAACTTCCTTAACACCATCTTCCGAACGAATTTTTTCTCCTAAACTAGCAGCATTTTCTCTTATAGATTGATTTTCAACTGCGTTGGTAATTGCTTGAGCTAGAGTTTCTACTGTCAGGTTTTTCCTATCAATGATTGGTGGACTTACACCTAATTTAGCGGCTTGATAAGCCCAAAATTGTTGGTCGCCAAAAAATGGAATAATAACATTAGGTACCCCAGCGCGGAAGGTGGCAGCAGTTGTTCCAGCACCTCCATGATGGACTATACAAGCCATTTTCGGAAATAGCCAACTGTGGGGAATATTATCAATTTGAAACACTGTATCGGGTAAATCTGAGTTTTTTATACTACCCCAACCGGATAGAAAAATTCCTCTTTGCTGAGTTTTTGCTAATGCTGATAAAGCAATTTCAGCTATATTTTGCGCTTCTTCACCAGCCATGCTACCAAAGCCAATATAAACCGGGGGAGAGCCTGCTTCGAGAAAGTTTACTAAATCAGTTGGAGGAATGAAATTATCGGGTGTATCTAAAAACCAATATCCCGTAAGATGAACTCGATTTGGCCAATCTTTCGGTTTAGGAGTAACAGAAGCACTGCAACCAATTAGATAATTGATTTTAGCATCTTCCATTTTTGTAAAAGCATTTTGCCTAAAACCTGTCGGTGGTAAATTGAGAATTGATTTGCGAAATTGATTTATTGGTTTGCGGAAAAACTGCCAAAATAATAGATTCGTAAAGGTATAGCTAAATTGATTATAAATACTTCCTAACTTTTCTAAATGTGGTGGTGTAACAGCATTAGGAAAGTTTTTAGTAGGATAACTCGGTGTCAGATAAGCATAATAAAAAGGAACACCTAATTTTTCTGCAATATCAAATCCCCAAAAAGGAAACCCTCCCCCAATAATCGCATCAGTTTCCTGACAAGCTTGCCATGAATCCAACAATACAGACTCCATAATAGGTTCGAGCAAATCACCCATGCGACGCACAAAATCAATCGGGTTTTTGGTTCGTAACATTGCTTGCCCTGCTTCACTTTCGATGCCTTCTTTGGGATTGCCGCTCATTAAAGCAAACTCTAAATCATAAGAGCGAATATCTGACTCAAAAGTAGCTTGACTGGCAATTTTTACTCTATAACCAGCTTGTTTTAAACCTACTCCTAAAGCAATAAAAGGTTGAACGTCACCGCGAGAGCCTAGAGTAAGAATAGTAACGTGCATAATCAAATCTACTCACAATTATCAAGTTAGAACTTAATACTACTGATATTGATTCCGAATATAAATTAAGATGATTTGATTTTTTATTTTGTAGGGTGTGCGACGGTTACGAAACTTTACCACCCATAACAAACTGATTTGGAATTACAGTCACGCACCATAAACCTAAAAATAGTTTTTTTAGCTTCAAGCACTACTTATAAGTTGTAGAAAAAATTTAATTTAAGACATCTCCTGAATAATTTCCATAATTTTCACGCTCACCGTACAAACTTTTTGCAATAATTCAATTACTTCTTCTTTATAATCAGCAAAGCGATAGTTATTGAATTTTGCTGCAATGGTAGCGTCTTTAATTTTCTTTTCTTTATATTGATCCAAAATCCATTCTAAAGCAGAACGATTACCAAGTTGATATTCCCAAGCTTGTTTCGGCACACCTTCGAGAGTGGTGACATCATCTAAAATAATTCTTCCTTTGGTTTTATCGGCTTTTAATTTTACTTTGGGTGAACGAGATTTTTCTAAAGGTATATCAATTCGTTTCAGTTGTAATGGTGTGACGATTTCATAATTGATATGTAAATCCATCAACAACATCCCCCAGTTAACCCATTGATAAAAATCATCGTAAAAGGGTAAACGAGGGAATTCTCGTTTTAAATTGAGTTCGTATTTTTGACGATATTCGGGATTGTGTAAGACAGCGTAAGTGTAGTGAAAGATATCTTCTTTGGTAATTGAAGTGTTTTTGTAATGGTTTTGAAATTGTTTTAATCCCCAATCGGTAATGTTGTCGATACGGTTTCCTTCTTCGTCGTAGCGGTAGAGAGGGAGACATTGAGAATCACCAGTTAGATGCAAATCAATTACAGAATCACTACCTAAACAATGAAATGGCTTAGAATTTCCTATCGCTGAAAAAGCTATATATTTGTTGTTATTATTGATTTGATTAAAAATATCAAACCATTGATAAGTCATTCCATTAAAATGCTTGTCAAAATAAAGATATTTTTTGATAAATGGTCTATACATACTTTCGACTATAGAACTTTCATCAAATGCTTTACTAATATCCCTTTCAAGATATTTTTTTAACTCTCTATCCCATTTAATATCAAAACCTAATTCTTCAGATGTTCTACGTTTGCGCTCATAAATATCTACAAAGAATTTCATTCGATTTTCTAATTCTGATTTTGAAAAATCATAAACCCATTCATCACGTTGAGTTGCAACACCTCTAGAAAACAATTCAAAAACAGCCTCTTCTGATTTGCCAGCTTTTACATCTTTATCAATCACAGGTAAAAGACTATCAAAATTATTATCAGTTTGGTTAATCCAATTGTGTTTTTTGTCTGGTGTAATATGTTCTAGGTGAAGCTGAGATAATTTAGATTTAGATAGAAAGCTTAATTTATCATTAGCTGTTTCAAATTCTGGACGACGAGTATAGAATATTTTGCAAGGTATAGCGCTATTATTTTGCCTTTTTACCATAAAAATAATAGATACACCAGTTTGAATCCCAAAAATATTATGCGTAGTACCTGAAAGTTTAGGATTCTTTCTAACATCTCCACCTAAATCAATAATATAAATATCGCTAAACTCTTGGCTAACAACTTTTCTAAAACCATCAAAAGTTCTACCATCAATAAAAGATGAATTAGTAATTAAAGCTAAAATACCATTTTCGCTTAATCTGTCAGATGCCCATCGCATAAATCTGACATACATATCGTAAAGCACAATTTGATTTTGGGCTGTCCCATTTTTAACGTAGGTTTGCTTGATACGTTTATCTACTTCTGGATAGCGACGATTTGCATTATCATCATTAAAATTTTCTTGCTTGGCATTATATGGTGGATTGCCAATTATTACCGAAATCGTACTTTCATTTTGTCGTTTAATTCTTTCTGTATTCTCTACACTCATAGCAAACAAATCTAATTGCTTGCCTTCAAAAGATGTATGCTCCAAAGTATCGACAAAACAAATATTATCAAACTCCTCGTAAACACCCATCTTCTGCTTATAGGTGTATTCAATATTTAAATTAGCAGCATAATAAGGTAATATCGCTACTTCATTACAGTGAATTTCATTTTTATATTTATATTCCAAACTATCCTTCGGTAAATATTCAATTAATTCAGTCACAAACGTCCCCGTGCCTGTGGCTGGATCTAAAATTTCGACGTTTTTATCTGCTAACAATTTACCAAAATGTTTGTGCGTTAAATAATCAACGCTTTCCACCATAAACCGAACAATTTCATTCGGAGTATAGACAATTCCTAATCTATCAGCAGCCTTGGGATTATAGGCTTGATAAAAATTTTCATACAGCGCTTTTAAAAACTTCTGCTTTTCGTGATGATTGTAAATATTCGCAGCAGTTCTTCTAATCACTCCGTAGTAACGCTCAATTGTACCTAGAGTATTTCTTTTAACGCTACCTTTAAAGAAAGTTTCTATAACATTTTGTAACTCGCAGGCAATATTATTTTCCCGGTGAAACTGAGATTCATTAAAAATATTGATAAAAATATCTTCTGTTAAAATATGCTGAATCATCATTTCCCGAACATCTAATAAATCTATTTCAGGATTAATTGATTGCTTGCATATTCCCCAAAACTTATTTATAGATTCTTGAAAATTTAAATTTGTTTGAGTTTGACTATCAATCAAATCTCGCAAAGCCTTTAAAATAGTCGGTAAATCCTCTTTAAAAGTCTCAATAGCTTCGCGAAAATCCTTAACTTCCGGACGAACATAATTGATAAAAGTGGTAATAATTTCATCTAACGCATCCGCATCTTTTATCGGAACCCGCATCGATTCATTACCACCCTGAATTAACACCGCTGTCTGAGAATCTTCAAACAGAATGTTACTATCTGGATAACCTTTTATCAGTTTTTTCTCAATTTCTAAATCTAAATTATCGTATTTATCTTTACTCTCCCAATAACCCCAATCCAAACGCAAAGCATCTTTAACAGTTCCATCTGGATAAACAACTTTTCCATCAGCAGTTTTATAATCCAATTCCGGAATAAGTCTAAATTCCCGTGGTTTACAATATTCATTTAAAAGATTTTGAAAAGCAACCCTAATAGAAGTTTCCTTGCGAGAACCACCGTAAGACACAATTTTATCTACTTCTGCGTGATACTGCTTAATCAGAAGTACGGACATTTTGTATAGATTTTATATAAATTTATTAACTTAAAGTTTAATTAATCACCTCTTTATTTGAGTTGAGAAAAACCACTGTAACTGATTTTAAATAATCTAAATTTTTTAGATAAATTTACTGATTTGCATGGACGTTATTGAATTTAAAATGAATATTAAATAATATGAATTAATTATTAGTCCTCTTTCAGAGAACTTTAGCTATTAGCTTGGGGTTTGCAACCCCAAGTGGGTTAGAAATAAACCTAAGTTCTAAATAAAATAAGAAATATAGCAGTTTTCGGGTGTATTTCATCCAACGGCCAAACCGCTATAATCAAGAGTTAAAACTCTTATTACCAATAAAAAAAAGACGATACACTCGTTGCAGCGTATCGTCAAAAATAAACCGTTGTAAAAATTAAAATTCTCTAGAGAGTTGTCTGCATCAATACAATATCATCAGAAATTTTACCCGTCTGCAACCACTCTACTAACTCTTCAGGTGCTACCGCTTGTTGAAGTTTTGCCCGCAATTTCTCACCTTCTAGAATTTCTTTTTCTAATAATTCCATTGCGGTTTCTTCTAACAAGTCACGGTTTTGATGCAAAATACTCAAAGCAATATGATGGGCATTTTCTACCATATGTTTGACTTCAGCATCAATTAACTTTGCTACTTCTACACTTACCGCACGACGAGAGTTTCCATAACCTTCGATAAATTGCTGCTGCATTTTCTCAAACGCAATTGGCCCCAATTTATCGCTCATTCCGTACAAAGTAACCGCTCTTTCGGCTAATTCTGTAGTTTTCTGAATATCGTCGGAAGCACCAGTAGATACTTTACCAAAAATAATCTCTTCTGCCGAACGTCCACCTAATAAAGTCGCAATTCTTCCGCGAATTTCGTCTTCAATCATCAAAAAGCGGTCTTCTTCCGGCATTTGTATCGTATAACCCAATGCTCCAACACCGCGAGGAACCACTGATATTTTCTCGACTTTACCGGCTCCCGGCATCAAAGCACCAACTATAGCATGACCAACTTCGTGATAGGCTACAGTCTTTTTCTCAGTTTCATTTAGTACCCGAGAACGCTTTTCTAAACCAGCAACCAAGCGCTCGATAGCTTCATTAAAATCCGCTAAAGTTACCCCATCTCGATTTTGGCGTGCTGCTAATAATGCGGCTTCGTTAACCAAATTTGCTAAATCTGCTCCAGCAAATCCCGGAGTCCGAACGGCAACTTTTGCTAAATCCACATCTCCCATCAATTTGACGTTACGAGCGTGAACTTTCAAAATAGCTTCTCGACCAATTTTATCCGGTCTATCTACTACAATTTGACGGTCAAAACGTCCTGGACGACGTAATGCAGCATCCAGAACTTCCGGACGGTTGGTAGCGGCGATAATAATTACACCAGTATTAGCATCAAAACCATCCATTTCGGTAAGTAACTGATTCAGGGTTTGTTCCCGTTCGTCGTTACCGCCCATTATTCCATTGGCACCGCCGCGAGATTTACCTAAAGCATCTAATTCATCGATAAAAACGATACAGGGAGCTTGCTTTTTGGCTTGTTCAAATAAATCCCGGACTCTTGCCGCACCTACACCGACAAATAACTCGATAAATTCAGAACCGGAAATACTAAAGAAAGGAACGCCAGCTTCCCCGGCTATGGCTTTCGCTAACAGCGTTTTACCTGTTCCTGGAGGCCCCACCAATAAAGCACCTTTGGGTATTTTCGCTCCCAAACGAGTATATTTATCGGCATTTTTGAGGAAATCAACTATCTCTTCTAATTCTGCTTTCGCTTCATCAACTCCAGCAACATCGCTGAATTGTACTCCGGTGCTTCCTTCAGAAAAAATCCGAGCCTTGCTTTTACCAACCGTTAGGGCAGCACCACCCTGACGGCGCATAAAGAATCCCCAGATACCGAAGAAAATTAAAGGAGGAATCACCCAACTCAAAAGAGTACCAATCCAACCGTTTTTGTCTGGAGGTGGTGCAGCGAACTCCACATTATTGTCTCGTAGGATTTTGGGTAAATCCAAATCTAAGGCTATAGGGGTAGTTGTATAGGTATCTTGGACATCTGAGCTAAATACATTATCAGAATTGACTTCATATTGAATGCGATCGCTTCCAATAATAGCCCGCTCGACTTTTCCTGCTTTCACTTGAGCGATAAATTCACTATAAGGTGCTTGAGGATATTCCGGAGCGAAAAAATTGGGTACGATAAAATTAAGCAATAATAGCAAAGTCAGCAAAATAAATAAGCTGCTGCCAAACTGCCGCATTTTCGGTGGCTTCATCGGACTTTTATTTTTATTGTCAACAGGCATTTTTTTCCTTATTGTCGATTAAAAAAATATGACAGCAAATATTTTCACTAAGCAAAGATTGCAAAGCAATAAAGAATCACAAGCAATGGGAAAAGTAGAATTATTCTCTTTCGAGATACGTTAGGCAATAAAATAACGGCTTTATTGCCAAATATCATTTAATAATTTATGTAACTTCCCTTTTGAACATTTCCTTTTAATCCTGTTTGTTTCTGATGCATTTCTGGGCCGATAAGTCTCTATCCGCGTAAAACACAAACTAATAATTATAAACTTGTATATTTAACAGATATTTAACATATATTTAAGTATTACAAAGGAAAAACATCAATTTGTGAAGTAGCGATATAAAATACCAATTAGCTTTTACTTTACATAATTTATTGTAGAAAATTGCCTTCATAGAGTTATTAGTAACTACCCTACCTTTATATAGGTGTATAACCGTACAGTAAATGAAAAATCAATTTATATTTCTTCTCAAAGTTCTGCTTCTTTCCGTAGCTATTTCATTTTTTATTAAATATCTTGCTCCAAGTTTCTCAATTCCGGAAACTTCTACTAATGCTTTGATTATTGTATTGTTACCAAATGTAATCATGGCGACTATTTTGTTATGGCAACTATCTAAAGCACAAAAGATTAATTAGAATTACTTAGGCGTAAGTAGCTAATTTCAGCTAATCTAACAACATTATCAGTACATAATAATTTGCCTTAAGTCAGGAGTTTCAGCGTGAATTTGGGTCAATGGATTGGTTTAATTGCTTTAACTGTTTCTTTGTATATAATGTGGCAAATAAAAGAAGTACTTTTGCTTATATTTGCCGCAGTTGTTTTAGCTACGACTTTAAATAGATTGGCTCGAAGGCTTCAACGTTTAGGGATAAAACGCGGTTTTGCTAAACTTCTTTCAATTACTATTTTTTTGGTAGGGGTGATTGGCTTCTTTTGGTTGATTGTTCCACCGTTCATAGATCAATTCCAAGAATTGAGCAATCAAATTCCTAGGTCTTTAGTAAGGTTAAATGCCTGGCTTTTAGAATTAAGAGAAAAACTTCCCGCTCAAGTAATTCCATCTATACCGGATATAAATAGTCTTTTAGATCAAGCCCAGCCATTTATAAATAGTAGTTTAGAAAGTACTTTTGCGTTAGTTTCTGGTTCTTTGGAAGTAATATTAAAAGTTTTACTGGTTTTAGTTTTAACAGGGATGTTTATTGCAGACCCCTTATCTTATCGTAAATTATTTGTCAGGCTGTTTCCTTCATTTTATCGAAGAAGAGTCGAAGGAATTTTGGATGAATGTGAAATTTCTCTAGAAGGCTGGATAACCGGTGCTTCTATCGCCATGTTTTTAGTAGCACTTTTAAGCGTACTCGGCTTAACTGTTTTACAAGTACGTTCGGCTTTAGCTTTAGGAGTGTTAGCAGGATTTTTAAACTTGATTCCTAATTTAGGCCCCACCCTCAGCGTATTCCCAGCAATGGCGATCGCTCTTTTAGATTCACCCTGGAAACCCCTGGCTGTATTGATTCTATACTTTTTTATCCAGCAGGCTGAAAGTAATTTTATTACGCCGATAGTAATGGCTCAGCAAGTTTCCTTATTACCGGCAGTAACCTTAATATCTCAGTTATTCTTCGTAACTTTCTTCGGCTTTTTAGGATTATTTTTAGCTTTACCTTTAACCGTAGTCGCCAAAATCTGGGTTCAGGAAATAGTAGTTAAAGATGTATTAGATCAATGGAATTTAAAGCCAAAAACACAGGCTGAATGCGTTATCGTCGCCGATAACGTAGAAATCAATACATCTGAAGACACTACCACTATTGAGAACGAACAGTCAGTAATTGTCGAAACCACTGAAGATGAAAGCGTTAAAAAAGATTAATTTTCAATCGAAGGTAAAATTATTTATATTGTAAATTTTTATATATTTATATATTGATAAATTTGAATTGCTTAAAAGTATTTTTCAAAACAAATGGTTATTCTAATGATTGTTATATTGAAAACTTATCTTTAGAAATTTGAGTATCAAATAATGTAAAAACAATTATTTTTTGCATATAGTTTGCAGGCAGTTTACAAATAATAATATTATTTCTGAACTGCAAGTAATTAATACTTATCTCCGATGCCTGCTAATAAAAATTTCCTAAAATCCCAAGAGGCATTTATAATAAGTTATTGTCCGGGCTGGTTTAGATTTTAGATATCAGTGCTAACAGCTTTTTTTTCAGGTTTTTTACTAATAACAGTTTCCGAAATCGGCGACAAAACCTTTTTTATAGCCATGATTTTGGCAATGCAGCATTCTCGTAGGTTGGTTTTTGCAGGCGCAATATCAGCCTTAGCAGCAATGACCATGCTATCAGTTGGAGTAGGACAAGCAGCTTCATTACTACCAGACATTTATATTCATTACGCCGAAATTGCTTTATTTATAATTTTCGGTTTTAAACTACTTTATGACTCGACTCAAATGCCCAGCGAAACTTGTGATGTTGTAGTAGTCGGAGAAGCTAAAGAAGTAGTAGAAAAAGCAGAGAAACAGATAAAAGACCAGAAAAATATTTGGGCAATTTTACTGGAAGCCTTCGTATTAATTTTCGTTGCTGAGTGGGGAGACAGAACTCAAATAGCGACTATTGCTTTAGCAGCAGAGAATAACCCGATTGGAGTCAGCATTGGAGCCATACTAGGACATGCCATCTGCGCTGTAATAGCTGTTACCTCCGGACGAATGTTAGCCGGACAAATCACCGAACGTCAACTAACCGCCGCCGGTGGATGCTTGTTTATCGTGTTCGGCATATTCGCAGCCATTCAAGGTGTTTAATCAGTTATCAGTTAACAGTTAACAGTTAACAGTTATCAATTAACAGTTAGGAGTTAGGAGTTAGGAGTTATTAATTATTATCCCTCCCTCTCTCCCTCTCTCCCTCTCTCCCTCACTCCCTCACTCCTTCTCTGGAGAAGCGGCAGCTTCAGGAGTTGGAGTGGGAGAAGCAGTAGCTGCTTGTCTGTTGATTTCGTCTTTATAGCGGGCAGGTGCTAAAGAGGCAGCTTTGGTAAACAAAGGCTTTGCTTGCTCGGTTTTACCTTGATCTTTTAAAACCATAGCTTTTGCTAAAACGGGACGAAAATCTTTAGGGTCATTTTTAATTACTTTGTCGTAAGCAGATAAAGCTTGAGCGTACCGTTTTTCTTTGGCATAAACGTTACCTAATAAAACTTGAACTGCTGTAGTATCAACGCTGTTGGGTTCAATTTTATTTGCTTTCTCGGCTTTATTTAAACTTTCCTGTAATAAACCAATAGCAGCCTCAGGACGTTTTTGCTCTAACAGAAGCGCTACCATACCTTGTAAAGCCGGTAAGTCTCCTGGTTTTGTTTCTAAAACATTCCGATAAGCTTGAGCGGCTCCTTCTTTATCGCCGGTTTGCTGCTTAGCCTGAGCTAATAGCACGGCGTATCTTGTTTCTTCCGGGTTAAGCTTTGATAACTTTTCTAAAGGAGTAATTACCCCTTTGATGTCACCTTGTCCTAATCTAAGTAACTGTAGACGAGCTTCTAATAAACCTTGGAGTGCTGTCTGGTTCTCCGGTTCTCGTTCTAAAACTTGTTCGTAACCCTTGGCAGTCAGTTCTAGCTTTGCTTTTTGCTCGGAAGCAGAGTTAGCCGTGTCTCCAACAGTATCACCCGACTGTTGAGGATCGTTGAAAGCCGCTATTATAGGAACCATTGAACCACCCACAAGGGCAATAACAGCTAATATCAGTACGATTTTCACAAACCAGCGATTACGACCTTGAGACACCTTCACCATCCTTTACTTTGAATAAAATAACTTTGCATCGAGAAATTGAAAACCAAAAAATTCTTAAAACTTTACGGAATACCGTGTGTTGCTTGTGAACTTTATAACAAATACTCGCGCTTTTTTGCCGTATCTCAAATGACGACTTTAGGAGGAATAGTCTGAAATTGTAGCTATGGTATGCTTTTGTTCCTAGTGTAAAGGCGCTAAATTACACCTTATAGTGTTCAAATGCGAAACTTCGCAACACTAATATCTCATATCTCATAGAATTTATTTGTTTTGGGTTGTGAAAGTTGGAAATATATCCACCTAACACACTTACAAATACTCTTGAGAGAAGCCTTTGTAAAGTCCCATATGGGATGTGTCTCCGCCGCAAGGAGTTTTTATGAATTCCGACCTGATGCCGTCTTCTGAATCGTCCGAGTCCTCCAATTTATCTGCTTCTTCTATGGAAGCGCAAGATAACAGCTTAGAACCATCTTCTAATGCTGATAGTAAAGATAACAGTCAAACAGCTGAGACTAACTCAACTGTAAGCGAAAACGAATCCGAAAAAGCTAACGATACCGCAAGGCAGCAACCAATTCCTCCGCCTTCGGAACCAATGCAATACCGAGCAATCGGCTTGGTTCGCGGTCGTTACGCTCCTACCAGCGAACAATTTACTCAAGGTGCGTTGGTGACTCCAGACAATGTAGAACTCGATGCCGTTCTTTTAGGACGAATCATGAGTTTGGTTAAAAACCATCTGGACTTAGAAAAAGATCATCTGTGGGTGGTTTATCCGCGCACCCGACAAGAAAATGACAATCTTCATCTCCAAATCGTTGGAGTTTGGGAACCAGAAAAGTTGGCACTAAATCGGCAAGCCAAAGACGAAGCTGATTCGTCACCGTCTGAAGCCAATGAAGAATCAGTTTCGGATGATTCGTCATCTCCAACCCCCGAAGAGCCAGCAGTTGAACTTACGCCTTCATCAGAAATTCCAGATGGTGGTTTTTCCGTTCGTGGTGAAGTAGTTTATCAATCTTTCGATGCTGGTAACTTGGTGGTTAAAATCAAGCAAGCACCTCGCAAAGCTGACGACAAACCCAAATATTTCAAGCTAAAACTAACGGGTAAGCTAGAAACCAAAGCTGTTGGCAAATTCTGGGACTTCCAAGTTCAGCGAGAAGCAGACCTTTTGGTAATAGAAAAAGCTGAACTTATTGCCGACTTACCCAAGAAACGCCGACCTCCGTTTAAAAAAGGAGGAGGAAGACCACCCCGCAGAGGCGGTGGTAGACCGGGAGGTGGTAAACCCTATAACAAACGATATAGCGGTGATACTCCTCGTCCTGTAAAAAAAGCAGGTCAATCAGATGCACCAAAACCGCCAAGTAATAGACCTACTCCTAAACCCATAAAGCGCCAGAAGCCACCAGAAGGGTAGCAAGGAAAAACGGATGGGGAAGGGGAAGAGTTAAAAATTAAAAGTTAAGAGTTATTAAGAGTGATTACACCTTTAACCTTTGACCTTTAACCTATACCCCCCATGCCCCATGCCAAATTTAGGCTATCTAAAACTCCTTCCAACGGTCTTGAGGAAGGAAAGACCTATCCATTGAAATTGGAGCTACTGGCTCGGTAAGAGTGAATTTACCTGACTCAATCCACTGCTTCAATTCAATTGCCACCTGTCGAGAGAGAAATATGCTTGATAGGGGGGCTACTCTAACCGTTTTTCCGTCAATGGTGATGCGTCCCGATTTGAGTTGGGTGTAGCTAACCAAACCAAAGGTAGGGCGCACGCGCCGGGGAATTGAAAAGTCTACTATCGGCGCTACGATGTCTTTATCTTGTATGGCGCAACGTTCTACTACTTCCTCGTTTAAAACTGGTAGCGGTATTCCGACTCCCAACATTATCGAAGGCCCATAATTTTTGAAATAACAGCCTCTTACCCAACGCGATTCCATTTGCTTGGCATCACCAATTAAAGCTAAGGTGGCAGCAGGACCAATCGGCGTATCGTTAGGCAAACGCTTCTGCATTGGGTTGTGCTGAGTACCTTCCCAAGTTACATAACCGATTCCACCACCCAAGAAAATTCGCGTACCAATACCTATAAGTTTTAAATAAGGATCATTCAACAAAGGGGAAATAGCCCCTGGATTGGAATAAACTGCATTTCCCAAACGCGGTTGCAGCGAACCCAGATAAGTATAAAGCGGACTTTCACCGCCATTTACGCCAACTATAAAATTTTGATATAAATTACGCGGATTAAATAGATAAAACTGATTAATAGTATCGCGAGTGATAGTAGTTTCAAAAGAATTTCTCGGGTAACAGTCAGTGACTTGTCCCTGCGCTCTTACCTGGACTGGTTTACCTGCAATTAAATCTTCTATAACGTTACCGCCGCCCTTTAATATTTTGGAAGCATTTTCTCCTCCACTTCCAGCTTCTCCTTCTAAAGGTTCGGCAACGCTGCTAGCGCCTAAATATAAATCGACAGCACCGAAACCAGAATATGCCGGTACCCCATCTAACCAGCAGCGACGAATTTTTATTGGTGGATCGGTATGTCCGAGGTTAATAATGGCACCACTAGATTCCATTTGCTCAAAAGTACCAGTGGTAACTACATCAACTTGTTTTGCAGTTTTAGCAGTGCCCTGCTCTGCGACTTTTGCTTTTAATTCTTCGACTGTTAAAACTACCGCCTTTTTACGGTTAATTTTTTCGTTTATCTGGGCAATAGTTCGCATATCATATGTAGAAAATAGGTTAGGCAAAAGTTTTTTCGCGATCGCAGCTTAAAATATAAATATGTATTACTTAACTGTACTTTTTATTTTCTCATCGGAAGGGTATAAAGTTGTTCGAGATCGTTAAAAAGATAGAAAAGTCATAAAAACAACAAACATCTCAAGCTTACCGCTATCATCTTTGTTACTGTAGGTGTCAGCAAGGAGCAATTGAAATATAAAATTGCTTAACTATTACTTATTTTTAATTGTATTATCGGGCACCAGACCTACAGTAATATTTATGAATACCTTTAACTTTAATAGCGATATAGAATCTTTAATCTCTAGGTTAAAACAGCTAGAGATCGAGAACAGCATGTGGAAGGAAAAAACTTTGATGCTACAGCGTTCTCTGGATGAGTTAAAGCAAGATTTTAATCGCAGGGAAGAATTGTATCAAATACAAAATATGCAAGAGACAATTCTTCAGCTATCTTCACAAGTTGCAGAACTACAACAATCTTTGAATCAGCTATCGGTTGGAGATAACGGATTTATATATCCTGGCAATAATACAATTAGCAATCAAGATGAAGACTTAGACGATGATGAAATGGTAAGTCATCTACTTGATTTAATGGAAGAAGAACCCGAAGACATGGAAGAAGGAGTGAGGGAGGGGGAGAGTGGGAGAATGGGAGAAGAATAATTATTACATTTGGAATATCTCGCCAAAACTAATAAAAAGAACTATTAGTACTCTGCCACATAAGTCCTGTAGGGGTAATACCAATTTCACTTAACACAAGACTAATCCTCTGTATTCTCTTCCTCTGCGTACTCTGCGCCTCTGCGGTTTTTTAATCCGTTAATAACCCAGCAAAACTAACGTAGTGGAGTATTAGTACTCGTTTTCATTAAATATAATAGGTTTTCTTACCAACCCCAGTCTAATAGCTAAAGTCATATAGATATGAC
Organism: Rivularia sp. MS3; assembly: GCA_019192545.1. Taxonomy (GTDB): domain Bacteria; phylum Cyanobacteriota; class Cyanobacteriia; order Cyanobacteriales; family Nostocaceae; genus Rivularia. The sequence continues at coordinate 24,984 of JAHCMI010000074.1, read as the reverse complement.
TCGGAAATAAGCCGTAAAATTAATAGGAAAGATTACTAGTAGAACCTAGAAAAAATAAAATTTGTAAATGTTGTTGTGATTTTGGGCAATTTAAAAATAGGGTTGCACTACAAGTATATTGCTGTCATCCCTGTATTTTAAGGCATTCAACAGCAGGCGGATTTTAATGACTGTTTCAGATTCAAATTCTAATTTAGCTTCATTGATTTCTAGAATAGAGCAACTTGAAGCCCAGCAAGATATTTGGAAAAAGAATACTATTTGGTTGAAGCGCTGTTTTGACGAATTGAAGCAACAATTTAATCAATTAGCCGAATTATCACGGGTAGAAAGCACGCAGGATAAGGTTTTACAGCTATCCGCACAATTAGAAGAATTGCAGCAGCAATTTGAGCGATCGCCCTATGTGATTAAAGAAATTGATGTTGATGACGACGAGCAAAATAACTACTTAGTTGAAATCACTGAATCGATAAAAGTCAAAGAAGATGAACAAGTAAGTGGGGAAAGAATTGTTAGTACTGAGGAATTTTGGCAGAGGTATGAAGCTGGAGAACGAGATTTTAAGGGGATTAATTTAGCTGGAGCAGATTTAACTGAAAATTCACCAAGCGATGTAAATCTAAGTAAGGCTAATTTAACTCAAGCTAGGTTAAGCGGTACTAATTGGAGTAATGAAAACCTTCGCGGTGCAAATTTGACACAAGCTGATTTGAACAACACAAACTTATCTAGTGCCAATTTGAAAGAAGCTGTTTTAGATAATGCATTTTTATGTCAAGCACAATTAGAATCGGCAGATTTGTATAAAGCATCTTTAAAAGGAGCAAATCTTACTGAAGCGAATTTGAGTAATGCTAATTTAGAGCAATCAAATTTGAGTGAAGCTGATTTAAGCCAAGCTGATTTAAGTGAGTCAAAACTAATAAGAGCTAATTTAAGTAATGCCAATTTAAGCAAAGCTAAATTACTAAAAGCTAATTTAAAAGGAGCGAAATTAGAATGGGCTAATCTTGAACAAGCACTCTACACAACTGAAACAATATTTCCTACAAATTTTAACCCTATTGAAGCTAATGCTTGCTTGATTGCTCCAGAAGCTTACTTACAAGAAGCCGATTTATCTGGTGTTGATTTAATTGATTTCGATTTGGCTGGAGCAAACTTAGAAAAAGCTAATTTACATTCGGCCAAACTTTACGGAACTGATTTGAGTCAAGCTAATTTAAGCGGAGCTAATTTATCAAATGCTTATTTAGATGGAGCAGAGTTGAGTCAAGCTAATTTGAACGGAGCTAATTTGTCAAATGCTTGTTTAGAAGCAGCAAACTTGATTCAAGCTGATTTTAGTTATGCTAATTTAAGCGAAGCAACTTTCAGCGGTTCAAGAGGTGGTAATCCAGCGGATTTAATCGGTGCGAATTTTCATGGTGCTAATCTTAGTGGAGTAAATTTAGCATATGTTGATTTAACTGCAACTGATTTAAGTGAAACTAATTTACAAAGAGCAGAATTTAGCGATGAAACTAATTTAAGCGGCGCTAATTTAAGTAAAACAAATCTTATAAAAGCCTGTCTTAGTGGTGCAAATCTAAGCGGTGTTAATTTAACAGAAGCAAATTTGTGTGGAGCATATTTAGAAAATACAGATTTAAGTAATGCCAATCTCACTTCAGCCGATTTACGTGGCGCTGATTTAACGGATGCTAATTTAGAAAATGCTTGTTTAGAAGATGCTAATTTAGCAGGAGCAATCCTTGACGGTGCGAAGCTTACAGGGGCTATGATGCCCGATGGTAATATCCATGAATGATATCAGGTTTGCTTAATGATTTATGATGAAAATATGTTCGTAGTTGCGCCGTCTTCGCCAACCATAAGAAGCGCTAAAGCGCAACTACGAACGAACTATAATTTAATATTTCCTTTCTTTCGGCTCAAACATGGTAATCGCGACTGGGCGATATTGAATATCAATTCCGGCTGCGGAATAGTAAGCCATTGTATGCTGCAAATATTTTTCGTCGTCTCTTTCGGCAAAGTCTTCCCGACAATGTGCGCCTCTACTTTCTTGACGGTTGAGAGCGGATGTCAAAATCATTTTTCCGACTACCATCAAGCTTCTTAATTCCAAAGCTTCAATAAGTTCTGTATTCCAACAACTTCCTTTATCATCTAGATAAATTTGCGAATAATTATTTTGAATTTCCTCGATTCTTTCTAATCCTTGTGTCATCAATTCTTCGTTGCGAAATACGCCACAGTAATCTGTCATGGCATCCTGAAATTCTTGCCGTATTTGATTAATCCGATATTCCCCTGGCTGCTCTAACAAACTTTGAATTTGCTCTTTAGCTTCGTTGATGTAACGCTGCTCGTCGATAGTAGGTAATTTACGATTTTCTACGTATTTAGCAATGCTTGCTCCAGTTCTACGTCCGTAAACTACACATTCTAACAGCGAATTACTACCGAGACGATTTGCTCCGTGTACGGATACGCAAGCGCTTTCTCCTGCTGCAAAGAAGCCTTCTACAAACCCATCATTACTGCTGCGAACTTGTCCGTCTGTGTTTACTGGTATACCGCCCATTGAATAGTGAATTGTCGGACGTATGGGCATTGGTTCGTTTACGGCATCAACTCCTACTAAACGGTGTGCTTCTTCCCAACAAAAAGGCACCCGGCTCATAATTTTTTCTCTACCCATATGCCGCAAGTCAAGATAGACAAAAGGGCCTCCGGGGCTACCGTCGCGATGGGCACCTCTTCCGGCACGGATTTCGCGGGTAATTGCCCTTGATGTAATATCCCGTGGTGCTAATTCCATCCGAGAAGGAGCGTAATTTTTCATAAAACGCTCTCCCTCACAATTAATCAAATATGCACCTTCACCGCGCACTGCTTCGGAAATTAATACGCCTACGGGATACAAACCAGTTGGGTGAAATTGCACAAACTCCATATCCGCTAATGGTAATCCGGCAAGGGCTGTCATCGCCAAACCATCACCTGTAGAAGCATAATCATTAGAAGTCGTATTAAAAGCTCTACCGTAACCACCTGTTGCGAACATCACGGCTTTTGCTCGCATCACTTCCATTTGTCCGTCAAGAATCCGGAACATTAATACGCCTTTAGCTTCACCTTCTTCTAATATCAACCGCATTACGTACCATTCATCGTAAATATGTACGCCATAACGCCGCAGATTATTTACAAGTTCGTGTAGAATTGCATGGCCGGTTTTATCCGCAGCGTAGCAAGTACGATTGTGGGAATGTCCGCCAAATGCCCGCTGAGCAATTCTACCGTCATCCAAACGCGAGAATAAAACCCCCATGTGTTCCAAATCAATCACCACATCAGGGGCTTCTTTAGTTAAAATTTCAACTGCATCTTGATCTGCCAAATAATCGGAACCTTTGACAGTATCAAAAGCGTGAGCTTCCCAAGTATCAGCAGAATCAACATTCTTGAGACTGGCAGCCATACCACCTTGTGCAGCCACCGAGTGAGCGCGAATCGGATGAGTTTTAGCAATTACAGCAATACTTAAATTAGGATTAGTTCGCGCAATTTCCACAGCAGCGCGACTTCCAGCCAATCCCCCACCAACAATTATGACATCGTGTTCTAACATGACTCCCCCGACTTCAAGAAACGTGTTTTTCTATAGTTACTTATGTTGGGTGGAGATGGGGAGATGGGGAGAAGTTAAGAGTTAGAAGTTAGGAGTTAAGAGTTATGAATTTATTTATCATAACTATTAACCTTTGATGGTTAACCTGTAACCTTTAACCTATCCCCCCACACTTAATTAGCTAGTAACAGGTTGTTGCTGAGAAACGTTACCTGGAATTGGTTCCATTTCTGTCCCTGGTTCTACAGGAGATAGTTCAATATGGTTTAATAATGTGGTAACGAATGCGAATAGTAAGAAAGGTAGAGATAATAGCACTACAAGCCCAACTGTAGCTAAAGCATAAACTGGTCTTCTAGCACCCATTAATGCTAAGGCTGATGCCAAACTAAGGGTAATTGTTATTAGCCAAACAATTATTTGACCGTATACGTCTCCAAAAGTGAGAGTACATACAAAGCGATATTTTTGTAAGTTAATCATTTAATTTACCTCAATTCTCAATATATGCTTCTACGTTAAAACTATGTTTGGCTTTTAGACGATTTCTAAATATTTTTGAAATAATCGTAATATCGCTTCATATTTAGTTTATTTGTTTTGATAAATTTACAAAAATAAATCTATCTTAAGATAGGAATTGGGCATAGGGTATTGTGAAGAAAATATTTTTGATATTTGTTGATATATTGATTGAGTTGTATTTCTTGCCTTTAAAAAGTATTGAATATATCAAATCTTAAGAAACAATATTGTATTGCATTACTCCATTATTTCTAAAAAATTACAAGCCTGGGTTATTGCCATCTCAGATTAGTACTTAAGCGTAATAATAAGGCAATCAGTTTACGGCACCGAGTTTTATGACACGCAGCCTTAGTACTTGTTTTGCTTAATAGTCTAATTCTCTTTCTTGAGTGTGAGTTGCTTTGAACCCGTTATCTGTAAATATGACATCTGAAGAGATACAGGGATTACAATGCAAGTTCAAACACCAGATTGGGTTAAGCACGCTGTTTTCTACCAAATTTTTCCGGATAGATTTGCTATTGGTAAACAACCCCGCAAACGTTTGTTGAATAAACCAAAATGGGAAGATTGGGATACAACGCCTACTCTCCAAGGCTATAAAGGCGGAGATTTATGGGGTGTAGTGGAAGAATTAGATTATTTGCAAGATTTGGGTATCAACGCTATTTACTTCACCCCTATTTTTCAATCAGCCAGCAACCATCGCTATCATACTCATGATTACTACCAAGTAGACCCTTTACTAGGTGGAAATGCTGCTTTTAAGGAATTATTAGAAGCATCCCATAAACGCAATATTAAAGTTGTTTTAGATGGTGTTTTTAACCATAGCAGTCGTGGTTTTTTCTTTTTCAACGATATTTTAGAAAATGGCCCGCATTCACCGTGGTTGGATTGGTTTAAAATACACGATTGGCCACTCGCGCCTTACACGGGAGAAAAACCTGCTAATTACGAAGGATGGGATGGGAACCGCGCTTTACCAGTTTTCAATCACGATCATCCCGATGTGCGGGAATACATCATGGAAATCGCCGAATATTGGATAAAATTTGGTATTGATGGCTGGCGTTTAGATGTTCCTTTTGAAATTAGAACACCTGGTTTTTGGCAAGAATTTCGTGAAAGAGTCAAAGCAATTAACAGCGAAGCTTATATAGTTGGAGAAGTTTGGACTGATGCTCGCGAATGGCTCGATGGTAGCCAATTTGACGGAGTAATGAACTATTTATTCACCGCACCAACTATTGCTTTTGCCGCAGGCGATCGCGTTGATATAGAACAGGTGAAAGACCGCTCCTATGACCCCTATCCGGCTTTATCTGCGACTGGATACGCTGAAAAGATTCAAGAAGTATTAAAGCTTTATCCTTGGGAAATTCAACTGACTCAATTAAACTTACTAGCCTCACACGATACCGCACGCTTACTTAGTATTGCGGGTGAAGATAAAAAAAGTGTTACCTTGTCCACTTTACTTTTACTAACTTTTCCCGGTGCCCCTAGCATATACTACGGTGATGAAGTTGGTTTAGCCGGTAAACTCGATCCTGATTCGCGACGCGGTTTTCCCGTAGAAGCCAATTGGGATAAAGAAATTCTCAAAACTCACCGCGAATTAATTGCCTTACGTCACGCTTATCCCTGCTTGCGTACTGGCGATTACAAAGTATTGTTTGCCGAAGGAGAAGTATATGCATTTGCCCGTATTTTAGACAAACAAGAATTGATTGTAGCCGTTAACGTTGGTACTACTAACGCGGAAGTTAATATAGATATCAATAACTTACAATCCCAACCAAGCAAGCTTTTATACGCTAGCGATAAAGTTGAGCTAAATCATCAAGAAGATTCAAGATTATTCTTAAATATCCCTCCACGCACGGGATGTGTTATCAGCGAAGAGTGAACAACTGTTAACTGCTCGCTGCTAACTGTTAACTGCTAACTGCATTGGTATCCATACGGTGAAAATTGAACCCGCACCGACTGTAGATTGAACATCAATTCTACCTCGATGCAGTTGCACAAGTTGCTTGGTTAAAGCCAAACCCAATCCCGTTCCTTCGTAGCGTCTGCGATAAGGATTATCAAGCTGATGGAATTTTTCAAATAACAAAGATAATTGTTCTTCAGGAATGCCAATTCCAGTATCTTCTACTTGGAAAACGGCATTTTCGTTTTCTACCCAAACTCGTAAAGTGACATTACCACCTTCAGGGGTAAATTTAATTGCGTTGGTTAATAAATTCAATAAAATTTGATTTACTCGCCTCAAATCGGCGGTAAATTTATCTTTGTGGCAATCAAAAAGCAAGTCAACATGAAGATTTACTTGCCCGCGAGTTGCTTTTTCTTGTAAACCATTATTTACAGTATTTCTGGCAATATCACTCAAAGAAAAATCAGTAATATTTAAAACAGCTTTACCTGCTTCTATCTGAGATAATTCTAAGATATCGTTAATCATTTCTAATAAACGTTCGCCGCTATCATGAATAGTTTGAAGATAATTTCGCTGGCGCTCGCTTAATTCGCCAAAAGACCAACGCAGTAATGTAGAAGACATCCCGATTACATAGGTCAATGGAGTTAATAATTCATGACTGATAGTCGCGAGAAATTCGTTTCTTAAACGATTCGCTGATTCTGCTGCTACCAAAGCATCATGCAGTTCAACTGTTCTATCCTTTACCCTTTGTTCCAAAGTTAATTTATCTAACTCTAAAGAGTGCATCAACTCAGATTGATGAATAGCGATCGCTAATTGCTCGGCAACTGAAGTGAGTAAATTTTGTTCGTTTTGCGTCCACTCGCGGGTAGTGTCGCATTGATGAGCAATTAATAACCCCCAAAGCTTTTCCTCAAAGACAATGGGTGCGGCGAATTTTGCTTTAACTTTAATTTTTTTTAAATATTTAAGTAAACACTCTTCAAGAGCATAGGTTTTTTCAATATCGCTCACAGCCAAAGTAAAACCTTGGCGATATTTCTCCCAACATTTCGTTGATGGCATCAAACATCTTTCTTCTGAGTAATTTAATACCGAAGAGATAGTGTCATTCGCTAAAACTTCATGAACTACACAACCAGCATAGGGAGGAGGTTTTTGTGAATGATGGTGGGAAAAATGTGCATGACTATTAAGGTTTATTTCTTCAAACCTGTAGACTACTAATCTATCTAAATCAAGAAACTCTCTGACTTTAGCGATCGCAGTTGCCATGATTACCGATAAATCCAAGCTTTTACGAGTTTGCGTAATTACCTGATTTAGCAACCTTTCTTGGGCAATCTGCTTTTCTAAAGCGCTTTCAACATGTTCGCAAGAAAAAATTTGATTTGTAAAGTTTGCTGCATTAGCTTGATTTAACTGTGCCGTGAAATTGTTTAACAACAGCACTGTGAATTTGCTTTGCAGTGTAGCATCGTTAATAGCGGGGATTTGGCAATATTTCTGGAGCCTCCGGTAGCTATAAGAGTCTTTTTCAAACAAATCTCTTAATTTTTCAAGAAACTGAGTGATTTCTTTTGGTTCAAAAGTTAGCTTCGCATTTACTAAAGAGTTGTGGCTCTTCTCGGAGGATGAAGAATATGGTAAACCTACTAATAAACTGCTAAATCCAGAGGAAACCACTACCGTAAACTGTTGTACCTGCCAATCACCCGGAATCGGGATGCGTGTCAAAACAGCTTCTGTCAATATTATTGCCGCATTTCCCGAGGGAGAAAACATCTGCTGCAATAATTCCCCTAGTTGTTCAAATGCACTGCTAGTTAAGGTTTGACAAAAGCTTAGTGTGGGAGAACTAAGCATTTTCAAAGAAGTAGAAGTGAGAGGAGTATTTGCACTGCACAAAGATTTTTTTTTGATTGTGTTTCAACCAGTATGTTCTAATCAACAGTGTAAAACGGCAATACAGGATTATGCATCGAATAAGCGCCACCAAAACAGAATTTAACCTAGAGTCAGAAGACTTAATATTTCTAGAACAAACTACCGCCAAGTTTGTATTTTTAACCGCAGCCGATACAGATATTCAGACAGTAGCAGCAGCAGTTACCAAATTACCTCCAACTTTCGATGCAATTAGAGTTGCTAACTTATTAAATTTACAGCATCAAATAAGTATTGATAGTTATGCCGAACAGGTTTTAGAATTTGCACAAGTTATTGTTTTACGGTTATTAGGAGGGATTTCTTACTGGTCTTATGGTTTAGAAGTAGTAAGTGAAATAGTGCAACGCAATGGTACTAACTTAATTGTAATCCCAGGTGACGATGCTCTCGATCTAAACTTAATATCTCATTCAACTTTACCTTTGGCTACCGTTAGTCAAATATCTCGCTATTTTAGCCAAGGCGGAGTTGATAATTTTGTGAATGCTTTTAAATTCATTGCCGATACATGTTTTTCAACATCATTTAATCCTCTACCTCCTCAAGAAGTACCTTCATTTGGTTTATATGATTATTTAGGTAAAAGGCATTGGACATGGGGGATGGGGTATTGGGAGGAAGGTGTGGAAAAGGTAGAAAATTCTAAGTTTCCCTGCCATTCCTCTGCACGTTTCCCAAAAGTTGCCATACTCTTTTACCGCGCTCATTATTTAGCGGGAAATACTTTGGTTATTGATGCTTTGTGCGAAGCTTTAGCCAAACGAAATATAAATCCCGTGCCGGTTTTTGTTTCTTCGTTACGTGAAATCGACATTCAACAGCAATTAACGGAATTTCTGCAAAATCAACACGGTGATAATGTTTCTTTCATACTCAACACTACCAGCTTTTCTTTAGCACGATTGGAAACAGAAAGACCATCTGTAGAATTATGGGAAAATTTGGATGTTCCGGTGCTGCAAGTCATCCTTAGCAGTAGTTCCCTCGAACAGTGGGAATCTTCTTCTAGGGGGCTTTCACCGCGCGATATTGCCATGAATGTGGCACTACCAGAAGTTGATGGACGCATTATTAGTCGTGCTGTGTCTTTCAAAACAGTAGAAAATAAAAATTCGGTTTTAGAAACTGACATTGTAATTTATAAACCTGTTGCTTCGCGAATTGATTTTGTTGCCGATTTAGCAGCAAATTGGGTAAAGCTGCGCTATAAATCTCCGAAAGAACGCCGTATCGCTTTAATTTTGGCAAATTATCCCACTCGCGACGGACGTTTGGCAAATGGAGTTGGACTCGATACACCCCAAAGCTGCATTGAAATTTTGAAAGCCTTGAAAAATGCCGGTTATCAAATAGAAAATTTACCCGAAAACGGCAATGATTTAATAGAAATACTCACCGCAGGAATCACAAACGATGAAGAAGCCAGAGATTTAAGAAAAATACGACAAACTCTTTCCCTAGAACAATATCAAGAATATTTTAATTCCCTACCACAAGCAGTGCAGCAAGGTATTTCTCAAAGGTGGGGAAACTTTGAAAAGGACAAGGGGACAAGGGGACAAAAAGAGAAATCCAATTACCAATTACCAATTCCGGGCATTCAACTTGGCAACGTTTTTATAGGAATTCAGCCCTCCCGTGGCTACGATATCGATCCCAGCTTGAACTATCACGCTCCGGATTTGGAACCTACTCATGCTTATTTAGCTTTTTATCACTGGATAAGAAAATGCTTTGGTGCCGATGCTGTGGTTCATGTAGGAAAACATGGGAATCTAGAATGGCTACCGGGTAAAAGCATCGCTTTGTCAGAAAACTGCTATCCTGAAGTTGCTTTATCTACCCTTCCACATCTTTATCCTTTTATTGTCAATGACCCAGGGGAAGGTTCTCAAGCCAAACGCCGCTCTCAAGCTGTAATAATAGATCACCTTACTCCCCCCTTAACCCGTGCAGAACTTTACGGCTCCCTACAAAAGCTAGAAAACCTAGTAGATGAATATTACGAAGCCAGCAATTTAGATCCCCAGCGCGTACCAGTTATTAGCGAACGGATTAACGAATTAATTATTCAAGAAAATTTACATTTAGACTTAGAAATTAATCGCGAAATATTAATAAATCAAAAACTAAATCGACAACAAAATCAAATTTTAGATTACTTAGATGGCTATCTATGCGAGTTAAAAGAAGCACAAATTCGCGATGGTTTACATATATTTGGTAACTGCCCTAACGGAAGGCAATTAAGAGATTTAATTGTCGCGATCGCACGTCATCCAAATCGCCATCATTCGGGACTAACTCGCGCTATAGTTCAAGATTTAGGCTGGGATTTTGACCCGTTAACGGATAATCCCACAGAAACTTTTATAAATCAAACCACCATACCTTGTCGCAATATCGGTGATGCAATCGAAGTTGTAGAAGAATATGCGAATTCTATTGTCGAGCAAAGCATAGAAAACCTCACCCCGTCCTTTCGGACACCCCTCTCCTTAATAAGGAGAGGGGAAGGGGGTGAGGTTTCTCTTGTACCTCCTCAAATCCAACTCCCCGAATCCCAAACTCAATTAGTTGTAAATTGGATTGAGAATTATCTTCTACCTTCGTTACAACAAACCGATTTAGAAATTAAAAATTTGTTACGAGGACTTGACGGTAGATATGTTAGAAGCGCTCCTAGTGGGGCACCTACAAGAGGTCGTCCGGAGGTTCTACCTACAGGCAATAACTTTTACTCAGTTGATATACGTGCTATCCCTACAGAATCAGCTTGGGACGTAGGTAGAAAAGCAGCAGAAACCCTTGTGGAAACTTACACCCAAGAACATGGAGAATATCCAAAAACATTAGCCTTATCCGTATGGGGAACTTCCACAATGCGAACTGGAGGGGACGATATTGCTCAAGCCTTGGCTTTAATCGGGGTACAGCCAGTATGGGATGGTGCGAGTCGAAGAGTTGTAGATTTTGAAATTTTACCGACATCAGTTTTACAGCGTCCTCGGGTAGATGTAACTTTGAGAATATCTGGTTTCTTTCGAGACGCTTTCCCCAATTTAATCGAACTCTTCGATAAAGCAGTTAAAGCAGTTGCCGGACTCAAAGAATCTCAAGAGTATAATCCCTTAGCAGCACAAGTAACATCAGAAACAGAATATTGGATTAAACAAGGATTAAATTTAGAAGCCGCAACCACGCGATCGCAGCACCGGATTTTTGGAAGTAAGGGAGGAGCTTATGGGGCAGGTTTACAAGGATTGATCGAATCTCAAAATTGGAATTCAGATGAAGATTTGGCCCGTGCGTACATGAACTGGAGCTGCTATGCTTACACGGGTAAAGGATTATGCAAAGCTGCACCAGAAGCTTTCGAGCAACGTCTAGCCAAAATGCAAATAGTGCTGCACAATCAAGATAATCGCGAACACGATTTACTAGATTCCGACGATTATTATCAGTTTCAGGGTGGTCTGACAGCAGCAGTGCGTTCTTTGACGGGGAAAAACCCCCAAACATATTTTGGCGACAATTCCATTCCTGCCAACCCGCGAGTCCGCAAACTTCAACAAGAAATAGCTAGGGTGTATCGTTCGCGAGTTATTAATCCCAAATGGATTGAAGGGGTGATGCGCCACGCTTATAAAGGCGCGTTTGAAATCGCAGCGACGGTAGATTATTTATTTGCTTATGATGCTACCGCGAAATGCGTAGAAGACTATATGTACCAGGGAATTTGTAAATCTTATCTTTTCGACACAAATGTCTGTGAATTCATCGAGAACAACAATCCACATGCTTTGCGTGATATTGCTGAAAGATTATTAGAAGCATACAAGCGCGGTTTATGGCAGGATGTAAATATATCAACATTAGATCGTTTGCGAAACCTGGTTCACCAAGCAGAAGCAGCAATAGAATCCAAATCGGTGGTGTAAGAAAAAAATATGGAAAATCTTGCGTATTTACACTTAGCGGTCGTCTATGAAGACCCCTCAGCCAGTGAATTGGTTTACCATTATTCCTGGTTGAAAACCGCACAAACTCCAGATGTGAAACGTTTTTCAAGCAAGGCCTGGAGGTATATGTTACCCCTAGTCTTAACAATTTCGATCCTAAGCATTGCTAGTAGTGCTTTAGCATTGCAAAAAGGAGATAGAGGTCCGTCTGTCAAAAATTTACAACAAGATTTGAAAAGGGCTGGTTTTTATCAAGCACCCGTCACTCAGGTATATGACATTAAAACCGAAGATGCCGTTAAACGCTTTCAAAAAGCAGCTAGCATCGGCGTTGATGGCGTAGCTGGTCCTGCTACCTTACAAAAATTAGAAGGCTGGCGTGCGGCTGTAACGGTAAATACGAATGCAGCAGCAACCAAAAAACCAGTTGCTAAAACAAGCCAAAACAACCAACAAAAACCTACAGTAAGGGCGGCTGCTAATACCACTAAGCGGCGCAATCCTAATTTCCTATCTAAAGGTGATGAAGGTCAAGCCGTTAAAGCCTTACAAGAAAGATTGCGGGTAGCAGGATTTTATTACGGTAATTCTACAGGTATTTTCGGACCAATTACTGAAGATGCCGTAAAACGCTTCCAAAGAGCTTACGGTTTAGATGTTGACGGTATTGTCGGATCGCAGACGCTAACCAAATTGCCGAGAAGCGGCGTTGGCTTCGGCGAAGAGGCTCCTAAGAGCATGACAATAGCCGCCGCTAGACGAAATAAAGAATTTCTTGGCTTAGGAGATAGAGGCGAACCCGTAAGAATCTTGCAAGCACAGTTAATCAAGGCAGGATATTTGAAAGGACAACCCAACGGTTATTTCGGTCCCTATACTGCCGATGCGGTGAAACGATTCCAAGGTGCTAATTATTTAGCTTCTAGCGGTATTGCCGGTCCTACTACTCGCGGCAAATTATATAGAAATGTCAATGATGCCGATAAAGCTGAATTCAACGTCTTGGAAATTCAAAGACGCTTGCAGGCAAGAGGTTTCTATAAGGGTCCTCTAAACGGAGAAATGAGTAAAGATACTAAAAAAGCTATTAAGCAGGCTCAAGAGTTTTACGGTGTTAGTTTGAAGGATGTTAGAAACGGACGGTTTTAGCATCCGTTTCGCGCTCGTATTTGCAGAATCTACTATGTATTGCGAGCAGTCTTTCCTTCTTTGAGAAGAAGTCAAAAACTGCTTGCAGGCTGCATAAATATACATCCGACAACTACTCAACTGTCAAATTCTCCCAAGTGTTATAACGGCATTAACGCTCGCTGGCACTTGGGACATACTCCATGAATAGTCAACTGGCAATCAAGAAGATGATAACCATCTTTTTGAGAAGTTTTTAACCCAATTTTTAAAATTGAGTCATTTTTGAACTCAGTAGTCGTATTGCACCTAACGCAAATTAAGTGATGGTGATGGTGGGGATAAGGCTGGTTAAGCTCATAGTGTTTATGACCTTCCCCTAATTCCAATTCCCGCAAAATTCCCATCCGTGCCATCAACTTTAAAGTGCGATAAATCGTCGAAAGACTTATCCCTTCATTATCGCCTTGCAACCTTTGATAAAGATCCTCGGCACTCAGATGCTCCCCTTGAGGAAGCTCCTGAAAAATGTGTAGAATTACTTCTCTCTGAGGTGTTAAACGCCAACCTCGTTCGTTGAGTTCTGCCTTGAGCGAAGCAGTAGTGTAAATTGTCATACGAATTTTTCTCAACAAACCCTATCAATTGCGAATATAGCAAATAAATCTACCTGTTTGCAATAATTATTAGTTGTTGAGAATTATTTTTAACTATCATAGGTAGAATAAGACTGCTTACCACACAGAAAATAAAAAATAAGATTGTGGTGAATGTAAGAATTTAAAGGAAAGTAACTGACAAGCTTTTTGGGGGAGGCAAATAGCAAAAGTTTGTCATAGCCCATTGACTCAAAAAAACGAGAAATTATCTGATGTAGAGATTCATCAAATTTTAGATTCGAGATTGAAGATTGCTACATCAATAATTATGAAAAATTTGAACTTCTAAATTGATTAGTAGGACAAATTCTGCATCTAAAAAGAATATTTACTATCGTAATTTAGGGTATGGGAACACTTAGCCGTTTGTAGAGAAAACTAACTGATGCAGAAGATAGGAGTAAATGAAGGCAATGGGGAAACCATGTCTTGTCCCAAAACGAAGGGGATTAAGAATACGAATGGCTTCCCAAAACCGTGCTTCAATCACTTTTAAACACTGAACTCTTAGCTGAGAGATTCTAAATAATCGCGAATCAAATTGCGTCGCTTCGGTTGACGTAGCTTTTGTAAAGCTTTGGATTCGATTTGTCTAACACGTTCGCGGGATAAATCTAAAGCGCGTCCAATCTCTGCCAATGAATAAGGATGGCCGTCAGCCAAACCAAAACGCATGAGAATTACATCGCGTTCGCGGGTGGTTAAATCAGCCAAAAGATTTTGCAAATCTCTTTGGAGAGATTCCCGCATTAACATTTCTTCAGGTGTTACACCATCAGTTTCAAGTAATTCGCCTAATTCGGTATCTTTATCTTTACCAACTTTTGTTTCAAGAGAAACAGAACGAGGAACCCTTAATAAAACTTCCCGTACTTGAGCGGGAGTCATTTCCAACTCAACAGCTAAATCTTCCAAAGTCGGGGTGCGACCTTTTTCTTGAGCAATTTTGCGTTGAGCTTTTTTGATTTTGTTTAGCTTTTCGGTGATGTGGACTGGTAGTCGAATAGTACGGCTAGAAGTCGCGATCGCTCTGGTAATACCTTGACGAATCCACCAATAAGCATAGGTACTAAAGCGATAACCCTTAGTCGGGTCAAATTTTTCTACCGCTCTTTCTAAACCTAAAGTACCTTCTTGGACTAAATCCAATAATTCCAAACCACGATTTTGGTATTTTTTAGCAACAGAAACTACAAGACGAAGATTCGCCTTAATCATGTGTTCCTTGGCTTGAAGTCCTTGGGTTTGAATTTGCTCTAACTCCTGTACGGTTAATTTAGCAGTTTCAGCCCAACGACGCTTACCTTGTGATAAAGCGCCTTTTAGCTCGAACTCCTCAATACCAGCAGTTGAAGCCCATCTTTTCATCGAGGGACGATGTCCTAACTCAGATGTCAAACGTTCTTGAGCTTCAATTATTTTTAAATAATGAGCAAGTAATTCATCACCTTTACTTGCAGCTTCAGACAACAGTATCCGTAACTTCAAATAACGCTGGACTTTTTGAGCTTCTGAAACCTCTTCATCTCGCCCTAATAACCGAACTCTGCCAATTTCCTGAAGGTATAAGCGAACTAAATCCGTACTGCGGGTTTTTGTACTAGTACTTGTATTAGCAGTTTCGGAAGAAGCCATCTCCAGCTGCTCTAAATCCTCGTCTGCCGGAACATCCGCATCATCAGCGGTTATTTCCGGCTCCAAATCTTGACGGGACTTTTGAGTTTCGTAAGCGGCATCGGCATCTGCATAAAAAGATGTTGCTGGCATAAGAATATTCTCAACGGCTCCAGGTAACAATTATTAGCTGTTTAGCTAATCAACTGTTGCTATTGTTCCCGCGATTAACGGTGAACTAACATTATTTAGAAATTAATTTGGTTTTTTTTTCAAAGAAAACCATACTGATTTCATTTGATACTGATTTAATTTAGGCATATCAGTTTAGCAATTTATTTGAACCAACAGCAATTCAAATGCTTTGCTAGACTGCAATTAACTGGCATTACCAGTCATACTTCTAACTTTATAAATCTTGACAGTAGCCAAGAATACATGGTATAAAGATAGACAAGCTAAAAAAGTTATAAATCGTATGCATAGTCATATCTACATAGCTATGCAAGTTATTTCCTGACGAAATTTTAATTAATCGTCAGGGAATCTTGGTATTTTAGGTTAAAGGTTATAGGTTAAAGGTAAAGAGTGAGGAGTTAGGAGTTAGGAGTTAGGAGTGGCAAGTAAAAGTAATTAAGTCTTCTCTCCTGCACTACCTTCAATGCCCAATGCCCTATGCCCCATTCCTAATTAATAGTTGTACTCTGGCTTGATATCTCGCTTCATTAAATCCATCAGCGCTTGTCGTGGTGTGACTTCAGCTTCAAGCAGGCGGTAAACTTCTTGAGTTATCGGCATGGAAATATTTTGTTGTTTGGCTCGCTGTACCAAAACTTCGGCTGTGTTTACTCCTTCAGCAGTTTCCTGGAGTTGAGATAAAATTTCAGCGAGCGTTTTACCTTGCCCTAACTGATATCCAACTTGGTAATTGCGGCTTAAAGGACTGTTGCAGGTTGCGAGAATATCGCCCAAACCGGATAAACCATAAAAAGTTTCTGGTTTGGCACCCCAATGTACGCCGATGCGAACCATTTCGGTAAGCCCGCGAGTCAGTAGCGCCGCTTTGGCATTGGTTCCCAACTGCAAACCATCGCATACACCAGCAGCGATCGCCATGACGTTTTTCAAAGTTCCACCTAATTCCACTCCCAAAGGATCGGCATTTGTATAAACGCGAAATCGAGTTGAATTGAATACAAGTTGAACTAACTCCGCTGCACTTTCAATATTGCTCGCAACTACAGTCGCTGCTGGTAATTCCTGGGTAATTTCCTTGGATAAATTAGGACCACATAAAACTACTACTGGATTATCAGGAAAATTATCTTGCCAAATTTGCGAAGGTGTGCATGTAGTTTGGGGATCTAAGCCTTTAGTAGCAGTAACAAAAATAGTTTGAGGAGAAATATATATAGATAAAGATTTTAATTGAGAAACAACATCCCTCACGCCTTTCATAGAAACAGCGCTGAGAATAATATCTGCACCTTCCACCGTGTTTGCTAAAGTTTGCGAACCGCGACGCGAGAATATTTTTACATTGTGAGCATTACTTTGAGCAAGAGTTGCAAGAGCTTTCCCCCAAGCACCAGCACCGAGAATAGCAACTGATTTCTGATTAGTCATAATAATTACGTATGCGACGGTGGGAAATATAGCATTATTCGTCATTTTAAGCGGAATGGAACATAAGTCCTCAGCCTAGAAGGTTGCTAATTTGAGTGGTGCTTGAGTCATGGATGGATAATTAAGACTTCGAAGATTTTATCTCTAATTGAAGGGTTTGGGGATAGTTTTATTGCAATACAAGTAACTGCCTAAGCATCAGATTCCACAACTAAAAATGTTTTACAAATATAGTTTCAGTAGCCATTATAATTGGGTAACTTTACTTCTTTTCTCCCAGAGAAGATTGGGAAATATGGTAAACCAAAATTATTCTTATAAGTATAAAATCATTTATGACTAAAAGACCTATTTTTATCCCAAATTTAAGCGGATTTTCTTTTGTAAAAGAGATTGTAATTGAATTTAAATGGCACCCTGGTTTCTCTAATGTACAGGCTCAGAAATCAATAGCATCTCTACATGAAGCAGCGGCTGAGGCTAAAATAGCTCCTATTCTAGAAATATCTTCTAAATCAAATCATAAGGTAGGAGTTTCTTTGAGTGGCTTTAATCTGAAAATGATTAAGAATGAAAGAAGTCTTTCTGTTGAATGTGCATATCAAGGTAGCAAGGTTTTTGCAAATGGAGGTCCGTTTTCGGATTTATATTCTGCTTCTAGTAAAGAAGCTAAAACAGATGAGAGACTACGTACTTCCGGTAATTTCGTTGGTTATGAATTTTTCGGAGAAAATTTCCTGATTAATCCAGTTACAGCATTTTATGATTGGCTATATTTAACTGCACTTTCTCAGAATCCCAGTTTATTCAATCAGTTATTTGATTTTAAAGCTTTTTCTGATATTGTATTTAATCCGAAAAAATCATTAAACACCCAAGCAAGAGCAGCAGCTTTATTTGTTTCTTTATGCCATCAAAATGAAATAAACCGTGTTATAGAAGATAAAAATTACTATATAGATTTGATAACAAAATATCTTTAAATATTCACGTTTAATTCAAACCTTTACCCGATTACAGTTATTGTCACAAGAACAAATCATCAATTTCATCAGCGGACATCTGGATTTGACTCCAGCAGAATTTGACGAATATTACCGCCAGCAAATTGATATTGCTCTGTCAAAAAATCAAGGTTTTGTTGTGGGTGATGCTAGAGGTGCGGATACGTTAGCGCAGCAGTATCTTTTTAATAAAACGAAAGCGGTTGTGGTGTATCATATGTTTGAAAGTCCTCGAAATAATGCCGGGTTTCCCACTCGTGGAGGATTTCAAAGCGATAAGGAGCGTGACGAACAAATGACTCGGGATTCCGATCAAGATATTGCTTGGGTAAAAACTGGTAAAGAAAAATCTGGAACGCAGAAGAATTTGGATCGACGCAATCGGATGTAAGCTTGTAATTTAAGCTTTTAATTTAAACTCATAATTATTATCTTTATGGAAGATATTTGGGTACGAATAGAAAGTTGGATGCAAGACAATGCTCCAAGAGTTTTGAAATCGCTGCAATCGGGAGCTAGTGAAACTCAAATTATTGAATTTGAAGATTTTCTATCGATTACACTTCCTGAAGACATTAGGAGTTCTTATCGCATTCATAATGGTCAATCTAGAAATGGCTGTGGGTTGATTAACGGACGCGAGTTTCTATCTTTGGAGCGTATTAAAGACGAATGGCAGATTTGGAAAGAGCTTTTAGATGATGGCGATTTCAACGATGAAGACGAGGAAGATGTAGGAAGCAACCCCGTAGCGGGAGTTCGTAATCTATGGTGGAATGAGTTTTGGATACCGCTTACCTATGATGGTGCTGGCAATCATGATTGTATTGATTTAGACCCGGATGTGGGTGGAACGGTTGGACAAATCATTGCTATGTGGCATGATGATGCCGATAGAAGTATTACTGCCCCTAGTTTTCGAGCATGGTTGAAACAGTATGCTGATGATTTAGAATCGGGACAGTTAATTTTTTCGAGAAAATATAACGGAATAGTTCGTCAGGATGATATTTAGAAAAGGTTAAAGGTCAAAGGTTAAAGGTTACAGTTAAAAATAATGAAATCATTTTATGATGGCAATTTAAACCGGTTCTATTAAAACTGCTTACGATAATTCCTTTTATAGATGAATCAATATTTTGCAACGGTTGCTCGGGGATTGGAAGATTTAGCAGCCAAAGAGTTAGAACAATTGGGTGCGAAGTCGGTGGAGCCTGGGTTTTGCGGTGTGGAATTTGAAGGCGATCGCACTTTACTTTATCGCGTCAATCTATGGGCTAGATTACCTTTCCGAATTTTATTTAAGGTGCATAAATTCCGTTGCGAAACAGCAAAGGAGCTTTATAAGGGCATCCAAACTATTGATTGGCAAGATTATCTTACGCCAGAAGATACTTTAGCTGTAAACGCTACTGGTAAGAATAACGAACTTAATCATACTCACTTCACTTCGCTTCAAGTAAAGAATGCCATAGTTGACCAACAACAGGAAGTTTTTGGGGAACGTTCTAATGTAGAGCTTTACAACCCAGATTTACGCATTAACGTTCATATTCGCAATGATTTTTGTACTGTAAGTCTTGATAGTTCTGGTAAAAGTTTACACCGTCGCGGCTATCGTCCGGCAGTTGGAGCAGCACCGTTAAAAGAATCCCTCGCGGCTGCTTTAATTCAGCTTTCAGGTTGGCAACCAGAACAGATGTTCTACGACCCTTTATGTGGTTCGGGTACTTTACCGATAGAAGCTTGTTTAAAATCTTTAAATATTGCACCGGGTTTGTTTCGGGAATCTTTTGGTTTTGAAACCTGGAGAGATTTTGATTTGTCGCTTTTAGAAAAGTTAATTGCAGAAGCGGAAGCTTGTCAATTAGATACACTTCCTGCTTCGATTTGGGGTAGCGATAATAACGAAGATGTCATCGAGCAAGCAAATATTAATGCAACGAATAGCGGTGTTGAAAATCATATTTATTTTTCACAGATGGAGCTTGCTGATGTAGCTGCACCTGCTGATAGTGGGATTTTGTTTTGCAATCCACCTTATGGGGAAAGGTTGGGAAGAGATAGCGATTTAGGTGCATTTTACAAGCTTTTGGGTGATGTGATGAAGCAGCGTTTTAAAGGTTGGACTGCATTTGTGTTGAGTGGAAATAAGGAATTAGCTAAATATATTGGGTTGAAGTCGTCACAGCGGATTGCTGTTTATAACGGGACTTTGCCCTGTCAGTTGATGAAGTATGAATTGTATTAGAGGGGAAGAGAATAAATATTTTTAACGCAGAGTGGCGCGGAGGGAAACGCGGAGCTACGCAGAGTTTTGTATTTTATTTGTTGGGTTTAATTGTTAAATCAGGTAGCAAAAGGACAGTAACTAATTTGCGTTTGAATTAACGGTGCTAATGCAATTGCAAAGGCTTTAGGAGCTTATAGTCAGTGATTTTAGGGTAAATTCTGATTCGTTTCTTACAGGAATGGCCGCAACCGGCACATTTTTTTGTAGGGTGCTGTGACACTTTTACTATTTTTAAACGCAGTAATAACCTTTTTCAGTGTCACGCACCAATTAGTATTATGATAATTGCGTAAGTCCTATCTTATTATCACTATGTAATTTATTGTGCATATAAATAGTCTCTACTTAAATTCTTTTATCAAAGAAATATAAGAGATTTATGTGAAACAAATATAACTAATAACATAGTATTTGTACTGTGAAAAGGCTATTCTATAAATAATCAATAATAAGTTTGAATTTAGGGAGTTGTTAATGTCATGGAATTACAAACAATCCTAGGTACTGACAAAGACGACTTAATATTTGGAAATAACAAAAATAACATAATTAAAAGTTTCGCAGGAAAGGATACAGTTTTTGGCGGTGGCGGAAATGACACACTTGAGGGTGGAGATGATAACGACCTATTGATTGGTGGTAGCGGAGTAGATTCGTTATCGGGGGGAAAGGGAAATGATAGGCTTTTCGGTGGCGAAGAATTCGATATATTGTTCGCTGGTGATGGTGATGATTTGGCTTTCGGTGGTAGAGGAGATGATGTGATTTTTGGTGAAAATGGTAACGACAAATTATTTGGAGGCGCTGGTGCCGATCTATTGAGTGGTGGTATTGGAAAAAATCAGCTTTTCGGTGGTAGCGGTAACGATCAGCTTAGAGGCGAAGTAGGGGATAATATCTTAACAGGTGGAACGGGTGCAGACGGATTCGTCTTATCAGTAAAAGGTACAAATAGAATTACCGATTTCCAAATTGGGGAAGATCGAATTTTATTATTGGATCGCGATATAACCTTTGGCTCATTAAATTTAATTCATCAAAATGGTGGTACGTTGATTACAACTAATGAGAATCAAAACTTAGCATTTTTGCAAGGTGTGAATCCAGACTTACTTAGTGCGGATGATTTTGGATAATTTTACACAACTATCTAGAATTTTTTGCATTTTGAATTGATATCAACCTCAAAAGATTCAAAGTTGTATATTTCATCAAGACTTTGTATAGATAAAATTTAACCTCTACTTTTCTAATTGAATCAAATTGTTTAAGCTTTATAATACCCCCGTTCATCTCAATAAAAGGGGGTTTTAAAGTAAACAAAAACTAAGTTAATTCCTGACTTTTCTCCCTTGGATATTGCTTCATTAATTCCCTTACCTGTTCTGCATGATAAGAACTTCTTGTCAATGGAGAGGAAACAACTTGTAAAAAACCAATTTCTTCACCATATTTCTTCCATGCTGCAAACTGTTCTGGATGAATAAAATCACCAACTTTTAAATGCTTTTGACTGGGTTGCAGATATTGCCCAATCGTTAAAATGTCACAATCAACGGCACGTAAATCTCGCATCACCTGCCGAATTTCGTCATCGGTTTCCCCAAGTCCAACCATAATTCCAGACTTAGTATAAATCCAAGGGGCAATTTGACGCGAAATCTTCAATAATTCCAAAGTCCGTTGATAATCACCTTGGGGACGTGTACGTTTATATAACCGAGGAATAGTTTCTGTATTGTGGTTAAGAACTTCCGGTTGTGCTTTCAAGATAATTTCCAAAGCTTCCCAATTACCGCATAAATCGGGAATCAAAACTTCAATAGTAGTCTTGGGTGAAATAGTACGAACTGCTTCAATACAGCGAACAAACTGAGAAGCTCCCTCATCCGCTAAATCGTCGCGGTTTACAGAAGTAATCACCACATGATTTAACTTCATTCGACGAACAGCTTCCGCTAAACGTGAGGGTTCCGTAGGATCTAAAGGCTGGGGTTTTTTCTCAAAATCAATATCGCAGTAAGGACAAGCACGAGTACAAGCAGGCCCCATAATTAAAAACGTAGCGGTACCTGCTTTGAAACATTCACCAATATTCGGACAAGATGCTTCTTCGCAAACAGTATTCAGCGATAAATCCCGCAGAGTTTCCTTAACATTGCCAACACGTTCCCATTGAGGAGCTTTTACCCGTAACCAGTCTGGCTTTACAGTCACAATCCTACCACTTGTTGATATACAGGATTTATGGTAGCGCAAATTTGGTTAGTTGTTAGTGGTTAGTGGTTAGTTGTTATCAGTTAATGATTCTACCCCTTCTTCCCCCTCTTCCCCCTCTCCCCCCTCTTTTATTTCTGTGGTACAATAACCAAAATACTACGGGATGTAGCGCAGCTTGGTAGCGCACTTCGTTCGGGACGAAGGGGCCGCTGGTTCGAATCCAGTCATCCCGATTTTTTCAATTTTTATAATAAATAATAATAAATAGACTTTTTTGATTTTCCGCTACTGAGTAACTGTAGCACAATAGAGATGCAGCAAAATCTCACCTACAGTATTAAGAATTAAGGGAAAATCATGCAGTCTGCAATCAATATTTTTACGGTTGAAGAATACTTAGAATTAGAAAAAACTAGCCAAATTCGCCACGAATTTGTAGATGGTGAAGTTTTTGCAATGGCTGGAGCTAGTAAAGAACATAATACTATTAGTTTGAATATCGCTAGCAGACTACGTTCTCATTTAAGAGGTGGTTCTTGTAGCGTATTTATGGCTGATATGAAAGTGAATATACAACTAAACAGCCGACATAATAAAAGTATATATTACTATCCCGATGTTGTTGTTAGCTGCGATTCCGATGATAAAGACCGTTTTTCCTTAAATTACCCTTGTTTAATTATTGAAGTACTTTCACCAAGTATCGAAATAACAAATAAACGAGAAAAACTTGTTAATTACTGTACTTTAGAAAGTTTACAAGAATATGTTTTAGTATCTCAAGAAGAAATCAAAGTAGAAGTTTATCGTAAAGATACTCAAGATAACTGGTTAATGCAAACCTTGGGTAAAGATGATGAATTACGTTTAGATTCCATTGATTTAACTTTA
Source organism: Rivularia sp. MS3 (assembly GCA_019192545.1). Classification (GTDB taxonomy): domain Bacteria; phylum Cyanobacteriota; class Cyanobacteriia; order Cyanobacteriales; family Nostocaceae; genus Rivularia. The sequence goes on along the minus strand of JAHCMI010000074.1, from coordinate 1,512 downwards.
ACTATGCCTGAAATTTACGAAGATGTAATCAAAATAATATAGGATAAAAAATTATGAGTACTTTAAGTTTACAAATACCTCCATCACTCAAATTTACAGACGATGAATTTGAGCAGATTGTCGAATTTAATAAAGAATTGCGTTTGGAATTAACGGCTGAAGGAGAATTAATTATTATGTCACCAACTGGGGGAGAAACTGGAAACCGTAATTTTGAAATTTATATCGATTTAGGTATATGGAATCGTAAATATAAATTAGGAAAAGCTTTTGATTCTTCTACTGGTTTTAAACTTCCGAATGGTGCAACTCGTTCCCCAGATGCTTCTTGGATAAAAATCGAAAGATGGGATGCTTTAACGCCACAACAAAGAAAGAAATATTTACCTTTGTGTCCCGATTTTGCGGTGGAATTAGTATCTGAAAGCGATGATGTAGAAGATACTAGAAAAAAGATGCGAGAGTATATTGAAAATGGTTTGAGGTTGGGTTGGTTGATTAATCCTAAAGATAAACAGGTGGAAATTTATCGTGCTGGTAAGGAAGTAGAAGTTTTGAATTCTCCGACAAGTTTGTCTGGGGAAGATGTGCTGGCTGGGTTTAGTTTGGATTTAGAAGTTATTTTTGGATAGTTGAAAAATTAATCGAAATTTATTATGAGTACTTTAAGTTTACAAATACCTCCCTCACTAAAATTTACAGATGAAGAATTTGAGCAAATAGTGGATTTCAATAAAGAATTGCGTTTAGAATTAACAGCATCAGGGGAATTGATTATCATGTCACCAACTGGGGGAGAAACTGGAAATCGTAATTTTGATTTAATCGGTCAAATATGGTTTTGGAGCCGTAAAAATAATTTAGGAAAAGCTTTTGATTCTTCTACTGGTTTTAAACTTCCTAATGGTGCAACTCGTTCCCCAGATGCTTCTTGGATAAAAATCGAAAGATGGGATGCTTTAACGCCACAACAAAGAAAGAAATATTTACCTTTGTGTCCCGATTTTGCGGTGGAATTAGTATCTGAAAGCGATGATGTAGAAGATACTAGAAAAAAGATGCGAGAGTATATTGAAAATGGTTTGAGGTTGGGTTGGTTGATTAATCCTAAAGATAAACAGGTGGAAATTTATCGTGCTGGTAAGGAAGTAGAAGTTTTGAATTCTCCGACAAGTTTGTCTGGGGAAGATGTGCTGGCTGGGTTTAGTTTGGATTTAGAAGTTATTTTTGGGTAAGTTGAAATTTAATCAAAATTTATTATGAGTACTTTAAGTTTACAAATACCTCCCTCTCTCAAATTTACGGATGATGAATTTGAGCAAATAGTCGAATTTAATAAAGAATTACGCTTAGAATTAACAGCATCAGGGGAATTGATTATCATGTCACCAACAGGGGGAGAAACTGGAAACCGTAATTTTGAAATTTATATCGATTTGGGTATCTGGAATCGTAAATAGGGCTTGCTGAAAAAGTAATAAAAAAGTGAGATGGTGATTTATTAGTCATTCA
>JAHCMI010000073.1 GCA_019192545.1 Rivularia sp. MS3 | reverse complement strand
AACGTGTTCGTTTACCCAAGCTGCAATTGAATCGGTACGAATTGCCGATTCCCACAAAGTTAAATTGAGCTTTTTACCAATTCCTTTTAATACGCGGGTAATGGCATCATTAGAAATTGACATCAAATACTTGGTAAATGCGCTGAGTTCTGGTTCAAATTCTTTTCTTAAATCGCGGGTAGTTTGAGGAACGTTATTAAATAACACCATTAATGCTCTGCGATTTAACCAGCTTCCCATCCCATGAAATATGCTCTTGTTGGAGCCTACAACCCCTAAACCGGGGAATCTAAAGTCTACGCCATCTTGGTATAACTTTCTACCAGATAAGTTATCTTGTCCCGTCATGCGTTTAAAATTACTCAATTTTTTCCCGACTTTATCTTGATCTGGGAATAACGCTAATCTTTTACCAATCAACCGCGCTACTTCATGTTTATCATTGAGTTGTTCTATGGAACCGTTCCAGGTGTTTTGACTGCCAACTAAGTCTCCTAGCAGCGTCATGTAGGTTGATTTACCAGTTCCCCCCGGACCAATTAAATGCAAGAATTTCTGGAGGTCGCAGCGTCCCCTTAGTATTGCTGCTGCAAAATGAATTAATATTTCTTTATCCCGTGGCGATTTGGTGGCTTCATCCAACCAATCATCAATTGTTTTCCAACCGTTTTCGTTGTCTTTAGTGTGGAAATTTCTCGGTAAGCACCAAGTTAGCCTGTGTTTGGGAGAATGTTCCAGGAATTGGTTCGTTTTTAGATTGTAAATGCCATCGGTAAAAGGTAATAAGTCGGGATTTTCTTCCCATTTCCGTTCAAATAGCTTGTAAAGCAATATATCTTTGGTATTGGTGATATATCTACTCGATTTAATCCCTCTAATGCCTTTCTTTTCTATAAGTCGGTAAACACTGGATTCAATATACTTACTGCTTACCGGAGTCCATACTCCTTGACGCTCTAGTCCGTATTCCATCCAAATACTGTGTTGGTTGTTGTAAATTAATCTTTCTCCGTATTTCTCGGCGATTTCTCTACCTAGTACGTCAATTGTGGGATTTTTGCTTTTTTGGTCAGCAGGTAAGCTATCCCTAAATTGCTTCTCCCAGGTTTCTATCGTCTGCGCTTTGGCTAAAACGTTGGTTCTAAAAGCGTCAGCACCATTATTTTGAATGTAATCGTCCATGCCTTTACCTTCCTCTTGTGACCACAATCCCGTGACCGAATATATTGGTACGTCAAATTTTTTCAACTGATGGGCTAATTTCAATTGCGCCCAGCATACGTTTTTATTGGTTATGCTGTCCGCGTCAAAAGCCAAAATAAATCCAAAACTGGCGCGAGCGAATTTTTCCAGAGTGGCTACTAAAAATCTTTTACCCTGCGGGTCGTTTTTACTGGGTGTTAGCCCTTGTTCTACTCCTGGAATGGAAATTGTAGGAATTTCGTTACTACAGCCTGCAATCGCTTTAAACAAGCCTTCCGTTATCACCAAGCAGGGGCAACCGTTGATTATGTAACAAATCTTTGCTAACTCATCTAAGTTTTTCCAATATTCCGGATTGTGGGGATTATTGGGCAAGGAAGCATCGTATTCGCCTAGTGGATTGCGATATCTTGGGGCTTTCTCTTTTGGTTTATTTTCATTTCGCCACTTATTATCGGGTCGTAGCTGTCCGACTAAATTATCTCCTTCCAGCCAAACCCCACCAGATTTAGCTATGTAGCCCAGTAGCTCCGATGCTTCTGAGGCTGTGACGGTGCGACAATTAGCTGTAATCCATGCTGGGTCTAGTCCGCGTTCGGTAACGCATTCTCTGTAGTGCTTGTCGTTGAGGCGATTGGTTGAAGTTTGTTGGGGTTTGGTTAGTACAGTAGCGTTCATGATTAAATTCTCCAAAATTTGGTTTTCCTGTCTTTGGAGCCGGGATGCTGTGCCACTCAACCACTACGCTTTGGATTCCGAGCTAAAAATGTAACAACTGTAACCGTTTTAGGAAAAAGATTGGGTCAGTTTGGGTATTTTTGTATATTTTTAGTTCAAAAATGTTCACCGGAAGATGTACGAAGACAACTAACTGTAGTAATATACATTTAATGTCTTCTCCAAAGACAAGCAGTCGGCGACGTGGCACAAACTCGTCTTCTTTCAACTTAGATGTGGAGAATGTTTCTGAGGCACACCCACTTCTTAGTCGCTTGACGACTTGACCCGTCTCCCTATTCAAATTTTTAAAGATAATATTTTTTACATATTGCAGGCGATAAGAGTAATGAACTTGTTGCCTGTCTTTTTGTACCTCCTGAAAAATTGAAATTTTGTTCCCGTCATGAGTCACGTAGACAGACTTTTACTTTTCAAGTCGAGCCGTTTTTGTCAAGTCTACAGTTAATAACTGGGCTTATTGTACAGCTTTTGGAATCATTGGTGAGCTGTATAAAACTAAAAAAACTATTTTTTATAAATGTAAATTTTTATATACTTTGCTTGTTGCAGATAGCTTCTGTTAGTAACGAGCGGCTCGGTATTGGATTTATTAACAAGATTAAAACCAACCGTGATTCGGTTGGGCAGCAACTTTACGCAATATATTTAATTGATACAATGCCTCCGGAACACCACTGAATTAGTAGCCATCGGTCAGAATCTTTATCCAAGGCTGGCTTAATACGAAAATTAAACTCGTACTCCCACGCTTCTACACCATATTGGTCAACAAAATCTTTTTCTAGTCTCTTGAATTCTTCCCAATTACGATTACCAATTGCGGTAAATATGGGAGCAACAACGCTGATTGGTTTCACTGTTAAGGATTCAGCCATCACTATATTCCTCAAAAATACCTTCTAATTGGAAACATCATGCTTGAATCTTTGTTTGTTAGTAATTTTGACTCCTTATGATTTTTGCTGGCTAAAATCTCCTCCTCGTGTTTCGCCTAATCTTTCCGTATCTGGGCTGATGATGCCTTCTTCTTTCGCCATGTCAAACATTGTTATCTCTAAAAGTCTATTTGCGCTAATTCCTCTCTTCTTAGCCAACTCATTCCAAGCATCTATAACCAGTGTGTCTAGACGATAAGTTCTAGTTTTTCGCTGCCTTTCTGCCATTAATACTATAGCTGTCATTAGTTTATACTTCACTTTAACTTACTATTGCGTTACTAAAGGTGTTTTCTCTAGTCGCTATAGTAACCTACTTGGAATTGCTATAGTATTACTTTATCCAATAACATCGAGTGATATCAATAAAAAATGATAATCGCTAAAGTATAGCTTTTCGGATTACTATTGCGTTACTATTGGTAGCGTCGGGGTCAAATAATAAAAACGACACGTCCTACGAACGAAAGCAAAGGTAGTTTTTGTTGGGGTGGAAATTGAAATCAAAGGATTCTAAGAGCTTGTAGAGAATGAAATGAATGCATCCCTAGAATATTATCCCTGCGTGGAGTTATTCGGGGTGCAGATGAAACTTCTGCCAATAGTATTTCTGCGTCACAGATTGTCTACAGTCCCCTGTTGTAGAGACAGACGGCTGTACCAATCAATCAATTAATCGAGAAAAAAAATGAACAACATTCTTTATGCAGACATAGGTAATTACAGCGTACTTGCAAGCGTAGATGAGAGCGACATAAAGCAAATGCGTAGCCTTATCTATGACACAACCTATAACAGCGAATGTCAAAATAACATTCATCCAATTGAAAGCCCAATGATTGAACTTGGAGCTAAAAAATATAAACTGGGTTTCCTTGCATCCAAATTCGATGGATTTCTGAGTGCTGCTGAGTTCGGCAAGTCCAAGACCGAATTGATTTTACCAATACTCTTAGCTAACTCCCCCTCGGGCTTTGACGGAACAGTAAAATTGCTCGTACCAAACGACGACATTTCAACACAAAAATTCATCAAATCCGCTGTAATCGGCACTCACGAATACAAATTATATTCTCACGGTACAGTAATCGACACAGTTGTTTCATATAACGACGTTATCTTTGAGCGAGAGACAGACGCGGCTGCTAGATATGCCTTTGAATCCGGCATTTTAGACGCAGAAGACGTTGCTTTAGTAATTGATATCGGAGGAGGAACCATAAACGTCGTAGTTTGTGACGTAGAAAATGGCTTTTATGTCCGCTACCGCAACAGTTACCCCAACCAAGGAGGAATAAACTTAGCTCAAACAATTCTCGCAACTGACCTAGTTAGAGGCTACAAGAAAAACTTTGAAGTATCCAAAGTAATGGACGCAATCACCAGGGGAGAACGCACCATTGGCAGGAATAGAGATTACACCTTTGAACCTATCTATAACGATTGTGTAGACCAGTGGCTTAAAGCAATTTTGAGTAAAGTCATGGCGAGTGTAGACAAGCAACTAGACGACGTTACCCGAATCGTCTGGACAGGTGGAGGAGCAGAAATCATCCGTCACAAAATCATCAATAAAGGAATGCACTTAATCTTGCCAGAACCACAACTAGCAAATCTTTATGGATTGATGGGACATACCAAAACACAGCCTTTAATTGCAGCATGAGCGACCTTACCCTCAGCAAACAGTTAGGGGGAAGACTCAAAGCGATTAGTGAAGCATGGCAGCACGAGAACTTAAGCGAAACACTTGCAGTGATTTTTGATGCTGTCTTGCTTAATTGGCAAATACCGTTACCTCCAGTTCCAAACTTATTAAACGATTATGTTTGCAGAGTCAGGATTAAACCGCGTCACGCTCGTATATTCACACAGATGTCTCATGGTTCGGGTGCAAGCGTGTCAAGTATTGCGCGTTCTCATTTAATTCAATGGTTAACAGTATCCACCAATTCAACACACTTGTTGTATAATCCCTCAACTTCATTACCTAAACAGACCTTACAAACGGCTCCTGATGTGACAGATAAAGCATTTGATGAGACTCCAGACTCAAAACGAGAGCAGTCCAAACGTAAAAAAACAAGTGCAAGGGAGAGTTTAAGCGACTTATTGATGTAATTAAAATCCTTCAGAAGCTCCATGCAGTTAATAGTCTGTCTAATTCTCATACTGGTTTTAACTTTTTTAATCGATTGAATCATTACACCTATTGAAATCATGGCTAAGAAAAAAGATAGTTGGTGGTTATTCTCAGAAATTCGTAAATCCCTCAAACACGGTAAGAAACGGGGTGCAGAAATTAACTCCTACATGGAAAAGCAGGGGTGGGTTATCCGGCGATGGGAAGGACTTGTTCTCAAATATCACCTTGCCCCAAACTTTACTCCCAGCCGAGAACACGTAAATCAAGCCGTCCTCAGCGCTATCAAAATAAAAGTCCTTCTCCCAATGTTAGAGGAATAGGGAGAAAGACCAGAAAATAACAAATACGAAGGAATTGTACCAAAAATGGAAAGTTGCATTGTTGACACTAACTTATTTTTTGCTGAATGCCTTGACGAGAACGACTTTGAGAACCATCGCGACCAAATCATACAACGCGCCAACATTATTGAATTTGCAGGACGACTAGCAATTCCACTCGTCTGCTGGCAGTCAGAATTCAACCAAGAAATTCAATACTTCACCTATCAGTTGGGCGAAGAATTCAACAACCTAATTAACTTCATGGCGATACTTGATTTACAAAAACGCGATTGTCGGAAATGGGAAAAGGTTGATTGTTGGGTGTGTGAGAGTCCAGAACAAGCGGACATTGTATTACACCAATACGAATTTAATTTTGACTAAGCAATGAAAAATACCCTGAGAACCACCAGCTATGTTCTTGGTAGCTTGGGGGCTGCAATATGTCTAGTCCCCTTTATTCCTGCCGTATTCCAACAAGTAGGAGTAGCTATCAAAGAACAACAAGCTTCTTTGAACCTGCAACTACAAAAATCCGCCATAGCTAGACGAGAAGAACTGCGTCGATATAGCTTCTCAGAACGTAGAAAAAGCTTAGATGCAGCATCAAGAGCAGGGGAACACGTTGAATACAGCAACGTGACCGTAGAAAACTACACAGATAACGTAAATCATCCCCCAAAACTTGATATATCAGCATTTAAGCCCAATCAACGCATCCAAGTTTTTGACCGCAACGGTGTATGTATAGGTCGCATCCGTAACCAACGCCTTGAGTGGAAACAACATTACTTAAATACCTGCTTAACGATTGAAAACCAACAAGAAAGTAAATAATTATGGCAATCCCTACCAAGAGAAATAACAGCACCAACAGCAGTAAATCCAGCAGTAATAAAACCTTCGTGGGCTTCGGCAGTAAAGATAAAGCATCCAAAAACAACTTCGGAAATACACTAGCGCGAATCTTGCTTTTTATCCCAAATCAAATCATCAACATTACCTGCTTCTTCTTACGTGGCAGAGGTCGCGGACTGTTAGGTTTGGGCGTATTTATTTGGGGATTAGTAATCTCTAGCGATGCTTATTGGCAAGCAGCAAACCCTGGAGCGCCTGCTCTAACTCAGTTTGGAACACCAGAAGGTAAAGCTGTATTAGGGCTTTGGGCATCCCTGGGACTGCTGCTAACTCCACAATGGGCTTCATTTGTTGGCTCAGTCGTCACCAGTACCATTATCCAAGTCATAGAAGGAATGGCATTACGCGGTAACACCCCAGAAGAAGCCAAAGGTACTTTAGATTACTACTCCCAATTTGACGCAGGAAGCGCCCCCTCCGGAAAGATTAACCGAGCTAAAGCAGCACATGACGACTTCGTAAACGCGGGCATGGTTCAGTACATCATCGTGGGAGTTGCTGCAATTGTGTGTTGGATTTGGGATGCCGTGGTCACTTTCAGCGCCCACAACCCCCTCAATTATTGGGGAAACCCCATGACAGTTGCGACTGTCACGGTGGTAAATATCATCAAGATTTTCGCCGCTGAAACTGGGTTTGGAATTATGCTCCGTCTTAATGGTCGCGGTTGAAGAAAAGCCCCGGTAATCACCCGCCGTTGGATATAGAAATTGGCGCTCCCTTTCGTTGAAAGAGCATCTATAAACAATGCAGTGTACACAGCATACACTCCCAAAAAAGCTTATTTTCGGAGCGCCCTTTTACTTCTATCTAAGAAGGAATCCCAGTAACTGCATTCGCCCTGCAACCCTTGCCAGCACCATCGCTTTTACAGAGAAAGTTCCCATGCCAAACATCCGTTATATGCAGGCTTCTGACTTCTAAGTAAGAAGTAAAAAGTAAGAAGTAAGAAGTTCAAACTACTTAGGTAATTAGTGGTGACAATTATTTTTTTCATGGGGACTGCCTTCTGAGAGGGTATAGACTCAACGAACGCTGTTCCCGTAACGGTTTCTATAATTACCCATAATGTTATTTAATTGCAGCGTACAGTGCATACACGCGGAAGCCTAATTTACTTTTTATCTTCATATTTTTTCTTCTATCTTCCCAGAGCCTCTAGTTTCCTTCCCCATCTCTTCAACGCCGTATCCCACCATCGTAACAATATTGACTTAACCATGCTAAACAGCAATAATTTTTCAGATAAAAACAATCATTCGGAAACAGAACCCAATCAATCCAACCCACAATCAAAAACTGATAACAAAGCAATCTCCCCAGAACGCATAGAATTCTACGAACTAGAAAAACAGTTTCGTCAACTAAAAAACGGATTCCCCGCCACAGAATTATTAGAAGCTGGTGGAGTTGCCGAATGGCTGCAACTCCGCGCCGAATCTTTACTTTCTGAATCAAACAACAACAGAATGCACGGGGGTTTATCCCAGTTATTAGGATTGTCCGTAGGTGTTGCAGCATTCGCCTTGACTGGCACCGCTGCGGCTCCCGTCGCTCCAATCGCCATAGGATTGGGTTTATTTGGTTACGCTGCATCCGTCGCTGACAGCGCTTTAAGATTGGGACGAATTCTCCCCATTCCCTTCAACGGGTTTACATTGCAAAAACTAGCAGTATCAACCAGCGCTGACGGACGAGAAGCACTCAAAGAAACCAATTATGATATAGACCCACAACGAGCAGAAAAACTCGCCTTCCTGCCCACTTCCACAGCACGAGAACTAGAAATGCTCGTGGACTACCAGGGAATGATTCTGGAATTACTTTCCAACCTCCCAGAAGGTAAGCGATTCGCTATTTACTACGTCCTGCGTAAAGCTTATGTAGAAGGTGGTTTTGGGAATAATACCAAAGAAATTACTAAACAAATTAATAAATTAGCTGACACCGTAAGCCCGGATACCACCTTAGATGAAGACCTAATGTGTCAAATCAAGGGTAAACTAAATCCCCCACTTCAAAAGGAAGAAACACAAACAGTACTCCCCCAAACATTCATAGAAAAAATGGCTTATCGCTTACCAGTAGACGAAGTACGTCAGGAATGTTTACTTGAAGTTGCCAAACACCAACCAGAAGAATTAATTAACGCAATAGCAGAAAACGTAGGTAATTTAATTATTTGTTCTCCGGGTGGTGGTGGTAAAGGAATAGTTATCTCGAACGCATTACGACAAGTCAAAAAACTGCATCCCGATATTCACATCTTCTACATTGACCCCAAAGCAGACCCCAAAGAAAAAGGTTACTTAACCGGATGCGTTGACACATACAGAAGTTTTAAAACATTAGGTGCAGACCCAGAAAAAGCAGTTGCAGCCTATGAAAGCTTTTGGGAAGAATTTTACTTAATTAAAGGTAGAAAACTATTAGTTTTAGACGAAGCCACAACGATGGGAATCAAATACGCATTAGTAAAAAAAGCCGACCTTTTAAAAAGTAGAGTAGGAGAACTTCCAAGCTTAGGAGGAAGCGAAGGAGTTTCATCCTGGATTGTTTGTCAAAACCCTCACGTTAGCGATTTAGGAATTAACACCGGAATACTTTCTCAATTTGCAAGATTGGCTTTACTTTGTACAAAAAAAGGGGAAGCAAGCGCCAGTTTTGACATGATGAATCGGACAAAATTTACCGCTAATACCAAATATGTTTTTGATGACGTAAGAGTTTTATGTGATAAAAGTCCGAGAGACAGAGCATTCTTTTACAGCAAATTTGATGAATGGCTACCAATGCCAGAGATGACGAATTATTCTGGCTACGACCGCGATTCAAATACATTCATTAATCCACCAGAAACACCTACACAATTACCAGCAACAGAAGCACCTACTGTAATTCAAAATCAACAAAATAACGCTGATAAAACCGATAAATTGGATAAACTATTTAACGAAGGATTGAGTAGTAAATACGCCTCAATTAGCGAAAAATCTCTTGCCGTACTTGATAAATTAAAAGAAGCAAACAGAGATACAAACGGAGAACCAGTTAAAGTAAAAGCAGTTTGTGATAAACGTCCATTTGGAGCAGATAAGCCACCTGCTAAAGAAATTCGTTATTACCTTGGAGAATTATACTATGCAAATTTAGTTAGAAAAATAGGAGAAGAACCGAGCGAACTATATATAGCTTCCGACTTAAATTAGACTCGCGGACGGACAGGCACACAACAAAGCAATAACACCTACATTACCTCTCGTCCGCCCTGTCCTTTGTCCGTCCGTCCATCATGAATAAATCGCGGACATTCATAGGGCGTAAGCTGTCCGCGCTGTCCGTTACTTGTCCGAAAAGGACAACTGTCCGCATCTTATTCTTATCTGTCCGTCCTTAGTCCGCGAGTTGTCCCTCCAGTATCCCCTACCTTCTAACACCGGCTGATTTCAACTAATACAGACTACTAAATACTGAAATCGAGGCAATCGTAAATACACAGCAAAAATCCTTTATTGAAAGCAGGAATAACAAAATGAATGTAATTAAAGACCTAGATAATTTTCACTATGGAATACTACAAACTTTATCCTTAATTCAAAAGCTTAAACAAGAACACCCATCATTATTCAATGAAGTGCTACCAGAAGATTCAGATATAAGAATGGGAGATATTTTACAAGGATTACTTAATGCTGAATCTGAATTATCCAAATCTTTAGATTTGGTTGGTACAGATTTAGAGGTTGATTAATAAAAAACTGGTTTAATTAACCATCATATAATAATAAACCCACCTTCTTCTAGGTGGGTATTTTTTGTACTTAATTAATAAGACGAATAAACGAATTATTGAGAGAATTATAACTGGAATTTAATTAACTCCCCATTGGGTCTGGTTTACCAATTCCCAATTCCCTCAACTTTAACTTTACATCTTCCCACTCAGCACCACAGTAGTAATATTTTTTATCTAAAATGTTCGCAATATAATAACCTTGTCTTCCACCATTAATGCGGAATAATTCAACAGCAACATGCTTCATTGAAGTACCAAAAGCTTTAAACTCTTCTTCGGGTGACAAGGTGGGGGCGTTAAATAAGTTAATAAAAGGTTCGCCATGCTTAAATGCCCATCCATTACCCCTCCGCTGAATAATTTGATAGTAAACGGGACAAAAAACTGTAGTTTTAGAATCTGCCATAATATTTATAGGGATTTCAATACTAGAATAAAACCCCTAGTAGATTACTAGGGGCTAATAACTATATGCTAGTTATTATCGTTGTCTTGAGAACCTGGTTCGTCTGCAATATCGTCCAGGTCTTCTCTGACAACTTCTGAGTCAACGAGGTATGTTTCGCCCGATACTTCATCCCTTTTCTTCCAAACTCCTTGGAATAAACGAATGAAGACTTTAACCGGGTTCCAAACATTTCGATGACCGTTACCATTTTTGCTCAATCAATCACCTCCTTTTAAATCGCAAAAGGGGATAAAAATCCCCATACTAATTTTACCACTTTTAGTTAATATAATTAACCACTTTTATCAACATCACTTCTATTTTTCGTAGCGATTAATATTAATTCACCAGAAGCAATCGCATCTAATAATTGACCCGTGGAACCCTCATCATTATATATATAGCCTAATATTTGGGCAACTTCTTTTAATTTATCTACCGTTCCCCGCTCAACCCGTGCATGAAGACTTACGCGGTCTAATTTCTTTCTACCTACCATAAATGTTAACCATCTAATCACTAAAAGTGGTTTACATTTATAGAATAACAGAAAGCGCTTATGGGGTCTGCAATCGCCACTAACAACAAATAACTTGCGTGCTGGTAGAAGTACCGCAGGGATTATCCGGAATGCAGTTATAAAGACGATTCGGCTCCGCGTTTCGGCATCGTAAATGGGCTAATGCAATATAAATGCTGACATGAAGTGCTAACTCCCTAGCTGAATCACCAATCCGCTACACGTTACAGAAAAGATACATTGCCAGAAACGCATCATAGGTCAATACTTAGGGAAGTGTATCAATATTTACATTTTCTTGTCTATTTTTAAATTGTAGGCTACGTTCTGGATTTATCTACTGTTGCTCGAAATAGCATAAAGACAGATTGGAATGATTAGAATAACCCAACATAGGGTAAAAAACTAAGAGCGACAGCAATAATTTCATGCTTGTATGTCAGCTAAAATGAGGTTTGCTAATTTTATTGTGATTATAAGTATTCTATTTTACTGCTATAAAGTATTTTATTTGTAATAATACTTATAAAGATTCGGTTTATTGAAAGAAGTAATCCGAAAGAGCAAGTCTGAGACTTTACTCTTTCATATCGCTTATAGATGTTATCAGGGAAAAAGTCTAGCTAAAAGATTAGAAGAAGCAAATTCAATCTTTTCATCTATTTGTTCGTATCGGAATTGTTGATTAAAAGTTAACAGCCGCTTGTATTTATATATACAAAACTACTACTTGCTGCATAATTAGTGGCTAATCAATTGTATTTTATGTCACCTGAAGATATTTTTATAACCGTTAAACAAAGGCAGGCTATTTCAAACAGCAAGATATTTGAAAGATATCCGAAATGCCCACAACCTAAAATAGACTGTATCCCTAATCAAAAACTTGAGGAATATGATGATCGTTACTACTGCCCGAATTGCAATAGGTATTTGTATCCAAAGAGTTGAATTTGAATAAAGTTACTAATTAATCTATCACTTATAATTTCTTGAATAATTGTTATGAATGAAAAATCTTACACCTATCAAACTCCTCAAGAAAGACTTCAAGTCTTAATTAAAAATATATCTGCTGATTTAAGGGATACTTATCCTAATTTGACACGACAAGAACTAACAGAAATTTGGAGAAGTAATGAAAAAGACTTAGAAGAACTGCAAAAATAGATTTGACAAAAAATATCTTATTTTAAGGTGTTAATTAGAAAACGGTCAAAGTAACCGGTTAGTTCACGGATTGCTCGTTCGGATAGACCGTTTTCTAAAGAAAATTTTTGGTTTTTAATGTATTCAAAAACTTTTACATAATAATCATTAGGTAAAGCTAAATTTATTACCCCTTCTGGAAGGGGAGTGGGTTCTTCGCCATTTGCAATGAAATTTTCAATCCAGAGTAGATATATGTTAATACTTTCACAGAATCTGTCGGCTAATTCATTATAAATTTCTACCCTATTAGAATTTTCAATAATTAGTTGATTTTCAAGAATTAATTTTCTTATCTGTGTAATTAATTCAGAACGATTTTGAGATAGCCATAATGAAGCTTCTTCACAGGCTTTAAAGGATTTCTCAAGTTCTTCTATTTCATAGCGATATTCAAATATTCTAGATGCCTCATCAGGGGATGAGGAATTCTCAAGGTATTTTTTGAAAAGTTCTGATATAACAACCTCCTTATTTTCTTTTACTTTTGTCAATACAAAATTTCCTAATCTTTCTAGTTCTACGGTATTTTCATTATCAGTTTGATTTATGAATCTATTAAATGACTGTTCTATTTTGTAGTTAAATTCTGATAATCGTCCTTCTTTATCAAGAGGTAAACACTTTTCAAGATATTCTTTATAGGATTCTATTGAATTAACTTTTTCTTCTCTTTCAGTCTTTCTTTTTTCCATTATGAATTTTGCTAGTTGCTCAGTTTCTGCTACAAAATCGTCGCTAAACTTTTCACCAGATTTGAAGGTAGCGATAATTTGTTTGGCATCCCTCAAGTTCGCATCATCAGATTTCCCACAAGACTCACCATAACTTAGGTAGTTAGTAATTATCGCTGCTCTTACCCAATATCCAAAACTTGCAATAGAACCTTCAAAAATAGCATCTTCTATATCAGCAGCAGTCAAATGATTAGCATTGCGTAAATTTGCATAACTAAGATTAGCTTGTCTCAAATTGGAATTAGTTAGATTCGCGTGGCTTAGATTAGCATTACTCAAATTAGCATTGCTCAAATTAGCATTGCTCAAATTAGCGTTGCTGAGATTAGCATTGCTCAAATTAGCATTACTCAAATTAGCATTACTCAAATTAGCATTACTAAAGTCTACGTCTCTAAAGTCGGCTCCAATTAATTCGGCACTATTTACATCCACACCTCTGAGGTTTGCTTCAGCAAAATCGGTTAGCAGATTATAGCCAAGGATTTTTGCTAACTCTAATAAGTCATTTGTATCTGCATCAATGACTTTTTGTATTTCTGTTTCTAATTCTTGAAGCGATTGCTCTTTATTCATGTCGTAACTCTGCCCGACTTAAGTAAGGTTTTAATTTATTTTTCAATAAATAATTAACAATCATATTTTCAATAGCTTTATGTTTATTAGGGTGCAAAAAACTCGGTAAAGCTCCTTCAAACTCAGTCAAACGTATATCTTTCTTTTTAGCCTCAAAGGTCGCCTTTACACCATATGTATTTTCAGTAATAACAATTGTTGCCAGTTCTTCATCAATTAGATTTCCTTTTATAGTAAGTTCATCAGCGTTTGCCTGAAAAACCCAAATCGGTTTTTCTTCAGAACCTTTAGTTTCAATACAATAAGTTGTTTTCTTAAATTTTTCTGTTCTATTGATTTTGTCTTTATCTTCCTGCTTAGTAGTTAAGCTTGCTTTGTCTATGGATAAAGAACTACCAACACTATTTGTATTTTCAGAACTTTGTTTTATTTCAATCTCTTTATCGGTACTAACAACTAAAGAGCCATTCATCAAATGGCGTAATTCATAAGGGCTTTTGCCATTTTCTAAACTCAGCCGTAGTTCTCCACCCTTAATCCCAAATTTGACTTGACCTCCAAGTATTTCCTGCCACTGCTCGTTAAAATTGAGGGTTAAGTAAAGCTCTAGTTGGTTAGTTTTTCTTCTGAATATACCATATTCTTTCGGTTCTCCCTTGATTTTCATGAACAGACAATCCGAACAACGATTATCTGGCGGCGAAGTAATTAACTGATTAGACTGTGGCATGAGTAATTAATTGACTTTTTTCAGTGAGGCAATCGTACTTTTGCTGCTTTCAGTTTTCAACTAGAGTTTATTTTATACTGAAATTCTATACTAAATAAGATTGTGGCACGTAAATTACAAACTTTTTTAGATTTTTTAGTACTGCTAATATTTGATAAGCTTCCTACTAAAAAATCAGGTAGAGGAGCCAAAAACTGGGAGAAAGCATTATACAGTCCAGCATTCCGCAAAAACTAGGTCTGCCACCAGAGGAAGAATAACCATTACTTCCTGAAACAACGCAGGGGCAAGCATTCACCTCTGTCATTAATGCAGCATGAACTTATTTTGACCTTAAGTTTAAGTGGTAAAAGTACCTTTAATTAACATTTTGTTTACCCAATTTAAGAAATCAAGTAAATTTTTGAGTACAAGATAACAGATATTTTTAATATTTAGTATAAGGTAGTTTTCGCTACTAATAATATTTTGCAAAAGTATTCCATAGAGCAGCCTTGAGCCGTTTATTTCTTTAAAATTAGCTCGTATCAGCGCATTTTTGCGATGAAAGCATTGCCAAACAAACTACCTTTTAAGTAGTTAGAAATACACTATATTTATTAAATATTTTTGCATAGTAGTCAGTAGCAAATGCTTCCGCTCTCAAGAAGTTGCTCGGTTACTCTTCGACTGCGCCTAATGCTTTTAGGGTTGATTTTTCGGCATCGGTTAAGCCTTTAACGCCAGTGATGTTCATGCGTTCGTAAGGGCGATCGCATAAAGATTTCAAACATTTCCCTGTTTCGATGTTCCAAATATGGATAGTTTCATTACTACCACTACTTGCGAGAATTTGAGTATCTGAACTAAAGGCTAATGCACGCACTTCATAAGTATGTTGTAAAGTTTTTAGGAATTGACCAGTTGATACATCCCATATTTTAACGGTTTTATCATTGCCACCACTGGCTACTATTTTCCCATCATTACTAAATACAACTGCTTTTACCCAATTTGTATGTCCCTGCAACGTGAGAGTGCATTTACCAATTTTTATATTCCATAATTTAACAGTTTTATCGTTACTGCAACTAGCAAGTATTTTTCCATCTGGACTCCAAGATATTGACCCAACCCAGCCTTTATGTCCTTCAAAAATATGTACGCATTCACCAGTATTCTTATCCCATAGTTTTATAATTTCATCATCACCCCCAGTTGCAAATATCTTTCCATTAGGACTAAAAGCAATTGAACGTACCCAACCAGTATGTGCCCTAATAGTATTTGTACATAAACCATTACTTGTATCCCATAATCGAACTTTATAATCACTACCTCCACTAGCAAGCATTTTGCCATCAGGACTAAATGTTACGGACATTATTTGATTTGTGTGCCCATACAAAGTATTTAAACATTCACCAGCTTGAATATCCCATAATTTGATTGTTTGGTCGCCACTGCAACTAGCAAGAGTTTTACCATCAGGACTAAAAGCAATTGAACGTACCCAATTAGTGTGTTGATGTAAAATTTTTAGAAGATTCCCATTGTTAACATCCCATAATTTGATTAGTTCATTATTACCACTACTAACCAATTTATTCCTATCAGGGCTAAATGCAAGTGAGTGTATTAAACCACTGTGCCCCTGTAAAGTGTTTAAACATTGATATGTTTTAATATCCCAAATTTTTACTGTTAAATCATCACTAGAACTGACTAATAATTGGCTATCTGGGCTGAAAGAAAGGGAGCGTACCCAGTTCATATGTCCGTGTAAAGTTGTTAAATATTCGCCAGTGGTAGCATCCCAAATTTTCACCATATTGTCGTCACCACCACTAGCAATTATTCGACTATCTGGGCTGAAAACGACTGAACGCACACGATTACTGTGTCCGTGCAAAGTTTTTAGATATTCACCAGTGGTAGCGTCCCAAATTTTTACCGTACCGTCATCACTACCGCTGGCAATTATCTTCCCATCGTCACTAAAAGTTACCGAACGCAACCAACGACTATGACTTTCTAAAACATTTAAAGGTTGTTTTGTATATACATCCCATATAATCAAAGTTCTATCGGAACTTCCACTAACAATTTTCTTCCCATCAGGACTAAAGGCTATGGAACGTACCCTATTTTTATGCCCAGATAAAGTAATTAAACATTCGTTATTAGTATAGTTCCATAATTTAATTGTATAGTCATCACTACCGCTAGCAATTGTATTACCATCAGGGCTAAAAGCGACTGAGTATACTATGTCAGTATGTCCTCGTAAAGTATGTAAGCACTTACCATTTTGCACATCCCATACTTTTATGGTTTGATCGTAACTACCACTTACAAGTAAAGTACCTTCTGGGTTGAAAGATACTGAGCGCACAGAATTTATATGACCCCTAAAAGTTAAAATCTCCTTACCAGTTGTTAATTTCCATAGGCGAATTATTCCATCATCACCACCTGTTGCCAAGAATTCTCCGTTCGGGCTAAACACTACAGACAAAGCTGTTCCAAATGTTTTGGTAAAGACAGATTTAGCTAGATTTGCCTGCTTGAAGTTAGTGCCTCGCAAACTAACATTATTAAGTACCGATTCTTTGATAGAAACAAAACTTAAATCTCTTCCCTCCAAAGCTGCTTTATCAACCTTCACCGCCAAAGTAGCCGCATTTCCCCCAACATAACCAACCTCCTCATCACTTTTCCCCCTCGTCATCTCAATAACCTTAACCAGCGCTTCATTATCTCCCACCATCCCCAACATCAAATCCAACACCGCTTTCGTCAGTGGCGATCGCCCAAAATTTTCTTTCAATTTCTCCAAGGATTCTGTAATAAATCCCTTTAATGGAGGAATCGCAATACAATTTCCCGAATTATCTAATTGACGCTCAAAATAACCAGACCAAGCATAATCAACGGGTACAGCAGCCACATCCAAACAAGATTGTGAAGAAGCTAATTCTGTAAAATCATCAGCCAAAGCTCCCAATTCTGCCGCAAATTTATACGCCACAAAAAACTCTAATAACGAACGATGCGCTGGAGTATAATCCCCATCAGCATTACGAATCAGCATCGTCTGACCCATCATGTCGAAATTCCAGTGGTCAAGGTCTTTTTCTTCCTGTACCACCTCACCAAATAAGCGCCTTATTCTATTGGGGAAAAGACGATAATTTAAGCTCATTCTGTCAGTAGAAAGCATTTCCCAAGCCAATTCACAAAGGAAATACATCTTATCCGCAAGAGAAGTAAAAGTACGCTCTGCTTTAATATCCCGTTCCATCTTACGTCGTACTGCGTACAAATAAACCCGCGACATATCAATCGGTTTACCCGCTGTAATATCTGGTAATGCTTCTAAAATTAATTCTGTTAAAACTGGACGACGTGCCAAGTCTAATAATTGCGGATTGCCCATCACTTGGTCAACGGTTGCAGCTTCTGCTTGATATGACAATACTTGTCTAATTTGCTCGTCGTTGAATTTCTCCAGTTCCAACACTTCAAACTGGGGTGTTTCTCCGGTTAAATTCTTAGTAGAAGCTTGCAACTCTGCATTCAGTAAAGCGCGTCCTTCTTGAGCTTCGGGAAAATGTTCGGTGCGACAAGTTAAAATCACCTTGGCTCCAGGAACCACAACCTTAGCTAATTCCCAGAAATTATTAATCATCTGCTGACGGTCAACTTTTGCAGCCATCTCATCAAAACCGTCAAAAATTAACAGCAGCTTACCCATGCGGTTCAACTGGTCGAAGACATCGCTATTGATACGGATATTATGCTGAGTAAAAAAGAACCCTGCCAAAACATTTTCTACATTCAAAGCTTTTGCAAAATCCCGCAAGGTAATTACCACAGGTAAACGGGGACGCTCTAAACCCCTTTTTTGAGCATCTTTGTAGCGTTGTAATGCAGTCCAAGCATAGTGAAAGGCAAACCAAGTTTTACCAGTACCGAATTCTCCCAGTATAGAAATATGCTCCTTCGCGGGGTCATCCAACCATAAATCAATGTAGCCATCAATCCAACCGTCCTCTTCTTCATAACGGCTGACACCTATGCGTCGTTTAGTAACTGGATCAAGTTCTTCTTTGACACAGGCTAAAGGTACATACTTAGTATCAACTTTTCGGCGTTGAATTTCCGCCTCCAACCAATTAACATAACCGCAAAAATCAGCATCAAGGTCAATCAGTTCATCAAAAGTATAGCAATCAAGAAAACGGTTTTCTTCCTTCTTAACTTCATCACGGGCTGCTCTAGAAATTCGACGAGTAGTTACCAACCAACCTTCATCAGTTTTTTGTTCCTGCACCGAAGAACGCAAAGCCATAACATCGCTAAGTCCGATTTCTCCAGCGATTCCACGTACAAGAATGCGGTCAAAGCTACGTCTTACAGGTATGTTAATGATAAATTCAAAATATTCTTCTGCCCAAACTTCGTGATTTTCAAAGCTGTAACCTAAAGTTTCAAACCAGCCGCGCATTTGTTGGGCTAAAGCTACAGCCCTACATTTATTCTCGTCTCCCAAATGCTGTGTTTCTACATCCCCTGGTAACGCTGGATAATTCTGTGCTGCTAACCGCGCAATTTCCGTGCGAATACCTTCAAGAGTTGGCATTCTATCAAGTTGTTCTTGAATATTAGTGATACTTGTATGTAAAGAGCCAATTTGCTGGCTCATCATCGTCGAAGCTGGGTTGCGGGTACGTTTAGCTACTTGAGAAAACACAATATAAAACGCTGCAATTTCCCGCTTAATATCAATTCTCAAACTTTTGATTTCATCACCCAAAGCATAAGCGTCAACAAAAGCATCTACCTCAGACAGCAATATTGAAGGGTTGTTGTGGTCAAATGCTTTGCGAAACGCTGCTTTAATTTCTTGTTGACGAAACAACTCAAGAATGGGCTTTGGTTTCTCAACACCATATTCTACAAGTGTGTAAGCGTATACTCCGCTAAAATCTCCCGGTGGATGTTCTGGGTCAATTTTAAACTGCTTAAGTAATTTGATCACAGTCTCATTACGCTGAACCTTTTCTTTAATCAAAGGTTGAGCAATGCCAGTAATTGCATTAAACAGCAAATCCAGATTGATTGGGTTCATGGAGGGAGATTGCGGTAGAACAAGTAGCTAAAGGAATTATAGACAAAGTGGCGATGTAGGCGTAATTAATTAGTACTTTTTAATACATTCACCAGAAATACAAAAAAATTCAAGCGGTACTGTCAATATTTTTTGCAAGCGCAAGTTAATTAACCACGGGGTTATAAGCTGACTATACAGCGTATATTTCAACGTATATCATGACGCAGCAAAATGAGCGGGTGCTAATGAGTTTCAGAATCCCCAAAACCTTGGCAGAAGCGCTTCGGAAGGCATCTTCACCCCAACCAGGTAATACCGCTACAGACATTGTTATTCGGGGGTTGGTTCACGAGTTAGGTGATGTACAAGGTATGGAACCTTGTATAGCAGTGCAGCTGCAAATGCTAGAAGAAAAGTTTGAGCAGTTGAGCAAGAATATCCAGGAGCAACCACCAGCTTCCACAGATTCCCGAATGGAGGAAAAATTAGAAGTCCTGACTGACCGGGTAGCGAGAATAGAAGGGGTATTGAGCGCCTTGCAAAGTGGTGGTCTTGGTACATCCAATAACTATCGGCGGAAGAATTCGGGCAATCCTTACAACCAAGCGGGACGACCACCCCAAATCCAACCTCTAGATGAACAAACGCTGGCGCTGCGACTTAACGTTAATATCCCGACGCTAAAAGAAAAGCTCGAAACTCTTAACAAGCAGGAGTTTGAAGAATGGAGTAAAAACCGGGATAGAAGTAATTATATGTGGCGATTCAACGAAAAAGATAAACTTTACCACCCAGTTAAATAATTAAAGTGTCCCTCCTCGAATAATTTTTTTAGTTGAATTCTTAATTCGTAACCTCACTTCTGTTTATCATTTATTCCCAGGACTTATGCAATTTTTCTTCACTAACCAGGTAAGTCTAATCCAGAAGATTGATTGGGACGGGCGTGGGCGTATTTTCCAGTAGTCGATAAATCCTCATGTCCCAGCGTTGCCTGCACCAACTGTGGTGGTGTACCTCGGTCAAGAGCATGAGTAGCATGAGCGTGACGCAACCAATGGGGACTAATATCCTTACTTAAGTTTGCTTTCAAAGCACAATTTTTGACTATATGATGAATCTGCCGTGCAGAAACAGGCTTACGAGTCTTGCGGCTGGGGAAGACAGCATCGTTTTCGTCCTTCTTCCCCCGATACTCCAAAAGCTGCTTGTAAAGGTCAGCCTTAATAACCACAAACCGAGTTCTATCCCCCTTCCCAAACAACGTAACCTGCCCTAGCCCATCACGGTTTGGTTTAATATCGCGCCATCTCAAAGAAGCAATTTCTCCCACTCTAGCCCCAGTCAAATAAAGCAAACGCAACAATAAACGGTCGCGTTGATTTTGACACAAAGCAATCATGGTCATCACTTCCATCTCAGTTAAATAGCGCTCGGCTAAAGTATTTTTAGTTTTAGGAAGCTTCACAGGAACCGAGACATTGTACTGTAAATATCCGATTTCACAGCCAAACCTTAGCACAGACTTAACAGAAGCCATCTTTCTTTTAATCGCATTTGGAGTTAAATTCCCCGTAGGCTTAGTTTTGGCACGGGGCTTTGGTTCCGGTCGGCGCGACTCCAAATAATCCTGGAAAGCTTGTATATCATTAAGAGTTACCGTCCGCAGGTCAACATCATTTAACCTGACTTGACTAATTGCTTGCCCGGTAAGAAAACTAAAAAACTCGCGTACATCGCGGTCGTAACTTTTCTGCGACTTGGGAGTTTTACCGTGTAACCAAAGAGCAACGAGTTGGGCGCTACCAGACACATCAGCCATACGTTGAGTAGGCACACTCTCCGAAATAGAAGCAGATTTAAAGTTTTTTGTCATCGCCGGTCATGTAGATGCAAGCATATAGCAGAAAAGCAGAGTTCCCTGTCACAATACTACCAGATGACGGCACACCGCCTTTCTGAGTAGAACTTTTTCTACATTCCACTTCGAGCGCTGATTCGGGAATTAGAATATTTTCTACATTCAAGTATCGCTCCGTCCGGTTCTGGGAGTAAAAAATTCTATCGGCGAGCGTATTCGGAGTGCAATTATTTTTAAGGGCGTTCATGACTCGAATCGCGCCTTCGTTTTCTTTACCTACAACAGTTAATCTTTATTAACAGCAATCGGGGGAATACTACTGGTGGGTCGGGCATTGGTTAGGAGGTATGGAGCCAACGGAGTAGAGCGAGATTTGCAGGCTTGAATACACTCTTCGTTAACGATAATTATGTAATATTCGTCAATTCCCCAGCCTGAAGGAGGCAGACGAGCGAGTCTTACGGACGAAATATGAAGAAACCCAGATAATTAGGGAGTTTTAAGACGGACAGCCAGTTTTTTCATGTAATGAAGGCTCAACCCTTATGACCGGGCAAACGCATATAAATTTCTTTTGACAAAATCTTGTGTCGTGTATAACAGATAGGATTACTATTTCCTGTTTCATTTATTTTTCTAGGGAGAAAATGAAAACATCTAATGTTTATGAAAAATTAACAGATAATAATGACTTGTCTAATCTTTTTAAATGGTTTGCATTTAGAGCGATAATTGCTGATTTTGTTGAGATATGTGACCTTTTTGAATTCGCTGTTGAATACTATAAAAATAAAGAAATCAAGCAGTGGCAAAGAGGTTATGATTTAGTAACAATTTACCGAAATATTATAAATAAGGAGATGTTTATAGTTAGAAATGATAGCGGTTTTTTGTTATGTACATTTGCAATTTCTAATCAATTGCCTAGTTATTACCCTGAAGACGTTAAAAAAAACTCTAATACTTGGGTTATAAAAAGTTTGTGTACAAATTTGCATTATAAAAATAGTTTCATAGGTAGAAAAAACTTTGTAAAAATTATTAAAACTGCCGATAGTAATTGTATTCAAAAAATATATTTAGACTGTGTTATCGATAATCCTATCTTAGAATTATTTTATAAAAGATATGGTTTTAGGCGTATAGCAATAGCTGAACATCCAAGATACGCTCAGGATATGGTTTTAATGGTAAGAGAAAAGTAAGAAGATTGCAATTAAATCAAATAGTTTTTTAGCTGCTATGGAGAATAGCTATTTAACTAGATAGACTTTTAGAGGTCTGCTACTCAAGTACAATCCCACCTATTTACACGAGCGGGAATACTTCTAGTCGAATTACATCTGACTATTTCTAAGCATCCAAAACATTGATTCATGAAATTAATAATAAGTAAATGAGGTCATAATTTTGGCACTTATATGATATTTACGTCACTTTTACTTGTATAAATTAAACATAGTTAGGGAACATCTTCTGTTCCCTAACTTATTAAAAATCGGCTATATAATTGTGAACGAAGAACTATTGATGCTGTCGGCTGATGTCCAGCTTAGAGATGCTAAGATATCACCACTATTTGCATCGCTGATAAGAGTGGAAGAGTTTAAGTCATCTGTACCTTGGCTTACAAACAACTGCTCAAACGTTAAACCACCAGACAATCCAATTAAATCGTGACCAATTTGGAAATTGTTAATAGTGTCCGTACCATCACTGAGGTCTAAGATAAACAAATCTTTACCGCTACCACTATTAATAATGTCATTCCCTATACCACCATTTATCCAATTATCTCCATCACCAGCAAATATTAAGTCGTCCCCTAAACCTCCAGTAATCGAATCATAGCCAGCACCTGCGTAGATAGTATCGTTACCTGCGCCAGCCCTAATTATATTGTTGCCTTCAGCGGCGAAGATTTGGTCATCTCCAGCACCTGCGAAGATAATATCTTTACTAGCGCCACCGTAGATAATATCGTTATCTGAGCCTGTGGTAATCTGGTTTTTACCTTCCCCAGCATGGATTATATTCTTGCCATTCCCTCCATTGATAACATCATTTCCAGGACCACTGTAAATAAAGTCGCTTCCATCACCCGCAATCACAATATTGTTGCCTTCACCTGCATCAATATAGTTATCACCTGCTAAGTCTATAAGTTTGTCGTTACCTAGTTCGCCATAGTGGACATCATTACCTAAACCGCCAATTTGAGTATCATTACCTAAACCACCAACCAAGCGGTCGCTTCCATCACCTCCATTAATAACATCATCCCCATCGTAGCCTTCAAGAGTATCATCTCCCCCAATACCGTTAAGGATATTTTTACCTTTATCGCCTATGAGGTAATCGTTAAAATTGCTGCCTTCAAGTCCTTCAGTTTCTACAATTTCATCACCAGCAGCATCTCCTTGCCAACCACTCCCAGCATTTAGGCTAACTGAAACGCTTGAAGTTGCGTCTCTGTAGGAAGAAATATCAATCCCTTCCCCACCATTGATGCGGTCTTTTCCAGCACCCCCAAGCATAACATCATCGCCATCTTGACCTTGGAGGTTATCATCTCCTTCTAAACCAACGAGAATATCATTATCCCCTTTACCCCGAATTTCGTTGTTAAGATTATTACCGATTAATACGTCAGCGAATTCTGAGCCGTCAATATTCTCAAGATTTCTGAGAGAATCTGAGAAGCCATATCCATCTTTTGCTGCACCTGCACCAATTTCATAATTACGATAGGGTGCAAAAGAATTTTGCTGATTGCTACTGTAACCTTGGCTTTCATTAATATTGACAATGACTCCTGAAGGTGAATCTACATAATCAACTAGGTCAGTACCCTTTCCACCATCGACTGTATCGGAACCGCTATTACCTCTTAAGATGTCTGCTCCATCTTCGCCCAAAATCAAATCGTTTCCAGTACCGCCTTCAATAATATCGTTTCCTGCACCACCGTGTAATTTATCATTACCAGCATCACCCCATATTTCATCGTTGCCGATACCACTATCTCCAAAAACAGTGTCATCTCCACCACCAGCATGAATTTTATCGTCTCCGTCACCACCTCGAATTAAGTCAGCATCTCCTGCATCCGGATTACCGATAGCATCACCCCAAATAGTATCTGAACCTTGGTTTCCAACTAAAGAATCCTTTCCAAGACCACCTACTATAGAATCATTTCCAAATTCACCGTGAAGCGTATCATTTCCACCAAGACCTTTGATATAGTCATTTCCATTTCCGCCGGTGATAATGTTGGCAATATTATTACCAGTAAGTCGGTCATTACCTAAATCGGAAGCAACAATATTTTCAATATTTACAATTGCGTCTCTGCCACCCCAAGCATCGATTGCAAAATTTCTTGTCAAGTTAACTACTACATCGCCAGGGTCTCTACGAAGGCTTACTGTATCGTTCCCCTCTCCTCCGTCAAATAAGTCATATCCAGCAGTATTAACAATCAGGTCGTTACCTAAATAACCTTTTATAATGTTGTTCCTTTGATTACCAATTAATACGTCATTGTTAACGGAGCCGATAATATTTTCTAAGTTCTTCAGTTTGTCTACTGTTCCAAAACCATCAACAGCTTTCCCGGCTCCTATCTGGAAGTCAGGCTCCAGTTCATAAAAGTATCCACGAGGGTTTGCTGAGTTGATAGCTACATTCTCTCGATAGTTTAATCTATTTAGATAGGGATTAATTTCATCAAGATTGACAATGACGTTTTTTGGAGAATTCAAGTAGCGAACAGTGTCAATATTGCTACCACCGTTGATTGTGTCATAGCCCTGAGCGCCAATTAAGAAATCGTTGCCAGAGCCTCCATCTAATAAATCATTGCCGACACCACCAAGTAAGGTATCTTGGTCATTGCCTCCGTATAGTTTGTCATTGCCTCCCTGCCCGCGCAGAGTATCATCTCCAGCATCACCATGAAGTTCGTCACCGCTACCAGGTACTTTATCTGGATCTTGCATATCGCTGAAATTGCTGGAATATCCTTCTCCCCAGAGTTCATCATTTCCAGCATTACCGTGGAAAACGTCCTTTCCACGCCCACCGTACATATAGTCTTTAAATCTTGAACCATAAACCGTCTCAATATGAACGAGAATATCTTCATGTCCATAAGCATTTTTAATTACTCTGTAAATATCTGAACCAGAGATATTATCAGCACGTACCGTTATCGTATTACTCCAATTACCGTAATCAACAGAGTCAGTTCCAGTGCCACCGTCGATAAAATCCCACCCAGCACCAGCGATAAATCGGTCGTTTCCACCTTGACCGCGTAAAACATCGTTTTTTCCCTTACCGTCAAGCGTATCGCTCGTCCAAATTCCTTCCAGCCAGTCTCCGCTATCATTTGAACCTTCTATATTCCCGGACCCAAACGTTGGGCTATTCGGGAAATAGTACCCCTTTGGATTTAATGCTTCAGCAAACTCTTTAAATTTAGGCTTAACATCTTTTCTACCTGGAACAGATAAGAAGTCCTTGCCTAAATAGCGACCAAGGTCGTGCCCAATAGCTACGCCAGATGCTGTAGTAACAACTCCTGACAATCCTTCAGGCAACCAATTCAAAAGATGTTGAAACTTTTCTTTGTTAGAGTATCGGGCTTCAACTTGTAAGTTTGCAACTGGATCTACAAATGGAATCTTATTTTTGAATGAAGCCAAAGTATCTGAATCAAGAGATAATGCAGAATAGTCAGTGGGTGAACCAAGAGAAATAATTTTGACTCGCGAACCAAAAAGATTCTGAAAATTTGTTTTATTGTCAAGCAGCCCATCTTCAACGAAGAAATTTCCCTGAGAGTGGGGAACAAAAATAACTGAGTTATTGTTATTTTGTCCTAACCAATCAAGTGCTTGTTCTGACCAATTAAGTTCATTATTTACATGTTTACTTGCAGGTGAAGGGTCAACAGCAAAAAATTGGCTAAGAGACTCCATTAAATCAGTTGATGCGTCAGTACCAATTCGATTAGGTAAATCCTCAAGTTTTCCAAATTTATCAACGAAGTTTGCAAGTAAATTTTTCTCTGTTTGGCTCAAGTTTAATAGCTTACCAACACCTGAAACTGGCTTACTGATATCCAAAGCTAGTTTATAAGCATAATTATCTTTCTGTTCTTCTGGTAATAATTCAAGTGCTAAATCTTGTACAGTTTCCAAGCCAGGAATTCCTGGAGGATATGTATCCCCAATAGCTGAGATTCCAGCAGTTATTATTGCATTAGCAATCGAAGACTGGGATTTTAAATAGTTATTATAGTTATTGGCAGCAAAAGAAAAAATTGTTTTGCTAAGAGAATCATGAAAACCTAAAATCTCTGCTGAGGGACCTTTTGAAGGATTATGAAATGATTGAAGTACCAATGAACTGTATCCATGTTCTACTGTCTTATCATTCCAATCTCTAAGTTTTAACTCAGTTTTAACATCATTGCTTTGATCATTAAATCCATCACTATCTGTTAAAATTCCATTGATGAATATTACTTTAGTTTGCCCCCGCTCCTGAATAATTTGCTTCAATACCAAATCAGCATTCCAGATGTAGCCGTTTGAGTAAGTAGATTCACCCATAAATTATTTTGATTGAGTTATTGACTAAATTTTATATTTGATAATCAGATGAAAAGTTTTAAAAAAAGAATCAAATTAGGTTTTAGATATCCTAAAAATTAATATGAAATAGCTAATCTCGCATCCTTTCGTAAGTATTTACAAGGAAAATTTTGATTCTTAAACAATAAGATGGCATGAAACTATGTGAGTTGTCAGTAGGTTTACTGAATGTTCACAGTAAACTCGCAATAACTAAATTATCGGAGTAGATATATCGTTCAAATGTTAAAGTGATAAGAACTGGGCTGATGTATAAGTGTAAGGGACGTACTTGCCTTTACAAAATAATCTAAGCTTATAATTAACCTTTACTCTTTCACCAGGGCAATTATCGCTGTGGTGGGTATTATTTGTCCTATTTTTATAGCTTATTATTTATAACTAATTATTCATAAATAATAATAGTAATAATGAAGAAGTATTCGTCATTTTTTAGTGCATTATTTATGAACATTCTTATTAATAAAAGGGTCAGTTATATTCTACAATAATATAATTAATTTACTCACTTCGTTTATAGATGAACGAGTTTACATATATCGTTGGTGCGACAGTCGAAGTTCAACAAGGTTTAGCTATTTGGGCATCGAAAATATTAGAATACGTTGATACTTATTATCAAGGTGATAGGGGAAATGCGAGTGGTACTGATTTTTATGGATGTATATCGAAGACAGAGGAAATTTCCGAGAATATATTTGGAAAAGAAGATTTAGTTAGAAGCGTAGTAGATGACCAAAATTTATTAGCAACAATAAGTATAATTAACAGAACTGAAATTTTTATAGAAAATCAACTTACGTATTGTTTGGAGATAGAAAATATCACTAACAGTCCTTGGAATACTATAGAATACCCAGTCCCAGAGAAAAGGAAAGGTGCAGCTACATCTTTAATTGAAGGTATAATAATTGAAAGTCGAAGTTTAGGGTTGAGCGATATCCTTAAATTATTCGCAGTCCCAGAAGCAAAGGAATTTTATCAAGATTTAGGATTTGAAGAAACTAATGGTTCTGGTGAGATGATACTTAGCTCTAATGCAGCATCTATGTTACTCCTAGACCTCGAACAAAAAAGGAATTCTACAAGTTTTGATTAAATAAGGTAACAGCATATGTCACAGAAATCATCGCCGCAAGTAGAATCATCAAAAACTTATCAACCAACACCCGAACAACTCGAAAGGTGGAAGCGAATTGATGAACTTGAATCAAGTTGTGCGACTGGATTTTTATCGCAAGAAGAACAAGATAAAAATGTAGAAAAGTTCTTTGCAACTAATTACATAGATTCACAACTAGAAAGATTACGCACTCACAGAAAAAAACTTATAGAAAAACTTAAATGGACTGAAGATTACGAAGAATTATTGCTATTTGAAAAGCATAAACGGAATGCTAAGTAATCAAGTATGGGACAGACAGCAAGGAACGGAGAAAGAGAATATCTTTTAAGTTCTCACTTTATCATTAATAGAACATTATTACTACATTGTCTTTAAGTAGAAGCGACTCTTTGCTGAATTTCTAATGCCATTGGATTTTGAAAATCAGCAAGCTTCTTCAAAATTTCTTTGAAAGCATCAAACGAGGCTTTCTTCAGGCGTAATCTTGATTGGTAATAACGCCAACACTGGTCAAGAAGGGACACTAACCAATCTTGGATGTCCCGTTCTCGCCAAAACCTTTGGTCTACTTGACTAATAGCTTCGTTCAGCCATATGAGACCATCAAAAACTATTTCTTCGGCGGCTGGTTTTTTTAGGAAAATAATAAAATGTGTAGCGCAACGTGGATTTTTTAAATGTTCTTTAGCCCAGCGCTGATAGAAAGGATGCATCTGTTTAACAACTGGTTTTTGTGATTCTGTCCACAAATCAATAAGAATTGAGTTAAATCCCATCAGTTCACACCATGCCTCTTCTAAGTAGAACGAATGACGATGCCATTTAGGAGAGGATAAAGCAAACTCAATCATTCCTTGCCATTCTTTTACAAAGCTGTCAGAAGCAGGCTCAGAATTAAAATAATTTATAAACCACTTACCCAAAAATTTGTCAATCCAAAATTCACCTCGCCTACCTAACCCCAAAATTGGTTGCCAAAATTCTTCTGGGTGTTCTGTACTCCGTAATTGTAATATTAAAGTAGCTATACGTTTAATAACCCATTCGTCCCACTTAGAAAATGGTTCAATTTCTACTTTTTCATTATCCTCGCTTTCCTCACCAAGCATTTGGAGAAAACAGCTAAGTGCTTCTTTCCAAAAGTTTATCCACTCATTTCGCTCAGTAGCATCTGTTGCTTGCTCTAAAGAAGGCAACCAATCATATGCAGCCTGGATTAGCATTAAATCAATACCCGGTCTTTGTTTTGGTCGCCGTGTTCTATGATAGGAGCGAGTTTTAGTCAGTTTTTGAGAAGGTTCTTTAACTGATAGTTCTTCTAACGAAGGTACTTTTGGAGAAATATTTTTTTGTACAAAAGCTTCTACTTCTTGCTGCAACCAATTTTCAAGATTAAAATCAGTTTGTTCTTCACTGTGGGTGTAATCTCGTCTCCATCTCATAACCGCCCATCGCAGGGTAAAATGCTGTAGTTGCTTAAAATTATCACCCAAAGACTTTCTATAATTAGCAGCAGAATTGAAAAGGGTTTCTACTGTTTTATAGTGATTATTTAATGCCAGTAGAGCTACACATTCACGGACATCAGGTTTGTCTGGGTACTCAGCCCAAATTATCGGAATTACCTGGGCACAAAAAGCTTCCCAACTCCAACTAACAAGGCTTTCTGCACTGTCATACCCTTTATGTTGTGGTGGGTTGCAAATAGTCTTACGAATCTGTAAGACACACCATTGTTCTCTTTCTGGATATTCCCTTAGCCAATCGCGATGAAGCTTTAGTAAGACTGCTGCTCCTCCACAAATGCAATCTTCAATTCTATTAACAGCATCTTGAAAACTTTCTGGAGGTGTAAAATTTGATATTTCTTGAAGTTGATTCCATAAAATTTCAAGCTCATTTAATGACAAAACCTGAGATTTATCTAAAATTTTTAAGCACTGTACTGGAAATAAAAGTAAAACTTGTTTTTCATGTTGCTCATTTTGCTCATTTAAATATTTTTCTCTTTTAGCTACTAAGTTATCTGGAGGATTAAAAACCCAGACATCCCCATATTCAGAATGATTTTTTCTACTGTAATTTTTAATGTCGTATTGTGCTATTAGCTTTTCTAAGGAATCTTTATTAAGCTTATAAAATGACAGCAAAGTTTCTAAAGGATTTTTGACATCTTCCTCTTCCTGAAAAAACTGAAGTTGTATTACCCAATTTGAGCGTACCTCCTCAAAAAAATCTCTCATGTCTGGGTCATTTAAAAAAAGCCGTTGTCCCCATTCATCTAATCCATTCTTCCGGTGAGAAAGCTCGTACCATTCATGAGCTTGCTTACGTCGCCACTCAGGTTCCATCCACCAATCCCCCATACATATGCCTCTTTCTGGGTGATTACTATGCATAAATTCCCATTGATGAAACTCAGAAACAGCCAATAAAGGACGTAAAACTCCTAAGAAAAGAGAAGGATTTTTGCAGCCAACTGCACTTAATAACCCAGCAAAAGCCAAGGAGTTTGAACGCTGTAAAATTAACTCAATGATTGTATCAATTGACTCGTTCTTATCAATTTGGTCATAAAGCCATTTTTCTAAAGCCATTAAAGCAATAACAACTGGTTTTGGACAAAGGTGGTGGGGTCGATACCAGTTGTAAACCTCCGCATCACCAATCCATTTATGTTCGCCGTCTGGTAATGTAATATTTATTTCAGGTACAGTATCTCCTTTCTCAATATATCTAGCTGCCCACCTTTCTGTAGCGAAATTGACTAAACGCAAAATTACTTCCAATCCTTCAATTTGCTGGTTCTTCAGAAAAAAGAGGAACGGACCACGGTTATACAATGGAGGCTTGTATTCCCATACCTCCACTTCGGCAATCTCTAAGTTGTCGTTAATAGTTCTGTTACGAAGGTCAAAAGGGTCTGGAGGGATAGGTTCTTCTATTAGTAAAGCCAGAAGAACTTCCCGTGCAAGGGTTGGCTTAAACTGAATGATTGGGTGAAGCGCACAAGCTTCTAAGCAGGAATTTTGAAATTCTAAATCTACCTGCTGATTAGGACCATCTGACCAAGGTGGTGGGAGTTCAACTTCATATGTTCCAAATATAGACCTAATTGTTACCTGCTGTTGAGAATTCTCCTCTTTTCCATCGCAATCCTGTGATGCTGGTAAACTCAATTCTTCTCTACCACAGGCTTGCAGAACAAAAGAGGTTAAACGTGATGGTAGCTCATTCACTGCCGCAAGTGCTGCAAGATACACGGTTTCCTCAAATTTATCGTCACTGCTGCGAAACCGCTCCTCTTGTTTTTGATGCTGTATTTTTTCTGCCAAAGTTAAAGCTAATTGCGCTGCCTCCAGGCGCAATGGGCTTTCTATCCCTCCTCTCCACAACCATGCACCTGCAATTTCTGCGATTTCTTTGGGTGCTAAATTTACTACATCTTCCAAATGTTGATATAGGAACCTGAGCATCGGCAACCAGTAGAGCCAGTATGGTATCCGGTTGACAGTTGCAGCTAAAGTTTCTGAATCTTTGCTGAATATTTCCCGCATCATCGGATTGGGCAGTGTTGCTACATACAGAAAACGCCCTAACAAACGGCGCAGCAACAAACCGTTATTAGCAGCTAAATCAGACCAAAGACGTTCGAGAAGTGGCTGCGGATTAGCAGCAAAAATAACTGCTTCAAGTAGCAAGTCCTGGGCGAGGTTGGGAGAATTTGCATCTGTCTCCCAAGACATCAGCGTATCTCGCCATTTTGTTATGTCTTGATGTTGTTCGAGGAGATGTAACCCATAAAGCCTGACAGCACGATGCCAAAGAGGAGAGGAAATTCGCGGTTTAATATAATCCCACAGGTTATATCCTTTACCTAAAAGTACTCGCTGCCTAGACCAATCACTGTAAAGGTCATGGTAGAAAGATAGTCGTTCTTCGCATTGTTGACAAAGACGTTCATTAATTAAGCAGTCCAACTGTGTTTGCTCGGTGTGAGAAAAATTTTCAATTGGTGTTTCAGGTTCTAAATTATCTGCTTGTTTCTCGCCCAATGATTTTAAGATACTAGCACGTAAGTTAGAATTGGGCTGCTTCCTAACTTCAGTCTCCCAAAACCATTCAATTAGGTTAGATTCTCCAACCCATGCTTGTGTATCAACTGAGCCACCAGTTGATAATTTTGTTGCTAGCAAATCAAGAACCTTTGGTTTTAGCAACAGAGACCTTAGTTGAGGTTGTAATCTTAACCGTAGCAAAGCAGGAAATGTTTCCCAAACTGGTTCAAGGTCATTAATAGAAGGCTCTTTAACTGGAATTATTTCCCATTTTGCTGTCGAAACATTGGCACGAGCCAACTGCATTTGAACTCTTTTCCACTCTTCTATTTGGCAAGGAATAACGAGTCGCCAAAGGCTATCTTCGACATTTAGCTGAAGTGTATGAATAAGTGCAGACAAATTTTGAAATGCAGTTTCAGAAAATATGCGGTCTACCCCATCAATTATTACGTAAGCAGGATGTTTAACAGCAGAAAGAACATCTCGAAGTGGAGAAGATAGCCTCAAGGAACTTTGGAAAGATGAAAAATCTGAAACATCAAAACTACTGGATTTCCACCAAATTACTTGGTTTGAATTGAGTTTTTTATCAGCCAAAGATTTGGCAATTACTGTTTTTCCACATCCGGAAGAACCCAAAAGAATAACTACTTTGCTTTTTGCAAAAGCTGTTTCTATTGCTTTTAATTCTGCTTGGCGATTCAGAAAAACTGTATTACCTATCTTATTTGGAACTGCTATTAAATTTTCTCTTGTTTGTTCTAAAAGTTTTGTCCAATCTGCTTTAACGCTTTGAACGCTATCATTAGAATAATTATTAGTTATGTTCAGGTCACGCCCTACTTTACCAATTGTGGTGTTGTTGCTACCGTCAATGTTCTGAAAAACATTCTCGTCCCCTGAAATGCTCACTCCCTTCCGCTCCTTAACCACTAACGGTTTGACTAATTAATAGTTGCATCGCCACTTACTTTCCCAATTGACTTATTGCCATCACCTGTAACATTCTGTACCACATTATCATTACCAGTAATATTTTGATTAAAGGTATTAACAACCTTGGAAATTACTTCGGAGTTTTCTTCCATAAAACCAGCTATCTCAGCAGCTAAAGCTTTGTCTTCATCCAATAACTTCTTAAGTTGCTTTTGGAGTATTTCCAAAGCATCTGTATCGTTGGGAGAATTAGCCAATTCTTCCGCTGCTCCTTTCGCCATTGGCTTTGCTTCTACTTTTGGTCGTAGCTTACTCCAAACAGCAGTTGCCTTTCTCCAAACATCTTCACCAAGTTTCTGGGCTGCACCTTCTACTGCTTTATTGCCCACATTTAGTAGAAATGGCAGACAGGGCGCTAAAAATTTGACTAGTAAAGCTATATCCATGTGTGGTTTATGTATATTAGTATTTATTTTTGTTTTAATAACGGGAATCTGAGCCTGGGAAAGGCTTTCTAGTTTAATAGCAACTAAACCTTCTTGAAAAGCTCTTTGGAACATATTTTGATTTTCTGGAGTAGTGTAACCCAATCCATCATAAAAACCTTGAGCAAACCCAATTGCAGATTTATCCTGAATCTGCTGGTTCATCCCAATCGCATAATTAATATATTCGCTGATTGCTTCAGCAGATTTGACAGAGTGACAAGCATTTAACAGCACACAGTCAACATAATCCGCGTGCAGTTTAAAAAGTGATGACAGCCCTTCTGGTGGAACAGCTTTGTCATGCCCCCCATCGTCTTCTAATAGCAAACTACCATCCTCCAAACCGTGTCCGCAGAAATGGACGATTTGGGGTTTTTCTTCGGCGATCGCACGACGAATATCTTGAGGTCGAACAGCAGTTCTAATATCAACTTCAAACATATCTCGCCTTATGGCGCGGCGGATACATTCTTCTATGGAGCGAATTTCTTTATCTAATCGCAAGCCGTGGGGGATTGCTGCCAGAATCAAGATTTTCTGTTGTTGAGTGCTTCGTTCCATACATATTTCAGTCTCTAGATAAATTGTATTAAATTCTACCAGGAGTCTAACGTATATATTCTATTTCAAGGCTAAATTTTATTTTATGGGGATTTTTCAGTCCAACCGACAGTAACACCTACTATTAGCTCGCAATAAAACTGCTGAGTTACGATTGCTACAACAATTGCCTGCTCAACCTTTTTTAAATCCCAATAAGAAAAAGATACCTAACTTTTCTTACTTTAATTTTTTTCTGAAACAACATTGTTTTTTCACTCCCCAGTACCGTAGTATTGCAGCATATATATAGAGTTGGCATCTTCCATCATGGGTGAATCAAAGCGTAGAAAACAAATCCTGGGTTCTTCTTACGGTCAACCTATACCACTAGAAGAATGCATTGTTCCTTCAGAAGTTAGTTTTGGCTATGCCGGTGATAATGAAGTTTCCAACAGTAAAAAAGATTTAGCTAAAATGTCTTCGGATTTTAAGTCCGTATTATTAGCTTGTGTAATAAAAGCTGAAGGCACATCTTCTCCTGGTATTGTTTATGCTGAAACTTTAAAGTTTTCAGGTGAAACTGGAGTGGAAGTAACGTTCCGCAGCGATATTGAAACCTTTGTCCACTCCCGTTGTAATGTTGGTAGGCATAAAGCAAATGAACTTGTCACAAGATTAAAAGAAGTTGATTACGATACGAGTCGGGCAATAGGTCTGCTAGGTGGTTCAAGTAAACCAGTGTTAACCATAAACGTTTACACCCTACCTCAACTCCAAATATTACTCAAAAATCTCAAAGAAGATATAGGTTTGGAATAAAAATTATCGCTATATCCAGTTGTATTACACCACCTCACAGCGCTAAAATCTGGCAAGTAAGAAGGCAACTTTTATACAACTGTAATATATAACTCGTACCATGTGCCGCATCATAGCGTTATTTAATCAAAGTGGCGGCGTAGGTAAAACAAGTTTAACAATGAACTTGGGCTACCACCTAGCTAAAAAAAAGCATCGCGTCCTACTTATAGATATGGACCCACAAGCATCTTTAACGACGTTTATGGGTTTGGAACCAGAAAACATTACCCAAACAATATACGAAGCGGTAGTGGGAGAAGAGGATTTGCCCGTGCATCCAGAACTGATTCACGGTATGTCTTTTGTTCCTGCTAATATCAATCTCAGTGCTGCCGAACTCGAACTAGTTGCAGCACTAATGCGCGAGATGCGACTGAAAAATGCACTACTTAGCGTACTCGATGAATACGACTACATTCTCATCGACTGTCCCCCATCCCTGGGAATTTTGAGCGTTGTTAGCTTAGTGGCAGCAACTCACGTATTAGTTCCAATCCAGTGTCAGTTTAAAAGTTTCCAGGGAACCGATTTATTACTCAAAACTGTCGCTCGCTTGCGAAAAGGTGCAAATCCTTCTTTGGCGATTGCTGGTTTTATTCCTACAATGTATGATGCCCGTACCGCTCAAGAAAGTCGGACTTATGAAGCAATAAAAGAACAATTATCGCCCTTAGCTACAGTTTTTGACCCCATACCCAAAACAATAGCATTTGCCGATGCTAGTGAAGCTCGCTTACCCTTAGCTATAACGAATCCCAAACACCCAGCAATTAGGGTGATGAAAAAAATTACTTCGGGCTTAGAGAAACTACCATGAATAAAGCAACTAATAGAACAACTAATAGAACAACAACTAATAAAACAACTAAGAAAAAACAACCCTACACCAGTAAACTTCAAGGTGTCTCCGCTTTACTTGGAGAAGAGGCTGCCCCGAATGATACCCAAAACAAAAATGACGCACCGTCTTCGAGCATAGCTATTGGAGCAATCAAATTACCCGAATCCCAACCCCGGCGTTACTTCGACCCCAATAAATTAGAAAAACTATCTGCATCAATAAAAGAACTGGGAATTCTCGAACCTCTGTTAGTGCGTCCTTTACCAAAGAATAACTACGAGTTAGTCGCCGGAGAACGCCGTTTTAAAGCTGCCCAAATGGCAGGACTAACCGAGGTACCCGTAATCGTTCGGGAGATGAACGACACCATTACCCATCAGGTGCGCTTGGTTGAGAATTTACAACGTGAAGACCTCAACCCCCTGGAAGAAACCGAGGGGATTTTGGAACTGCTAGCAATGCGGTTGGAACTCGAACAAG
Organism: Rivularia sp. MS3; assembly: GCA_019192545.1. Classification (GTDB taxonomy): domain Bacteria; phylum Cyanobacteriota; class Cyanobacteriia; order Cyanobacteriales; family Nostocaceae; genus Rivularia. The sequence goes on along the minus strand of JAHCMI010000073.1, from coordinate 11,720 downwards.
AAGAAGTAATCAGCTATCTTAATCGAATGCGGAACGTTTGCGACCGCCATAAAGATGAAGATTCCGAAGTGAGACATAACGTTATGTCTCAAACCGAAAGTAAGGTAATTGAGGAGCTATTTACATCTTTAGGAAAGATGGGTTGGGATTCGTTTGTCAAAAATCGTCTGCCATTACTTAAATTACCCACGGATGTGCTGAAAGTGTTGCGACAAGGGAAGTTAGAGTACACCAAAGCCCGTGCCATAGCCAAAGTAAAAGATGAAAAGAAGCGGCAAAATTTGATAGAAATAGCGATTGCAGAAAACTTATCCCTCACTCAAATCAACGAACGTGTCAAAGCAGCAAATCAAGTTGCAGCATCAGAACACCCGCTCAAAGAACGTTACAAAATTGCACTACCGCGCTTGCAAAAGTCCAAAGTGTGGGACAATCCCAAAAAACAGAAGACTTTAGAAAAACTGCTATCTCAAATTGAAGCGCTGATTGAGGAGTAGTATTACTTCCAATAAAAATCACATCATAATAATGATAAACAAAAAAGCAGCACCGGCTAAATCCAAAAATGCCTCTTGTTATTAAGCCAAAAAAACAGCAACCCCAGATTAAGCTGGGTGTTGCTGATAAAACGGTGTTTATGGTTGTCGTACAAGCAATAAAATAATAAAGATAAATCCTACATATAAAAGTGAGTTTTAAGCGGAGGCGGTTCCCTCGTCTAAGCACCTTGCAATCTAGCGAAACCAAAGGTGACATTAAATTCTTCACACCAGATTGCTACAGATTTGAAGTCATCTAAGTCAAAGTTGGCAGGAATTTCGTAACGTTGAGCGCCATCGAAACGTTGTAAGTTAGCCAGAGTTACGTAATTCTTTTCTTGTAAGTTGACGGGTACGGTGCTTTTGCGGTGGAGAACAACTCTTACCTTTGGTCCGCGTGCTGTGGTGAATCCTTTACTGAATTCCAGATAACGTTTACCGTTTTTCTCAACAATTTTAGCCGTACCGTTGGTGGGGTGGTCTTGTTCTGTAGTAACGAAGCTACCGGATGCAATTAGTGACTGAGATTTTGCAGCAACTCTAATAGTTTGTCCTGCTCTTTGTGCTTGGGCTGGTTGTGCGTTGAGTGATAATTGTCCAACACTGCCGAACAATACGATAGATGCGATTCCTAAACCAGCTAATTTGTTAAATTTCATTTGTCGTTACCTCTTATTGGGATTTGCGTGTTTTCTCTTCGTTACTTATTACTATGAGGGATGAAACTGAGGTGGCAATGATTCGTAACTGAGATAACAGTAAGAGTTAAATGAGAAAACTGAGATGGGACCAGGAAACGTAGTTTGGGTTTGGGTTCGGGGTGTGTAGCGTCCTCTTGGCAGCACGTTCCAACCTTCAACGCCGTTCTCGAAACATTCCACAGTTACATGGAAGGGATTCCTATTATTATGTTAATTGATAGGAAAATGTACTTAGCCTCTTGGGCAGGCATTTAATTGTTATGGATAACTTTTTTCAAGCGGTAGGGGTAATACGTGGGGAAGTCATAAAAGAAATAGAGGAGGAGAACGAAAAATTTTACGTCTGTATCAAAACAGAACAGGACACAAAAAAATATCGGCTATTTTACTCCCCACATCACCGTAAGACACTATCGGCATTGAAACTGGAAATGAAAAATCACGGTAACAACCTAAGATTAATTGTTTATCCAAAAATTCTTCATTTACCAGGAAAGGATAAACCGCACCAAGTCCGATTTCAGCTAGTGGGGTTTGATGATGGTTCAAATAAAGGTGTAGCCGAACTAGAAGATTTTGAATTCAAGCTTGCTGGTAAATGGCAATTCATCGCTGTTTGTAAAACTCCAGTTATCAGCGTTCACAGGAATTTCACTGAAAACACGTTGGAATATTTCAAATCGCTTTCCCAAGACAGTCGCAAACTATTTGCAAGTGCGTTGCACGCTCCCCTGCTATGGGATTCGGCTCCGGTTCCCCCATTCCGCTTCAATCCAAAACTAAAAAAAGACCAGCAAGGAGAAACGTTTTTTGTACAAATTAAAGCCAAATTCTTACCAGATAAAGACTTGTTTGGTTTTGATAGTTTAATGGGTGTACCCACGACAGAATTGCCTAAGTTTATAAAATTAAAAAAAAGGAAAGGCAAGAAAGATAAACAGAAATTGGAGCAAAAGCCGGATCTAAATAAGCCTTCTAAAACTGAGCTAAAAAGTAAAGAGTCAAGCCCTGGATAATAGTGGAACAAATAATTTACCTGGTGTATCAAATATTAAAGAATAACTATTAAAAGTATTGAGTAATTATGGTAACTGCTAAAAAAAGTAAGTTCACACTCGGTGGAATTAATTTTAGGATATGGGGAGATGTTCAAGAACACGCTCGTAAAATATTATCCAGAGGATATCAAGAATTTCTATCAGACTATGACCATAATTTTGTTATGGATTTATTAGAATATCATCCTAGACGAGAACAAAAAATTAAAGATGTCTCCCATATAAAAGTTGATATAGCAGAGAAAAATAGCTCACATTATTGTTTTTTTCTCGTAGATAATCAAGGAAACTCATGTGATTTTTCTTATAAAAAATGTACTGCAAAAACTAAAAAAGATAAAAGTATTGCATTATATAAACTGGATAAGCAAGATAGGATAAGTGCTTATAGACAGGCGATACAATATCAAATAGATGAGTATTTGAGTTTATCAAAGAACAAAAAATGTTGCATTTGTGAATCTAGAGAAAATATTCAGGTTGACCATAATGAGAAAACATTTATTTCTATTCTTAATTCTTTCGAGCATGAATATAGAATTATTAGCTATCCATCAGTAGAAGATTATAAATGTATCCACGGATTTAGATTTAAAAAAGATGAGTACAGTAGTGAGTTTATTGAAAATTGGCAACAGTATCATAAAAACAATGCAATTCTTCAAATACTATGTAGAACTTGTAATCTAACTAAATTAGGTAACGATAGATATAAGCCATATTCAGAAAAGTAAAGGTTCTTTATCATCAGCTATTTGATTCCAAACTAACTGGTGATTTTATTATCAAGGGGGAAAGTACCTTCTTATACTGCTTAAGAAACATTGGTTGACAATGCCGGAGAGCGACAAAAATTTTGGAGGAGATGGCAGGGTTTTACATATTTTCTCTTGACATCTACCAATCAAATTTTATTGATACATAAACGAAATACAGATGCACAGATTTATAACAATTGCAACTATACCTGTGACACTTTAGCTATGTAATAATGTAGTACGGTAAAAAGTAAGGTAATTTTAAGAAACTGAACCGGCACATTATGTCACATATCCTTTAACCAAAGTACTTTTAGAAACCGTTACTGAGCAAGGTATGTGTCTGGTTTTACCGTCTTTACGGCTGAAGTGTTGATACTGCGAAGGTTTGGACACTTGTAGTATTATACCTCGCTTTTGCTCGGTTTTGGTTTGAATATAAGTCAGTGAATAAATAGTTAGTACACTATTTTTTTGCATACGAATATTTAATAGCTATATTTTTAGTAAGTGATTATTTGATGAATATATTACTTTTGCCAAACTTGCAGTGGGCAAAATAAACGTACACTAAGCTTTGAACTATAAAATATTTATACACTGATTATTTTTGATATTCGTTTATATTTTTATCAGCATTATTTGAGCAGGAAAAATCCGTGGTTCAGGCGCTATCTTTATGCATACTTTATTAATTCGGTCAATCTTATTAAATGTAATTTAACTTTTTGATAAATGTAGATGAGTGAGCAGCGCGAGCTTTTACTCGTAAATACAATGGGGCTATCGCGCAAAATTGCGCGAACGTATATAAAAAATACATCGCTTACACCTATCGGTGTGGATCATCACTCGATAGAGGGCAGTCATTTATTCTTCTTCTACTTTTACGTAAACAGTCTCTAGCTGAGAATTTTTTTAATTGGCTTGAAGTCGGAAATATTAGGCATTGAGCCAGGATGCGTGTAAAAACCTGCAACATGGGGGAAAGCCGGGATACGCGCAAAATGGGACACGTTGTAAAGTTATGTAACAATAACTCTACAACCCTTGCTCTGCAATACTTTGACAATTGCTCAAGCTAAAACCGAAAGTCCTTCATCATCCAACAAATTCGGCACAGTCTCCATATCAATTAGATAATCGCCGAAACGCTTAATATGACTGGTCATATAAGGACTTAACGCCGCCACATCTTCACGAGTAATCGAATAACCAGCTTTCAGTAAGTCCCGCAATACATCGGTTAAATCAACAACGTTGTGGAAAATAACAGCGTTAGCAATTAAATCATTGTATTTAATAATTTTTTCTTGTTCGATTGGGTCGTTATTAGAAATAACACCAAAACCACCGAAGAAAAACCACTTTGAGAAACCGTTGTAAGCTTCAACGATATTTGTTGCGGCTGTGATTTGTTTTCGTAACTTCATATCCGAAATATATTGCAACAGAAATATCGTTCTTACTACTCGTCCCAACTCTTGAAAAGCTTGGTATAGTCTATTTTTACGACTGTAATTACCCAGTTTTCGTAATAACACCGCACTCGAAATCTTACCAGTTTGAATTGAAAGTACAACTTGTAAAATATCTTGCCAATGGTTTTTAATTTTATCCCAATCAATCGTATCTTTGAATAAAGAATCAATATGTTCGTAAACTGTGTCCTTGTCTGGACGGAAGAAAATTAAATCCTTCCAATTCCGAATTCGAGGCATCAATTTAATACCCAACATATGTGACAATGCAAACACAGGTGTTGATTGTCCTTGAGTATCAGCATGAATCGTATTAGGCTGAATATCAGAACAATTTTTTAATAAACCTTCAATAATATAAACAGCTTCCCAGGTACCGCAGGAAATAAAATGACTAAATAAAGCTACGTATGTATCAGAAACATGGTGGTAAGCAATACCTCCATAGCCACCATAGCGAATATGATACTCAGACAGCAGATTTTCTTCGTAGAGTTCATACTTAGTTCCGTCCGCAGCAGCCGTTGTCCCATCACCCCAGATACCCGGAAGCTTTAAAACGTTGTACCGATTAATAATATCCACAAGTGCTGCATTTAACTTATCTACACTTACATGACGGCGATTAACGAATGATATCTCCTTCGCAGTTACAACACCTCGCATATGTCTTGCGGCTTGAGTTGGTCCCAAATTACAACCATAAGTGAAACTAGTCAGCAAATAACGTTCTGTAGCTCGCTCAATTTTTGGATCACTTCCGCTCAATGGTCCAAAGTGGCGTGTAAAATTAGTCCAATAGTCAACATTTCGTAGAATATCAATCAAATTACGTTCTGGAAACCGTTCTTCCACAGCTTGGAGCAAAGTCTTAGCTTCGGGGGTTATATCATTACGCAGTGACTTTTTTAATACAGGTTCACCATTATCGTTAATTACAAGTTGCCGATTGTCGGGATAACCAGAATCAACATGGGAAGCTGTATCGGTCAAGCATTCCTTCATCTGGGTAACAAAACCATCTGCATTCGGTGCAAAACCCAAATCTTCACAATACTGGTCAATTAATGGTAAACATTCTGACCAGGGTAGTAACTGTTCTCGGTAGTCAGCATAATTTTCGCTACCAATGACGCAGATATCACCCGACCTCAATTCAGCCATTAAGTAAGAAAAAACACAAACTTCCGTCCGGGCGACGAACAATTTTAGTTTTGTTTCCTTGTTCAACGAATAAAAGTTTCTGCCATTGAGGAGAAGCAAATTCTAAATTTAAATCAATGGTATTCTTTAAATAATGACCTCGCTTTGACTGATTTTCTAGAATAAAATTTAATGCTTCAACTACACTTTGTTCGCTCGTGGTTGATTCAAACCGCAAAGCATTTAATAATCTAAAGAAAGTACTGCGGTGACTTTTATAAAATTGCCATAGTAAGGGTAAATAATTATTCCCCTTATAAGCATTAATCTCCTCACATTCACTTAATAAGTGTTCCGCACCACCTTCTGTAATGAATAACTGATTAACTTGCTCTACTTTATCTGTTAAATCTAGTATATTTGTGTTATCGACTTTCTCAATATTAGTTAATTCTTGTTCTTCATCAACAAATAAATAAAGAACATTACCAAAAACTCCCAGTAACTTTTCAACTGTTTCTTGATATCTTTGCTTGATAAGTTCTAACTCTTTTCTAGCGTTATTATGTATTAGACGCATTTTTTTGAGAAACATCTCAACCAAATTATCTCGCGTCGTTACTTGCGCCGAGTGAATCAAGCATAATATAAGAGTAATGCGTTTTGGCAAATTAAATTCTTTAATTTCGCTTGCATCCAACACCCTCGCTTCAGCAGCAAAGTGCTGAATTTTGGCTGCTGTAATATCAGCAAGTAGTGGTTTAGTGTCTCCTAAAGAATCAAGCCAAATTAAATGTACAATTAAATCATTGAGATGGTTACGAGTTGGTCGTTTAGGAAGCTGTTTGATATTATTGTAAAGGCTTCTGTATTCAACTGGATGATTATCTAACAGGTCAAGTAAGCGTTGTTGATAATCATCATTTATGCGACTCAATACCAGCTTAAATAAGTCTTGGTTGACTAAATTTCTGACTCGACGTACTAATCTATTTAACGTATTAAATCCCGGTAATTCATATCTATTTTTAATTAATTCGGCAATAGCGACATTCATTAAATCCGCAGGATTGTCCATAACAGTAGCAGATTCATTTACTGCTGATACTGCTAAATGTAGCGCAGTTTGATTGAAAGATTTAACTTGAAGATATGAACGGATAGCTGTCCGATGTCGATACATTGTTTTCTTGCTTTCATAGCTTAAAACAATATCATCTTTAAGTTTTAAATGACTACGAATATGATTAATTATTTTTAGTGGGATATCTGAAATAGATGGGAAATAACCCAGTCTTTGGAATGATTTTAATATAACAAGTAGATTAAGGATATTAATTTCACCCTTTGTAGTACTGTAAGCGAAAGCAATTTCTGAATTGGTTGGCGTATAAATTTCAATAAGTTCTTTGGTGGTAAATTGACGCTTAAATCTTGGGTAAGCGGTGCGTTCTATAGATGTCACTCTGATATTAATGGATTGCCCATACTGATATTACTTTTATAGATATAAAACAAAACATTTACTTTTTCTTATTTTTAAAAATTTTTTTTATATGGCGTTTTCTTACTATCAATTTCAGTAATTGTATTTTTGTAGTAAAAACCACAATAAGGACAGTAGGAGTGCTGAAAAGTTCTTACTGACTTTCCACATTTAACACAATGAGAAATAAGCTCATGTCCGCATATAAAGCAGTATAATGACCTGACATCATTCCAAATTGGTTCTGTAGGCGTTCCTGGAGTCCAGCATTTAGGACAAAATTTTATACTGTTAAATGGTTGTGGTATTTCGGAACCGTTACAAATTGCTTCTAAGTACTCGCTTGGTATTGATAAAGCCCTAGCCAATCCCCGGCGGGTTTTGTGGCTTAATCGAGTAGTAATACCTCGTTCTATTTTCCCCAGGGAATGTAGATGAATATCGGCTGCGTCGGCTAGCTGATTCTGACTCATCTTTAATTCCAGACGCAACCGTTTGATGTAGTTCCCTACCGTTTCTTGTGGTAAAGGAGTGTTAAAAGTATCCATAAAAAGTAATCATTACTTTCCTAAAAAAGATATATTAAATAATGATTATTTTCCATATAGAAATTACATAACTTACTGTTAAATTGACTGTTACTTTAGCCACTGTTATTACTGAATTTTTATCACGCCCGGATTTAGCAAAAAGTACCAGACGTACTTATGTATTGGCGTTGAAACCAATACTTTTAGAATACGGAAGTTGGGCAATTGAAATTATCGGTAAGCAAACTTTAATGAAGTATTTAGAAAATTTAGAACATTGTAGCTATACAACTCATCGTAAGTACCAAGCGATACTACAAAGTTTATTCAATTTTGCTGTAGAGCAAGGTTATATTAAGTTCAATCCTATTCGTGGTTTAAAACAACGTCAGCCAAATCAAGAAAAGGGAGAGCATAAAACTGATGGAGCAATACGATATTTAACTGCGACGCAATTAAATATACTATACAAAGCTATTGCAGGCGATTTACGTATGAATGCGATAGTATACCTTTTACATCATTCAGGCTGCCGTATAGCAGAGCTTCTAGCGTTAAATATAGATGATATAGATTTGGCAGAGAGTAGATTTCAAGTAGTTGGTAAAGGTAATAAACAGCGTACTTGTTATTTTGGTGATGCGGCTGCCAAGGCATTAAATAAGTATATCAAATATGAGCGTCATAATACTGTAAATGCACTCTTTACAGCGCAACAACCTGTAACTAAAGTTGTCAGTAGAATTAGCTATCGTACAGTGCATGAATATTGGCGCAAGTTAATAACTAATTACTCAGAGTTAGTTGGAATTAGAATCCATGATTTACGGCATACTTTTGCGACAGAACGTGTTGGTTTAATGGGTATTGAAGAGTTGCGGGCACTGATGGGGCATGAAAATATTCAAACCACTCTACGCTACCAAAAAGTTACGTCTGCTAGAGCAGAAAATGTCGCACGTCAAGCTCTAGAAAGATTAACGATTAGTTACTAAAAGTTTGTATTCAAAAGGGTATTTTTATTACTTGTTAAAAATTATAGTTGGTATATAAAAACTTATTTTTTACATAAGTAAAATCTAAAAAAGCTGGTAGCTGAAGAGAATGTACTATACTCTGCGCCAGGAAAATAAGATTAGCTGAAAAACAAATCACAAAATCTAAATTATCGCAAGTATCTTAACAAAACTTTGCAGCGTGTCCCGTTTTGCACGTATCCCGGCTTTCCCCCAACATGCCCTCAAAAGGCTTGATGGGGTCATCGCACCCAAAAAAGGGGAATTGTACGCGCTCCAGATTGAGACAATCTCCTAAACCCTTATCAAGATTGAGTTACAGCAAAATCTCTTTTTCAGCTTTTGATGTTTTATATTTGAAACGATATTGCTCTGCTTTGAACTATCCCAAAGTAGACTTTATCTTAAAACTTTAACTCCAAAATCACTTATAGAGTAAAGTTTTAAGGTATCTATTTCTTCATGTATTATTGCATCCAATAACTCATCCCCCACTGGTTCTTTTTCTTCAACAATTCTTTCCCAATTAGCTGAATTGTTTTGATTATTTGGATAGCTAATATATTCTTTACCTTGCGTAACTAATTTGACACTATAAATATCACGATATGGAAGAACAATTGTAAAAAATTCTCTGGTATTTCCTCCCTCTAATTTAACTGTTTCAATTCCTTCATAAGAAATATTATAGTAATTGTTAGGTTCAGGCAGAGAAACAAACATTTGAATCTGTACTTTGGAATTAGTAAGTAAAACTTTTTTAAAATCATTCCAAATCTCTTCTTCATCAATTGAATAATCCTTATTCAATAATATAGAGAGGAATTTTTTATCTAATCTAAGTTTCCAATTAATAGGTATTCCTTCAACATCTTCATCAATTTCAGTTTTAAAACGTTCAAACTCTAAAAAATTATTAAACTCAGTGAATCTCATTTCACCATAATCACCAGTTGTGAATCCAATACCTCCCCATGAACTTAGAAATGGTACAGTTATATAATTTTTATGTAGAGGTATAGCTTGAGTAACATAACCTTTATCTATAAACAAAGTATCGTATTTAGATTTATCTACCTTTTCTTTTGCTCCTGATAAAGGAATAACTAACAGAAATCCAAACTTACGTACAAATTTACGATGAAATTTATCTACTTCATTCAATAAGTTTTTTTTAAAAATATCTTGTAGAGATAACTTAGATTTATAAAAATTAATCATTTGAATTATTTTAATTTAAAACCCACTTTAAGAGAATAAAACTTAAAGCGGGTGGATGTTTAAATCTACTTTAGGTAAAACTGATTTCCTAAAGCAGGTTGAAAAATCTACTTTTGATAAACCGGATTTACCAACGTAAACTTAACTTTATTCAAACAATACTTAGTATAACTAATACTAAAAAGTAGTCGCAATAGTATTATTTCTGAAATTTCAATTACTTATACCCCTACTTAAAAGATTTATATTTATTCATTCAACATCGGAAATTCAGTATAATCTCTACATTGAAATCCATCTAATAAATCACTAATCGGCTTTACAGTTATTTGTTCATCTTCTTGAACTACCCTTCCTCTAAATGGTTTCATAACAACTTCATGTTTAGAGTCTATCTTACCTAGTGCTAGGACAGTTCTTGGTTTATCAACTTCGTAAATATACTCATCATAAGTAGTTACTAATTTACCAGCTATAATATCTTCTTCAGAAATACCAATAGTATAAACTTTTTGAGTATCTATTTTTTCTAACTTAATTTTTTCCAGTCGTCCAATCTCTTCGTGAATATTTATAGGCTTTACAATTAACATATGAATCTGCTTAGCTTTTCCACGTAATATCATTTTTTTAAATTCATCCCAAAGGTTTTTTTGATATATTGATTTATTCATTATTTTTCTAAGAACTTCATCTGATAATTTTAATTCCCAATTAATAGGAACCCCTTTTAATAATTTTCTTCTTTTCTCAAAATATACATTACGTGAATAGTCATCAAATTCAATAAGTATAACCTGTTCATTTATACTTTCCTGCAACCCAAACGCTCTCCATGAAAATAAAATAGGGTCTAATATTAAATCACTATTTATAAATGAAGATTTAACTATATAACCATTATTTATAGACAAATTATATCCGTCTACCGCAGAACATAATCTTTCACCATATGATAAGGAAATAACCAATACAAATCCATATTTACGTACATAATCTAGTTGTGACAAGGAAACCTTATCTAGAAGATTATCGTATATTTCTTGTATAGATAATTTATTTGAATCTACATTAGTCATATCAAAAATTGCTTTTTATTTGAGTGTTTGAGGTATTACCCTCAAACAAAAAAGGAAATCTATTAGTATTAATTGAGCTAAGTCTGTTACATAAAATATACTAAATACTAAAAATTAATAGCTACAGTACTATTGCTTAAAAAGATTAATTAAGGGAATATTCTTTAATCAGGGTTCACGAGAATTTGCGAACAAGGGGTCACTGTGGCTATTTGGAAAAATTGTACGCGCTTGGAACTTATAAATTATCCTAAACTCTTATCCAGATTGGGTTATAGCTTTCATCTAATTTTCAATTTTTGATGGTTTATGCCGCTCTGCACTATTCCTCTACTTTGAACGAAAAAGCGTGGTTCCAGGTATTAAAAAAACTCCGGCTTCGTACAAAATCTCCGATATGTTACATTCTCCTCATTAAAGAATTACAAAGTAAGAAATGTTTAAGAATATGTTTATTACTGGTGCAGTAAAAAGCCTATTGCGTGAGGCTTCTAGTCACCACCACTTCTTTCCCCGGTTGTCCAGCATTACATCAAGAAGGCACGTTAAAGAGCAACTTCTGAGCGCATTACCGGGGGTGCTTTGATAGTGCCAATTATTCCTCTATTCCTCCTTGCATCTCCTGCCACCTATGCCAAGCCCAACCGGGTTTGTACTCTAATCTGCGACCTATTTCTTGCCAGTCGTTTAAGCTCAATTCTAATTCCG
>JAHCMI010000072.1 GCA_019192545.1 Rivularia sp. MS3 | reverse complement strand
GTAGCGATACCCTTGTAGGGTATTGCGTAAAATATTGTTTATATTCGATTTATTTATATTGCCAGATTTTAATGGTGCTATCGTCGCTACCGCTATATAAAGTTTGTCCATCTGGGCTAAAAACAAGGGAATTAACTTTACCGGAATGTCCTTTTAAACTATATATTTCCTGTTTCGTTTTTACATCCCATATTTTTATATCATTGTTATAACTATTAGTAGCAAGAATCTCGCCATTAGGACTAAAAACAACGCATTTAACGGAGATTGTATTATAAATATTGTCTTTAACCCAGTTGATGGAATCAAGGGTACAAATTTTTTGTTTGCTGATTACTTCCCAAAGCTTGATATTATAGCCTTCACCACCGGTTGCAATAATTTCTCCATTTGGGCTAAAAGCTACTGAATTAACTTTAGAATCAGTATAAATACGATTGAGTCTTTTACCTCTATTTAAATTCCAAATTCCCACTGTTTTATCATTACTACCGCTGGCAATAAATTTTCCATTTGAACTGATAGCAAGGCTATTAACTGATTCTTTATGACCTTTCAAAATGCAAATTATATTTCCCGTGTTCGCATTCCATAATTTTATAGTTTTATCGCTACCCGCACTCACAATAATTTGACCATCTGGACTAAAACTTAAACAATTAACTCCTGCACCTGTATGTCCTTTAATAGCAAATCTTTTAATAGCAAATCTTTTATTATACGAACTTATATCCCAAACGATAATATTGTTTGCCAAGTCACCACTGGCAATATATAACCCATCTGGGCTAAAAGCAACAGTCTTAATCGGGTAGTCACAACAGAGAGTCCGAACTGATATACCATTATGAATATTCCATAGTTTTATGGCGCAGTAAGAGCCACCACTAACTAAAATCTTTCCATTGGGGCTAATAGCAATAGAACTGATGGAAGCGGCATGATGATTAAGGGTATCAATACATTTCCAAATATAATTTAATTTTTTCTTCTTTGAAGGACTTGGTTTTTTTGCAGTATTGATATTATTTACATATTGTTTGTTTTCAATAGCAACTAATTTGTGATGACGGTTTTTAATTTTCAATTTTATTGGCAACTGTTGATTTTGTAATTGATTTTTATTTGTATAATTAGTTTGTATAAGGTTAACTACTTTTAGTATTTCAGTTGCTGATTGATAGCGACGGCTGGTAGCATTTTCAATCAGTTTATCTAAAATATTACCTAGTTTCTCGCTAACTGGATTATCAACTAAATACTGTCGCCATATCCAGGTATATTCGGAAATATCAAATAAATCAAAGGGAGAAACTCCGGTTAATAAATAAATGCAGGTTGTTCCCAAACTATATAAATCGCTGCTGTAAATAGCTTTTCCTCTGGATTGTTCCGGTGCAACAAATTCGGGAGTTCCGATACTAGTTCCCGTTTGTAATATTGCAGTTCCAGTAACAACTTTTGCAGCACCAAAGTCTACTAAGCATAGCTTTCCGTCTCGGCTGCGAATGATATTATCTGGTTTAATATCTCGATGAATAACGTCACGACTGTGAATAAATTCGAGTACGGGTAATAAACTGTTTAATAATTCCCAAATTTGGTTTTCCTTGAAAGTGCCTTGTTCTTTTAATATCTCGGCTAAATCATATCCATCAATGTATTCTTGTACTAAATATTGATGTTCTTCTTGGGTTAAATAGTCTAATAAATTGGGAATTTGATGGTGTTTTCCTAATTCATCTAGTCTTAAAGCTTCCTGTTCAAATAATTCAGCAGCTTTTTGATTATTATCGGTACCCTGTGCTTGTACAAGAAATTGTTTGATAACGCAGGGTGGCTTTAAAGGTTTGCTTTCATCTACAGCTAATAAAGTTCTGCCAAAACCACCTTGTCCAATTGGTTTGATGGCACGATAGCGTTGTTTTAATAGTAATTGAGTTTGACAGGTTGAGCAAACTAAAGAATTCTTTAGATTTTGTGGTTGTTGACAATGGGGGTTTAGGCAATAACTCATACTAAAAAAATATATTATTTATATACTTATTATTCCCTGGGTTTGCTTGAGGGTAACTATAATTCTTGTTTAACCTTACCCCAGCCCTCTCCTTGTGAAGGAGAGAGTGTAAGCTGCTCAATTATCAACTACCGATTGCCTATTACCAATTCCCAATGCCCAACTCCAGTTAATTGTGTATAAAGTAGGTGTGAATAATCATCATCTTGAGGCACAATTTGTATGACATCTTACCAATCCGATTCGGAAAGCGACGAAACAATGGACGATTTAACTACAGAAACGGAAAGCATCAACCATGTTGAGGTGATTGAAAACGTTATCGATACGTTAGAGCAAAACGATAGCGCAATGGTTAGTCATCCTGCTGAGGGTGCTTATTTATGGAAGTTTAAGTACGGTAGTGTAGAAGTGTTTGTGCAATTGACGGGTACCAGCGATGAAGACATGATAACAGTTTGGTCTTCTGTGCTGAAGTTGCCAGCAAAAGACGAACCGACTATGATGCGATCGCTGTTACAAATGAATTGCTCTGCTACCTTAGAAGCGCGCTTCGGTATCATTGAAGACCAGGTAGTGGTAATTTCAAAGCGGACATTAGAAGATTTATCGGCGGCGGAAGTTTCTCGTTTAATTACCATCGTGGCGACTATCGCTGATGATAATGACGAAGATTTGCAATCCAAATATGGCAAGTAACAGTAATCAGTGAACAGTAATCAGTGAGCAGTAACCAGTTATCATAGTTTGGGTAGCTGGTTACTGTTTAATTATCATTATCACTAATGTAAGGTGTGTTATCGCGTTAGCGTAACGCACCATTTTACTAACAATTAACAACTAACCATTAACAATAAACTTTGATTTCCCAAACTTGGCGATTGATTCCGTTTTTGCAAGCGAATGGTAAATTACAGATGGCGATTGATGAATGGTTGCTGAAACAGCATCAATCGGGACATCCGCCTGCTTTGCGTTTTTATACTTGGTTGCCCTCCGCAATTTCTCTTGGTTATCATCAGCGCAATTATCCAGATGACTGGCAAAGATTGATTTGGAAGGGGCAGAAAATAGACTTGGTACGTCGTGCTACGGGGGGACGTGCGGTATTACATCATGGCGATTTAACTTACGCTGTGGTGGCTTCTGGATTTTCTAAAAGTCGCATGGAAGCGTATAAAAACATATGCGAGTTTTTGATTACAGGATGGCGCAATTTAGGTATTGAGTTGCATTACGGTATTGCTGGGAGGGGTTATATAAATAATCCTAACTGTTTCGGTACTGCAACCGGTGCGGATTTAGTAACGGCTGATGGTTGTAAGTTGATTGGTAGCGCTCAGTTGAGACGCGGTAATGTGATTTTGCAACATGGTTCGATGCGATTGAAACCAGATGTAGAATTATTTAAAAAGGTTTTTGGTGAAGAGTTATTAGATAGTGTTGCGATTGGGGAAGATTTAGAAATTGAAAGAATAATTGCAGTTTTAATTGATGCTGCGAAAGATTGTTTTGGGGTAGAGTTTGAAGAAAAGGGTTTGAGTGATGATGAATGGGAAGAGATTTTAAATAACTAATTATTATATTAGCTATGACTTGTACAACCAATCTTTGATTTCCTTGACTAACCAATCCGTTTCCGCTTCGTCCAAATTTTCACCAAATTCATACTTTTCCGAACCGGTTTCTATTCTAACTATTGGTGTTTTCCCTTGTTTACTATGTAAATAATCTTTCTTAACAGATTTTATTTCTGAAGTGTTACCTACTTTCCATGAGCTAAAATTATTAAATAATTTAAATTTCGATTTTGATTCAATAAGAAATTTCAGTGGGTTTAATTGGAGAGAGAAAGTTGAAAGCATTGAATATAGTAAAGCAAAACATAGAAAATAAAACGGTATTGATACAATAAAACCAGTAGGTGATAAGGAAATAAAAATTGCAGAAATTAGAAGAAGAGTCAAGAACCCTATAAGCTTTACATCTGTATATCCATCTATTATTACTTCTAACTTCTCATCAGATTTATGAAGTTTAATTCTGTCGTTTTTTAATGGAGCAATTTCAGCAGCATAATTTAAAACCAGAGGACTATTGAAAGCTTGTAATGCTGCTTCAGCGCTATTAAATCTATCATCAATATCTGGCTGGGTTAATTTTTCAATCCAGTCTATAAAACCATCGCTCAAACTAACTTTATCTCGAAACTGAATTCGCATTTTTGTTTGCGGTAAATCGGCAGGTATCATCCCCGTTGCTAGATGAATTAAGGTTGCTCCTAAAGCATACAAATCGGAAGCAGGAACTGTTCTACCTCCGAATTGTTCGATGGGAGCATAACCGTAAGTTCCGACAACTGTAAACGTTGCTCCTTTGGCTGCTGCGTTATCCTGTACTGCTCCAAAATCGATTAAATAAACTTTTTTATCTTCTCCAATAATTAAGTTACTGGGTTTAATATCGCGGTGAATAACTTGAGGGTTGAGTGTATGTAGATAACAGAGAATTTCTAATACATCTATAGAAATTTTTCGTAATTCTTCCTCCGTAAATCTCTTTTTAGCTTCGATTAATTGTTTTAATGATTTACCGGGAATATATTCCTCAACTAAAGCAAACCAGTGATTCTTATCTTCAAGAGAAAAATAATCGCGGTATTTAGGAATTTTCGGATGAGATAGTTGTTTAAGAATATCTGCTTCTCGTTCAAAAAGTTTTAAATCCTGCCATTGAAAATTTTCACTAAATGATAAAAATTTGAGAATTACTGTTTCCGCTGGCTGTATTGATATATCTTCCGCTAGCCAAGTTTGACGACTTGCATTTTGTGCTAATTTTTCTTTTAGTTGGTAGCGTTTTTGTAAAACTTTTTTGGTTTCTAACATAATTAGTTTATTGAAATATATTATATAGAGAAGATTTTAAAAGTAAATATTAAGATGGCAAAGATGACATTATTAACTACAAATTACAATCATCAAATTCCTAACCAATTATTAATTTCTTCAATCAACCATTTTATTTCAGCATCGGCTAATTTTGGAGCAAAACCACCAAAATCATATTTGACTGCACCAGCTTCCATAGAAACCATTTTTAAGTGTTTGTCGTTAACTTTGTAAGAAGTTTCACCAACGGTAATATTATGAATAGCTGAAGTCTTACCCGCTTTTTGTCGATAAGTTTTCCCTAAGAACTTCCATTCCATTACAAACTCAAGCCGATTAAATTTAATAGACAACGTTCCTAGAATAGGAAGTAATATAGGAAAACAAAATATGCTGAAAGGGATTAAACCAAATAACAAAAATATGATTGTTACTGGATCGGATAAAAATGTTATGGCGATAGGAATAAACCAAAAAAGCAAAAAAGATATTAAAAAGATATTTTCAAATGTAATTCTTCCTCTGGGTATTTGAATATCTAAATGATTATAGGATTTATCTAATTTAATTTGGCTACCGTATGGTTGAGAAATTGCAGAAGACGAATTAACGGCAATACGACTGTTTAAAGCCTCTAATGCAACAGATGCACTTGTAAATCTATTCTCAATATCTGGCTCAGTTAACTTTTCAATCCAGCGAACAAAATGATTGCTAAGATTAACTTTATCTTGAAACTGAATTCGCATATTTTTCTGCGGTAAATCGGCTGGTATTCTTCCCGTTGCCAAATGAATTAAAGTTGCTCCTAAAGCATACAAATCGGAAGCGGGAACTGTTCTACCACCGAATTGTTCTAAAGGTGCATAACCGTAAGTTCCCACAACTGTAAACGTAGCTCCTTTAGCTGCTGCGCTGTCTTGTACTGCTCCAAAATCGATTAAATAAATTTGTTTTTCTACACCTAATATTAAATTACTGGGTTTAATGTCGCGGTGAATAACTTGGGGATTTAATGTATGTAGATAACAAAGAATTTCTAATACATCTTGAGCAATTTTGCGTAATTCTTCTTCGGTAAACCTTTGTTTTTTCTCAATTAATTGTTTGAGCGATTTGCCGGGAATATATTCTTGAACTAGAGCAAACCAATTATCTTTATCCTCAATAGAAAAATAATCGCAGTATTTAGGAATTTTGGAATGAGAAAGCTGTTGTAAAATATCAGCTTCTCGTTCAAAAAGTTTTAAATCCTGCCATTGAAATTGTTCGCCAAATGGTAAAAATTTGAGAATTACTGTTTTCGCTGGTTCAAGTGATATATCTTCAGCTAACCAGGTTTGACGACCTGCATTTTGTGCTAACTTTTCTTTTAATTGATATTTTTGTTGGAATATTTGTGTTATTTCTAACATTGGGAACTGTTTTAAATAAATTTAAATCTTTTCTATCAGTAGCTCAAAAGTCTGATTTATTCCTGAGTAATTACCGTATTTTTCAAAAATTACTGAATTTAACTGAATATGCTATATAAAAATAAAAAAAAAATACTGAAATTTGCGTTTCTTGTGACGTTAATTATTAATTTACTCAGTATTTTTTTAACTGCTTGGATTATTCTTCCCGCACCTAATTTTTTCTTACTTAAATTCGGGGTAGTCGCACCTGAGATTAGCCCTTGGCTATTTGTTTTAAATATAATTACCTTATTTTTATCTTTATTATTTATCTATCACCGTCAACTGCAACAAACGGCCTGTATTTTTAGCTTGATAGGATTGCTAATTTGTAGCTTGGAGTTAGCAAGTATAACTCCTACCCAAATACAGATGAATGCAGCTATGAGCAAAGGTTTAGGTACTAACTATCAAAAAAATATTCCTGTAGAAGTCAAAGCGAAAATGCGTCAGCAGTCTTTTGTTTTAACTGATATTTTTCACGGAATTCCCTTACAGAAAACTCGTCATTTAACTGGGATTAATTTCGCAACTCCCGCAGGAATAAAATTAAAGATGGAAGTTTATCAACCGGAAAAAACTGGTAAGTATCCGGCAATTGTAGTTATTTATGGTGGTGCTTGGCAAAGCGGCAATCCATCGGTAAAGCCAGAGTTTAACCGATATATGGCGGCTCGCGGATATACGGTATTTTCTATCGATTATCGTCATGCTCCAGAATACAAGTTTCCGGCTCAATTAGATGATGTAAATTCTGCTTTAGATTTTATTCGTTCTCATGCCGAACAATACGAAGCAGATACCGATAAAATGGTATTGTTAGGACGCTCTGCTGGCGCTCATTTAGCAATGCTGGCAGCTTATCAACCGCATATGAAAGGAATCCGGGCTGTGGTAAATTATTACGGCCCTGTAAATTTAACTCAAGGGTATAACGAACCACCTTACCCAGATCCAATTAATGCTCGTGCTGTTTTAAAAGCTTTTTTGGGTGGCTCTCCCCAACAGTTACCGATTCTTTATGAAAGTGCTTCCCCGATTAATTATGTAAAACCCGGTTTACCACCGACTTTATTAGTATATGGTAATCGCGATCATGTGGTTGAAGCTAGATTTGGTAAACAAATGTACGATAAATTGCAGAATCAAAACACGGCTGTTTTGTTAGAAATTCCTTGGGCAGAACATTCTTTTGATAGCATTTTTAACGGTGTTAGCAATCAATTAGCTTTGTATTATACCGAAAGGTTTATTGCTTGGGCTGTTAACAGCTAGCAGTTTCACTACAAACTAAGATTTCAAATAACCCGCAGCAATACATTTTTCAATTTCTCCTAGTATGAAATCCCAAAGTTCGGGGGTACCTTCTTCTACAGGTGCCATTCTTTTCATAACTTGATTGCGTTTAATATTATGAATATCCCAAGTTCCGCCTTTCGTTTCCCGGTTATGCAAAAATGGCTGTATTCTATCTAAAGCTGCTGCAAATTTAGCCGTTGCTGTTTCTCTAGCTTCAAATTCATCCCATAATAATCGTAATTCTTTTCCTTGTTCTTCAGGTAATAATCCAAAGATTCTATCTGCTGCTTGTAATTCTCTTTGAGCTTTGCTTTCATTTGCTTTTACGTCAAAACAGAAAGTATCCCCGGCATCTATTTCAACTAAATCGTGAATTAAAGACATTTGGCAAGCGCGAAATAAATCGGTTCCTTCTACTGCATATTCCGCTAAAATCATTGTCATCATTGCTAAATGCCAAGAATGTTCGCCGCTGTTTTCTCTACGGGAACCATCTATTAATAATGTTTGCCGCAATACATTTTTTAATTTATCAATTTCAATAATAAATTCTAATTGCTGTTTGAGTCGATTCAGTTGCATTTTAAGTAATAAATACTGTATATATCAGTTACAAAATATTACTATGGTGCGTTGCCCTCTGCGACAACACACCCTACTTATATATATAATCCAAATTCTAAAATCTAAAATTAATTATGGCTGATATGTTAGTTAAGCTCTATACTTTGCCTTCCCAAGAAGCGGAAATAACCGCACAACATAAGCAGGGTATAACTATTAGACGTGCGATCGCGCCGGAAAAAGCTACGATTCTGGCTTGGGTTGAGGAACAATTTAATACACGCTGGATGAGTGAATGTGACGTGTCTTTCAAAAATTCACCTCCTAGCTGTTGGATTGCTGTAGAAAACCAGCAAATTATCGGTTTTGCTTGTTACGAATGCACTTGTAAAAACTTTTTCGGTCCCATCGGTGTCGGTGAAGCAGCAAGAGGAAAAAAAGTTGGTAAAGCTTTGTTATTAGCTTGCTTGCACGATATGCGCGTACAAGGATACGGTTATGCAGTTATCGGTGGCGCTAGCGACGGTGTAGCAGATTTTTATCGCAAAACTGTCGGCGCAATAGCTATCGAAGATTCTTCACCGGGAATATATAAAGGAATGTTAAGAAATTGATAATCCACACTCTCCGAGCGAACAACTGATTATATGGAATCAATTTTAATAAAAATTAGAAATTGGATTGATAAGGTTTGGGAATTTTTAGAGTCTGAAAATTTCGTTCGTCCGCTGATAATTATTGTTGTAATTGTTGTTTTTAGTTCCTTAAGTTTATCTTTAGTTGAGCCTAATTTATCTTTATTTGATAGTTTTTGGTGGGCTGTTGTTACTTTAACTACAGTTGGTTATGGAGACGTTACTCCTAAAACATTTGGCGGACGTTTTATTGCTTTTATTGATATGCTTGTGGGAATAGGGGTTTTAACTCTACTTACCGCTACAGTTGCCAGTATTTTAGTAGAAAGAAAAATTAGTAAGGATTTAGGAATGCATTCATATAGCTTTGAAGAGCATATAATTTTATGTGAATGGAATTACCGGGCTGAAATAGTTCATAAAGAATTACGTTTAGAGCCTGAAACAGAAAAAACTCCTATAGTCTTAATTGCCGATATTCCTAGAAAACCAATTAAAGATAGTTATTTATTTTTTGTCAAAGGAGAAGTATGCGACGATACTTTGCAGCAAGCAAATTTGTTAAAAGCTAAAACTGTAATAATTTTAGGTGATGATAATTTAGATTATAAGCAGCGCGATGCAAAGGTTATTCTATCAACTTTGACAGTAGAAAGTATTAATAAGGAAGCTTATACAATTACCGAATTAATTAACGAAAAAAATATTGAAACTTGCAAGCGAGCGAATGCCGACGAAATAATAGTCAGCAGTAAACTATCTAGTAATTTAATTTCGAGTGCTGCGATAAATCACGGCATCAGCAAGGTTATCTCCGATATTGTGACTTATGAATATGGTTCGCAAATATTTAAGATACCTGTTCCTACGCCTGAAATAGGGAATATTTTTATAAATGTTTTTATCACAATGAAGCAAGATTTTCAAAGCACTATTATCGCAATACAGCAAGGTAAAAATGGAAAAACTATTTCTAATCCTTCACCTGATTATGAGCTTGCAGTTGATGATTATTTAATTTTTATTGGTAGTCGTGGTAAATCTTATTATTCTGGTGTTGAGACGCAAGAATAATAATCGTCTTAGAGGATATTTTGAAAGTATCGTTTTTAGCTTAATTATCGGATAATCCCCCCTTCCCCCCTCTTCTGATTCAGAAGAGGGATTTTTTGTTTGACATACACACCTTTAAATCTTTGATATTTTAAGAAAGACGAATGTTAAATATTTGCTTTACAAGCATTAGTAATAGTGCGATAAAGTTTGTGTGCGAGAAAATTTTATTTTTCTGTATATCGCAATACTTAGTATTAACTTGCATCGTAAATACAAGCAATTAAAACGGTTTTTTCTCGTGAAGATTATCTATTAGGGTTGCATCTTAAAAAACTGTTACTAAATGTGACTTTATTAAGTCGGTACATGCAAAAAACTATCTCAAAAATTAAGCGCTCTCTTCAAAATAACTGGAAGTACAACAAATCAGTAACTTATGATTTCATCATCAGTTTTTGGACATTTTTGAAACGTGAGAAATATTATATTTTATTTTTCTTAACGGTAATTATCTCTGTTTGTTCAATTTTATGGTTTGTTGAAGACACAGAATTTTTTAAAATACCGCAAAAAGCAGATGATTCAGCAAAGTTTAGTAATCCTTGGGATGTCGTATGGTGGCTTATAGTTACCGTCACTACCGTTGGTTACGGTGATTTATATCCCCATACTTATCCTGGTAGATTGCTGGCAGTAGTTATATTTCTCTGTGGAACTTTAATAAATATTATAGTTGCTAATAATTTATCGCTCAGAAGATTTAAAAAAGAATTTGGATTTGTTTCTTACAATTTCCAAGAACACATAATTATATGTGAATGGAATTATCGCTCCTGGATGATAATTAACGATTTACGTCTGCATCCTGAAACTAAACACAAAAATATCGTTTTAATTGCCGATATTGACAAAAAACCAGCGGATGATAATCTTTTGCATTTTGTCAAAGGTTCAGTGAATGAAGAAACTTTAGAAAAAGCAAATATACAAGCTGCCAAAATTGTTGTTGTTTTAGGAGATGATAGACTAAATTCTACAAATCGCGATGCAAAAGTCGTTTTATCTATTTTAACGATTGAGAAAAAAAATAGCGACGTTCACTTAATTGTAGAAGTTGCTAACGATGAATATTATGAAGTTTGTAAAAAAGCTTCTGCTAACGAAATTATACCATCAAGCAGTTTAAGCAGTAGTTTGATAGCACATTCAATCAAAAATCATAATATAGGCAGAATAATTTCTGAAATTTTTATCGACACTAAATATAATAATATTCAAAAAATTCCTTTACCTCAAAAATTTAGAGGTTCTACTTTTATCAAGACATTTGAAGAAATGAAGCGCGAACATGAGTCAATTATCATAGCCATACAAACTAATAAATACGGACGCATTGATTCTAACCCTCCATCCTATTATAAGCTCCAGGAAAAAGACTATTTATTTGTGATTAAGTCCTAAATTAGCTTAATTTATACTCATGAATTATGAATTCAAGAAATAAGCCAATACCCTTACATACTTTAAATATTAGAAAACACGTAATTATATGCGAATGGAACTATCGTGCAAAACTAATATATCAAGAGTTGCGAAATAACTTTAAAAGAAAAAAAGTACCTATAGTTGTAATTGCCGATATTGAAGATGAGCCAATTAAGAACGATAATAATTTATTCTTCATTAAAGGAGCAGTAGAAAAAGAAACTTTAAATGAAGCAAATATCAGAAAAGCAGAAACTGTAGTTATATTAGGAGATGAAAATTTAGACGATACTAGCCGCGATGCTAAAGTTGCACTATCTACATTAACTGTAGAAAATACTTATCGCCAAGTTTATACAATAGTAGAGCTTGCAGATGAAAGATATTTTGAACTATGTCAAAAAGCTCATGCAGATAGAATTATTGTCGCAGGCAGCAATTTTAGAAGCCATTTAGTTTCGAGTGCAGTTATCAATAATGGTATCAGCGATTTAGTTTCTTATATATTAACCGAACAATCTAAAAACCAGTTTTATCAAATACCCGTACCCAGCTATTACCAAGGTTGTGCTTTTATCAATGTACTTGTAGAGATGAGACGATGTCGCCAAGGTACTATTATTGCAATTTTTCAAGGAACCACTGGAAAAATTGTTACTAATCCTGAATCTAAATATGAACTTCAAAAAGGAGATTTTTTGATAGTCATGACTCGAAATAAATCTTATTTTTCTCGTTTAAGTTTATGATGAGGAGATAACATAAATTCCGGTTGCACCGGGATTATTGAAAAAACCCTTCTAGAACGCAGAGGAAAGAAGAAGAGGAAATCTATATCATGCCGATATAAGTAGGTTGGCGTTGAAAATTGTAATTGAGACAAGGCAGTCGGCAGTCGGCAGTCGGCAGTAGGAGTAAGGATTTGAAGCTATTTTACATTTTGTTACATAGTTCTGTTTATTTCTGCCGACTTACTTAAACGGTAACGATATGAGAGGATAAACGAATAACTTTCTCTCCTCATTATTTAATAACCCCATCACTACATCATCATTCTTTTAACTCCTAATTCTTAACTCTTAACTCCTAACTCTTAACTCCCCTTGACTCGGTACAACAATCAACGAAAAATAAGGTACGGTTTCCGCTTCAACTTCGTCGATAGATAATATCTGTTGATTTTCCCGAGTGGCATTTTCGATATATTTCGCTCTTTCAACTAACCCCAACTCTTGCAAAACCTGCTTTACCTTAGTAAAATTTCGTCCTAATTTGATAATTACCGCAGCATCGGCAGCCTTCAACTTCTCTTTTAAAACTTCCTTCGAGAGTATTCCCGAAAGTACGATAAAAACATCATTACGGTAAGTCAAAGGTATTCCTATCATCGCAGCGCTTGCCATAACAGAAGAAATTCCGGGAATTATTTCGCTGTCAAATTTAGGTGATAGTCTATCGTAAATATACATAAAGCTACCGTAAAAAAACGGGTCACCTTCGCAAAGTACGGCAACGTCTCGTCCATCATTTAAATGTTGTGCTAATTGCTCGGCAGCCTCATCGTAAGCAGGCTGAGCAGATTTTTCTAACTTGAAAGGTAATACAATTGGAACTTCTATTTGATTGCCTTGAATAAATTCAGCAACAATCGAACGAGCAAAACTATTACCAGTTTCCGAAGCCGGATAAGCAATTACAGGTACAGACTGTATAATTCGCAATGCCTTAATAGTAATTAATTCAGGATTTCCCGTACCTACCCCAACACCATAAAGACAACCACGACTCACTGCTCCCCCTGTATTAGAGAATTAACCGCAGCCGATGCGATCGCGCTTCCTCCTCTCCTACCATGCAGGGTAACAAATGGTACTCCCCGGCTATCAGCAGCCAAAGCCAGTTTTGATTCAGCAGCACCGACAAAACCCACTGGAAAACCAAAAATCACCGCAGGTTTAGGAAATCCAGCATCAAGCAATTCCAAAAGATGAAATAAGCCTGTAGGAGCATTGCCAATTGCCACAATTGCCCCTTCAATATCTGCCTCCCACAATTCCACAGCAGCCGCAGAGCGAGTATTTCCTAGCTTCCAAGCTAATTCGGGCACCTCTGAATAATTCAGCGTACAAATTACGCGATTTTTCCGAGGTAAACGCCGTTGAATAATGCCTTTAGCTACCATTTCAGCATCACATAAAATTGGTTCACCCGCAGCTAAGGCTCTTTTGGCAACAGTCACAGCTTGCGGCGATGCAGCTAAATCATCAACAATATCCGTCATGCCGCAACTATGAATTATACGTATTGCTAAAGGTATCAAATCAGTAGGTAAGTTTTCTAAATTCGCTTCCTCACGAATAATAGAAAAGGACTGATTATAAATTTCTTTAGGGTTGCGGATGTAGTTAAATTTGGAATTGGGCATTGGGAATTGGACATTGGGGATTGGGGATTTTTACTTGCTACTTGTTACTTCCTACTTATAACTGCTCACTGTTCACTGCTCACAATACCACGAACTCAAACAGTAAATAGCAGTCTAGCAATTACCAACTCCTGAGTCGGAATATAATGTAATCGACATCAACGAATGCGTATAGATGCATAAATGGTTATCTGTAGTGGGTATTGGTGAGGATGGTTTACCTGGTTTGAGTCAGGTTGCTTATTCTTTGGTGGAAAAAGCAGAAGTTTTGGTAGGAGGCTCGCGTCATTTATCAATGCTTCCAGAAGGTGATACTCGGGAAAAGTTAATTTGGAGTTCTCCCATTGCCACTTCTGTAGAAGATATTATTCAGCGTCGCGGGCAATCTGTATGTATATTAGCAAGCGGTGACCCCATGTGTTTCGGTATTGGCGTTACTCTTACCCGACGGATACCCATTTCAGAAATAACTATTATTCCCGCGCCTTCATCTTTTAGTCTTGCTTGCTCGCGTTTGGGATGGGCTTTACAGGAAGTAGAAATCTTAACTTTAGCAGCTCGCCCTATATCGCTTTTACATCCGGTAATTTATCCCGGTGCGCGCTTGCTTATTCTCAGCGAAGGCAGAAATACACCAGCTATCGTAGCGCAAACCCTTGTAGATAGAGGCTATAGCAACAGCAAAATTACGGTATTAGAGTACATGGGAGGAGAGCGCGAGCGGATAATTGAAAATGTTGCCGCCCAATGGAAAACTACCAAAACTGCCACCTTAAATACCATTGCTGTTGAATGTATCGCCGATGCAGATATCTTGCAGCTTCCCAGAATCGCCGGTTTACCCGACATAGCCTACCATCACGACGGACAACTCACCAAACGTGAAGTTCGAGCCATCACTTTAGCAGCCCTTGCACCCATCCCCGGACAAATGTTGTGGGATATCGGCGCTGGCTGCGGCTCCATCAGCATAGAATGGATGCGAACTCATCCCCGATGTTGGGCGATCGCTATTGAAAAAAATTACTCCCGGCTAAATTATATTGCCGACAATGCAGCAAGTTTAGGCACGCCAAATCTGCGTATAATTCACGGTGAATCATCTACAGTTTTAAAGGGATTGCAGCCACCCGACGCAATTTTTCTTGGCGGAGGCATAACTGGAGAAGGAATATTTGATACTTGTTGGCAAGCATTACGCACGGGCGGACGTTTCGTAGCAAATGCGGTAACAGTAGAAAGCGAACACAAATTACTAGAATGGCACAATCAAGTTGGTGGAAGTTTAACTCGAATAGCCATCCAAAGAGCGCAACCCGTAGGTAAATTTCTCGGATGGAAACCGATGCTACCTGTTACTCAATGGGCTGTGGTGAAGGAGTGAGGAATGGGGCAAGAGAAGTTAGGAATTAGGAGTTAGGAGTTAGGAGTTAGGAGTAGCAAGTAGCGAGTGAAAATAATTTATTTCCTTTACTCTCTCCTTGTCTCCCCATCTTTCTATGCCCCATGCCCAATTACCAATTACCAATCCCCCAATCCCTAATTCCCAATTATTCCTAAATTCCATCTGGATCGATATTTAACTCTCGCAATTTAGCAGCTAATCTTTCAGCTTTTTGCTGAGCAATTTCTTTTTCTTGACGTTCGTATTCTTTTTGTTCTCGCTCTAATTCAGCTTGTTCTTCTGGTGTAGGAATTAAAACACCATCTGCTGTAAAAAATCTTAATAATCCTTCGTGAATACCTAAATACAAATCTAACTGCTGACTCCATAAACGTCCTTGCTTGTTAGGTTCTATTGGTTGATATTCCCCAACGACTAGATTAAATCCTGCAAACTCTAAAGTATAGGGATCGAACCAAAAATAATTAGGCGTGCGAAAGGTATTTTGATAAAGTTTCTTCTTTAAATCTCTATCAACACTAGCTGTTGAATCGGAGAGAATTTCTAAAATGAAATTGGGGTATTTACCATCTTCTTCCCACACAACCCAACTTTTACGGGTTTTGCGTTCGGTGTCTAAAACTACAAAGAAATCGGGACCTCGAAATTCTCGGTCTTTACGTTTTTTATGACTATAATAGATTGTCAAATTACCAGCAGCGTAAAAATCATTTTTATCTCGCCACAGCCATTCAAGACAGTTCAGAAGCAAAATAATTTGCCGTAGATGCAGTTCGCTTTCCAAAGGAGGTTCATCGCTGTATAAATCACCTGGAGGAACAATAACATTTTCTGTTACATCTTGGGTAGTCTCTAATTCTTTAGCTAGGGACATGATTGGCTGTAGAAGTTTGGGAGTTAATAGTTTTATTTTACAACCGTTAATAAATTAGCAATCAATGCGGATAAAATTTTATCAAAATGTAAAATTCAAAATTCCAAAATGCAATATATCAAAGGTGATTTAATCAAGCTTGCTAAAGCTGGAAATTTTGAAGTTATAGCTCACGGTTGTAACTGCATGTGTAAGATGGGTGCGGGTATTGCTAAAACTATAAAATTAGAATTTCCAGAAGCACATACGGCAGATTGTGCAACGGAAAAAGGCGATAAAAATAAGTTAGGAACCTGTTCTTTTGCAAGTTGTAAATTTGAAAATGGCGTTTGCGACGTAGTGAATGCCTACACGCAATATCATTGGCGTGGGAGAGGTGTTTTGGTGGAATACGACGCAATTCGTAACTGTATGCGTTGGTTGAAAGAAAATTATTCGGGTAAAAAAATAGGTTTACCAAAAATTGGTGCGGGATTAGCTAAGGGAGATTGGAATATTATCGAATTAATAATTGCCGAAGAGTTAAATGATGAAGATATAACAATAGTTTTATTTGAATCTAATATCTAAAATTCCTGAATCCATTCCAAAGCACTTTCAACATCTTCTACAGATTCTCCCTGCGGCAGCATCGGGCGTTTTACCATTACAACCTTAATACCCAATTCTCGCGCCGCAATAATTTTGGCATAAGTTGCACTGCCGCCACTATTTTTACTCACCACAGTATCAATCTCATAGTCTTCCAATAACCGTTTCTCTGAATCCTTGTTAAAGGGACCTTTTTTTAGTAAAAGCAAACCTTGCGGTAATACAATATCTGAAGCCGGTTTTTCAATCATTCGCATGAGAAACCAAATATTTTCAAGCTGTGAAAAAGCGGTTAATTCTTGTCTACCAATTGTTAAAAAGACTCGCTTTGCCAAATCCGGTAAAATTTTCGCCGCTGATTCAATATTTTCAACTTCTATCCATTTATCACCTTCAACTAATTCCCATTCTGAGCGAATCAACATTAATCGCGGTAATTGCAAATTTTCTGCCGCAATTGCAGCATGATGAGAAATAGTTGCTGCAAAAGCATGTGTTGCATCAATAATTAAATCAATCCTTTCTGCTTGTAAATATTCAATTAATCCGGCAATTCCACCAAAGCCGCCGATACGCAAATATTTAGATGTAGCAGCTTGACTAGTGCGACCGGCCAGAGATACTTTTACTTTTATATGAGGCAGATTAGCAGCTTTTGTTGCTAATTTCGCAGCTTCTTGAGTTCCACCGAGAATTAATATATTTAGCAAGTTTGATAGGGATTATTATTCACGAAGCATCTATATAACCCTGTGCATAACAGTAATCATATACATTATTCAAATTGATTGGCTTTTTTTGTAAATAATTCTTAGCAGTAAAATATCCTTGCAAATAACCATTATATCCGATGCCGCTTTGACAATCTTTTCTTGTAAAATTTTCAGTACTTTGCTCGCAAGAAATCAGCAAGCAACAAAAAGTAAGATAACTTAGACTGACTATAAGTTTGTAAAGCATCCTCTACCAAAATTTGATAATTGAAAATTTAATTTGAATTTAAACCATGTTAGGAGTTAGAGAAGCTTTACTATAGCAGCTATAAGTTAGTTTTTGAGTTCAAATATTTGAGAATATTACAAAAAAACCCAGTTGCTTTTACACAACCGGGCTAATTCATTCAACTATCCAAAAAACTTTGTTACCACGTTTACATTATGCTTCGGTTTGCTCAAGGTTAACTTTAACTACTTTGTTCTTTTCTTCTTGAGCTTTTGGTAGATGTAGGTTCAAAATACCATCTTTATAATCAGCTTTAACATCGGTATTTTGAATGCGAGTTGGTAGAGGAATTACACGCTCAAACTTACCGTAACGGAACTCACTTCTTTTAGTACCGTTTTCTTCAGTTGTGTTTTCTTCCTTGCGCTCTCCTCTGATAGAAACCGCTTTTTCTGTAACTTGAATATCCAAGTCTTTCGCATTCATACCTGGAACTTCTAACTTCAAAGTTACAGCATCATCAGTTTCCGATAACTCAGCCGCAGGTACTTTTGAAAAATTACCAAAATCCGAATTATCGTTAGCAAGCATATCGTCAAATAGACGATTGAAGCTTCTTTGCAAAGCGTTCATTTCTTGCCAAGGATTGTAACGTACTATAGCCATATTAATTAACCTCCAAAAAACAATTTAAATTTGAGTTGTGTGTCTTAGTTGCGTTTCTTGATTACTATATTAATCAAAGCAAAAGGTAGTGTAAATTCGGTTTTTATCACAAACAAAATGAAGAAAACCGACCATTTTCCCAGAGCTAATAATCTGTTCGGTTAATAAGAAAAACTTCGGTACGGCAAACCGAAAATGTATTTTTGAGAGCTACTATAAATCGTTACAAGGTTCTACCTTGTAATGCGTTTCTGGAGGCTCTGCCTCCTAGAATTCCAGAGGCAGAGCCTCTTAAAATCGCTTCACAAGAGGCTTGGAACAAGTTATATCTTTTCCGTTTATAACGGAATTATTTAAAGTCTCTCTTCTTTTTCCTCTCTCTGCGTACTCTGCGCCTCTGCGGTTTTGTTTAATCATTCCGGTGCAACCAGAATTGATATTAATAGGAACTAAAGGCTATTAAAATAGGCTCCCATGCTCATGCTAGGAACCTGATAAAACAAAGAATATTTTGAAACAATTAAATCAAATCCGATTATTTAAACTGACGCTACCGGAGTTTTAGCTGACAATTCAGTATCAGCTTTTTCTAATTCCGGCTCAGTTGCCACAATATGTTCTTCCAAAATTGCGAGATTACGAATATTGGATTTATAGAAAGCGTCAAATACGTCACCAAGTAACGGTACCGTACCAACAACAAATTCCAAACCAACATTAAAAATCATTTTCTTGAGGTTTTCATTCGACACACCTACACGAGTTGCCAAATAAATAATGTAACCAGACACGATTGTACTAATTAAATCTCCAGCACCGGGAATTATACCAATAATTGGGTCTAATCCAATGCGGAACTTTGTACCGGGAATACCGATAGCGGTATCCATCAGCCGACTAAATCGACGAATTCGTTTAAGAGTAGCGAGTTTTTTTGCAGTATCCATAGTTAATATATTTGCATTAATTACTAATCTGTGTCTTATACCGTAAGAAAGAATCGAAGAGTTGAGAAAGTCTATAAAAAGATATGATTTTAAACTTGTTTACAAAAAGTTTTTGGCTCAGGCTATCGTGTTCCTGTGAATCCACAGAAATTTCACGGGTTAACAATTATTCCGTGAGTTGATTTACCAAATACTACTTAAATCCAACACAAAACCAGATAAAATATCTTCTTTGCTTAATGTTAACGGATTATATCAATTCCGGTTGCACCGGAATGATTAAATAAAACCGCAGAGGCGCAGAGTACGCACAGAGAAGAAAAAGAAGAGAGACTTTAAATAATTCCGTTATAAACGGAAAAGATATTATTTAATTCCTCAACCGCAGTATCTGGACGATAAATATAAACTTTGCGTAGTTTTCTATCGATTAACCATCCTAGTTTTGCACCATTATCAATATACTCTTCCATCTTGTCTTGCAAAACTTTTAAACTATCAGTTTCCGAACGCAATTCAACCACAAACTCCGGACAAATTGGAGCAAATTTTTTACGTTAATAACTTTTCTCTACTATTCCCTATTCCCCATTCCCTCATAAATAACTTCCCCCTTCCTGCCAAACAACACCACCCCAACCTTCATATCCACATCCGCATACTTCTTCACGTAACTTTCTGCTTTCCGACTTATTTTTTCAGCCAAATGTTTAAATACAGCATCAGCCAAACCCAATTCAATCAATTTTTTATGCGCTGCATCCGCTGTCTTAACTTCTAAAACTGCCCTTATCGCTTCAATATCTCCCCCAACTTCCACCACCGCAGCAGCAATAATTTCCAACTTTGCATCGGCTATATGACTGGAAGTATTAAAAATTCCCCCCGCTAACTTAACCAACTTGCCCTGATATCCCAACAACAATACGGACTCTGCTTTATACAATCCCGCTTCCACCAGCAAAGCTCCTAACCAATTACCTGTAGGAACTATCGCCGATTCTGGAATAGATAAACGCTCTGCAACCGAGTAACCATTCGCACCTATACAAAAAACTAGATTGCGATGAGTTTTCACCTTTTCTCGCAAAATACCGCGAAACTCTTCTAAATGTTCCGCAGCAGAAAGCGGTTGAGAAATACCGCTAGTTCCCAACAAAGCCAAACCTTCCAAAATTCCAAATGCTTCGTTAGAAGTACGCTTTGCTAATTCCCTTCCTTGAGGAAGAATAATTTTTACTGTTACTGTCTTATCTTCAGGAATTAAAGGTAACAAATTAGCATCAAACAACCGACGAGCAAAACTGTAAATCGCAGCTTCCCCCTTCGCAGTTTTACCCAAACCTTCCCCAGCTTCTAAAGTTAGTATTTGTTTGTGTATTTGATTTTGTCGGGGAAACAACTTTACCAAAGCCCAAACAGGAGTATTTTTAGTTAAATCTAAATTATCGCCGGGATTGCTCAAAGTAATCCCCAAAGCAGCATCGTCATCTAAAACAGCAGCTTGCTCAACCGGAATTTCTGCATTCCCATCAAGTAAATCCAGAGAAATCGACGATATTTTTTCAACTGTATTTTCAAAACTATTGTCTAGATTATTATCTAAATAACTATCTAAATAACTTTGTAAATTAATCAAAGCAGCCTTCGCAGCAGCCACCGCGAAGACAGGTAAAGTGTAGCCGGGGAGAGGATTAGGAGACAAGGGGAGGAGAGGGAGAGAGGGAGAGAGGGGGGAGAAGTAAAAAGTTAGGAGTTAAGAGTTAGGAGTTAGGAGTTATTTAACCTTTAACCTTTAACCTGAAACATTCGGAATTCTTGCTAAAACGCCTTTTTTCATCGCTTGCGGACGTTCTGACCAAGCCATTTTACCATCTGGTTTTTCGTAATATAGACTTGCACATTCCAGCACCGCCGAAGATGTTTCCGAAAGTGCTTCTGTATCGTAATTTAAGTCACCGAATAAATATGTCATTTTACCCGATGCAGTAAAAGCTACAGCACAAGAATGACTGCAAGCACTCATGCATTCTACAGATTTGACTGTAAATTCTTTTGATAGCAGCCAATCTTGATGTTTTTCTTCGATTTCTTTTAATAACTTCTCGCCACCGCTAACACCTACCCGCTTTCCATCCTGCCAAATACTCGCACAGCTTGAGCAAACTAAAATTTGATGTTGATTATTCATTTTTATAATGTTTATAAGTTTAAATAAAAGCGTTCTTCTGCCGTGACCTCATACAATACCACTATTCGTGTTAACTGTAGAAATTTATCTTTATAATCTTGTATTGAAAATTTTTATAGGTTAATTTGATAATCAAAATTTTGTTGCTTCTTAGTCTCCGACTACGAACAATAAGCTGTATAAATAAATGCAAGGGTTTGACTTCAATCGAAAATTCTCGTGCCAAGGCTCTGCCTCGGTTTTAAGGCAGAGCCTTCAACTGTGTGTTCCTTGCCAGAGACAAGGAACAAGTAAATCTTGCAACCTTTAACCTTTAACCTCTAACCTCTAACCTTATTTAGTAGATTTCGCGATTGTTGCTAGCTGCAATCCTGGTGGGTAACTTCCTTCTTCTTTTACCCTCTTGATATCGGCATCGCTAATACGTAAATTTATTTTTTCTGCCAAAGAGCGTAAAATATCTCCTCTATCAATTAAACCTGCTACCGCACCAGCAGGTGAAAGTACGGTAATGCGCTGCAAATTCTCTTTCTCTAATTTGGTAATTACTTCAACTAAGTTTGTTGATTCTTCCACCGTGGGAATTTCATTCAAAGGAGTGACTATACTTTGCACGGTTTGAGTTTCCCACAAACTTCTTTCGATAACCCGTAAATCATCTACGCAAATCATTCCCTGATAACGTCCATCTTTATCAGCAAAATAAGCTTGTGATTTATTGCTTGTTAATAAATACTCGTCAGCAAAGGAGCGTAAACTTTTATCTGCATCAACGACGCGGAATTCTCTCGCCATTGCATCTCTAGCAACTATTTCTAATAAAGTTTCTTGTAAGATACTAACCCGTAGATAAGTAGTAGCATTGCGAATACCAAACCAACCCAACAAAGCAATCCATAAACCTGTAACTAACTCACCCGTCGCAAAATCCACTACCAAACCCAACGCGATCGCAGCATAACCTAAAATCTGCCCTGCTCTTGCAGCTAAACGCACTGCTTTATAACGATTTCCCGTAATTTTCCAAAGCGCTGATTTTAAAACTTGTCCTCCATCTAGAGGTAAGCCCGGTATTAAATTAAATAACGCTAAAACTAAATTGATTCTGGCTAAATCACCCAACATCATATGTAGAGCAATCGTATCCGGGACTATTTCCGATGCCAATCGTAGTAAAAAGAACAGCACCACACTTACTAAAGGCCCCGCGATCGCAACTTGAAATGCTTCTGAGGGAGTGTTTGACTCTTCTTCAATAGCAGCGATTCCACCAAACAAAAATAAGGTAATTGAATTAACTTTAATTCCTTGCTTTTGTGCTACTAAACTATGACCTAATTCATGTAAAATTACGGAGCCAAACAGCAATAATGCCATTATCACTCCAACACTCCAAGCTTGAGCGCTTCCTAATTCCTGATAAGATACGCCAAAATTAAGTGTTGCTAAACCTAAAATCAAAAACCATAAAGGATCTAAATATAGTGGAATTCCGAATAAAGAACCGACTCGCCAGTTAGTTTGCATAAAAATTTTCCTAAAACCCAATTTTCTCGCTTCAGTTCAAAATGCAATGAAAATTAATCTTTTTCAAAATACAAATCATTAAAAATTGCTTTTGAACCGCTCTACTTTTAGGATAAACAATTAATCTTGGACAAAATTGGTTAAAATATTCGGTTAACTATACCAGAATCGGTTCGGTTTAACAGTAGGGAGCAGGGGTTTAGAAGTAGCGAGTAGCGAGTAGTGAGTAGTGAGCAAGCAGTAATATTGATTATTCTCTCTACCTTTCTATCTCCCTAACTTGCCTTCCTCCGATGCCCCCATTCCCCTCGGTACTAGAGTCTTCCGATATTAGTCAATCCTAAAACAATACCGATACCGATAGCGTGTCCAAAACACATAGCACCAACAAATGCTGGTATGCTCAAAGGTAAAGGTCCGGGAAATTTAGGCCCTACTTGAGGATAACGAATAATCTTGGGAGCCAACAAAACCATTACTAGAGAGCAAACGCTAATAATTATTCCCACAGTAGGATTCCAACTAGGTGTAGGGGGAACTGTTGGTTGAACTGCAAATAATATTGATGAAATCAAAACTTTTTCTCCTGAATGAAGAGACAAAATGTCTAAGCCATCAAAATTATAAAAATTGATGAGAAGATATCCTCAATATGTCTTAATAATTTACAATTTTTTCAAGTTTCGCTACAAATATTCATAATTTTATGCGAGTTAAAATCTGCGGAATCACTCAACCACAGCAAGGTAAAACCATTGCTTCTCTTGGTGCAACAGCATTAGGATTCATTTGCGTACCTTCTTCACCTAGGTACGTCACGCCAAAGCAAATTAAAGCGGTAATCGAACAGTTGCCGCCACAAATCGATAAAATTGGCGTTTTTGCCAATTCCAGCAAAGAAGAAATTGCTCAAACTGTTGCAGAAACAGGATTAACTGGGGTACAACTCCACGGAGACGAATCCCTGGAATTTTGTCAGCAGCTACGGGAGCTTTTAGAAAATGTGGAAATTATCAAAGCCTTGAGAATCAGGGATGCTGATGATTTCGATCGAGCAAAAACCTATACAAAATATGTAAACACTTTATTATTAGATGCCTATCATCCCCAGCAATTAGGAGGTACCGGTAAAACCTTAAATTGGGATTCCTTGCAAAAATTCGATCCCGATTGCCCTTGGTTTTTAGCCGGTGGGTTAACACCTCAAAATATTTTAGAAGCTTTAAATAAAGTAAACCCCAGCGGCATTGATTTATCTAGTGGAGTTGAAATAGCCCCTGGGGATAAGGATTTAGGTAAAGTTGGTGAGTTGTTTGAGAAATTGGGTAATAGGTAGTGGGTAATTGGGAATTGTGGAGACAAGGAGAAAGGGGGGAGAGGGGGAGAGGGGGTAGAACTAATTATTTTTAACTCCTCACTCTCACCAATTACCAATTCCTAACCTCCCATGCCCTATGCCCTATGCCCTATACCCTATACCCAATTCCCAATTATTAAAAGAACGCTGGTTGGTGACGAATTAAACTGAAAAATTCTTCGCGGGTTTTCTGCTCTTGCTCGAAAACTCCCAACATAGCACTGGTTACAGTCCAAGAACCTGGTTTTTGCACTCCCCGCATTACCATGCACATATGTGTAGCTTCCATGACCACGGCAACACCTTGTGGGTCGAGAATTTCTTGGATTGCTTCAGCAATTTGTCGATTTAATCTTTCTTGAACTTGCAAGCGACGAGAGTACATTTCTACAATTCGAGCTAGTTTGCTGAGTCCGACAACTTTTTGATTGGGGATATAAGCAACGTGGGCTTTGCCCATAAATGGCAACATATGATGTTCGCACAAACTAAAGAAGTTGATATCGCGGACTAACACCATTTCGTTATGCCCTTCGTCGAATATGGCACCATTAACTAAATCTTCTAAAGATTGACTGTAGCCACTGGTAAGAAACCGCATTGCCTCTGCTACGCGCTTGGGGGTTTTGAGTAATCCTTCTCTTTCTGGATCTTCTCCAACTCCTAAAAGCATCGTTCTGACGGCATCCTTCATCTGCTCCATCTGTTCCTCTGAAGGAGGATATAAATTAGGTTGGGAACCATCTTTAGTATTTCGGTCTGGTCTGGGATTTACAGCATCTTCTAAGTTGGGAATCAGAGGAGATTGAGAATAATTGGAACCGTTGGAACTAGCAATAGTCATAATGTCAGTCTGAAATTAATTAGGTGCGAATGAGCGATAAATGAAAAATTCAGCAGTTAGCAGTTAACAGTGACCGAATAACTTGCAATTTTTAATGTCTTCTATGTCCTCAATTAATCTTCAAGAATACCTACCTCGGCAGTTGAGTAAAGGTTAAATAAGGCCGAATAGAAACGCTAAAAATACTTTAACTCGCAATAAATTCCAGGATGAATTCCAGGATAAAATAACTCAGAATGTTGATTTGATGGTAATTACCTTCTTTGCCGCTTTCTTAATGCTAATAAGAAAGCTGACTATCTAATAACTACATAAATCAGTGTTTGGAAAATACTGAGTATAAAGTTGCAATTACCCGCTTATTCAAGTGACAGTTAACTGATGACTGATAAAAGGTATTTGAGAACCGATAATTTATAAAACTCCCGCGCTAGGCATTAAAGTTAATTCATCTACAACCGCTTGTTTTGGCAACAAAACAGTGTGAAGAATCGACTGGGCAACAATCTCCGGTGTAAGCATATTTGAACGGTCAAAGTCGGCATTTACAGTTTTTGTATCCCAAATTTCTGTATTTACTGCACCCGGACAAATTGCAGTAACCCGAATCCCGTTACCCCGTTCTTCTTGAGCAAGTGCTTGAGAAAGAGCAATTACGCCTGCTTTGCTAACGCTGTAAGCTCCCCAATTAGCAAATGCTTGTTTGCCAGCAATGGAAGCTACATTAATGATTGTGCCTCTGTTTTGCTCGCGCATTGAGGGTAAAATTCCCTTGATGCATTCAAATACGCTCGTCAAATTCAAATCGATTACTTGCTGCCAGTCGGATAAAGGTGTTTGACTCAATGTGGCGGTATAACCCATGCCAGCATTGTTGACAAGAATATCTATGTTACCAAAGTCAAGCACTATTTGACGCATCTTTTCTTGTACTTGAGATAGATTTGCCAAATCCACGACATAAGTTTTAGCATTTACACCGCTGTTTTTGACAGCGTTTTCTACTGCTGCTAATTTTTGTGCCGAACGACCAAGTAGCGCAACATCTATACCTGAAGATGCGAATGCCAAAGCTGTTTGTTTACCAATACCGCTACTCGCGCCAGTGATCAAAGCGCGTTTTCGTAGTTCGCTCATACCGTTTTTTCAAAATATAGTTCGAGTGAATTCAGATTAAAATATTCTAAGAACTCAAGCCAAATCAAAAAACATAGAAAAAGTTTCTTACAACTGATATACTATGTTTTCTTTGAAAGAGAATCTATTTATAAAGCTGTTAGTGGCGATTTTCTGTCTTTAAGGGAAAATAAGATATAGTACTGAACAAATTTCAATAGTAAATATTGTTTAACCCACCGCGAAAGGCTTAAATATATTTACCGAAGATTTTCGATGGCTAAGCTAAACCCACACGGGCGGTAATACGCCTACCATCAATTTTGAACGGTTTTGTACTTGATTTAGTTGTAAAGTGCTGTTGTGTATAACTAATAATCAACCACCAACTACGAATACCTATGGCATAAATAATTGTTAATAACTATTAAGTGCCATAGGTAATTATAACATTGTCGCAGTCGATAATAGTCATATCGAAAGTGTTCAATGAGCGGCTTCGGTAAAAACCCCCATTTTACGGAATCTTTGATAGCGTAGTTCTTTTCTTTCTTGAGATGTCAAATTGTTGAGTACTTCTAAGTTCTCTAACAGCGCTCCTTTGAGTGTTTGCGCCGCTTGCAAGGGATTGGAGTGAGCGCCCCCAACTGGTTCTGTTAAAATTTGGTCGATGATGCCTAAATTTTTTAAGTCGTGAGAAATAATTTTTAAAGCTGATGTTGCTTGAGGAGCTTTACCTGCGTCTTTCCACAAAATCGCCGCACAGGCTTCGGGTGTCGCAACGGTGTATACGGCATGTTCAAACATCATGACGCGATCGCCGATGCCAATACCGAGCGCTCCACCGGAACCACCTTCACCAATTACGGTGCAGATAATGGGTACATCATAAGAAAACATTTCTCGTAAGTTGTAAGCAATCGCTTCACCTTGCCCTTGTTGTTCGGCTATTACGGTAGGTAAAGCGCCGGGGGTATCAATAAAAGTGATAATGGGCATTCCAAATTTATTGGCATGTTCCATCAATCGTAAAGCTTTACGATATCCGCCAGGAGAAGCCATACCAAAGTTGCGGGCAATATTATCTTTGGTATCCCGTCCTTTCTGATGACCTAAAATTACTACAGGTTGATTTCCTAAGCGAGCCAATCCACCGACTAAAGCTGGATCGTCCGAACCACATCTATCTCCGTGTAGTTCGATCCATTCATCAGTAATTGCTTGAATGTAGTCTAAAGTGCTGGGGCGACGAGGGTGACGAGCAACTTGTAAACGCTGTGTAGGCGAAAGACTGCTGAAAATTTCTTCACGTAGCTGCATAGCACGTGCTTCTAATTGATGTATTTGTGAAGTTACATCAACACCATTTTCTTCCGCAAGTTTACGAATCTGCTCAATTCGATTTGCTAATTCTGCTAGAGGCTTTTCAAAGTCTAAAAGTAGCGGTTTACGCTCTTGTGTAGCCATTGTTTGAATAATGAGTTGTGAGTTACTTAAAACAGCAGTTTATGAGTTACGAGTTAAGAAACACGAGTCAATAATTTCCCACTCCGCAGGGGAAATTTGAGCCGCACCCTGATGCTTGTAAAGCAATAATTAGAATACCGCAGACGCTCTAGTGTGAATGAACGGTAGACAAGCTTGCCGCCACCGCTCGCGAACTGGAAATCGGAAAGTGGGAAGCCGCTGATTGGGGTGAGATAAAGCGCAGAACTGGATTTCTCCGTAAAGTCGTAATAAAGGGAAGAATCTATAGCGCTAGGTTCCCCACTTTGAAAATTACTTCTATTAAAGCCAGTGAGGTGGAAACCCTTTCTTCTGCACTCTGTCTCACTCTTAACTCATAACTACTAACCGTTAACTGTTAACTGCTAGAGAACTCAATAAAGCAAAAATATCCTTGATTTGATTAAGCGAGTAATAATCCCGCTGTTCTTGATTAAGGATTATTTTGCGGTAAGCCTCTTGGGGTTAACTGTTAACCGTCACACCAGCAACGGGCGAAATCCGTGTTTAACGGAAACTTTACCAATTTGCTCCATTTTCTCTACGGTAATCTGATTGCGTCCCCAAGAAAAGTTAGTGTATAACTTTTCAAATTCAAGCAGCATTGATTCGGCAAAACAAGCAAAAAGTTGACGTGCTGGAACATCCATATTGACAATGTTCATGATTTTCCAATCAATATCAAGAGAATGTTCTACAATGCCCCCGTTGAGTACGTGTATCTCAGGATGCTGAACTTTAGTGCCTAAATTTTTAGGATAGCCACCATCAATTAGCAAGCAAGGTTTCTTCAACACCGTCGAGTCAATCTCCATACCTTTGGGCATACTGGCAACCCAAACAATAATATCTGAAACGGGTAACGCTTCCTCTAAACCCATTATTTTTCCACGCCCTAGGTCAGATTGCAAGGATGAAAGGCGCTCGGCATTGCGCGCAATCAATAGTAAATCCTTGACATTTGTTTTGGCATCCAACCAACGGCAAACGGCGCTACCAATATCTCCTGTAGCACCACATACGGCGACTGTTGCTTTATCGAGTTCTATGCCAAGTTTCTTTGAGGCTTGCTCTACTTGCCGACAAATAATGTAAGCAGTATGAGTATTTCCCGTAGTAAACCGTTCAAACTCCAATTTTATGTTGCGGATTTGAGGAAATTGCTCTAACTTAAAATTCTCAAAGATAATCGAGGAAAAACCGCCCAAAGCTGTAATGTTTATACCATTCTTTTGAGCATGAGCCATCGCATTCAGGATTTTACGAGTAGCAGCTTTCATGCGGCGATTTGCCAACATTTCTGGTAGAAAGCAAGATTCAACATACCGCCCCTCGATTTGCTGTCCGGTTACACTTGTCACCGTAATATTATCGACTATTTGAGGCGGGGCACTACACCAGAAATCTAAACCTTGGTCGGCATATTCTGGGTAACCTAATTCTAAAGCTACTCTTTGAGCGTGTTCTAAACTTGTAAGATGTCCGATTAGACCAAACATGAACTATTAATTTCGGCTTATGCTGTGTTAAAGGATTGAAGGCGTGGAATATAAATAGACACCACGAGAATTGCTCCTCTGAAAACCGCAAACGGATTTGAGGAGCATTTTAATAGCTAATTAATGGAATTAGCCATTTGGCTTTAAAGGCTACTACAATTTAAGCAGCTTTCAGACCATATGCAGAAAGACGCATGATATCGCGAGTCGTAAAGCCAATATTACTTAAAGCTTCTCCGTATTGAATCATAAAGTCTTCTACTAAAGCATCTTTAGGCATTGCCATTACTTCAGCGTCTTTTTCTACTTCATTTAGCATCTTCCAGACGATAGGAAGATTTTGAGCGTTTGCTTCTTCTAATTCGGCTTTAGATTCTTCAAAATGCTCTTTTAGCCAAACTTCTCCAAAGTTGAGGTGAGTATATTCGTCTTTAACAACACCTTCTGTAATTTTGCGAGAAAAATCATCTGCGACTGGAATAAAAATGTGATAAGCAGCGATCGCAAAACATTCGATAATCAAAGACTGAATTAACAAGCAGGTAACAACTTTACCTTCTGCGGCAGCTTCCTGGAAGTTTTGATGCAGTTGAGCAAAAAACTTCTTAGCAAATTCCATATCCGCCGTTACCTCAAGATTTTTAGCGCAAGCTTGAAAACCTTTCTTGTGACGCATCTCCATTTTAGAGAGACGAACTAAATCATCTTTCTTATCTGGTAGCAATTGCCCCAGTGACAAATAATTTTCGTGTGCTTCTTGCTCTCCTTCAACCACAATTGCATTAATGCGGCTGAAAGCATTTTTATATGTTTCGCTGCGATAATCAAGTTCAGATGGGGATATAAGCTCCTGCATCTTGGATTCCCTCCAGATATGAAAGTATGTAATACATTCGTTGTGATGAAACACAAATGAAGTCGAACTTTATCGATGAATTTAGAAGAATGTAATATCTACCAA
The DNA here is from genome assembly GCA_019192545.1 of Rivularia sp. MS3. Taxonomy (GTDB): domain Bacteria; phylum Cyanobacteriota; class Cyanobacteriia; order Cyanobacteriales; family Nostocaceae; genus Rivularia. The sequence goes on along the minus strand of JAHCMI010000072.1, from coordinate 17,777 downwards.
AGCGACCAAACCTATTGCTGGTCATAAGTTCAAGGTCTAAATTACTTTCATCTTTGGGTTTTGTACTTCATGGATCATCTTTCATCATCAACAGAATTTACGTGGTTTAATTTTACTTAACAAGCCACTATGTTATAGATTAGCTGTTGCTGGGGGCGATTGCTCTAGTAACAGAAAAACTAATGCTTGGATAAAGCTTTATTTATGTTCAAACCAAGCCAAACGCAAAAATACAGTAACTTTTTTACCCTAGGAGTGCTAATACTATTGGCGGCTGTTATCCTATTGCCGCTGCTTGTGGTTTTCCTAACATCATTTTCCCAGGGAGAAACAACTCAAAGCGTGTTACCGCAAAATGACCTTACTTTATCTAATTACCGCGATGCATGGGGGCGAGGTAAATTTTTACTAGCGTTTGCTAACTCTACCTTAGTAGCACTTACAGTAACTTCTTTTCAAATTATAACTTCGGCATTGGCAGGTTATGCATTAGCAAGATTAAAGTTTAGGGGACGCGAGTTATTACTGTTGATAGTTTTAGCAACGTTAGTCATACCTTTCCAGTTGCTGGTGATTCCCGTATTTTTAGTTCTGAAATGGGGACACTTGATAAATACCTATTGGGCGCTGATTTTACCTACTGCCGCCAACGGTTTCGGTATTTTTCTATTAAGACAGTATTTCAAAAGTATTCCTGTAGAGTTGGAAGAAGCAGCAGCTATAGATGGAGCTTCGAGGCTGCAAATATTATGGCAAGTAATGTTACCTCTTGCCCGCCCTGCATTAGTAACGTTATTTTTATTCACTTTTATTGGCGAATGGAACGATTTATTTAAACCTTTAGTCTTTACAACTCGTCCGGAATTAAGAACGGTACAGCTAGCTTTAGCCGAGTTTCAAGAACAATTTACTAACAACTGGCCTTTATTAATGGCAGCAGTCACAATAGCCACCGTACCCGTAATGTTACTATTTCTTATCGGTCAGCGACAGTTCATTCGCGGTATCGCAACGACGGGAATTAAAAATTAAGTAATGGGCATTGGGGATTGGGCATTGGGAATAGGTAACTGCTCACTGCTCACCGCTCACTGACCTATGCCACTACATAAACTGTCATACATCCGTAATAACCCGGTGTAAGGACAATTGCATCTCAAGGTAATAATTTTGAGGCAGCAAGACAAAGTGTCATCAATAATAAGCTGTAGTTAAAGGGTTTTAGATTAAGCTTTAAAGTAAATTCAAGCATCTATTTCACAATGAACAAAGTGGATGAGAAAAACCTACCTGCTGTATTAATGGCATCAAGTTCAAGCGAACTACTTCAACGCTATGCGGCAGGAGAGAGAGATTTTCCTGGTAGCAGATTGATTGGTGTAAATTTAACTCGCGCTAATCTTATTGGTGTTGATTTGAGTCGAGTTCATTTGCAATATGCTTATTTAGCTGGTGCCAAGCTAAACGGTACTAATCTCAGTCAAGCCTTACTTGACGGAGTTCAACTAATAGGCGCTGATTTACGAGATGCTAACTTGAGTATTTCTAGTTTGAGCGAAGCCCAATTGTGTGGTGCTGATTTGCGCGATGCTGTCATGAAAACTGCTGATTTGCGCGGCGCTGATGTAAGTAATGCAAATCTAAGTTGTGTAAATTTATCTGGTGCCGATTTACGGTACGCTAATTTAGTTAATTCTAATTTTAGCTATACGAATTTTAGCAATGCCTTCCTAGCCACAGCGAATTTAAGTAACGCTTATTTAGTTGGTGCTAATTTAACCCATACTGACCTTAATGGTGCAAACGTAGAAAATGCTTTATTTGGTTACAATAAGGGAATTTCTAAGTCCCTTAAGCTTAATTTACAAATGCGCGGAGCAATATTTATAGTTGATAGCGAACTTTAATCAGTGAACAGTGAAATGTTCACTGCTCGCTGTTTACTCGCTTTCTTGAATTTGTAAGCGTACCGTGCGTTCGGTTGTACCGCTAATTTGTAATTCCATTATTTCTCCACCCAGAGGTTCTAAACAATCAAGTAGCGATCTTAAATGTGGCGTAGAAGCACCTGTATCGACGTAGAGTCTATCTGATAAGTTAGCGATACGCTTCCAAGTCATATATAGTTTGGCTATGGTTTGCTCGATAGCAGAGGCTTGGTTGACTAAATCAGCGGCAATATTCATGCATCCGACTCTTTGGGCTTCTTCTAAAGCTGTTTCAATATCGACTTCTTCATTGGCAAGAGCTTGCACCTGCACGGCTGCTTTCAGATATTTTGCGAGGTAACGCGCTTCGGAAGTGGCATTTTTAAGAGTTTCGACATCCGGGTTAGCGGTGATTTCATCTTGAATTACTGCTTGATGAGGTTCTGGTAATTTTTCCATTTCTTTTACCAGTGGTGCTAGATAACGAGGAGGAAGAGTGTTATCTGCTACCTTCTGCTTCACCGGTTGTGGTAATAAATCTGAGGACATTGCCGTCCATTCTTCTGAGAGTTGCTTGACTTCTCTTCTGGTGATGCGATCGCCATTTTGGGCAGCTTCACTTACCATCACCTGTACTTCTGGTGAAGCTTTAGCAGTTTCGACAAATGCCCGTTTACTAAAGTTATTAATCGAACTTGGCTCTAGTTTGCCTTCGTCTAAGAGAGTATCGGCGCTGTTTGCTAATTCAATCAAAGCATAAGCATTACTCTTACTAATTTCTCGTTCCTTAAGCCATTTTAGAAAGCCTGTACCGCGTCCATCTCCTCCTTTTTTTTCGCGATCGCGAACTACCCGTAAAATTCTTCCTCGCCAAATATCGGTTTGTAAATCAAACTTATCGCATACCTGCCAAGCAACATCTAGCTGTTCGATAAACTCTGTTTCAGGAATTGCTTCATCTTCTGGATCGGGTAGCTCGAAGGTTAAATCGGCTGGCTGTTGTAAGGCTTCAACCAGTTCGTTCATATTATCGGTTGACTGCACGGTAATAATGGTTCCTTTAAGGAAAGCGAAAGGCTTGGTTATTATCACACAATCTGGGTAACCTTAATGCTTCTAAATTCTTTTTGTGTAGAATTGTAATAAAATTTACTGTAAAATATTTGAGTGTGTTAGGTACTTTTTCCTTTTGTATTTCTTCTCCTCTCTCGAATAAGTAACCTTCTAACGGAACAACAGTTTAATAATAAAGCCCCACTAGATTCAAGCAGGGCAACTAACAACTAACCTTTATTTTTCCTTGAAAGTCCAAACTCCTTCATCCCAGTTATCGAGAGCATGGGGATTATCTAGCCAATAGTGACAGCGCTTGAGATGAGACATAGCGGCTTTGTCATCTTGCTGGATTTCCAAAACTTTAGCGAATTGCTGTTTGGCTGAAGTAAATTGACGATTAATGTAGTATTCGCGTCCTTTATGATAATGTTCAATTGCCGTTAGTTTGTTGCCACAAACATTATCATTACGCAAACCAATTAATTCGTATATTGATACTGGCTCGTTACGACCTTTTACCCTAATGTAGTCTAATTCCCTTGCCCATACCAGGTGTTTGCAGGGTTCGTAAGTATTGTCACTGATAATAATGTCGCAACCGTACTGTTTGCTGACACTTTCCAAACGAGAGCCGAGGTTTACACCATCGCCGATTGCGGTAAACTCCATACGTTTGCTTGAACCAATGTTTCCACTGATTACAACGTCTGAGTTAATACCTATACCAATTTTGATTTGTGGTTTATTATCTGCATGACGACGAGTATTAAAATCTTCTAAACGGCGACGCATTTCTAAGGAAGTTTGTACTGCCATCCAAGCATGATTTTGTAAAGGTAATGGGGAACCATATACAGCCATGATGGCATCGCCAATGTATTTATCTAAGGTGCCTTTATGTTTAAAAACTGCTTCCACCATTGATTCAAAGTATTCGTTAAGCATACCTACCACTTCTTCGGCTTCTAGGTTTTCGGTAAGAGTGGTGTAGCCGCGAATATCGGAAAATAGAATTGAAACTTCTTTTCTGTCACCGCCTAGTTTTGCGTCATCTAGTTTAAGTAATTCTTCAGCTAGCTCTTGAGTCATATAGCGGTACATAGTACTCTTGAGCCGCTTTTCGTCGCTGATATCGTCCATGACAACCAGCGCACCCCGAACTTGGGAGTTGTCGCTTGCGTCTGCAATGGTGTTTATCGATAAGTTAATGCTGTTTTCTAAAGATTGATGGCTAATAAGAGTGCGATCGGGATAATATTGCTCGCGTAATTTATCGTCGGCATTTAAAGCATCTTGGCACCATTTATCAAAGTCGTTTTCTTTAATATTAATAATGTCGTTGATTAATTTGCCTTCTAAACGTTGTTCTTGCTCTAATCCCAACAAACGCAAGGCACTTTCGTTTGCGGCAAGGATGTGTCCTTTACTATCAGTAGAAATTACACCATTGGAAAGACTGCGAAGAATATCGCGCTGCATTTGTTCTTGCTGCTTGATGGTGGCGAATAATTGAGCGTTTTGCAGCGCTACACCTGCTTGTATATTAAAAGCTTCCATAAACTGTTCGTCATTTCTGTCGAAACTTGCTTGGAAGCATTCGGGGGCTTTTGGCCAATCCTCTGGGTTATAGGGAGCAGATTGTTTTTTACTCTTTTTGTTGACTAGTTGAGTTACACCAATTAATTCTTTGTCGCCGTTGAATACCGGCATACACAGTAAACTACAGGTACGGTAAGCGGTTTGCCTATCTATTTGTTTCGCTGTATCAGAATCGGGATTATCATATAAATCAAAGGGAATATTTAATATTTTGCCAGTAGATGCAACTTGCCCGACAAAACCTTTACCCATCGGTACCCGTAACTCTCTAGTGGAACCATCATCAAGAGTAATTTTCGTCCATAATTCTTGGCGATCGCGGTCTATTAGCCATAAAGTAGAACGGTCTGCGTTCATAAGCTGTTTGGCTTCATCCATCACCCGTTTAAGCGTTTCTTCTAAATCAAGACTGCTTTGCGAAAGTGATTTAATTGCCTTCATCAAGGCTTCAGCGGCTCTTTGCTTTTGAGTGGCGATATAAAAAGAATGGGATGATTCTAAAATTAGTCTGATAGAAGGTGCAAATTCTTGAAATAATTGCTCGTCAGCATCGGTAAAACCGTCAACATCGATTCGTTCGCTTAAAGAAAGTTCGCTGCTGGTATCTGGTTTAAGTTTGTTTAAAAGTTGTACTACGGCAACTAATTTACCTTGTTCGTTAAGTAAAGGTAAAGCCAACATCGTATAGGTACGATAGTCAGTTCTTTTTTCATGCTCTCGGGCAAAAGACGAACGATTATCGTTATAGAAATCGTAGGGAATATTGACTACCTTTTTATCAGTAGCAACTTCGCCAGCAATACCTTTATTTGCTGGTATACGAATTTCTAAAGAACGCTTTCCTTCACCTTCAGCAACAATTGTATATAGTTCTTGTTTTTCTTCGTCCAACAGAAATATTGTTGTTCTATCAGCACCTAACAACTCACCAGTTTTTAGAGTGATAGACTGAAGCATTTCTTGCAAAATTGCTTCAAACCCTTTGGAATCTAACATCGATAAGGTTTGATTAACAATCTGTAATTTGTACTCTACATCTTGAACTACTTGCTTAAAAGTATCTTGAGTCAAAGGAGCAAGGAAAGTCGATATAGTTCCTTCCTGCTGCTGACCTAAAGCATCTAAACGAGTAGAATCTTGAATAAAGTCGCGCTTCCCCTGAGTGTTTTCACCAATCATTAAATCGGCGGTTTCGTTGCGACTACGTTGGTAGACTGACATAGCTGCCTTTTGATATAAGATTTGTTTTATTATTTGATTCGCTTAAGCGATAAATCTGCTTAATACAAAGAAATAAAGATATGCTGGCGTTGCATGAACCCCTGTTTCTTTCATCTTCAATCAATAAAGAGAAAAGATATTATATTCTTACTTTATTAAAAAAGAGAATTATCCACAGTTTAATCTTTCATCAAATAAAACGTCACTGACAAAGATACGTAAACAAGTAAATAATAAAAGCAAAATTTGCAATATGAGCTTTAAATACCTGTTTACAGGCATTAAAATACATAATCGCAATTAGAATGCAGTTTTGGGCAAATCTTATTGATAGTTAATCATAATAAAAATACACTAATTCAATAGCTTGAAAAACAGCGTAAATATACTTATATTTTATAAAAGAAGGAAGTACCACCGGAGGTTTGAGCGGTTTGAGCGGTAATATATTTTTAAAAAATGCGCGTTATGAGTCTAAAACGATATTTTTGAAAAAAACAATATTTTAAGGCGCATAGCGCAAGGGAATATTTACGTCCTTGTTTCATTCACGCGCAGCGTGTGGATCATCTCACGTTTTAAAAAGTGAGTTCTTCTTCCTTCTTCCCTCTTCCCTCTTACTTCGTGAAAAGTTAGCAGCTACTTTAATTCTTTTGAACGCTTTACGAAAAAAGTATTGCAGAAAAAATAATTAGCTTTAAACCCATTTATTAAAAACTGTTTTCTACATAATTATTATCAAATTGGATATTTAATAGTAGGCTGTAATTCCTACATGACTATGCTGATATTATTCCCAGTTTTTTTGAAAAGTTAACAGGCTTAAGGTATTAAATTGTACTAGTGAGAGCAATGGAAAAAGCTTCACAGAAAGAATAATCAAGCCAATTGCTTCTATGCTAGAAGACTAGCTAATTAATAAGAGAAGAGGAAGGCAGAAATACAGGTAATCGCTTTTGCCATCGGCAAGTAATAAATGCAAACAAACTATCTAAATTTTGTAGGTTTTATATAGTTCATTAGAACTAGACAATAGTCAAGAAAAATAATTATAAGGATATTTTTATGAGATAGCGGTTATTACTAGGTGTTTTACGATACCTATAATTGCATTCGATATTCTCTTTATATCTGGGCAAACAGTACCAGAGCCAGAAACCCGGTTTATTTGGGCTTATAGCAGATGGTGGAAGATACGAATTATATGCAAGCTATAGGCTGAAGCTTGAAACGCATGTAATAAATACAACTCATTGTACTAGTGCAAATTCTGAAATTTTCTCCAGAATATCTAAAAATATAAATCAACTTTATACAAGTAGAGAGAAAATTCGGCATTTCCTAGGATGCTATCTAATAATTTATTGAGCTAAAACTTGAGTTGTTTAAAACACCGTTAAATCAGTAATATTGCTGAAAAAATAATGTCTTCCAATCAGCAACCTCAATCAAAAGCAATCGGCTTGTTTACTGCAACCTGTATTGTAGTAGCCAACATGATAGGTACAGGCGTATTCACTAGCTTGGGCTTTCAAGTGGTGGATATAAAATCTGGTTTCACCCTGCTATTTTTATGGCTGGTAGGTGGAGTTTTCGCTTTATGCGGTGCTTTAAGTTATGGCGAATTAGGTGCGGCGATGCCTCATTCGGGTGGCGAATATTATTATTTATCTCGTATATATCATCCGGTGGTAGGTTTTTTATCTGGATGGGTATCGGTGACAGTAGGTTTTGCTGCACCAATCGCAGCCGCAGCGATGGCTTTAGGAGCATATTTCAAAGGCGTGTTTCCGATAGCTTCTTCAACAGCTATTGCTTTAGCAGTAGTTATGTTTGTTTCTTTGATTCATAGTAAAAGTAAAACATTCGGTAGTTACTTTCAACAGATATTCACGATTTTGAAAGTTCTATTAATTGTAATTTTGATTGTTTGCGGTTTTAGTTTAGCTCAACCCCAACAATTAGGTTTTTTACCTTCAATAGGAGATGTCAATTTAATTTTTAGTTCTCCTTTTGCAATCTCGTTAGTTTATGTAACTTATTCTTATTCGGGATGGAATGCAGCCGTTTATTTAGCAAGTGAAGTAGAAGAACCAGAAAAAAATCTACCTCGTTCTTTAATATTCGGAACTTTGATTGTAATGGGTTTATATCTACTATTAAATTTTATTTTTCTGTATACAACACCAATCAATAAATTGGTAGGAGAATTGGAAATTGGATATATAGCTGCCAATCAAATTTTCGGGGCACTCGGAGCTAAAATTATGGGTATTCTTATCTCTTTAGGACTAGTAAGTTCTATTAGTTCAATGGTTTTAGCTGGCCCCAGAGTTACTCAAGCAATTGGCGAAGATATTCCTTTGTTTAAACTGCTGGCTAAGAAAAATTCTAGTGGCATTCCATATTTAGCAATTTTACTACAGCTATTTATCGTGACTGTTTTAATACTGACATCTAGTTTTGAAGCAGTAATTACTTATCTTGGATTTACCCTAACTTTATCTTCATTTATTACAGTTTTAGGGGTTTTTGTTTATCGATATCGGTATCCCGAAGCGTCTCGCCCTTATCAAACTTGGGGTTATCCCATAACACCGCTGATCTTTCTAGGAATTAGTGCGTGGATGTTGGTGTTTATTTTAATTGATAAGCCGCAAGAATCTTTAACGGGTATGGGAACTTTATTAGTTGGTTTAATTGTCTATTTTGTGGCATCAAAAAACAAGATGGGTTGGTCTTCAGTTAAGGAAGAAGCTAACTATGTCTCTGCATATTCAAGCGACCAAAAATCAACCAGATTCAATGAAGAATAATTATTCATCATCTGACCTAACAGCACCATAATCAGAAACTTTATTTGGGCTTGTTGCGAATGGTGCAAAATATAATTCACAAGGTTTTTAGAGCAATCTGACTAATAAATAAATTTGACACATTTTCCTCACATCATGAAAATAAATAAATTAGTTACCGTTTTTTTAAGCACTGGTATTGGTGCATTATTATTGCTACAAGGTTGTAGCTCCGGCGAAAATATTAATGCTAATTCCATCACAAGTAATGCTATTAAAAAAGCTGAGCCAGCTAAACCTGTAGACCCTTTAGCTAAGTTTGATAAAGCAAAATCTGCAAAGTTAACCGATACAGCAAAACTACTTGCAGGTATGGAAGTTAGTAGTGAAAGTCCTTTAGCGAAAGTACAACAAGTTAGAGGTTGGAATTCTCATCAAAATTATTATAAAAATGCTTGGTCTCAGTTAGAAAATAGGCAATTGACAAAAGTAAGAAAATGGAGAGATAAAGAGTTACAGAAAATTAACGCTCAATCACCAACGGTTTTTTATCCTTTTAGTGGCCCAGACTTTCTTTATTCTTATTCTTTATTTCCTAAAGCTAAAGAATTGATTTTAGTTGGTTTAGAACCGGTGGGAAAAGTTCCAGATTTTTCTAAACTTTCTGCTAGCGAAAGTAACAATGCATTGAGTAAAGCCAGAAGTTCTTTGTCAGAAATTTTGCAATTCAGCTTTTTTCGTACTAACGATATGAAAGTTGATTTACGAAAACAAGGAGTATTGCCGATTTTGTACGTATTTATGGCACGTACAAATAATCGTATTCTCGATCTACAATATATTGGCTTGGATAAAAACGCTAAAATCAAGCAATTTGAGAAAGGAATGGTTCCCGGAGTCAAAATTGCTTTTGTTCCTCAAGGAGAATCAGAACCTCGTACTTTGTATTATTTCTCTACAGATTTATCAAACTCTGGTTTAACAAAGCATCCCGAAATAACTCAATTTGTTAGCCAACTGGATAATCCCGTAACTTATTTAAAAGCGGCTTCTTACTTGATGTATAACGGTAGTTTTTCCGGTATTCGAGATACTATTTTGACTACTAGCAGCCACATATTACAGGATGATTCTGGAATGCCATTAAAATCCTTTGATAATGCTAAATGGGATTTAGAATTCTACGGAAATTATACTCGTCCCATTGGTTTATTTAGCAATCGCTATCAGTCAGATTTGAGAAGGGTTTATGCAAGCAATCAAGATATAAAGCCCTTAGATTTTGGTATTGGTTATAAATTCAATGTCAATCAGTCAAATATGATGTTAGCTAAAACAAAATAACTGGTTTTAATTTCCCTCTCCTTGATAAGGAGAGGGAGTAAGAATCCACTGCGTTGCGGAGGAACACGCACCGTTGTAGCAAGTGGCGTGGTGAGGTTTTGAATGTTAATTAATAATCAATCATCCAATATTTAAATGCTGGATGTTTTCCACCGATGGCTTGGTTAACGATTCTTTCGCAGATTTTTAACCCGTTTTGACTGTTAGCTAAAATTACTATTCCCGTTTGTAAATCTTGAGAAGCTGCGGTAAAACTTTTAAAAGTAACTAAATCCCCCCAGTGCCAAAAAAAGTTACCTTTATTAGTTCTTTCTAATCCCCAACCCAAACCCCAATCAAGAGAATAACTAAGTTTAATTTGCGGAGTTAACATCTGCTGTAGACTTGCTTCGGTTAAATAATTACTATCAACTGCTCCCGGTTGCATCATCGCGATAAGAAATTGAGCGTATTCAGCCGCATTAGTACGTAAACTTCCAGCAGATACCGCAGTTTTCGGTTTACTCATCGCTCTGGGTTTACCTTGACGATTGTGCCCGTAACTAGCAATGTTGGCATATTCTGGCTGCCAAATTAAACTACTGCTATTCATTTTCCAAGGTTTTAATATATTCTCTTGTAAATAATCTTCTAAAGGTTGCCCGGTAATTTTTTCAACTACGCTTTGTAAATATAGAAATCCTTCTCCAGAATAACCAAATTTTGTCCCCGGATTATTTTTAAACCACACGGGTTTGCTACCGCTCCAATTCGGAAACCCAGTAGTGTGAGACAATACTCTACGAGCAGTTACTTTTTGAATTCGAGAATCAGAAATTAAAGGTTTATTGGTATATTTTGTTAAAGGTGCATCTAAATCAATTTCTCCTCTTTCAGCCATTTTTAATACCGCATATCCAAATAATGGTTTAGTTAATGATGCAGCAGCAAAAATAGTTTCGTCAGTAACAAGTTTTTTATTATATTGATGTTTAATTCCAAAGCTTTTATGCCAAAATAATTTTCCGTCTCGAATTATGGCTAGAGAAATTCCCGGAATTCGGTTGTTTTGCATTAATCTGGGAATTTGATTTTTTAGATTACCAGTTACTGTTTCAGCTGCGGAAACAGAATCGGCAAGAAATTTAAGTAAGCTGATTGAAGAAAGACTGACTATAGCGTTTGTAGAATGTTTGATAAATTTTCTGCGGGATATTTGCGGCATTATTGAATTTTTTTATGGTGCTATTTAATTAGATTTTGGATGAGATGGAAAAGTTTCAAGAAAAAAGGATAGGGAACAGGGAATAGGGAATAGGGAAATATAGCGGTTTTCACTTCAATGGAATACAGAAAAACCTCACCCCGCACTCCGGGCACCCCTCTCCTTATTAAGGAGAAGGGAAAGGGATGAGTTTGCGAGTCTATTGGACTCAACTGAAAAACGCTACAATAACTGTATAATTTTATGCGTCAGTTATAGCATTTTTAATTTGTTTGTGAGAATTAAGAAACCCGGTTTTTCACAAAACCGGGTTTCTAGGAACTATAAAGATATTTTTGATAATAAAGACGGGCTAGAAGCCCATCCCATAAGAGTATTGTTCTATTTGCTTGGTAAATTACGCGGAGGTATTTCTTCACCTCTATACATCTGCTGTTCTAATTTCCCTAAACCAAACCATGCACCACCCAATAGAAGAAATATTCCAAAAAATAATATTAGTAAAATTACTGATTTAGTGTGCAATAAAGTTGTCACTGGTATCATAGCCCAAGCTACTGCTGCAAGAAATGCGATCGCAACTCTGCCTTTCTGAATTCTCGCCAGTGCTTTCCTACAGCTTCCGCAATGTTTTGTATGGGAATAATATCTATCTAAAAGTTCTTCGGTTGATAATTTTGGGGGTAAACTTTCCCCAGGAAATGGATTTGCATTATATTGATTTACCCAGTTTCGCAATTCGGATACATAGGTATCGGCTTTTGTGGGTAAATAAAATGCTTGATTAAAATTTGCACTTCCACCAGATTCTTCTAAATAGCGCTCTTGATAATGTAAGAAAATTTGATCGTCTTCTAAAACCCGGTTATTTCCGATGTGAGAATACCAGCGTGGAGTTAATTTAATAAAAAATGCAGGTAGTTTAGAGGAGAATTTGAAGGGAAAACGTGCAAACAAACGACATTCACCTTTACGAATGGGAGTTGCATAAACCACTGTCAAAGTTCTACCAAATTTCTTTGACGTTAAATCGTGACATACCAATCCCGGTGCGATAAAACTTGTATCTTGCTTTCCTAGAGTACCTTTTCTCGGCCCATCTTGCCAAATTCCTGTAAAACCATTTTTACCAGATTCAACTAATTCTAATTCTACGGGTGAAACGCTATCTCTATTACCAACGGTAGCGTGATGGGTAAAAGGAATATGGCTGGAATCGATGACGTTTTCTAATAATGTTAAAGCATCATAAGGTAAATCCCGGAAAGTGTTTAACACAACCCATTCTTCTGGTGTTTCTTCGATTGCTTCAATAATTGGAACTTCGATATTTTCTGCATTTTCTGGTTTGCCGGGAAAGATAAATAATAATCCTTGTTTAACCGTTGTGGGAAAAGATTCAACACAAGCTCTTTGCGAAGTTTCGGCTTTTGTACCTTGTGGTTGTTGAGGAATTCTTTCGCATTTACCATTTCCAGAAAAGCCCAACCGTGATAGGTACATTCTAAAAGTCCATCTTCTGCAATTCTACCTTCGGATAATGGTACGAGACGATGGGGACATTTATCTTCAAAGGCTCGCCATGCAGAAGTTTGTTTATCCCACCAAATTACAATGTCTTTATTAAGAATAGTAAAACGGGTAAGTTTGGATTTATCTAAGTCGTCAATATAGTGAATCGGATACCATGCTTCGAGTACGTCAAATTGATTTGGGTTTGTACCTCCGGCTGGTATTTTATCGGTTTGAATTGGTTTGGTGAGGGTTGATGTCATTTTTGGGTTACTTTCGTGATATTTAGGATTTTATAATAAACCGCAGAGAGCGCGGAGAGCTCAGAGGAAAGAGGTTTAAGAGAGGTTTTCTGTAGGATGTGTTATTGCGTAGAGTAATGCACCATTATCTTTATTGTTTGAAAATGAATTTTATCTATGGTTAATCATTTATATAAGAACTTTTTGTCAAATTCACAAGAATACAAAGCTTCTGAAAATTTTTGGCGCGATTTATGCGATAAAATTCTTGTCAAACATCAAGGTGAAAAACACGGATGGAAGGTTTGGTTAAACGTTATTTTCTTAGATGGAAGTCCAATTTATAGCTTGATTTCTCCAGATAGTAGAAAAGGTATTGCTATCAATCAAGATGAACCTACTGAAGACAAAATTATTTTTGCAGCATGGATGGATAAATTTGGTCCTATTGATGCTACAAAAGATTTTGTTGAGGAAATAGTAATTAGCTGCGAACTTTCTCAGGAATCCGCAAAACTAGCTGAAGAACTTATTCAAATATGGGTAGAGGGAAATACGTTATATGAAAACATGGAACAACTGATTCAAGAAAAATTAATTTGATGTATCTTCAATCATCCATACCAAAATTCCTAATAATTCTTCGATTGGAGAAATTGAATATTCAGTAAAATCAATCGTGACAATATCCTCTTCTAATCTCAAAAAGTTCCATATATTTCCATTTGTAATGCTTCCATAAACAGTTAGAGACTCATCTTGCTTCACATTTAGCTTTTGGGCGGCAACCATTTGAGCAATACACTGTCCTAAAACATCTTTAAAATTCTCTTTTTTCGCTTCTATAATTACTAATACAGGTGCTTCAATAAATAGCTGTTCGGGAGAAAGACTAACTATAAAATCGCAAATTCCTGTCAGCGATAAATTCTCATCAACGTTGAATTCTTCACCAGAAAAGAAGCTGATTTCTTTCTTAAAAATCTTTCTTAATTCAAAGATAACCGGGCTAATAATCAATTCGGAACGTGCTTTACCCGTACCCATTGCAATCGCTAAAGGAATACTTTCTTGTAAATATGCTAGTAAGCAAGGGTTAGGGGAAACAGGTTTAATATCTGGAAGAAAACGATTGTCTCCAACTAATGTTAAATCAAATTTTTGAGTTACTTCTGAAATATTGAAATCTTTGTAGGGCATAAACTGTATTTTTATTTATCTATCTCAATGCTGACTTGATTAATTTGATTACGACTAGTTAAAAACTTATAATTAATCAAGCAAATATTATTTATATCATGTACTATTAATGCATTAATATCAAATTATTTCGCAATTACGCTCTGAATAATGCTAATTTATATTACGTAAACAGTTATGGCTCAAGCAGTACCCAAACTAGTTACTTTTGAAGAATTTATCGATTGGTATCCGAATACGGGGATACGTTATGAACTACGTAACGGAATAATTGTCGAAATGCCACCACCAACTGGAAACCATGAAAAAGTTGTAGGATTTATCGCACGTAAGCTAACTGTGGAGTTTGACAGACTTAATTTACCTTACACTATACCTAAAACTGCATTTGTTAAACCCGAATTCGCAGACTCTGCTTACTCTCCAGATGTTTTGTTATTAAATTTAGATAACTTAGATAACGAACCACTTTGGAGCAAAGAATCTACAGTTTCTCAACCTGCCTCAGTTCCATTAGTAGTTGAGGTTGTAAGTACAAACTGGCGCGACGATTATTACAAAAAATTGGCTGACTATGAGGAAATGGGTATTTTAGAGTATTGGATTGCAGATTACGCAGCTTTAGGAGGGAAAAAATTTATCGGCAACCCAAAACAACCTACCATTTTTGTATGCGAGCTTATTAATGGTGAATATAGGTTTAATGAATTTCGAGGTGACAATAAAATTGTTTCTCCTACTTTTCCTCAGCTAAATTTAACCGCTCAATAAATTTTTGATGCAGCGCTGTAGATAAATTAGAATTAAACTCAATCCAATCCATCCCGTACCATCCAAACTAAAGTTCCTACCAACTCTTCCACCGGAGGAATCAAATATTCCGTCAAATCAATTGTTACCGTTGTATCCTCTAATTTCAAAAAACTCCATAAATTTCCGCTAGTAACGCTTCCATACACAGTTGATATAGATTTCTGATTTTCTATATTAAATTTCTGCGCTGCAACCATTTGGGCAATGCATTGTCCTAAACCACCTTTAAGGTTTTCTTTTTTAGCTTCTATAATTACTACTGCTGGTGCTTCAATAAATAGTTACTCTGGTGAACGACTGATGAGAAAATCACAAAACCCCGTCAATCCGACGGTAGCATCAACATTAAATTCTTCACCAGAAAAAAAGCTAATTTCTTCGTTAAAAAGCTTTTTCACTTCAAATAAAATTGGGCTAATAATTAGTTCCGAACGGGCTTTTTCCGAACCCATTGCAATTGCCAGAGGAATACTGTCTTTTAAATACTCAAGTAAATAAGGATTTGGCGAAACAGGTTCAATCTCTGGAAGAAAACGCTTACCTTCTACCAATTTTAAATTGAACTTTTGCTTTACTCTTGAAATATTGAAATCTCTGTAAGACATAGGTTATAGAAGATATTTATCCCCATAGTTGATTATTTTAATAAAGGTAGAGACGTGATACCCTTGCGTCTCTAAAAGTTAATTTGTGGGTAAAATAAAATATCAACGGAGGACTATTTATGATTTCTTTTTCCTCCCTCTGCCTTTCCCCTTCCCTTCTCGATGAGTGGCAGCTTTGGCTAACAACGAATCAGCAAAAGCTACTGCATCGCTGGCTGATTTCCCACCAGCTAACTGCGCTAGTTCATCCCGTCGTTTATCTAAGTTATCCAAAGGTTTGATTCTAACTACGGTACGCTCTTCGCCATGACCGTTGTCTTCTTTTTGACCTTTTAGTTGATTGATAACCTGCTTATTTACATGAAAATGCTTGTCAGCCATTGCTGCTACTAAAGGTTGGTGAGTAACGCATAATACCTGAAGCTGCAAACTTAATTGATGTAATTTCTCGGCGATCGCCTGGGCAACTCTACCGGAAACACCCACATCAATTTCGTCAAATACCATTGTTCCGGGGCTATCTGAAGCTGAGAAGGTAGCTTTTAATGCTAGTAAAAAACGGCTCATTTCACCGCCGGAGGCAGTTTCTGACAAGGGTTGCAGCGGTTCGCCAGGATTGGGACTAAACAGAAAACTAATTTTATCGCTACCGCTAGCAGTAGGGGAAATCGGTGCTATTTCTACTTTAAATTGCACTTTATCCATTGCCAGGGGTTTTAATTCCCTAATAATTTCCGCTTCTAATAAAGCTGCTGTGGCGCTACGCAATTTGGTTAACTTGCTGCATTCAGAAGTGAGTTTATCCAGACATTCCTGTTCTTGTTTCTCCAAACTTTCGATGGATTTTTCACCATCGTTAAGTTCGTTCAACTGTTCCTGAATGCCGTTGTAATGTTCGATGACTTCTGCTAGGGAAGGGCCATATTTACGACAAATTTGCTTTAATTCTCGAATGCGTTCTTCAACTTCATCCAGCCTTTGGGGATCTGCTTCTAAGCCATCTCCATAAGCGTTCATTTGTCTGGCTACTTCCGTGACTGCGGATTGAGCATCCCTAATTAATTCTAATAGTGGCTGTAATTCCTCAGTGTCGAATTCCACCATATCCATCAAAGTAGATTCGCTATTCCCCAGCAAGTCCGTAGCTGTGGAACCTCCGCCATCACTTTGATATAAATCTTGGTAAACTCTGTAACTCATCTGTTGCAATTCAACAACATGATTGAGACGCTCTTGCTCTTGTAAAAGCTTTTCTAATTCATTGGGTTCGTTAAGATTAGCGTCTCCTAATTCTTTGGCTTGATAAGTTAACAAATCCAGCTTTTGTAAACGTTCTCGTTCGGAAGTTCGACGACGCTCTAATAACAAATGTGCTTCATGATAGTGACTGAAAGCAGCAGCCACAACCGAACGCTGCTTAATTAAAGCATCACCACCATAGGAATCCAACCAATTACGAACCTGTGTAGATTGTCCTACCAATACATTTTGTCCTTGAGCGGTGATTTCCACCAGACGCTCCCGCAAACCGTTCATTAACTGACGGTTCACCAAAACACCATTTACCCGCGAACGACTGCGGACGCTGCTGGTACTTACAGTAACCTCACGACTTATAACTACTGAATTTTCATCAAGTAGATCGATTTCTTGCTCTGTCAACCAAGCAGCCAAAGCAGAATTAGAAGTAAAAGTACCTTCTATCAGCGCTCGATTGCTGCCGGTGCGAATTACCCGACTAGAGACTTTGCCACCCAATACAGCATCGATAGCATCAAGAATAATCGACTTACCAGCACCGGTTTCACCAGTAAGTACATTTAACCCAGCACCGAATTCTAATTCTAATTTGTCAATTAAAGCGAAATTTTCTATATAAAGGGAGAGCAACATTCAGCTAAATTCTCCGTTAAGGCAGACGCGGATTAATTCTACAGTTTGAGATACTTGAAATTGAACTCAAACAACCTCAAACAACCTCAAATAGCTACCAAATTTAAGATTAAAAAATATCACTCACGAACAGGTGTACCAAGATTAGTTTAAAAGGTTAGAGGTTAAAGGTCAAAGGTTAAAGGTTAAAAAAGGTTAAAAAAGGTCAAAGGTTAGAGGTTCAAGGTCAAAGGTTATAAGTAGATGGGGAAGATAAGGGGACGAGGAGACAAGGTGACAAGGTGACAAGGTGAGACTTAAACTCCTAACTCACAACTCCTAACTCCTAACTCCTAACTCCTAACTCCTAACTCCTAACTCCTAAC
>JAHCMI010000071.1 GCA_019192545.1 Rivularia sp. MS3 | reverse complement strand
TCTCTCACTCTCTCACTCAACCCCAAACGGTAATCTTCTGCCGGGAAGGGAGTAATGTGGCGGAGTACTAGTTAAAAAATATTTTGCCAACAGCATCCTTTAATAAAGCTTAGTTTACCGTAATTACACTGACGGCAATATTTTTTTAGTGTAAAAAAATAGGAAGAATAGTAATTTGACTGATTTAGCATTGATTAAAATTTTGGATAATTACAGAGTAATCGTTCTTTTTTAGGTAGTTATCAGAAATTTTTTTACGAAAATAAAGTTAATGCTAATTTGAAGGCAAGAGCTTAAGTTTATATATAAGCCCTTACTGCTATTAAATTCATTTTCCAATTTATCGTTGCTTTGAATTCTCTGGCTTAATCAGTAATATTAAGCCTTGAACCACTTATAAATTTGCATCTACAGATATTTTAATAGCCAAGATATTAATTAGATATTTAGGACTTACGCAAGCCCCCCAAATTAGCGGGGGTTGGGGTAAGCGAAAATGTCTGGAACACTATATTTTTCGTTTTTGCTGCGTAAGTTCTAATATTGATAAAAACAGTTACATCTGATTAATACAACATTTTTTCTTTGAATTACTTGTATTTTATACAAGTACAGTCATCATGTAGTATTTTTTTGCTGCCATACAGCGAATTATTAAAAATACTGCTTGTTTAATTTGGTCATATATTTACTTATACAATTAATTCTTATGCCTACTAAAGACATCATCTTCATTGACTCTACCGTTGCAGATTACAAAACCTTGGTTAGTCAAGCTAAACCAGCAACAGAAGTTATTGTTTTGGATAACTCTAAAGATGGAGTCAGTCAGATAACTGAAGCTTTAGTAGGAAGAAATGATTTAGCTAGCATTCAGATTATCTCTCACGGTGGTGAAGGGATGGTGCAATTGGGTGCGACTGTGTTGAGTAATAGTAATTTAGAGGATTACAGCAGCCAATTGCAGCAGTGGGGAAATGCTTTAGCTGATGATGGGGATATTTTGTTTTATGGGTGTAATGTAGCTACTGGTAACGGTGCGGCTTTTGTAGAAAAAATAAGTGAAATTACTGGCGCGGATGTAGCTGCTTCCGATGACCTCACTGGTAATTCGGCTTTAGGTGGAGATTGGGAGTTAGAAGTTAAAACCGGTTTGATAGAAGCAGATCTGGGAATTAATAACAGCGCGATCGCAAATTATGATGGACTGTTAGATATTATCAAGGTTACTAATACTAATGATAGCGGTACTGGTTCTCTGAGATGGGCAATCGAGCAAGCTACTAGACAGAAATTAGGTTTTGATGTTATTGACTTGAGAGACGTATCAGGAAGAATTTTTCTTAATGACTCCTTACCAAGTATTACAGCAGGTAATAACTTATTTTTAATTGGCGACGGCGATATTACCATTGATGGTAGAAATCAGCATCAAATTATTTCTTATTCCATTGATAGTAAATTTAATGAAGTTCTAGGTATTCAAGGGGTTAATTTCGCTAATGGTTTAGCTCGTGGTGGAGATGGAAACAACGGTGCTGGTGGCGGATTAGGTGCCGGTGGAGCCATATTTATTAACACCGGTCGAGTCACAATTGATAATGTATCTTTTAATGCTAATCAAGCTAGGGGTGGTTCTAGCTCCGGACAAGCAGGAGGCGGAGGAGTTGATGGTAATCCCTTTAATTCCGATGGTTTCGGTAATCTTTCAGATGAAGAGAAAGGTAAGAACGGGGGAACTGGAGGTCGGATAAATGTAAATGGTGACAGTTCGTTTTATAACACCTCTGAATTTCAACCCGGAGATGGTGGAAAAGGTCATGGTCGCATCGATCCCCGTCCGGGTGCAGGTGCGGGAAGTAGTGGTAGTAATGGTGCATTTGGCTCTGGTGGCGGCGGTGGTGGTGGTGGTGCTGGAGATCCAGGCGATGGGGAAAATCCAGGAAGAGGTGGTAGTGGTGGTAGCGGTGGCTTTGGTGCTGGTGGCGGTGGCGGCGGTGGTGCCGGACAAGATGACGATCGCGATGGAAATGCTGACGAATGGAATTATGGTGGCTCCGGTGGTAGCGGTGGAACTTATGGTGGCTCTGGTAAATCAGGTTCTGCTTCTGCAAGAAGTGGTGACTATCGACAAAGTGCCTCTGGTGGTACAGGTGGCGGCGGCGCTGGCTTAGGGGGAGCAATTTTCGCTCGTCGGAATTCTTCTCTTAATATAAGTAATAGTAATTTTTACAATAATTCTGTCACAGGTGGCTCTGGATATAGCAATGGTAGGGCTTATGGAAGTGCGATCGCTAAAGAAGTATCTGGAGGTACGAGCGATAATAATACAAATTCTAATAATACAGATGTCAACATATATGCTGATTTAAATAAATCTTTAACAAGTAATACAAGCCTTCCTATTGTCAAACTTGAAAGTGTTTCTGCATCTATTGAAGAAGGCTCTAATGATACTATTGAAGTTACTTTAAGTTCTAATCAAACTTTTAGTGGTAGCTTGCAGGTTTTCTATTTCATAGATGCTACTAATAGTCAAGATAACGATTTTAAACCTTCTTCCCGTCATGGTGTTTTAAATTTTAATCCAGGTAATAATAAAAATCAGAAAATTCAAATAGTTAACCCTCTTGCAAATAATGAGTTTGGAGGTTTAAATGAGTCTTTTGAAATTAGATTACTGCCAGGAAAAAACTACTTATTAGAAGGGCTTGATAAGGGTTTAAACAATAATGCAGCCATTAAGAAAACTGCCATTATTGAGGATAACGAACCACATCTTAAAATTAGTACAATTGCTAATGCTAAAAGAGTTGAAGGGGAAATTCCTCGGGAACCTAAAGATTTATTTGAAATCAAGCTCCTTAAAGCTGATAGTAAAACTTACCGAAGTAATCCTAATAGCAATGCCAAAATTAAATTAGAAATCGCTGGTAGTGCTGTTCGAGGAGCTTTTGCTAATACTCAAGCTGGTTCGGATTATAAGCTTTTCTATATAGCCTATGGTGCTGATGGTAAAGAAGTACAGTCAAGACAAGCTGTTTCTAATCCGGTATCCGGTCAAAATATTTATGAAATTGATATGCCTCAAAATGCTACTCGCATTGTTTTACAGGTAGAGGATATCAATGATGAGATTTTTGAACAGGTAGAGTCAATTACTGCTAAGATTCTTGATTACGATAGCAGCAAGAAATATTATGCTAGGTTCGACGATGCAAGTAGTATTGCTACAGTTGAATTAATAGATAATGAACCTACTGTTAGTTTAGGAAAGGTTGTAAATCCGACTGAAGGTTTAGGTTTTGGTAGTACAATTGCTGGTTTAAAGGATGCTCTTTCTTTAAGTAATAAGCGGTATATTGCTGTTGCTGAAGATGCGGTTTTAAATTTATCTACGACTAAACAGTTTACTCAGGAAGCTTGGATTTTCTCTAATTTTACGGATAATAATCAGCACGGTATTCTTGGTTATCAATCCGGTACTGCTCAAGGTTATCCCAGCATTAGTGTGGTTAATCAAACGGGTATTGAAATTGGTTTTGGTGATGGTAGTAGTTGGAATACTCGTACTGTTGCAGGGGTATTAAATAGCAAGGGTTGGAATCATCTTGCTGCTACTTATGACGGTACTGATTATAAGCTTTATGTTAATGCTGTTGAAGTTTTTTCGACTTCTGATTTTAAGGGTAAGAATATTGCTGCTAGCCAACAGTTGGAAATTGGTAAGGTAGGAGAAAGTTATTTTGAAGGTGCTATTGATGAAGTACGGGTTTGGAATGTTGCTCGTAGTGCTGGAGAAATTCAAAGTTTACTAATTTCTGAGTTGGAAGGTAATGAATCGGGTTTAGTAGGTTATTGGAATTTCAACGGTAATAATCAGAATAATGCTGTTAACAGTAACCGAAAAGATGCTAGTCCTCAAGTTAATAGCTATATCAAAAATCCCGCTCCACAAATTGGTTATGTAGAAGTTAATTTAGATAAACCTTTTACGGGACCTCAAGGGTTATGGGTACAGTATGAAGTTCTGCAAAAACAAACTAAAGCTTTAAAGTTTGATGGAATCAATGATTATGTTTCTGTCAATCATAGTAATTCTTTAAATATTACTGATGAAGTAACTATAGAGGCTTGGGTTAATTTGAAAAATGCTAATAATAATCAAAAATTAATTGGTAAAACACCTATTGGTTCTGGTTATGTTATTGGTGTAGAAGGAGGAAAGCTATATCCTGAATTTTGGGATTCCCAGGGTAAAGTTCATGCTTTTCAGCAAGGGAATATTAAATCCAATGAATGGACTCATATTGCTGTTAGCTGGAAAACTAACGGACAGTTGATAGGTTATATCAATGGTGAAGAAGTTGGACGTATAAATGTCGGTTCGGCTGCTTTGGGGACAAATAATAATAATTTGATTATTGGTGCTGCTCCTTGGGATAGAAGTTCATTTAAGGTTGATGGAATAGTAGATGAGGTTAGGATTTGGAATACAGCACGTTCCCAAGCTGATATTCAAGCTAATATGAATCAAACCCTAGAAGGAAATGAAGCGGGGTTAGTTAGCTATTGGGATTTTCAGGATAGTGTTAATGATAAAACTAGTAATAAAAATAATGGCAGTTTAGTTAATTCTGATGCACAATCTGCCTATGTAGCTGGTCAAAATATTTCATCTGGTGCAAAGTTAGGAGAGGATTATTTAAGTTCTCGCTATCGTAAAGTTTCTAATGATGCTAAGACTGAAAGAAACGGTATTATTATCACTGAGGGACAAACTAGCGGTAAAATTTATTTTTCTGCTCTTTCTGATGCTGTTGTCGAAGATGATGAAGATATTCAAATTCGTCTGATTCCCCATAATTTTGATGACGAGAAAAATAGCAGTAATACTAATTCTAATTATGGAATTAAGGGCGGTGCTGATGCTGCTACTATCACTATTAAGGATAATAAGGTTTATCAGAAGGGAATTATCCTTTTAGATAAGAAAGGACAGGTTATTAGCAAGCAAAATCCTCTTGGTGTAAGAAATAATCAAGTTGAATTTACTGTTCAGCTTGCTAGCCAACCCACAGGTAATGTTACTGTTAATCTCAAGCAGGATAATGGTACATCAATTGGGAATTTGGTGTTTACACCAGATAACTGGGATAAGTCACAAAGTGGTGTAATCAATTCGGTAAATGGTAGCGGTAAAATTAATGTTACTGCTAATGGTTATTTAGCAAATGATGTCAATTTTGATTTCACTACGGAGCTTCCAATTCGAGTAACGGAAGGCAGTACTACAGATGCTGTTCCTGTAACTCCCAAGGTAAGTATTACTAAACAAGGTGATATCAAGGAAGATGACGGTTTATCTAGTAGTTTTGTAATTAATCTATCTGCTCCGGCTCCGGAAGATATTACTATCAACTATACCGTTACCGGAACAGCTAATAATAATGATTATCAAGCTATCGGTGTAAATCAGATTGTTGTAGCGAAAGGAAGTACTAATACTACTATTCCTATTTTGCCAATTGCCGATCGAGTAGCTGAAAATGATGAAAGTATTATCATCAATTTAAGTTCGGGACAGGGTTATGAAGTTGATAAAAATGCTGATAGAGCTACTGTTAAACTTATCAATGACGATCGCCCAGGGATTGAGGTAGTCAACGCTCAATTAGTGGATGATGGAACGGGTAAGCAAGTTTACAGCTATAGCAATAATTTGGTGAATGTTGTCACCAATGAGCCATTACCAAATGTTGGTAATATTATTGAAATTCGAGATAATCGCGGTACGCTATTAGGTAGCGCTACAGTTAGCTCTGAAAATCTTATTTCTGGTAAGGTAGCTGTTAATCTCAGCGGAACTATTCCTACCGATAAAAATCAACTTCAAGCAAATCTTAAGGAGAGTGGTGAAGGCAATTTTGGTTTTGTTATTAACAGTAATGATAAGCTAACTCTGAATGGTTCGACGGTAGAGGTTGCTTTACCTCAGACAACTTCTCAAGCTACTGTAGGTGTACGTTTAAAAACAAAACCCAATGGAAATGTAACTGTTGCTTTTCCCGGTATTGATGCGACTGAAACCAGTTTAGATAAAACAACTCTGACTTTTACTCCTCAAAATTGGGATGTTTATCAAAATGTAACTATTAGCGGAGTAGATGATAAGGTTCCTGACGGGGATATTATTTACAATTTAGCTGCAAAAGTAACGGAAACAGCCGACTCAAAATATAATCAGCAGTCTACTTCTATTGAAATTAAGAATTTAGATGATGATGAAATTTTAGACCCTACTGGAGACTTATCTAATATTCAGGATAAACCTGAAGATCCAATTGCGAGAATTGGTAAAGCTATAACGGTTAATGAGGATGCTGGTATTGCAAAAGTTGAGGTTACTTTATCAAAAGCTGCAAATAAAGAAGTTAACGTTCTGTTCGATACTTTCGATAGTTCGGCTGATATTAATCGAGATTATACAGTTTCTCAAAAAACTTTAATTAAGCAATTTGAAAGTGACGGAAGAAAACGTTTTGCCGGTCCTTTGGATAATCTCCAGCTTAGTGATGTTGGTAGCAAACCGACTTTTGTAGATTTGGATGGCGATAATGATTTAGATTTAGTTGTAGGAACCCAAAGTAATGGGATTAGATATTTTCAGAATACTGGTGGGGTAAGTTTAGCTAATTTTGAAGAACAAAGTGGTAGTAGTAATCCTTTTAATCAAATTAAGCTGATAGGTGCGGCTCCGACTTTTGCAGATTTGGATGGTAATGGTACCCCCGATTTGGTTTTAGGGGGAACTGATGGTAGTTTAAATTATTATGTTAATACTGGTGGTTTAGTTAATCCCCGATTTACTTTACCTACAGATTTAAATCCTAAACGGTCAAATCCTTTTGCTAATTTAAAGCTAGAAAATAACTCTACACCGTTTCTAGTTGATTTTGATGGGGATGGGGATTTTGATGTAGTTAGTGGTGGACAAAGAACTGTAAATTCAACTAATTTGCATCTGAGTTATTACGAAAATATTGGTAGCAAAACAAATCCTAATTTTAAGGCTGCGAGCAGTATTTCTAATATTAATGCTGGTGTTAATAGCGTTCCTTACACCGTTGATTGGAATGGGGATGGTAAGCTCGATTTAATTTTAAGTCAGCAAAGTGGTTCGGTGAAGCTTTTCTTGGGAGAAGTTTCTGGATTTAGTTCAACTTCAGTTAATTTAATTAATCAATCAGCTTCAGAGGTAAATGGTAATAGTAATAATAGTAATATTACTGGTGCAACTTTTGCAGATTTGAACGGAGATGGATATCTTGATGGGTTTGTTAGTAACTCTACAGGAATTAATTATTACGAGCAATTCTCTTTAGTCAAATTTGCTCCCGGTGAGACTAGTAAGACTATAGATTTAAAGATAATTGATGATAAAATTGCCGAACGAGAGGAAGAAACCGTTGGTTCGGAAACAACTCCAGAAGGTTTTAAAAAGCAGGAAACTATTAAAGTTAATCTGTTTGGAAATACTGGTTATCGTTTGGAAAATAAAGATAGCAGTATCGCAACTACGGTTACTATTACCGATAACGATACTCCCGGAGTAACTATAATTCCTTTAACCGGTAATAATATTACTTCTGAGTCAGGAGGTAATAGTAGCTTTAGTATCAAGCTTAATAGTCAACCGATTGATAATGTAGTTGTTTATTTGGGAAGTCAAGACGAAAGTGAAGCATTACTTACCGTCAACAAAGATTTAACCGAACTCGACTCGGTTTATGGATTTACCTTTACTCCCGAAAATTGGAATCAAGCTCGAACTTTTTATGTTAAAGGTGTAGACGATAAGGTTGATGATGGGGATAAATCCTATAATATTGTTGCAACTTTATTCAGTGAAGACCAAAATTATCATCGTCTTCAGGTAGCTCCGATTCAGCTTGAAAATAAAGATAATGACCAAGCTGGATTTACAATTACGGGAGCGGGTAAAGCTGTAGAAGGTAGAGAAAATATTTACAGTGTCAAACTAAATACTCAACCTGTAGGTGAAGTTCGTTTGATTGCTACTCCTACTAACGACCAAATTCGACTCAATAATGAATTAGTCGGAGAACCTCATACTCTGATTTTTACTACAGAAAATTGGAATTTAGACCAAACTGTAAGAGCTACAGCTTTGGATGATTCTGTAGTCGAATATTTACATTTTAGTGAAGTTGCTTTTACGGTAGAAACTGGTCAAGGTTTAGATTTTGAATCCAAAGCTGACAATAGTTTAGCGAAAAATGCTTTGGATTTAGGAGATATTCAAGGTGGTTATCACTGGACTAATTTGGCAATAGTTGAAAATGATGCTGATTGGTTCAAATTCTCAATTCCAGATACAGGTAATCAACAGAATTTTGCTCGAATTGATTTTCCTGCTGATGCTGGAGATTTAAAGTTAGAACTGTTCAAAGCAACTGATTTACAAAATCCGCTTCAAACAGCAAATAGTTCTAATAGTTCCGATGGTAAAAAATTAAAACAAATTTCTCTTCAAGGTCAACCTTTCGGGGAATATTATCTCAAAATATCCGGTCAACCTAATAATTATAATTTACTGGTTGCGGATGCAGATTATCAATTTACCCAAGCTGTACCGGATAATGTACCGGTAGTTATTGAAGATAATGATTTACCTACGGTAACTATAATACCTGGAGAAACAGCTTCTGAGGTATTTGGAAAACCCAGCTACTTTGCTTTCCAGCTTAACGCTCCTGCTCCTGCAAATGATAATGGGTTAAAGATTAATTATAAATTGAAAGGTGGTAGCGCTACCCTCAATGAAGATATTAACGGTAATGGTATTTTAGATAAGGGAGAAGACCGAAATAACAACGGTACTTTGGATATTGGGGATTATAATATGCAAACCGAAGGGTTTGTGAGAATTGCTCCTGGAGATATTCAAAATAACTTAGTTGTTGTTCCTATCGATGATAAGTTAATCGAAGCTTTTGAATTAAAGGTAATAGATAAACCCCAAAATTTAGATATTAGTAAAGGGGAACTGAAATTAAAAATTACCACCCCTATTAAAGAAGTTGGTCAAGATAAAACTTCTGTCAGCGAAACCGATACTGATTTTTCCAATAATAACAATACTAACGGTCGTTTATTTGCTAACGATTCCGCTATCGGAACAGTTTCCCAAAATGGTGACCGTGATAGATTTAAGATTGATTTAAAAGCAGGGGTTGAATACACTTTCGATTTAGAAGGTAGTCCTACAAATAAGGGAACTCTTTCGGATAGTTATTTACGTCTTTATGACAGTAACGGCAAAGAAGTTGCTAGTAATGACGATGGAGGAGAAAGTCGAAATTCTCGGATTAAATATACTGCAACAAATAGTGGTACATTTTTTGTAGAAACAGCAGGTTATGGTGATAATAGAACTGGAACCTATAAGTTAACCGCTACCGCTCCCGGTGTAATTTCAGAATCTGCATTTCCTCAACAAATATCTTTAAATGATGAAACTGAAATTAAATTTAGCAATGATTTAGTCGCTACAATTGCTCAAAAATCTACTCTCCAAGCGAATAAAAGTAAAGGGGTATATGAAGGAGAAATAACTGTTAAAGTAGACCCCTTAAGAGTCAAAGAAATTGTTAAAGATAGTAGCGGAAGGATATTTGAAGAAACCGTAGTAGTCGAATTACTTCCTGGAGAAGGATATCAATTATCAGAAACCAAAGAAGCTACTCTTCGTATTCAGGATGATGATGTACCGGGAGTCAGAATTGTTCAGGTAGGAGACAATACTGTAGTACAGGAAGGAGAAGTTTCCAGCTTCAAAGTTTCCTTACTCAGCGAACCTCAAAAAGATGTCACTATTCGTTTAACTCCAGGAGCGGAAATTGATTTTGTCAATCCGGTGAATCCAACTAAAGTTAAAGTCAATAAGGAAGTTTATAGCTTTGGTGTTCCAACGGATGTTGACAATATATCCTTTAAACTGAATAGCTTAGTTACTTCCGAGAAAGATAAAACTATTGCTTTTGATGTTAGGTTTACCCAAAAACCAGATGAAGATGTCATTGTTGAATTTTACGATGCTAATGATAAGGGTAATAATGTAGAATCCAAACTCAATTTTACTTCCGTAGAACCCAATGAAATTATTGGAGAACAAGAAGGCAATTGGAATGAATCCCAACAGGTAATTATTGGGAATTTAGATTCAAATAGTAACGGTAAATTAGCTTTAATTGCGAAAGTAAAGGATACAAGCGGTAATCAAATTGGTGACGATATCAATCTTGCTATTAACCGTACCGTTACTCAGGTTGAAAAACAAACCACCGAAATTACAATTACTCCCGATAAATGGTTTGAATTGCAAACCGTTGCAATTACCGGTACTGACGAAGGAATAGCAGAGCCAGGACTTTATCATGAATCTGCGATTACTTATCAAGTTGTTTCTAAAGACGCTGATTATAACAATATTTTTGTACCTCAACAGCGAATTGATGTAGTAGATAGAGTATTAAATGCTGAAACAACTGCTCAATCGGTAAGGGAAGGATTAACTAGTTTACAAAAGAGTCTTGATAATCTTTCCGTTCCTATTGTTGGTAGTTTAAAGGGTAAAACTCCCGACTTGATTGGAAAAGTTAGCGATAAGTTAGTCACAGCAATTAGCGGTCAACAAAATCTTTCTGGTAATCGTTTAAAATCTATTATTGAAGGTGCTTTATCTACTATTGGCTTAGATTTTATTAAAGTCAAAGTAGATATGAATGAAGATGATATTAATATCTCTTTAAATATCAAGAAAAAGTATAATATCTTTGAATTATCTTTAGATGCTGGTCTGGGTTTAGATGCTTTAGGAATAGGTTTCAAAACTGAAGGCAAAATCAAGTCTGATTTTAGCTTTGATGTTGGTTTGGGTTTTGGTTTACATAAAGATTTTGGTTTTTATATTGATACCAATAAAACTAAAGTTAATGCTACCATTAAGCTGAATTTAGATAACTTTAAAGGTCAAGGTAACTTGGGTCCGGTTCGTTTGGATATGCAGGATGATTCTCAGAATCCGACCGAATTAGCTATTACTTTTAAAGCTGGGATTAAAGATTTAGATAATTACCACACTATTAAATTCTTAGATGTAAATGGTAATGGAATTCTTGATGCCCAAACCTTTGATTATGGTATTAAAGTTGATAAATTAAAAGAAAATAGTAGCGGACAAACTGTTAGCGGTAAAGATGGTAAAGCTGATACCGATAAAGACGATAAATTTATTACCGAAGTCAGACAAGTACAAGAACCCTTTACTCAAGTTAATGATAAAGGTAAGGCCTCTCCTTTCCCTACGGTTAATCAAGCTAGCAATGAAGCAAAGCAAGTAAACTGGAATGGTAATAATAGCTTTGATGCTCCACAAGATAAAAAGAATGAAGGAATTTACCGGACTCAAAAAGACGCTCAAGGTAATATTACCAATTACTATTTAGATTTAAATCGTAATGGTAATTTTGATGAGAAAAGTAAGAAAGTCAAAGAAAATTTATTCTCGGTAGCTCCCGGTACTAGTAAATGGTTTGACAACCAAGGTAGAATTAAACCATTTAGAATTGAAGAGAAAAAAGTTGACGGTAATCTAAAATATTATTTCGATAAAAACGGTAATAATAGTTTTGATACCGAGGAAGAGTTAACTAAGAAAGAAAAATCTAATATCGATAAGAACAATAACAATAAATTAGATGCTGATGTAGATATTGAAGGAGAAGGACTCTTTGTCCAAGGTAAACCGATTGCTTTTCAAGATGCTAACGGTAATGGATTATTTGATGTCGGTGAATCTTACGTTAATTCTAAATTTGGTCCTTTAAAAATTAATGGTTCCGATTTAAAATTTACTTTCTTAGATTTAGATGGAGATAAAAGTCAAGCTGGAAGTATATCTATTGGGAATAAAACTATTCAAAATAGTCTCACAGAATATTTCTTCAAAACTGATAAAGGTTCTTTGTACCTTGATATAACCGAAGATAATAAATTTACCGAAAAGTATTATCAGGAGGGAGGCAAACAACTCAGCGAACCAAAATTAGTTAAAGCTGAAGGACAAGAATATTTCTTCTTAGATATTAACGGTGATAAAAAACATAATTCTGCTAAAGAACCATCTTTAAACGAAGTTGGAAATCCCGATTCTGCTTTAGATATTGATTTTAGTGGTTCTCGTAATAATGTCTACGAACCGATAATAAATCGTGGTAGTAGCTATCTTAATTTCTTTGATGAAGATGAAGACGGAAAGCAGCAAAAACTAATTGATTTCAATCGTAACGGGCAAAAAGATGATAGTAATAAAGACTTTATTACCGAATCATCAATCCAAACTGCTACAAACCCTAATAATACTACATTTGAATATTTAGATATTAGTAATGATGGTTATTGGACTAGAGAACATCAAGTCATTGAAGATGGCGGTAAGAAATATTTAGATACTAATAATAATAGTAAGAAAGATGATAGCGATAGAGAAATTGTTGTTATCAATGACCCCAATAAAGTCAAAATTGAAAACGATAAGAAAAATAAACGCATTTATTTAGATGCTAACGGAGACAGTAAGTATAACGATGGAGAAAAACTACTTTTAGATAATTTAACCGGTAGATTTATCCAAGATGCAAACAAGAATGGTGAAATTGATGATGAAGAACAGTTAATTAATGTTCAAAGAATTGATGGAAAATTACAAATAGTAGAAATTAAGTCTACAACAATTAACTATACCGGTGAAGATGAAGTTCTTAAGGAATTAAACGGTAAAAAGATTAATTATCTTGATGAAACCAACGATGACAAATTTACCAGAGAATATAAAGTCATCAAAGATGATGATGGTAAATTTACCAAAGATGCTTTTAATGGTTTTGTACTAGATATCAATGACAACGATCGGGTTGATTTTGCTCAAGATAAACCCGCTGAAAACGACCCGTTAATTTTATTCACCGAAGCGAATGTCCGAGAAGAAAAAACCGGTACGTTTATCAATTCCGGTAGCTTCAAATATATCGATTACAATCACAACGGTGAGTTTGATGCAGATGCCTCCGAACGCTCTCCGAAAGAATATAAACTTGTCAAAGACGGTGACAAACTAAAAATTGATAAAAATAATAATGGTAAAGCAGATACTGACGAAACTGTTGCTAAAGTCAGAGAATTTCTAGATACTGACGACAACGGACAATTTACCGATGGTGCTGATTTAATCGTTGATGAGAAGAAAGTCAAACAAGGTCAAAATGATATCAAGTTAAAGTTTAACGATGCCAATCGCAACGGTAATTTAGATAACGACGAAGCCATAATATATAATACAATTGATTTTCTCGACCTTAACGGTGATAGTCAATACGATGAAAATGATTTTTTAACTAAAGGTAAATATTTTGATATTAACGGTAATAATATCAACGACCCCGGAGAACCACAAAAATCTGGTGATGATTGGAAAATTAACGAAGACAATGTTGTTAGTTACCAAATAGTTACTAACGATGGTAAAACCTTTATTGACCAGAAAGCTAAAAAATCAGCAGATAAAGGAACTTATCAGCAAGAAGATGATATTGATTTATTCAAATCCTTTAGCATCACTACAGCCCAAGCTAAAATCTTAGGATTGGAAAAAGCAGGAAGCTACACAGCCGCTCAATTATTGGGTTTAACTGTTGATAATGGTAAAGTTTTAGAAACCGAAATTACCTTTGTCGATTTAGAAGGAGACAAAAAACTTAACGTTATCTCCGATCCAATTGTTAAAATTGAAAACGGAATCCGCTACGTAGATTTTGATAGAAACGGAACCCTGACCAAAAACGAAAACGATAAACCCATCGAAGCATTTTCTAAACCAAATAATGAATTTGATACCGATGACCTCGAAGGGACCGGTAAAATTATTAAACTACTAGACGATGGCGATCGCCTAACTTTAAAAGAACTGAAAAATTGGAAAAACGATAAGGAATTAAAATTTTCCGACTTATTCAAGTATAATTTTGCAGGAATAGCCAATTTAGGACTAAAAACTCAAGCTAGCGTTAAAGGAGACCCTGCTTTTCCTAAAATTGGTTTAGATATTGGTGTGGGATTGCCTTTATTCAATTTTGGAGACCAGTCAAAGGCAGGTAGTAACGGTTTAAGCGTCGAATTTAATAACATTACTTTAGATTTCGGTACCTTCCTCACCAAATTTGCGACCCCAATTATTAACACCGTAGAAAAAATAATTTCCCCGGTTAAACCAGTACTCAAAGTTCTCAATTCAGATACCAAAATCTTTTCTGCTATTGGTTTAGAAAACGAATTTAATAAAGACGGGAAACCTGGTGTTTCTATCTTAGATTTAGGAATGGCGATCGCAGAAGCAATTCCTGAAGATACTACCAACGAAAAACTGAAGCGAATTAAAGAAAGTATTCCCAAAGCTGTTAAATTTATTCAAACAGTTACAAACATAATTGAACTCAGCGATAATCTCAAAAAATTAGTCGATAGCGGCGAAAATATTGTTTTAGAACTGGGTAGCTATGATTTAGATGACTTCAAAGGAGCAAGTAACGACCCAAGTGACGCAGCTGCTAAAATTGACCCCAGCAAACAAGGAAACAAAACCAATTCACCAAAAGGAACTCCCACAGAACAAGCAGAAAATTCCAATACTGCTAGTAAAGAACAAAAAGGTGCTTTAAATAAACTGAAAAATTTAGATGGTTTAGAAATACCTATCCTTGATAATCCCATCACCTTAATTCGCATCTTATTAGGTGAACCAAATGTCGATTTAATCAAATATGATATTCCCGACCTAGAATATTTCTTTGGTAAAGAACAAGAATTTCTACTTTACACTCCACCTACCATTAAAGGACTTTTAGAACTGGGATTTGAAGCTAAAACCGATTTATCTGTAGGTTACGATACCGGTGGTTTAGAAGCTTGGAAAAAAGATGATTTTGAACTTTCTAAAATCTACAAAGTTCTTGACGGTTTCTATTTAGATGATTGGGATAGTGACGGTAACGAAAAAGATGAATTAAGCGCTAAAGCAACCATAGCAGCAGGTTTATCCGCTAGCATTGTAGTTGTAAAAGCCATCCTCAAAGGTGGTGTAGAAGGTTATCTTGGTTTCGATGTCGTAGATGAAGGAGAACTCCAAGGTAAAAACGATGGTAAAGTCAGAGGTTCCGAAATCATCTCTCGTATAGATACCCCCCTACAATTATTCGACTTAAAAGGTAGCTTAGACGCTTTCCTCAAAGGTGAAATTCGGGTAGGTTTAGATGTCGGACTGTTTGAAATTATGAAGACAGTTTGGAGCAAGGAATTAGCTCGGATTACCGTCGCTAAATTTAATGTCGGAGCATCCGGTATTACCTTTAGCAGCAGTCTTTCTAATAGCTATATTAATGCTGCAACTATCTTTTTCGATGCTAACTTTAACGGTGTTTGGGATGCAGAAATTGAACTCAACGGTGAAATTGTAGCCGAACCCATCACCTTTACTAACGAATACGGTGAATACAATCTAGAAATCGGCTTGGATTGGGATAGCAATGCTGATGGTGTAATTGATATAAAAGACGGGCAATTAATCGGTATCGGTGGTTTTGATACTTCTAGCGGCACCGAAGCCGGAAAATTCCTTGGTTTACCGGGTTCTGCAATTCTTACTCCCCTAACCAGTTTACAAGTTACTTTAGTAAGAGAAGGTTTATTACCCGATGAAGCTGGTAATTTAATCAAGGAACAACTGGGATTAGATGCAGACTTTGACCTATCAACCTTTGATTCCCTCGAAGCAGTAGGTCAAAACAATACTACTGGTTTAAATGTTTATCTGCTTCATATCCAAGTTCAATCTTTATTTAACCAAGCAAGAGCATTCCTTGATGGTAACCAGGGAGAACAAGCGAATCCAAACAATTTTCAATTAGTACAGGAAGAATTTGCGAAATTCCTAGAAAATCGCTCCACCGACACTCGAATTACCGATAGCTTTAATCTCTCCGATAATGGTGATATCGAAGAATTTCTGTTTAGTTTAGCTAAAACCTACACCACCACAGCTACCTTAGAACAGATAAAAATTGCTTCTAGCTTCATTGCAACTAGCAATCAATTATTAAATACAGTCCGCGACATCGGAGCATCAAAATCCATTGAAGCAGCATTACCCGCTCTTGCTTCAGTTAAACGCATCACTCAAACAGATGTTGCACAAATAATTAAAAAGCTCACCTCCAACCAACAAACCATCACCGAACTACAAGCAGAATTCAAAGAAACCCTTTACCAAAATTACATACTAGTAGACGGA
The DNA here is from genome assembly GCA_019192545.1 of Rivularia sp. MS3. Classification (GTDB taxonomy): domain Bacteria; phylum Cyanobacteriota; class Cyanobacteriia; order Cyanobacteriales; family Nostocaceae; genus Rivularia. Next base: position 31,699 of record JAHCMI010000071.1, on the reverse strand, counting down.
GATATAAACTCCTTTGGCAATCGTAGCGTTGCCATCAAACCCCAAAGCGTCACCACCGCAGAAGAATCCCAAGATACCATAGAATTTACCATCGAACTCAGTCATCCCGCTCCCAACCAAGGACTAAAAGTTCTTTACAGCGTTTCTGGTACCGCAACTATAGGGGAAGACTACACCACCAGCGAACAGAAGCTAGGAGAAGCATACATTGCTCCCGGAGAAACCACAACCACCGTCAGTTTTTCCATCTCCGATGATGTAGAAGATGAAAGCTTAGAAAGCATCGTCCTCAATCTAAAATCCACTGGAGAAGGATTTATTCTCAACCCTAGCGCTTCCGTTGCTTTACTACAAATTATTGATAATGACCAAGACGTAAATACCAGTGACAATAACGGTTTAACCCTAGAAGGAACATTTGGAGATGATGAGCTTACCGGAGATTTAGGAAACGATACCTTAGAAGGTCTTTATGCTAACGATACCTTAAACGGTCAAGCTGGAAATGATTTCCTTCAAGGTGGACACGGAGAAGATAGCTTAATTGGTGGTGATGGGGATGATACCTTAAATGGTAATTTCGGTAACGATATCATTCAAGGAAATGCTGGTAAAGATATTATTAAAGGTGGTTCCGGTAATGATGAAATCGCTGCTGGAAATGATACAGATAACATCAATGCTGGTGTTGGTAACGATACCGTTAGCGGTGATGCTGGTAACGACCAAATCAAAGGAGCAGCAGGAGATGACATCCTCAATGGTGGAGCAGATAATGATTGGTTGCTTGGTAATGACGGTAATGACCTGCTCATTGGTGGTTTAGGAAAAGATTTTCTTAATGGTGGTTCTGGAGCAGATGTTTTCTACTTTGATTCCGCAAATCAAGGATTCGATAAGATTTTGGACTTTAATCCAGAACAGGGAGACAAAATCCAAGTATCAGCTTCCGGTTTTGGGATTACCGATTTAAGTGGATTCCGCTTCATCAGTGGGATACTAGATTACAACGGTCAAAATCTCGCTTTGATTCAAAATCAAGGAAACACCTATTCTTACTTCCCCGACTTAACTCAAATTATTGAAATAGTTGACCAACCCACTCCCGTATCTTTAAGCGATAACATCACTGATGACTTAACAGTTCCACCTCAACTCGAACGTACTTTCAATATTGAAAATCCCGAATTAACTACCCTTGATGACATCATTGCTCGCGGTAAACTACTAGTTGCAGAATCGGAATTTAGCTCCAACTTTGACCTTGAATTTGCTCGTGCAATTTCTGCTGTATTATTCGGTGATGCAGATAAATTTGAAATTGTAGAAGCAGGAGAAGATATAGGAACTACCCGCTTTATCAATAACGTATTGGTTCCAGATTTAGATTTAAGTCCCGTATATTTCTACGATTATGAAGCAATAGTAGTACGTCAAAATAGCGGCATTAATAACGCTCTGGATTTAAACGGACGAACCATCGGGATAGTTGAAGCTCAAGCAAGTCAAGCACTATTTGATACTTTATATCTTGGTGAAGGAATCGATTATTCCGAGAAATTCTACAATTCCATTGATGAAATGGTCGCCGCTTACGATAAAGGAGAAATTGACGCTTATTCAACCGATAGCGCTGTTATTTACGAAAATTTAGCAAATCTTTCCGACCCAGACAATCATCAAATATTAGATGTAGAAATTGCTAAAGTTCCCGTATCCCTAACATTACCAGAAAATGACTCCCAACTAAGAGATGTCATACGATGGTTAACTTACGTACCCACCCAAGCAGAAGAATTTGGTATTACCTCAGAAAATATTGACCAATTCCTAGCAATCAACACCGATGACAACCCCAATAATGATTCTTCCCTGGAAATTCGTCGCTTCCTTGGCTTAGAAGGTAATTTGGGTGCTACCCTTGGTTTACCCAATGATTTCGCAATAAATATTATCAGACAAGTTGGTAATTACGCGGAAATCTATAACCGTCATTTTCCAGGATTAGAAAGGGGACGTAACCTCCTAGCAAGAGATGGAGGACTGTTGTATTCTCCTCCCTTCTCCGGTACAGCAAACCAAAACTTAGAATTTGTAGACAACGATAACCGTGATGTACTTCAAGAAGTATTAGAACGAGGATCCCTCAAAGTAGGTATTAATGGAAAAGCTCCCGGTTTCTCCCAAACACAAGAAAACGCAGAAATTACCGGTTTTGATGTAGATTTAGGACGAGCGATCGCAGCTGCATTATTTGGCGACCCCAACAAGGTAGAATTTATCCAACAAGATAACCTCGAACGCTTCACCAACGTAGCAAACGGGATTGTAGATATCTCTGCAAATCAAATTACCCATAATTTAGTCAGAGATGCTAGCTTTGGAATTGATTATTCCCCCATTTACCTATACACCGGACAAGGGGTAATGATACGCAAGAATAGCGGTATTTCCAATCTTGCAATGTTAAACGGTCGCAAAATTGGAGTAGTAGCAAACACAACTTCCAAACAAAATCTGGAAGATGAATTATTTGAACTAGGTGGAACAGTTTTAATTAACATCTACGATACAGAAGCCCAGATGTTAGCAGCTTACGACAAAGCAGAAGTAGATGCAATTTCTCATGACTTACCTCTTTTAAGTGCTGCTATTCCCAATCTTTCCAACCCAGAAGAACATTTTGTCTTAGACGAAGTATTATCTAAAGAACCTTTAGGAATTGCTGTTGATGAAAACCAATCTCGTTGGATGGAAGTCATTAGCGCTGTTTATACTGCTTTAGTTCAAGCAGAAGAATATGGTATTACCTCAGAAAATATTGACCAGATAATACAGGAAATTAATAACAAAGAACTGACTTCAACTTTTGCAATTGATTATTTCCTTGGCTTAGATGAAACAATTGCTGATAGTCTTGAATCTACCTATGGTTTAACTAAAGAATTTGCTGTCAATGCAATTAAAGCAGTAGGTAACTATGGAGAAATTTACAACCGTCACTTTAACGACGATATTCTCAGAAGAGATGCAAATGCTTTATCCAGCGAATACGGTTTACAATATGCTTTACCTTTAGGATTAGGTAATGACTTTGATGAAATTAATCATAGCGAAGAAGAATCAGAAAAACTCAACGTCAAAATTACTTTAACCAATCAAAATAGCAAAACAGCAAATCAAATCGGCATAGTTTTAGTAGACGATAAAAGTGGTTCTATCAATGGTATTCTACCAGGAGAAGACGGTTATACAGAAGCAGCAATAGCCAAAGGAGAAATAATCTTTTCTACTATTACTAATTATCCCAATGGCTTTAATAGTGGAGACTTGCAAAGTATAATAGAATTGAATTCTAACCACTCCTTTAGATTTTTCTACATTGAAAATAGCTCCATAGAATCTGTAACTAAAGATAATAATGCTATTGAAAAATTAATCTTTTCCAGCCAAATATCTCAAAGCATCTCCGACTTATCAGCAGATGGAATTAATATTACTTGGAATCACAGCAATGCAAACAATCAATCATTAGATTTAGAAATTAAAATAGAACAAACTGCTGAATCTATGATTCTAGGAACAGCACTACAAAATCAACCAGAAGGAGAAGTAATTCACTTATTAGATGTTGATATTAACCAAACTGTTAATGCTGAATTTTCAGTATTTCGAGAAGCAAGTTACGACAACTATGTCGGATTCTACAAAGTAGTAGACGAAAACGGAGGAATTGATACCAACGGTGACGGAATCGCAGATATCAATCCTGGAGATGATAATTACATTCAAACTGCTATTGATAACAGAATTCAAGGAATTGACCTCACCGTTGAGAACCAAGGTAGCGCTACTTACAATTCTGAGTTATCAGGTGGAAGCATCTATGCACCATTTATTATCGTTAACGGTAATCCCGATGATGTAGAAGGTAGTGCTGAGGACCCCGAAGTGTATTTTACATATTTAGGAGCTAATTCCGACGGACAAGACCACATTCGCATGTTAGGAGACAATACCTTCGGCTTTGAAGATTTACCCAACGGTGGCGACCTAGATTATAATGACATAATTATTCGTACAAAACTGATTTAAAAAGGCTAAGTAGTGGTCGGTAGGTTTTGTTTGTCTAGCCGCGTTAGCGGAGCCTGTCCCATAGGACATCTTAAATCATCAGTAAAGCATTATAAAATCTTGTCGAACGGGATTGATGAAACGAGCTAGCTTAAGTAACAGCTTATTTTTAATGCTAATGCTCCGTTACCGTTACTGCTGCGTAAGTCCTAAAAATGATTCGGCTCTATTTTTACCTTTAGATTATAGCTAATGGTGATACAGATTTTATTTATTTGAATTTGAGTTTAGTCAGGTGAAACAATCATCAATACTTTATTAACTAATACCTAAAATATTGTTGATATTAAGTTTTATCACTACTTTGTTTTTACCTTCATATGCCTATATAACATGAAAATATAGCTATTTTCAGCACTCAGTAAGTAGCATATTGGTTTTAGAATTTTACTCTATTGATAATAAATGAATCAAAAAGAACGGGAGCTACTAAGATGGAGAATCCTATCAAAGTATCAGAAGACCTCAAGTCATCATTTGCGGTATCACCAGAACTAGCCTACAACAGCAGTAACAAAGAATACGTAGTTGTATGGAGTTTTACAGGCAGTAGTGGAAGTGACTTAGCTCTACAAAGATTTTCTTCAACCGGAAACTTAATTGGAGACAATCTACAAATCCCAGAAAATGGCAATTTTATAAACGCCCCTGATATCACTTACAACAACCGTGGTAATCAGTATCTGGTTAGTTTTTGGAACAATGCTCCTGATTCTAATCAGGGTCTTTTTGGGCAACTGTTAAGTGCAAATGGTGTTCCTATCGGAAATAATCTATTTATCAATAATGCCAGATTTGAGCCTAGTTTCCTTTACAATTTAAATCAAAACGAGTACTTCCAAACTAGTCGGCGTTTTCCAGGAGGAAATGCGATTTTTGGTCAGCGAATTGATAGTAATGGAACTTTAATTAATTCTGTGATTCGGATTGACTCAACTGGAGACAGCGCTCCTAATGGCGAAGTGGCTTTCAATAATATCGACAACCAGTATTTAGCAACCTGGAGAGACCAAAGCGCAAGCGGTACGGATGTTGTTGGTCGGTTAATTTCTGCTGATGGCTCATTTGTTAGCGGTCAATTTGACATTGCAGAAGGTACTGGATTGGCTTTCAGTATTAATACAGCATTTGATTCTACTAATACACAATTTCTTGTTGCTTACGGAGTTCCAGACGAAGGTGATGTTCGTGCCCAACTAGTTGATGCAGATGGCACAGCGATTGGTAATGAGATTGTCGTTATAGATAACGGTTTTAACACCAGAGGTAACGATGCTATTTCAGTTGCTTTTAGTGAAGATTTAGGAATATATTTATTAGCAGCAGCAACTAATTCAGGTCTGTTAGGACAGTTCATTAGTAAAGATGGCTCATTAATCGATGATGCCTTTGTTATTTCTCCAAGAAGCGACATTTTTCAGAATTCTGCCGTTTACAATCCCGATGAATCACAATTTGCGGTTTCTTGGAATTTCAATTTCAGCAATGAAGGTATATTTGTACAACTGATTTCTCCTCCAGAAAACTTCATTAACGGCACCTCTGGTAACGACTTCCTTACTGGCACCCCCCAGAGCGATCGCCTTAACGGGCTTAATGGAAATGACATAATTATCGGCAAAAATGGCAATGATACCCTTAATGGTGGTAATGGTCGAGACCGCTTATTTGGCAAGGATGGTAATGATAGTCTTTTGGGTGGTAACGGTCGAGATTTTCTTATAGGAGGCATAGGCGATGATTTTCTCGATGGAGGTAAAAATAATGACTTGTTATTCGGGGGCAAAGGTAATGACCAATTTGTTTTAAGAAAAGGCGACGGGTTAGATACTATTTTTGACTATCAAGACGGTACAGATTCTTTCTTATTAGCCGAAAGTCTGGTGTTTGAAGACCTGATGATTGCTCAAAATTTTGGTAGAACCACGATTAGCTTAACCCAAACCTCAGAAGATTTGGCTACTTTAGTAAATGTAGATGCTAGTGATATTGGTGTAGAGGATTTCTTTACTCTGGTTTAGTCTTATAGCGCTTACCGACCGGTCTATTGAGGTACATCTTAAAACCTCACCCCCAACCCCTCTCCAAGTTATCGGAGAGGGGAGATAAAGAAAACTGTACTTCACGCTTATTGAGAAACGCTATAAATAAGTATTGGGCATCCGATAGGGAAGTAGAACTAAAGTACCATAATCCCTATCGAGCGCTCAATACAAGCTATTCTAAGTAGTTAAACATAATTAATTACACAGTGTCATTGCGAGTGAAACGAAGCAACCGCAAGGATTAAAGTTAATTTTCTTAACTTTTAATCAGAGTAAATAAATTTGTTCACCTACTTTGGGCTTGCTGGATTAATTAATAGCTAATAAGGCCTTTATGGCTCCGCTATTTATCGGAGTTGCATATAAGTTACAAAACTCCTTATCAAATAGGAGAATGTGAATATGAATATTACAAGACGAAAAGCCATACAGTTCGCTGCAATTGCTGGTGGCAGTGCCCTTTTACTTCCTATGGCGTATCAGCATATTAGTCATGCTGCAACTACCCGCAGCCCGCAACCAGAAGCTTTTACAGTTAAGCTTCCTATTCCACCAGTATTACAACCTGTACGTAGCGATGAAACAACTGATTACTATGAGATTGTAATCAGAAGAAATCAAGCAGAGATTTTACCTGGGTTATTAACAGAAATCTGGGGTTATAACGGCATAACTCCAGGTCCTACTATTAAGCAACATCAGGGTAGACAGTCAGTTGTTCGCTTTGTTAATCACGTTGGTGCATCAACATCAACTCATTTGCACGGAATGGCATCGCTGCCGCAGTTTGACGGATATGCTGAGGATTTATCTAGTCCCGGCTTTTACAAGGATTACATTTATCCTAATAATCGCGCTGCTACCTTTTGGTATCATGACCATGCAATTGATGAAACGGCACATCATGTATACATGGGTTTAGCTGGTATGTATATTGTCCAAGATGACTTTGAGTTAAGTCTTCCTTTACCCAAAGGTAAGTACGATATACCTTTGATTATTGATGATAAAATTTTTGCTCATAATGGCTCTTTAATTTTCGACGATCGCGAGCATACCAGCCTGATGGGAGACATTCTTTTAGTCAATGGTGCGCCGCTGCCTCGGTTGGAAGTTGCCAACCGTAAATACCGCTTCCGAGTTCTCAATGGTTCGGTTTCGCGTTCGTACAAGTTAGCTTTGAGTACGGGTGACGATTTAATTGTTATCGGCACAGACGGCGGACTTTTGGAAGCACCAGTTAGAACAAAAAATTTAAGGCTGGGAATGGCAGAGCGTTATGAACTAATTATCGATTTTTCCAAATACCCTATTGGTACTCAGATAGTTTTGCAAAATCTTGGACTACCTAACAATACAGATTTTGCCGGGACTTCTAAGATTATGCGCTTTGACGTAGTACGCAATGAACCCGACAATAGTTTGATTCCCTCGAAGTTACGACCTTTTGAAGCCCTTATATCGCCTTCTGCAAGACCTACAAGACGCTGGACTTTTGAGAAGCGCAACGATAGATGGGAAATTAACGGTAACATTTGGGATCGAAATCGCGTTGATGCAAATCCTGGTTTAAACGATATTGAAGTCTGGGAAATTATTACAAACAGTCGCGATTGGTTTCATCCAGTCCACATTCATCTAGTTCATTTCCAAATCTTAGAACGCAACGGTCAACCGCCTCTTGCTTACGAGCGCGGTTGGAAAGATGTTGTTTATATCGGTGAGGATGACAACATTAAACTAGTTGCTCGGTTTGAACCTCATCAGGGTAAATATATGATGCACTGCCATAATACAGTTCATGAAGACCATGCCATGATGACTCAGTTTGAAGTCGGTAGCGGCGGGGTAAACCCAATGTCAGCACCTCCAAGGCCTTTGCCAGCAACACCACTGTAATAATCGCAAGTCGAAGTTCATGTGGAAAGTACTGTAAATATAGCGGTTTTGGGTTAAATGTAATACAAAAATATTGCACAAAAAGTAATGGGACTGGCGACTAAAGTCGCGAGCGCACTACACCCCCATAATTAGAAATTAGCGGCACTGTGCGCGGTTCCGGTAGAACTCAAATTTCCCGAACACGCTCGTTTGCGTTGCCGTTGGGTAAATCCTCACCGACGAAGGCTAATCCTCACAAGTTTCTCAAATTTATTTTCTAAATTAAATTTTATGCTCTGGTCGAGCATAAATATAGTTATTTAATAAAACTGGTTATGAAAACTGATTACTTGATATTAGGTAGCGGTTTATCGGGGTTAGTGTTTGGCTCGCTGATGGCAAAATCTGGAAAACGAGTGCAGGTTTTGGAAGCCCATGAGTATCCTGGTGGATTTGGTCATACTTTTACTATGGCTAAAAAATATCACTTTAACGCACAACTTCATTATGTTTGGGATTGCGGTGAAGGTAAACCTGTTAATCAAGTCCTGAAAAAACTCAATTTAGACCAAGATATTACCTTTGAACGCTACAATCCCGATGGATTTGACCATATGAGAATGCCGAATTATGCTTTGGATATTCCTTCGGATTCTCAGGAGTTGATTCGACGACTTGCAGATTTGTTTCCTAAAGATGCAGAGCAAATTGCTAAATTCGTTTTTGAAGTTAAAAAGACTAGAGAAGGATTGAAAATATTAGCTCCTCCGGTGAACCCTAGGGAATTATTCACGCATTTCGGTGAAGTTAGCTGCGCTGTCAGATATCTGCACAGCACCCTACAAGATGTTTTTGATCGGTTCAAACTACCTCAAGCCGCGCAAACGCTTTTAGCTTCCCAATGGCCCGACTTTTTACTTCCACCAAATCAACTTTCTTTTTACGCTTGGGTAATTTTATTTTCAGGATACCAAGAAGGAGCTTATTATCCTACCCGTCATTTTGAAGCTGTAATTAACGGATTAGTCAAAGTAATTGTTGATAACGGTGGCGAGATTGTTTTCAATACTGAAGTTGTAAATTTTCTAGTTGAGCATCAAACAGTTATGGGTGTAGAGGCGATGAACTTAATCACCCATCAAACTTCTAAATTTACTGCCGATACCCTTATTTGCAATATAGATCCGCAGAAAGTCGCCAAAATGATTGGATATGAGAAGTTTTCTTGGGCGGTACAGAAAAAACTCAATTACGAATATTCTCCCTCAAACTACATGGCATATTGTGTAGTCAAAGATATTGACTTGCGAGACTATGGATTTGGTAAATGGAATACTTTTCATACATGTCATCAGGATTTGAATGAGGCATTTTATCAAATGTACGAGCAACACGATTACTCGAATCCTAGTTTTGCGATTACTACTCCTACCCTATTAACTACACAAGAGCGCGACTGTCCCGAAGACTGTCAAATTATCGAGTTTTTGACTGTAGCTAACTATAAATATTTTCAAGATTTGAAAACACAAGATGAAAAGATTTATCGGCAAAAGAAAGAGGAAATTTTAAACTCTATTTTGGATGTTGTCGAGAAGCATTATATTCCCAATATTCGCCAACACTTAGTTTTTAAAATTACTGGAAGTCCGACAACCAACGAACGATTTTGTCATTGTCCTCATGGTAATTCTTATGGTTCTAGTCTCACGCCTAAAAATATGGGAATTGGTCGATTAAATCATCATACCTCTTTGAAAAATTTCTATTTTTGCAATGCTTCATCGGGTTATCCAGGATTTGCACCGACATTTTGGACGGGAGCGCTTTTATACCAAAGGCTCTCAGGAGACAAGATTTTAACCAAGGAAGATCCAAAAAATAAATTATCCCGCCGTTTTACGAAAATTCTGGACAAAACTTAGTACTCGAACCAGCCAAAATTGCTGGGTGGAGGCAGAGCAGGGGAAGCAGGGGAAGATAATATTTCCTTGTACGATACACCCCTCCTTCGTTGAGTTGGTACTAAATGTGTGGCGGTGTCGCTCGCGGTGAACACCGACGGTGGGACAATTGATTACTTACAAGTCCCTAACAGTTAATCAAAAAACAATTAATATGTGGGAGTTGATAAATGAGAATAGCTATTATTGGCGGGGGAGCCAGTGGTTTAGTTACGGCTTATTTTTTAGATAAACAAAATCATCATGTGACGGTGTTTGAAAAACAGCCTATTTTAGGGGGACACATTCGCACTCTTAATAAGAATGTTAAACCAGAACAATCTAACTGCAAGGAATTCTTAGAAGGTGGAGTACTGGAATTTCCTAGTAATTTTTATAACTTTCTCAATTTGATGCAAGAATTGCAAATAGATTTAGAACCTGTCAATTTAGGTTCTACAATGTTTTTCAAAAACGGTCTGCATATACATTCTGCCTGTTCTATCCGAAAAAATTTCATTGGCATACAGCGACTAATCGAATATCTCAAACTTGACAGTTTATATGCTCGTTCGGCTGGCTTATGGTTAAAAACCCATTTTGCTCGAATGCCGTCTGTTTCTAATCGCTCTTTATCTTACTTTTTAAATACTCGATGTATTAGAAACACTTGGATAAAATTGCTGACGATGTACAGCTATTCAATGCACTTAGAACTAATTGATAATTTTCCTGCCGAACTAGCAATTCTTTCTCTGCGAGATTATATTTTTACCAATTGGTTTAGGATTAAAGGGGGAGTATATTCCTATATTGAAAAGATTTTGCAATGTTTTAAAGGAAATATTTTGGTGAATGTCAACGTTGCATATATTTCAAGAATCAAAGATGGTGTAAAAATTAAATTATCGGATGGTGCAACCTACAGGTTTGATAAAGTGGTGTTTGCAACTCCACCGGATAGAGTGCTAAAACTATTATTAGAGCCGACAGTTGCAGAAGTTAGACGCTTTGCTGATTGGAAAAATAATCAAATTTCCACCCTGATTCATGCAGATACTTCGATGTACAATAAATACGCGATCGGACAACCTTCGGAGTTTGATTTTTTTGAGACAGCAACGGGATGGGGATACAATGCCTGTCTGAATCAGTTATGCGGTGTCCCACCTGACGTTAAATATAATTTGGCTTTTAATCTTGAATCTTTAATTAATCGAGATTTAATTATTCAAAGCTTAAAACACGATACTCCCCTGTACACTGTTGAATCTTTTCGATACCGAGACGAGGTAGTCGATACCAACGGCGAAAACCATACTTATCATGTAGGAGCATACTTAGCAGATGGCTTACATGAAGGCGCGATCGCATCGGCAATCCGAGTCGCTCAATTAATCGGATAGCCAACAACCACAGAGCTTATGAATAAACGATTTTTACCGGGTAAACAAGGTAAACACCAGCAAAATGGTAAATCGAATTTGCTCAAACAACGTTTTCCTAAATTCACCACTGGGCAGTTAATTTATACTGCTATAGGATTCACCATCTGCGTGGTTGTTGTTTTAGCGTTTCGTCCTACACCAATATTGTTGACACTCCCCTTCAATTTATTGATGGGGATTCTTAGTTCGCAGGGATACCAATGTACTTGCCCTCACTAAGCATCTTGACCGTGTGCCCCACGGCTGCAAGTCCTCTAATTAGAACTACTTGAGCGGCTGCGATATCTCTATCAGTCGTATAGCCGCAATTATCACATTTATGAACACGTTCAGCTAAAGTCTTCTTACCCGTTTCATGCTGGCAATTAGGACATATTTGAGAAGTATTCTTAGCATCTACTTTTTGAAAATAAACACCACGTTTAAAACAAGTTTGCTCAAGGATATTAAAGAATTGACCGAAACCTGCATCCAAGCAATGCTTTCCTAGCATTCCTCTGGATAAACCGACTAGGTTCAAATCTTCTACAAATATCATTCCTACGTTATCGCTTAATTGATGAGATAACTTTCTATGCCAGTCTTTACGACAATTAGCAACGTATTCATGCAATCTCGCAACTTTCATCACGGCTTTTAACCAATTATTTGAGCCTTTGCGCTTTCTACTAACACGTTGTTGCAGCAATTTAAGCTTGCGTTCTGCGTCAACAAAAAACCTCGGACGCTTAATTAAAAGACCACTACTTGTCGCAACCATTGAAGTCAAGCCGACATCTATCCCTATTCCTTCCCCGCGTGGCATCGTTTGCGGTGGATTTACATCCCATTGGACAGTTAACATTATGTACCATCCGGAAACCCGCTTTACAACACGAGCTTGCTTTAAAACACCACCGTCGGGTATCGACCGAGATTGTCTTAATTTAACTTTCCCTATTACTGGCAATTTAATACAGCCATTTTGTAATGGATTCTTGCCTAATTGAGGAAAAGAAAAAGACCGCATTCGCCCAACTTTTTTAAATCTAGGGAACCCATGATTCTGTTCCCACATACTTACAAAAGCTTTTTCAAGTCTCCTCAATGTTTGCTGCAAAGACTGAGCGTTAATTTTACCTAAATACTCGTTAGTCTTGCGTGTAGCAGTTAAAGACTTACATTGACTTGCGTAAGTTGGACGTAGTGCGTCAGCGGAAATGATGTAACAACTATGAAGACTGCAAGCTTTAATCTGACACGACCGAGATTTATACCAGTCCTTACGTTCAGCTAAAGCATAATTGTAAACTCTACGATGAGTCTCTAACCATTCTTCAAAAATATCTATTTGATTTTTTGTTGGCTTTAACTTGAATTCGTAAGTCAGATTAAACACGCTGTTATCACCTCCTACTTATAGTATACTCTATTATTTACAAATCGTCCGGTGATTTCTAGGTATCACGGGGAATAAATGAGCCACTGCGTTGCCGGGGTACAAAGCGGTTGTAGCAAGTGGCGTTCCCGCAGCGGGCACCCATGAGAATTTTTTCTCCTAAAAAATTCTCATGGGAACTAAGAGCGCACTACACCCCCATAATTAGAAATTAGGGGCACTGTGCGCGGTTCTGGTAGGCAATCTTCAAGATTTAGAATTAGTTATTGATGTTTTATCCCAAGATGCACTTAATATTAAACCGGGAGATACCATTTTAATTGAGCAAGCAAATAATAATATTTATAATTCTGTTAAAAACTCTTTCAAAGCCAAAGTTAGATTAATCGAACCATCAGCTTTTACAAAAGTTTCTGCTTTGGGAGTCGAAGAACAGCGGGTAAATGTAATTGGCGATTTTGTTGATTCAGCTATTTATTTCGGTGACGCTTACCGCGTTGATGTGCAAATCGTGGTTTGGGAAGGTAAAAACGTTTTAAAAGTACCTTTAAGCAGCATTTTTCGCTGTAACGGTAATTGGTGCGTATTTATTATTAAGGATGGAAAAGCGCATCGTAAAACTGTCAAAATAGGAAATCGCAGTAACTACGAGGTGGAGATTCAACAAGGGCTTAACAAGAATGACACTGTCATTTTATATCCAAGCGAACAAATAGAAGCAGGTACCGCTGTTAAAACTAGATAAACCCAATTAATGCTTGATAACCTTTACAGTAGTTAACATTATTGCAAGTAAAAATCATCAATATGATTCAAAAAGTAAACAATATCGAATCAAAAATGTTGATGCCACTAAAAGGTAAAGTTTCGTTTCAAAACAATCTACCTTTATCTATTAATTGCTATATTAAATATGAAGCGATAAAGCTTCCCTGGCAGATAAAATAGCCTGAGTTATAACAGGTTAAATCAAGTGAAGAGGTAAGAAAACTGTTTCATAATCTGTCTCGCAAACTAACAACACCCAACTCGAACGCTTATAATTCCTCGTTGTGAGAGTCAGGGGGCAACGTGACTAACTACTGGTTGGTACGTCCCTGTGAAGATAACGAAGAAGAGGAATCCCTTAGTTAGTAGATGCTTGGGTGTTGTTGTTTTAAATATAGAAATGTTCTCAAATTTGAAGCAGCCAACATTCTAAACCTGTCAAAATTCTCTGGCGATCGCGATTCAGCGAAAAAAAATTAAATAACAGGACTTACGTAATTGTCACAACACTCAGGTGGTGCGTGACACTACAACCCTGATTACTACGTTAAAAATTTAATTAAGTGTCACAGCACCCTACAGCACAAATGTGCCGGTTGCGTAAGTCCTAAATAATTTAAATATCTGTTGAAACAGATTCGGAATCAAAAAACTGAAGAAAAATAGTTTTATATTTAATAGGTTAAAGGTGATGCCCAATAAACATAAAACTATTTGTATACAAGGCAATCAGTTTGCTAATCTGATTACTGGCAAGTTCAATATATAAATTAAAATAAAAATGTGAGGAACTTGTGAGGATGGCATAAGAGGATGTTTGAAAAATATCCTGCGGTTAAAATAGCTACTACACAAGCGAAATTTACCTACGTATAATTACATATTTTAAACCCGTGAAGACGGGTTTTGCTTGTGTAGCCGCGACTTCCAGGTAAGGTATAAATTTGACTTTTCTGCCCATCCTCTAACACAAAGCAACTTTAAGAGTTAATTTTAAAGTAATTTTAAAGCGGGTGGGGATTAATAACTGTTAGCAGCTTTCTCAACAATTCTTCGCTGGTATAAGGTTTTGATAAAAATAATTTGGCACCATTGCTAATAGCTGCATTTACCTTATCGCTGGTAGATAATCCGCTGACGGCAATTATTTTAGCTTGAGGATTCATTCTTTGCAGCGTGCGAATAGCTGTGACACCATCCATTTCTGGCATCATCATATCCATTAATACCGCGCTGATTTCGTTTTTGTGTTGGGCATAAAGGGCAATTGCTTCAATTCCATCGTCGGCGGTAAGTACTTGGTAGTTATGATTTTCCAGAGATGTTTTAGTAATATCCCGAATACCTAGTTCATCATCGACTAAAAGGATTAATTCTCCATTCCCTTGAGGAATTTCTGCTTTTCGATCTTGAATAATTTCATCTGTATGGACTACCGGTAAATAAACTTGAAATTTAGTTCCTTCACCGACTTCGCTATAAACATTAATAAAACCACCGTGACTTTTAATAATACCAATTGTGGTCGAAAGTCCTAAACCAGTACCTTTACCTTGTTCTTTGGTGGTGAAAAATGGTTCAAAAATTCTTTCTAAAGTTTCTTGATGAATACCTATACCAGTATCAGAAACTGTAATTAAAATATAATTTCCCACGCTAGCGTCAAGATTCATGCCAATGTAGTTTTCATCAATGGCAATGTTTTCAGCTTGAATACTCAGCGTACCTCCTTGCGGCATGGCATCGCGAGCATTGACGCAAAGGTTCATTAGCACCTGATGAATTTGTGTCGTATTAGCGCTAATTAACTGTAAATTATCGGGTAAAGTAACTTCAATTTCAATTGATTTGGGAAAAGTGTTGCTAGCAAATTGCTGAATTTCCGAAATAATATGCTTTACTTGAAGCACAGTGCGATCGCCTTGCACTCCTCTGGCAAAAGATAGCACTTGCTTGACTAAAGTTGCTCCCCGTTTGGCACTGGTTTCGAGGATGTTGAATAAATGCTGGGTTTGTTCGTCTACTTTGGGTAGTTTTAAGGGTAAAAGTTGAGAAATCGCTAAAATCGGAGTGAGAATATTGTTTAAATCGTGAGCAATTCCGCCAGATAATGTACCGATGCTTTCCAAACGTTGAGCGCGGAGAAACTGAGCTTCTAATTTCTTTCTTTCGGTAATATCAGTATTCACAATCAGCATTGATTTGAGATTACCTTCCTCGTCGCGCACTAAACTCCAACTACTAAAAACTACGATATCTTCACCTTGTTTGGTAACTTGATGCAACTCACCTTTCCAGTAATTTTTGTGAAACAATACTTGATGTATTTCATCTAATTGTGGCAAAGAGTCGCGGTAAAGTAATTCATTAGCATTTTTGCCCAAGATTTCTGCTGAGGTATAACCATATAAACGTTGGGCACCTTGGTTCCAAAATAAGATTTGGTTTTCCAAACCTCGAACCATAATTGCATCAGTTGCAACATCAAGTAAAGCAGCTTGCTCGTGAATTTTTGCTTGTGAATGCTTGTATTCGGTAATATCTCGCGCTACTGCATAAATTAGCTGTTCGTAAGCAGTTGCACTCCACTGCATCCACTTATATAAACCATCTTTAGTACGATAGCGGTTTTCAAACGCAATCGTTTTGACTCCCCGCGAAAGTTTATCTATTTGGGCTAAAGTTGCTGCGACATCATCCGGATGAATAAAATGCAGAAGAGGTTTTGCAAGCAACTCAGCTTTTTGGTAACCTAAAATTTGCTCAAAAGCCGGATTTATTTGTTTGAAATAAGAATCAAATCCCGCAATACAGAATACATCCAGAGAAAGCGTAAAAAAACGATTTAATTCTTCTTCTAATTGCTTTTTCTCAGTAATGTCAATTCCAGTTGCAATAATATATTTAACCGAACCATCATCATCCATCAAACAAGTATTTGACCAGCTAATTAAACTTCGGCTTCCATCTTTTGCTACCCAATGGTTTTGGTTTTGATTGGGAAATTCACCTCTTTGAAGATGCTCAAAAACTTCTGTGCTAGTTTTTATTTCTTCCGGAGCAACTAACTCCCATATCTGCTGATTTTTTACTTCTTCAGAACTATAACCGGTAATTCTTTCGCAGGCTTGATTAAAGCTAACAATTTTTGCTTGTTTATCAAGCACAACAATTAAAGCACCGGCAATATCTAAAATAGTAGATACTAAATTTTTCTCTTCTCGGAGTGCTTTTTCTATTCGTTTTCGTTCTTCAAGTGAAGTTTGTATTTGCTGATAAAGTTGAGATTGCTCGGTGTAGCTTTGCGATAGTTCGCTTCTCTCTACTTCTAATCGTTTAACTTTATGCTGTAATAATTCTAGAACCCCATACATTTCGGTAGGATCTAAAGCTTGTAATAAGCTAGTTTCTGTAATTATTCCTCGTAATTCATTTTTAGAGCCAGCTACTACTAACCTTCTGACTCGATGAGAAAGCATTTTTCGGTGTACGTTCCATAATGATTCATCCGTACCGATTAAAAATAACGGCGTACTCATTACTTCTTGTACCTGAATCCGTTCTAAATTTAACTCTAATTTCTGAAATTGCAGAATATCGCGTTCGGTAATGATTCCGATAGGAGTGAGAAGGGGAGAGGGAGAAACATTCACCTCTGTCTGCTGATGCCCATCGACTAATCCTTCATTCTCGCAAACAATAACAATACAGCTAACATGATGCTTTACCATCAATTTTATTGTATCGAGTACCGATACCGTTGGAGGTGCATGAATAATCTCCGTACTCATCACCTCTTCGACTCGACGAAATCTTAACCACTCCGTAGGATGCAGCGCTCGTCTTATTCCTTCGGTGGTGATTACCCCCAAAAGTTGGTTTTCTTCATTAACAATCGGTAAATGGCGAATCCTGCGATCGCAAGTTAAACTCAAGACGGTAAAAACATCTTCAACCTCAGAAGCTTTAAGGGTTACCACTTCTAAACTCATTACTTCTGCAATGGTTGTATCCTGTAGTATTTTACCAGCAGCAATTAACCGCACCATATCGCGCTCGGTAAAAATACCAACTATCTGCTCTCCCTGCATTACCAAAGCAAAACTGCTGTGAGATGGCAATATAGTCGAATCATCTATTCCTAAATCATTTTGAGTCAGATGACAAATCCTTCTCCATCCCTGACTCATTAACTGAACCACCTCAATTAAAGGTTTATCGGGATTAACAATTAAAGGATTGCGCTCTATTGCTTGTTCTAGGGAAAATCGCTGGTTCTGCTGCATAATGCAAGTGAAGATACTAGCTGAAGAAAAAGTAGTTATATACCTTTTAATCCTTACAATAGAACAAATTTAAGATTTGTGTAAGGTTTGAGATTTTTTGTTTTTGCGATTTAATTACGAATACTCCTATTTTCCTTTACTTTCAGATTACCTGCTTTTTTTTTCTCTACATTCTGTGCTTTACCTGCGTCTGGGCGGTTTTTGCCGGTAATTTTCTCCAGAAAACAGCCGCTATGATTTAAAAAAGCAAAGGTTTACAATCAAAGAGTTTATCAAAATTCTTTGATAAAAATATCAATACACCCAGATACAAAAACTTATTTTATACTAAACTATTTTTTTGTGTATCAATAATTATGGTTTAATCTATAGAATTAGAAATCTTGATATAGAATTTTATAGCGAATTTCAGTTGAGTCCACTACATTTTTTACCTCACCCCGCCCTGCGGGCACCCCTCTCTAAAATAGCGGAGAGGGGAAGGGGGTAGTTTCGTGTATTACACCCAAATGAAAACTGCTATAGTATGTAGCAATCCTATATGAGTCGTGAGAAAGATAGCTCTAAGAAACCCGGTTTTTCTGGAAAACCAGGTTTCTCAAATCTCACAAATGATTTAGGAATGCTGTATATAAAAAAAATGTAGAGACGTTACCAGGCGCAAAGTCTCTACATTTGAATGAATGAATTTTATTTATACAAGCATGTCGTCAAGTTTAACTTTCGGCTGATTATAAGATAATTTGGCTAGTAACAAAGTTAAAGCGATAGTATCCGTGATTCCGGCAAATACTAATTGGGCACCTACTAAACCGCTAATAATTAAAAACCAAGGAGATATAAAAGCACCTAAAATTATTCCCAAAATTACTAAACATCCTGCAAAGATTTGAGCTTGTCGAAATATGTTAGTTGCTTCTTCCGTATTCAGTTCGGTAGGATATCCTGCACTTTTCCAAGCAGCTAAACCTCCTTTAAGGTAAGTAATATCTCTGAGTCCGGCAAGAAACATTTTATCTGTAACTTTAGCCGAACAATTACCAGACTGACATTGCAAAACAACTTTTCTACGTGCTTCATTCGATATTCTTTCTGGGTGAAAATGCGAAAGAGGCATCAATTTCGCACCAGGAATATGCTCGGTTGCAAATTCGTTTTTCTCCCTAACATCAATTAGCAATGCTTTATCTTCTTCCATCCATTGCTTGAGTTTAGCAGCATCAACTTCTTGCAGTTTGTTTTCAACAAAGCTAGTCATGATGATATATCCTTTTTTAAATTGATAAAGAGTCATGTCAGTTATCAGCGAGCAGTTAACTTAATAGCTAAAAATTAGGAATTATGAGTTAATAATTTTTCTCCTAATCCCTCAATCTCCCCATCATCTTCATTTGAAGCCACAACTTTACCGCACATCTGGTTAGCTGGAACTGCTTCCATAATTTTTTGCGGATTCCGAAGGTGTAAATTATTCATTAATTCAATAAATTCTTCCCGGCTACGTGTTGCAAACCGAGGATTAAATTGTTTTTCTTCTCCTATTGTGGAAACAGTATGTCCTCGGTAATCGTGGGCTGGATAAACTAATGTTTCTTTATGTAGGGTAAATAACTTTTGTGTTACTGAATCGTATAAAGTGCCTGCATCACCATTTTGAAAATCGGTACGCCCGCAACCGCGAATAAACAGCGCATCTCCGGTTAACACTCTGTCTTCATTGACTAAATATGCCATGTGACAGCTTGTATGCCCCGGAGTTGCAATCGCTTCAATATTTACTGCACCAATTCCCAAGTTATCACCTTCTTCAATGGTGACATCTGCACAAGCAGCTTTTGACTTTTCTGGAACTACACTCAGACAGCCTGTAAGTTTCCGTAGTTGATAAGTCGCAGTAATATGGTCTGCATGAATATGGCTTTCTATACAGTAATACAGAGTTAAACCCAGTTCTTTAATTAATTTATAGTCGCGATCGACTTGTTCTATGACTGGATCGACTAACACTGCTTCTTTTGTTAACTCATCAGCTATTAAGTAGGTATAAGTTGAGGTTTGGGCATCAAATAGTTGGCGAAATAACATGATGCAGTTCTCCTGGCTTGTATGCGATATTCGTCTCATCTAAGTAGAGCCGTTACTACTTAATCCAATTTCAACTTAAACCAACAATTTGAGGAACTTATGAGGAAAGCAGGTGGTTAAATTTAAAGTTTAATTAAGTTTAAATTAATTTACTGTAATTGATTAATTCTAGTAGTCCACCAAGTAAACTTTGAAGGGTGTACCGTACAAGGGTAAAATTCTTTTCTCCCCCTGCTCCCCCTGCTTACCTCCACCCGTCAATTTTGGCTTGTTCGAGTTCTAGCTCTCCAGCCACCGCGAAGCTATCTAAAATTATTACATTGATGTATTTCTGCCGTTGATGGATTGTCTAATTGCTCTCGAATTGGCGCTCGATCAAAAACATTATTTTTCGGTAAAAATGCTTGTCTATAAATAAAGTTTGCGGGAGTTCTATAAGCAGTCAAACCAATTACTATTAAAGCAAATACAGCATTAAGAAATATGAATATTTTAGGAGATACATTAGTTCTCATTGTATCTGCCCTCCTTTTGGAAAATATATTTTTTTGTATAGCCGAGTAAATATAATTTGTAATTCCTAATTCCTATCCTAATTCGTAAATCAAAAAGCAAAAAATTTAAATTACGATTTTAATTTACGATGCAGTTTCTACTTATTCTAGTTATTGTTGAGATGCTTCCCTAATTGCAACAGTAGGTCCTTGCACTGTTAGAACGGAACAAGGAGCATGATGCATAACATAATTACTCACGCTACCCAAAAACATTTCAGTAAAACCACGACGACCTCGACGACCAATTACAATTACATCAGCATTCCAACTACGAGCCATATCGCAAATCCTGCTACTTGGTTCGCCGATATTAAGAGTAAATTCAGCTTTAGTACCGGCAGAATTTGCCGATTCACACAAATCGCGCAACCAATTCTCTTTATCTTGCTTAAATTGTTCCCATTCACTCAAATTCCTTTTTTGAGTTTCTTTTTGTAATTCTGAATAAAGGATAGTTGGTTGCATGAATAAAGTATCATAATATGGTTGGTCTAGTGGAAATATAACGTGTAAAAACATCAAACTTCCACCTGTTGCCTTTGCCAGAGATACAGCTTCATCAACAACATGTTTAGTCATATCCGAATCGTCAATTGAAAGCAGAATTTTTGTAAACATAAGAATAGGGGATTGGAGATTAAAAGTATTTAAAAGCTAAAAATCGACTAACTACTATGTTTCATTACCTATTAACTAAGTCGGCAAATATAAACCCAATCATGTAACAGAATGTAAATATATAGGAATCCGTTTTGAATATTGAAAAAATTAGGTATTTGTAGGGAAGGCAAAGGTGTAGATTTTCTTCCTCACACAGTTAGATTTATTTTTGGCAAACTACTTAGCTGACTTAACCTTCCATAACTCAGTTTGAGCAATAAGTGCCGAAACGATTCTTTTCTTATGCTTAACTTTTATAGCTAGATAATTTGAGGATTCTGTGAGCATCGACTTATTACTCGCTGCTTGTCTTCTCGTCCCTACTTTTTCTCCTTCCTCACAAGTTCCTCAAATTTTAAGTTTATGATTCAAAGTAAGTTATCTAAAGTTATCTGTTGTTTCTACTAACAGAATATTTGCTTAGTTACCTATAAAATTTTGATTGTTGTGAAAAACTAATTCCTGACAACTGTTTATAACTCAAGTACTTGTCTGTAATTACTAATCACTAGGAAATTCTATGGGTAATTAACCGAATACAATTGCGACACTCTCTGTGTGGCAGTAGTACTACTGTGTCCCATAAAAATTAATGGGTTATGACAAACACAGGGAGCAAAACCACTGTGTTGCCGAGGAACACGACGGTTGTAGCAAATGGTGTGAGGAAGCAGGGAAAGAAAGCCATTTTTAGTCAAAATAAACCCATCATATTTAATGGGACAGACCAGTAGTATAAAAGACTGAGGATAAAAACAATGAATTACTGTCCTTGCTGCAAAGATATACTTTTACACCATGTAAATTCGGGTGGAACTTACTGGTTTTGTCGCAGCTGTTGGCAAGCTATGCCAATATCTAGCTGCAAACCATTTATTCCGTCATCAGAGACGATACCTGGAGAATTGCCCGCACAATTAAATCAATTAGACAAAGCAAATTTCTTAGTGCATTTTACAAGAAACAACATTGTCAATTATGAGCAAACATCATCCCATTTATCTTCTTGAATGTCTAGTACTGTTTCGCGTTAGTAAAAAGTAAGAAGTAAGATTTTTTAGGCTGTTTGAGCATTTTTAATGGTTGCCTTATTTACGCCGACTTGTACTAGCATGAACGATAATGCTGACGAGAAATACTATTGCTTAAAACACCTTCCAAATACTTTGGAAGGTGTATATATTTAACAGGACTTATGCAAAAGTAACGTAACTGTGTGACTATTCGCTTCAGGTTAGCGTAGCGTCTGTGGTTAGCGCAGCCTACCCCAAAGGCATAGAGAGATAGAAAGAAATCCCGCGAAATAGTGAGATGAGCCGCACAATGCTTCCTTAGACTTTGTTTCGATGGCAATGTTTAAGAGATATTAAATATAGCAGTTTTCACTTCAATGGAATACAGAAAAACCTCACCCCGCCCTGCGGGCACCCCTCTCCTTATCAAGGATACTGTTGGCGAATAGTAGGTCAGACCCCTCATCCCAACGAATTAATAGGGATTTTAAGTTATCAGCAGGAGTGCGATCGCACTCCTCAAACCCTCATTTTTTTGGTTATTCAGGGGTGTCACCCCTGAATAACCAGCAGTATCCTTATCAAGGAGAGGGGAAGGGGTGAGGTTCAGAGTGTATTGAACTCAACTGAAAACCGCTATAGGTATCAATAAGTTACATCGAAGCTGCTTCCATTACCAAAGAATCAGTTTGCTGTTGATGAATTTTTCCCTGAATTGTGAAAACGGAACAAGGTGCATGATGCAGTACGTAATTGCTAACGCTACCCAAGAAAAATTCAGCTAATCCGGTACGTCCGTGACGACCTATGATAATTAAGTCAACTTTGCGGTTACCAGCAACTTTACAAATCATATATCCTGGAGAACCACTAACTTGAACGTATTCAACTTTGATACCATAAGTTCGGGCTTTATTTGCAAAGGTTTGTAACAACTCAATGCCTTTTTGTTCCAAAGCTTCCAACCTTTCCATATAGTAATTAACTGCGGTTTCACCATGTATAGTCGGGTGATAACCATGAGCGGCAATATATCCAGGTTCGGGATATATTTCGGTGAAGGGAAGTACTATATGGGTAAGTATTAGTTGAGCATCGCTTGCTGAGGCTAAACGGATAGCTTCATCTAAGATGAGTTGGTTGTTTTCCTCATCATCAATGGCAACCAAAATTTTGTTAAACATATTTTCACCTCTTATGTTTCAAGCGAATAATAATTATCGAGCTTTTAGCTTTTAGCTTTTAGCTTTTAGCTTTTAGTTAAGATATGTTGAATACCCCACCGTCAATGAACGTGCAAGCAGTTGGTTAAGGTTTAAATCCCCATCTAATTACCAGCTAATAACGGTGGAGCTTTTATTTTGAGACTTGTTCGCTATGATGAAAGCATCTGATTTAAATTTAAATGAAAAATTTGAGGAAGTTGTGAGGAGAAACTTCGGGTTTTATCGACTGAAAAATAGCTAAGACTACTAATAATATATTTGATTGTAAAAACTAACTCTACTAAATTAATTTTTTTTCTATCGTTAAAACTATTAAACAAAAATTATGTTTGCCGATTAACAATAATTTACATTCTATTCTAGAATAGAGATGAGAAAATGTTTAACTGTTAATAAAATTGAAACTAACTAAGATAAACTTGTATTAAATTTCAGCTGGCACAAAATATGAAAATCCTAGTTGTAGAAGATGATGAATTTGTTGCCCAAGCGCTGAGTGCTGTACTGACTTATCATAACTATGCAGTTGAAGTTGCTAACGATGGACTTGATGGTTGGGAGTTAGTTCAAGCTTTTGACTATGACTTAATTATTTTAGATATAACCTTGCCGAAACTAGATGGTATTAGTCTTTGTAGAAAAATCCGTGCTAGTGGCTTGTTGATTCCTATTATGTTGGTGACTGGATGCGATAGTCCTCACGAAAAAGCAACTGGTTTGGACGCTGGAGCAGATGACTATGTAGTTAAACCTTTTGAAGAAGAAGAATTAGTTGCTCGCCTTAGAGCGTTATTAAGAAGGGGAAAAGTCAGTTTACAGCCAGTATTGGAATGGGGGAATTTGCGACTTGACCCCATCAGTTGCGAAGTCAATTATGATACAAAAGATTTATCTTTAACTCCGAAAGAATATTCATTATTAGAACTGTTTTTACGCAATAGTCGGCGTGTATTCAGCTGTGGAATGATTTTAGAGCATTTGTGGTCTTACGAAGACATTCCTTCCGAAGAAGCCGTTCGTACTCATATAAAAGGATTGCGAATGAAGCTCAAAGCAGCAGGTGCCCCCGGTAATTTAATTGAAACTGTATACGGTATTGGTTATCGCTTGAAGCCAGAGGAAGAGAAAGGGGAAGAAAAGGGTACAAAGGTACAAGAAGAAGATGAAGTATCGAGTTCTCCAGTAATTAAAACACAGACTCTTTTAGCTGTAGCTGGAGTTTGGGAAAAATATAAAGAAAGGGTAGCCGAACAGGTAAATGTATTGCTCAAAGCTGCGCTTATATTGAAAAATTCAAATGAATCTTTAACGGAGGAATTGCATTCTCAAGCAACAGCAGAAGCTCATACCTTAGCTGGTTCTCTGGGTACTTTTGGCTTTTCTCAAGGTTCTAAATTAGCGCGTCAGATAGAACATTTACTTAAAGCAGATAAAGTTTTAGATAAAGGTCAAATTGCACAATTCAATGATTGGGTAAAGGCTTTATTTGCTGAAATTACTGCACCATCCCAAACAAAAACTATATCTTCTAATCATAAATATGAGTTAGATGAGCGTCCTTTACTTTTAGCGATTGATAAACATCAAGAAATATCAGAAGATTTAGTCCAAAAATCTGCTGAATTTGGGTTAAGAGTGACGATTGTTAATAGTATTGCTAATGCTAGAACAAAACTTTACCGAGAGCATCCAAATGTAGCAGTAATTGACGATTGTCTTTTAAAGGATGATGAAAGTTTGAGCTTATTAGCAGAGTTCAAAAATCGTAAACCGTCAATTCCCGTCATCGTTTTAACCAAGGAAGTAGAGAATTTTAATAAACAAGCTATTAATGATAGTGAGAATGTAATTTTACAAAAACCCGTTTCTTCAGTAAAAATTTTAGAAACTGCGACACAATTAATTAAAAAGTCAGAAGATGCTCAAGCAACGGTATTAGCCGTAGATGATGATCCAAAAGTTTTAGAAGTAATGCAAAATTTACTTCAGCATTGGGGAATCACGGTAAAAACTCTAGCAGAACCGCAAAAATTTTGGGAAACCTTAGAAATAATCAAGCCCGATTTACTGATTTTAGATGTGGAAATGCCTGGAGTTAGCGGTATTGAACTTTGCAATAAAGTCCGCAATCATGCTCGTTGGAGCGAACTACCAATCTTGTTTTTAACGGTACATAATGAGGCCGAAATTGTCAATCAAGTTTTTAGCGTTGGTGCGGATGATTTTGTTAGCAAACCAATTATTGGACCGGAATTAGTAACCAGAATTGTCAACCGTTTGGAAAGAATTCAATTGATTCGACGGATGACAAGAGAGCAAGAAGAAAATAATACATCGCAATCAGCACAACTCTGGCAAAAAATTTTCAATACATCTCCTGAATGTATTAAGTTAGTTGCTGCGGACGGAACATTGTTAGAAATGAATCCTGCTGGCTTAGAGATGATTGAAGCAGATGAAAGTGTAATTGGTAAAAATATTTATTCTGTAATTGCCCCCGTACATCGTCAGGCTTTTGAAAATTTAAATAAAAGTGTTTGTGAGGGCAATAAAGGTAGTTTGGAATTTGAAATAATCGGTTGCAAAGGTAGCCGTCGTATTCTAGAAACTCATGGAGTACCTTTAATAAATCCCGAAAATGGTAAGTTGGTTCAATTGGCACTAACGCGAGATATCACAGCGCGGAAACAAGCTGAAGCAGAAAAAGAAAAAATGAATCTGTTACTTGAAGCCAAAGTTCAACAACAGGCAAGCTTGGCAAAATTAGGACAGTCAGCTTTGTCAAATAAAGACATATCTAGTTTGATGGATGAAACTGTCGCCTTAGTCGCTCAAAGTTTAGATGTCGAATTTTGCCATATTTTAGAAATATTACCGTCGGGTAATGTCATGTTGCTACGTGCCGGAGTTGGCTGGAATGAAGGATTAGTAAAACTAGCGCTACTGAGTTTTAATGATTCTCCAACCGATATATTATTCACAAAAGAACCCGTCATTATTGAAGACTTGTGCCAAGAAACTCGATTTAATACCCCGACTTTACTTAAAGAACACGGAATTATTAGCGGTGTTAGCGTGCCAATTTTGGGAGTTAATAAGACTTATGCCGTTTTAGGTGTCTATACTTCTCAAAAACGCGCCTTTAATCAAGACGACATTTATTTTTTACAAGCCGTTGCCAATGTTCTCTCTGGTGCAATAGAAAAAATTCTTACACAAACAACTCTACGTCAAGAATCGGAGAAACTGGAAAATAGAGTGGCTTCCCGCACAGCCGAATTAGTCAAGATGAACGAATGTTTACAATCGGAATTAGTCGAGCGTCAGCGAGCGCAAGCGCAATTTGCCAGGATTGTAGAAATTGCTTCGGATGCGATAATTTGTATTGATAGCGATCGGCGTATTACTTTATTTAATCAAGGTGCTTCAGAAATTTTCGGTTATGCGGTAAGTGAAGTACTGGGAGAACCTTTAGATTTACTTGTACCCGAAGGTTGGGTAGAAGCTCGCTGCCATGATGTAGCCGATTTGGGTAAGTCAGAATCTCCATCTAGAAAAATGGGAGAGCGTCGCGAAATTTATGGAAGACGTAAGAATGGAAGCGAATTTCCCGCAGAAGCTTCAATTTCTCAACTGAATTTAGGCAATAAAACAGTTTATACAGTTTATTTACAAGATGTCAGCCACCGCAAACAAGTAGAGCGCATGAAAGATGAGTTTGTTTCGATAGTTTCTCACGAGCTTCGTACTCCTTTAACTTCGATTCATGGCTCTTTAGGAATGCTGGCTACCGATTTAATTCCTTTGGGTTCCGAAGATGGTAAACGCTTAGTGCAAATCGCTACCGATAGCACCGAACGTTTAGTAAGACTGATTAACGATATTCTCGATATCGAGCGGATTGAATCGGGAAAAATCACCATGTTCAAACAAATGTGTCAAGTTGGCGAACTAATTAGACAATCAGTAAATATTATTCGCCTTTTAGCCGACAAAGCCCAAGTTAAACTATCAGTTGAAAATCCACCCCTACAACTGCAAGTAGATGCCGATAGGATTATTCAAGTTTTAACAAACTTACTTAGTAACGCAATTCGATTTTCATCGCCTGGTGGTGCGGTAAGCTTAAGTGCAGTCGAACAAGATTCAGAAATACTATTTACAGTTAAGGATAACGGGCGCGGTATTCCTGAAGATAAACTAAAAATTATTTTCGAGCGCTTTCAACAAGTAGATTCTTCTGATTCGCGCAATCATGAAGGTACGGGTTTGGGTTTAGCAACTTGTCTAAGTATTGTAGAAATGCACGGTGGAAAAATTTGGGTTGAAAGTATTTTAGGAGTTGGTAGCACTTTTTATTTTACTTTACCTATGAATAGTTAACAGTTATCACTAAATTTCAAAATATTCATAAAATTACTTGTACTAAAAATGACAACAAAAAAAATCTTAGTAGTTGATAACGAAGAATATATTCAGGAAGTTACAAAAATTTGTTTAGAAAGTACTACCAAATGGCAAGTAATCACAGCTAGTTCGGGTAATGAAGGTATAAAAAAAGCAGAACTAGAAAAACCAGATGCCATTCTTTTAGATGTAATGATGCCAGGTATGGACGGAATTACAGCTTTTAAACATTTACAGCAGAATTCTGACACCAAAGAAATTCCAGTAATTATATTAACAGCAACTATTCAAAGCTCCGACAATTACCGCTACACTGATTTAGGAATTAAAGCGGCGATCGCCAAACCTTTTAGCCCGCTAACATTAGCTCAAGAAATTTCAGAAGTTCTCGGTTGGAATAATTAATAGTGAGGAATGGGTATGAATTATTGAGTTATTAATTTGGTTGTTTAGTACTTGGTATGCCATCTAAACAGTTGTGATAAGGCAGAAGTTTGGGATTTGGATGGGGATGAGCGACAGCGCGGGGTGAAAATCGCGGTGACTTTTAAGTCTCTTGGGCTTTCCTCACAACTTCCTCAAATTATTTTTCTAAATTAAAGGTAGAGCTAAGAAAAAAGGCTTGCCAACCAAACTTTTTATCAGGATTGCAGGAAGCAAATATATGTCACAAAGAAACTGGCATCCACTTAAAAACATCGATACCCTACGCCATCAAATGAATAATTTATTTGATGAATTGGTTCATGGGAATACAGAAAAAACTGGCTTACATTCTCAAAGTTCTATTCCCAAAGTTGAAAATGCAACTTGGCAACCAGCAATTGAAATTAAAGAGACAAATACAAATCTTATTCTTCAAGCTCAAGTACCCGGTATCGAACCCAAGGATTTAGACATTCATGTAACTAAAGATGCGGTTTCTATTAGTGGGGAACATAAAGAGCAAAAAGTCCATTACGAAAAAGGAGTTTATCGTTCTGAATTTAACTATGGATACTTTCAACGCATAGTACCTTTACCGATGTGTGTTGAATATAAGCAGGTTGCTGCCGAAATTCATAACGGTATTTTGACGCTGAGTTTACCAAAATCTCGCGTTCAAAATCATGATGTATTAAAGCTTGATTTGAGTATGCAAGAAAAAGCCCGTGAAGCAATGGTTCAACAGCGTCAACATCAAGAACATATCGAAGAAACAATGCATTCTCGCACTCAAGCCGAAATAAATGCATCTTCCTCATCTACAACATAATCAGCTTATAAGAATATACAGGGTGTTTTTCTAGGATGAGGTATCGGGGTAAGTCTGAAATTAAATGATTTACTCATTAAAAATGCAGGAGAAAAATTATGAAAACTCAAAATACTCGTCCTGTTCAGCAAAATATTTTCATCATTTACATACTATCGCTATTAAGTTTAATTGTTACCGTAGTTTGGTTGAATAGTATAGATGTTAATCAAAATTCAACTACTACAGAAACAGTTCCAACTGCAACACCCTAAAAAATTAAAAATTCATCAATTTCCATAGAAAATCATACCGTTTCAAAACCAAATATTCCATTTATAATTTCCAAGCCAACAGAAAAATTAACACCGAAATAAAATCCGTTCGGTGGTGAAGGATTGATATAAACATAAGCGCTGACAAGACAAAAGTTTGCTGAAGATTTTTCGATTAATTATCACAGGAGATAAGATTTATGTCTACTACATCTAAAGCAAAGCAAATGATTAAATCAGTTGTAGAAATTCCTCAAAAACTGATTGATTTTACAACTAATGGCATCAGTAGAATTTTTAGCCCCAGCGATGATGATTACCCTAAATCAGGAGTACAGCCTTACGAAGGTGACACTGCTAGACATAAAGAACATTAAACGCGAAAAACACACTTTTTTGCCATATTATAGTTGTACAACTAACCCCCTATCCCTTACCAGGGCAGGGGGTTTTAAAATCTTTTAAGGTAAAGATGTCTATAGCGGTTTTTCGTTGAGTGTAGAGAATTAATGAAAATTAGACTGGCAGGAATGCCTATCCTACAATAATTTATTCTACTGAAGTGAAAACCGCTATATTTGTAATTTTCAATTTAATTTTCCTAGTAATGAATAACTAAAGTAACAGAAAACAATTAATGTGAACTTTTGAAGATTTTTCGGGAACCATAATCTTAACCATCAGATATCTACCGATAGCAAAATGACTCGAATTAATTTTCTTACACCAGAGCAAGAAGCCTTAATTCCCGAATATCAGCAGAAATGGAAAAATATTTATTTGTCAACTGAGCCAATTCAGCACAACCGAGCTAAAGCAGCAGTACAAGGGGCTTACGCTGTCATGGGTAAACCGGAACCCGAAGTAATTTTCTGTAGTAGTCCCCGTGCTGCTTTAGAGCGACTTCAATCTTATGTAGAAACTCCTCAGCAAGATGCTATTCCGTCACGAGAGGAAGTTCAAAATAATTTTTTTCAATTTGCTAGAGCAGCTTGGGAAATGGTGAAAATAATAGCCAAGCAGAAATCTTCGGGAACAAAACCGCTTCATGATTTATTAGGTGAAGTCTTAGCCGAGCCTTATCAATCCTTAGATAAACATATTGATAATTGTCTGCCGAAAGATTTAAGTACTTACGATGTTGTGGAACAATCATTCATCGGCACATCTCCATTATTTGATAATTTGAATAAACAGATGAGTCGTCAAGGAGAGCCTGAATTTCAAAGACTGTTTGAGAACAGACAACCAGAAGATTGGCAAGAATCTTTGGGGATGACAGCAGAAAACATTGATAAACAATTAGCTTGGCTTCCTGGTAAAGAATTGCTATTCCGAGGATGGTTAAAACAAATGCTCAAAAGTTCTATCACTATCAGAATTTCTGGAGTCGAGCATCCAAAATTTCGAGAAATAATTCTTCCTCTCCTATCTGGTTACGAACAAAAATTTTTGTTAGAAAACCCTCCTTTTATTACTCTTAATTGTTTAATATCCTGTATTTGGTTAGATTATGCCTTTTCCGTACTAAATTATCCCTGTAAAACTCAGAAATGGTCCGCTTTGCAAGGTTTAGCAAAATATTGTGGTTCGATTTTCGGTGTTAATAATTTGTGCATTGTTTGCGAAAGACCTACAAAAATTCTGGTTAACGAAGATAATCAACTTCACGGGGAAGGAGAAACAGCAATCGAATTTGCTGATGGATTTGTTGCTTATGCATACAATGGCAGATATTTACCAGAAAAATACGGTAGAATTCACCCAAGTCAATGGCAAACTCAATGGATTTTCGACGAAGAATATAACGATTTACAAGAAGCATTAATTCAAGGTATTGGAGCAGTTCGTTTGTCTGAAGAATTACCTTTAATAGAAGAAGAAATAGAACAGGAAGTAATGCAAGAATATACTTTCTTTAAACTTGATAAAAAAGGTCTTAGAAAGACTTATATTTTGAAAAGAGTTGATTCTCAAACCGGTAATATTCATGCTGTATTTATATCTCGGATGGAAGATACAATTCTGCGTGCGATTAGGTATGCTAATCGAAATTACTCAGCAGAAGATTTTCCGATTCCCAATAATGGAGAAGTAGAATAAATCGCTTTTTGTTGCCGATTCTATTTAAAATGGTTTTTAGTTGAGAGCATCCTAATGGCGGCAAAAAGCTTAGGCTGATACTAATAGTTTACCAAGGTTAGATTGCCGAATGAGGACACAGATGGGGATACCCCAAAATTGGAGGACTTTAAATTCTATTTCTCTTCTAGAATTGGGAGTTAGGGGTATTACCTATTCCATTACTAGTGGTCTGTCCCGTTAGTTTTGATGGGCATATCGTAAATATAAAAAATAT
>JAHCMI010000008.1 GCA_019192545.1 Rivularia sp. MS3 | reverse complement strand
GTCTCTACATAATAAAAATGCCTTCCGAGCAATCGGGAGGCATTTTTTGCTGGTTTATTTTTCTTATGTTCTTCTGTTATAAACCGGGTTTTTTCAAAAAACCCGGTTTCTGAATAAATTCTACCCCATGCTCAATTCTCAATTTCTATTACAATAACCACGACACAACAGCAATTTACAAGAAATAATCATGGCTCAGGCTCAAATTGGAGTGATTGGTGGCAGCGGTTTATACAAGATGGATGCACTCAAAGATATAGAAGAAATTGAGGTAGAAACCCCATTTGGTAAACCTTCTGATGCTTTTATTGTGGGGAATTTAGATGGTACGCAAGTAGCTTTTTTACCTAGACACAACCGCAATCATACTTTATTACCTTCAGAATTGCCGTTTCGCGCTAATATCTACGCCATGAAAAAACTGGGTGTGGAGTATATTATCTCAGCTTCTGCGGTGGGTTCGTTGAAGGAAGAAGTCAAACCTCTGGATATGGTGGTACCGAATCAATTTATTGACAGAACAAAAAATCGAATTTCCACGTTTTTCGGTGAAGGAATAATTGCTCACATTGCTTTTGGCGATCCAGTTTGCAATAATTTAGCCGGTATTTTAGCTGCGGCGATCGCCTCTCTCAATCTCCCTGATGTTACTTTACACCGTGGCGGAACTTATGTGTGTATGGAAGGGCCAGCTTTTTCTACTAAAGCAGAATCTCACCTTTATCGAAGTTGGGATGCTACGGTTATCGGCATGACTAATTTAACCGAAGCAAAGTTAGCAAGAGAAGCAGAGATTGCCTATGCGACTTTGGCTTTAGCAACGGATTACGATTGCTGGCATCCGGAGCATGATAGTGTAACTGTAGAAATGGTAGTTGGTAATTTACAGAAAAACGCCGTCAACGCTCAAAAGGTAATTCAAGAAACGGTGAAACGTGTAAGTAAAAATCCACCCGAAAGCGAAGCACATTCAGCTTTAAAGTATGCAATTTTCACTCCTTTGGATAAAGCTCCAGCTAAGACAATGGAAAAATTAAAGTTGTTGTTGCAGAAGTATTTGTAAAAATAGGTAATGGGTAATGGGATATTGTTTAAAAATTTACTTTTTCCCAATGCCCAATACCCAATGTTTAACTACCAACGTTTAAATACATCTTGCCTAAAATCTTACGCATTCAAACTACTTGAAATAAGAAGTTAAATGCTACCCAATTATTAACATCCCAAACCCAAGAATCAGCAGCTAGATTTTGTGTTTCCTCTTTTTTTATACTGGCTTGATTCAAATCTTCTAAAAGCGCTTGTGCGACTTCTAAAGGATTTAATAACGGTGAAATGCGGTGATTTTCTCTTGTAGAATGTTTACCTTCATCGAGGGCTGCTAAAGTTTTAGTAAAAGGTGCCGTGCTAAGAATCATTTGAGTTTCACACCAAAAATCTGGCCCCGACATTACCCATTCAAAACCAGCAGTTGTTTTAGGTATTACCAATGATTCTCCTGGAGAAATAATTACCTGTTGAAGTTCTGGTTTGCTAGAATTTTCTTCAGATTCTTCCTCTTTATACCAAGGATAAAGAGCGATTGGATTTTTACTATTGTTTAATCCAAGCAACATTAAATACAGCTTTCTGTCTCCAGTGTTTTCTACTCGATAGCGCACTTTACTACCAGTAGATACTGTAGGGATTCCTAAAGAAGAAATATCCTGTGTTTTCTTGCCAGATGTTTCCATACCTAAAGTTCGCCTTGTTTGGCGCTGCATTAAAGTACGGGGTAGTTTTCTGTCAATTACTTCCAAAGTTGCTTTAACGCTTAAACTCGAACTTGCTTCGTTTTGAGTCAGCTTCCACAATTTAGCTGCTAAAAGAGTTTTGAGTTTGGGAGCTAACCGATAAACTGCGACTTTTAATGCTTCTCCTTCTTCTCCAAGAGTATCGGGAATTAACTGCCCTCCCAAAGTAAATAAACCATAGCGACTTGAAGACGATATCGCCATTGAATTATTTACTTCCGTGTCGGGAACTTCTGTTTCTGGCAGTTTACCAAATAGATAATCGGCTGGTTGCTCCTGGGCAGTGACGCTACTAACACGCTCAATGGAAGCAAAAGCACTTGTCGCGTCAACTCGTTCAATTCGTTCCAAACTAACGTCATCTAGAGCAATTTTTAAATTAATCTCTTTCGGTAAAACTCTAGTGGTTTCTCTTACAAGCCCCCCCACTTTTGGGCTTACTTGCTTGTTTTTGGTTTGCTTTAATATTGCTTTTGCTTTCAAACCATTGCGACTGCGTAACGCTAAAGGTGCGGTTGAAGGTGATGCTGCCGAATAAAAAGTAAATTGCGAATTCACTCCGTAATATTCGAGTACTTGCGCCGGTATTCCTCCCAACCACAAATGAACAGTTTTTCCGTCATCTTCTACAGCAGTTATCGCTCCATCTGCTCCTGCAATTGGCTTTGATAATACGTCAGCAGCAATCAGAGCCTTGGTTTGATTGTTTTTTTCAAGTAAAACTGGCTCTTGAAAGCTACCCAAAGACAGCATCGAACTTCCGACACGAGATAAACTTATTTGAACCGTTTTTGCAGTAGTGATTTCCCAGAGATATTGTGTTAAGGCATAGGTAAATAAACCCGCACTAAAGTCAGAAAATATAATTTCTTTTGCTAAATCCTTTGAACTTGAACTGGATGCAAGCAAAATGTTCAACTTGTCGGAAGCAACCTTTTTTGGTAACTGCTTTTGAAATTCGACTTCTTCAGCTAAAAACAGCCCTTCTAAGGGTGCTTTCCAAGAACGACTTCTTAATCCCGTTGGTTGGGAAATACTGGGTTTGTAATAACTAGTGTCTAATATTGCCGTAGCCCGCTCGGTAGCTAATGACTGCATTAACAGCAATAAACTGTCTTCTAATAAATAGTTAGCAATTTTCTCGGAATCTTTGATGATTTTAGTTCCATTGACGGGAATTAAAGCATTTTCCATCCCACCAAGTAAACTTTTGGTTTTAATTCGACTGCCATAACCGCTGAAATGGAAGACAACCACATCACCAGGCTTAGCTTGGTTGACTAAATGTTCGAGAAATGCGTTTTCAATACCTTGTCTAGTTGCTTGCTTGTTTGTCAAACATAGAATATCTGACGGTTGGAAGCCAAAGCGATGAATTAAAAGCTCCCTTTGCAGTTCCACATCCGTCAGACAACCCTTGAGTGCGGGAATTTGCGGGTATTGATTGATGCCTACCAGTAACGCCAACTTGCGTGGATTACTATCAGCTAGTGCCTGTTGCAGACGGCTCGCTTGCGTCCACCACGATGACTCGGTAACTCCTAATACCGCCAAAATAGAGCCTATTCGTTTTAAAAAGATTCGCCGCTTCATAAGTTAACCCCTCAACCCTCAAATCCTTAGCTATCAGATTAAAGGGCTGAATTCGATTATGTAAAGCTATAGCTTATACGGTTTTGGAAGCAAAATATTTAATTATGCTTCTAATTTACGCTTCAACAGGAACTCGCATGGCGCGTACTAACTCCGCTGCAACCTCTGGACGAGAAAATTCTGCTGGGGGTGATTCTCCCCGACGCAGCATTTCCCGTACTTTGGTACCTGAAAGATGAATCCGTTCTTCTTTCTTGCTGGGGCTAGTTTTTGCAGTCGCCATCTGCTTCGTGCGGGTGCAGTAGAAAGCGTGTTCAAACTTCATCGGGATAATGCCTAATTCTCCCGGTTCAAATTCATCAAAGATGTGCTGTGCGTCATAAGTACCGTAGTAATCACCTACGCCAGCATGATCTCTTCCCACAATAAAGTGAGTACAGCCATAGTTTTTGCGAACTAAAGCATGAAAAATTGCTTCGCGAGGTCCAGCGTAGCGCATCGCTGCCGGATTTATCGCTAAAATTACTCTATCATCTGGATAATAGTTTTCTAATAAAATTTCGTAACAACGCATCCGCACATCGGCGGGGATGTCATCTGATTTTGTTGCTCCCACTAAAGGATGTAAAAATAAACCATCAACAGTTTCTAAAGCGCATTTCTGAATATATTCGTGAGCGCGGTGGATGGGGTTGCGAGTTTGGAAACCAACAATAGTTTTCCAACCTTTTTCCCGAAACATTTTTCTAGACTCGGCTGGATCGATTTGATATTTAGGAAATTGTGCATTTTCCTTACGTTCCAACAACCACACATCACCGGCGATATTTACCGCACCTTGATCGTAAACAACTTTTACACCGGGATGCTTATCTTCATCAGTCCGATAAACATTAATTGCTTCTTGTTTTTTATCGTAATTATATTTTTCCGAAAATTCTAATACCCCAATAAATTCGCCTTTGGGGTTATCCAAACGGATTAAATCGCCTTTGTTAAAAGAATTTGCGACTTCCTCTGTAACTGAAAGCGTAATCGGAATCGACCAAGCCACTCCCGAAGCCAAACGCATTTCCGAGACTACACGTTTATAGTCCGACTCGTTCATAAAACCAGTCAGCGGACTAAAGCCCCCGATGGCAATCATTTCCAAATCGGAAACAGCGCGCTCGTCAAGTTCGACTCTGGGTAAACTATCAGCTTTTGAAATAAATTCTTGTTTTTGCTCCGGTGAAGCGATGCGATTTACCAACTGTCCGCCATGTGCGGCAATAGCATCGAGATTATTACTCAACGTATCTCCTTGCGTATTCTTAACTGCAACTTTTTAAAGCTATGAATAACTTACCAAGAAATGGGTATATCTACGCGCTTTTTGGCAAACTTGGAAAGTGGCAGATGATGAATCCACTTCTATGGGAAGGTTCCCGAACCAGTGCTTTAGCAACCGGCGTTCCGTTGAGGGGAGTGGTGAGTATAATTCGTAATTCGCGAACTCGCAGGGGGAGATTTAGCGAGCAAGATGCTCGCACTAACTACTTAATAGTTGCTGTTGAGTATTCACTGTCGCCGATAGCGCATCATTCTTCGGACTTTTGCCCGACTTATTCCAAGTTCGTTGCTTATTTCTGCTTCTACAGAAGGAATATCTGTTGCATTTAACAGAATTTCAGATTTCTCATACTTTGTGGCAATAATTTGATTTATTGCTTTTTTTACTGTCACTAATGAAATACCTTTATCGGGGTATATTTTTACTTTTATCGATACTATTCCATACCGATAATCTTGTTGAGTTGTTTGTAACGGAAGAACATTATTATTGTAAGAGTTAGTTAAAGTTTGTTCGGTTAACCACCCTCCAACAACCCAAAAGCCGAGACCTAAAAGCGGTAAAGGTAGCCAGAATTCTATTCCTAACGATTTAAGGAATTTTAGCCATCGAGGAGAAAGATTTCTTGAAGTCATAGCAGTTATCAGTGAGTAGTTATCAGTGAGCAGTAGCCAGTAACCAGTTTATATATAGCGTTTTTTCATTTTTATAGTGGTATTTTTAACTTAATAGTTGCACCATCAAACTATTAACTGTTAACTGTTAACTGTTCACTGTTCACTGTAATTATGGTAATTCTACTTGTGGAAGATGATGCGAGACAGTTGGAGCCTTTACACGCGGCTTTATCGGCAGTGGGGCATATTGTCGATGCAGTTGAAGATGGTGATACGGCACAGTGGCTGATTACTCAGAAAGAATACGATCTATTAATTTTAGATTGGATGTTACCAAATGTTACAGGTGTCGCATTATGCCATCAGTATCGACAAGCAGGAAAAACTGCCCCCGTATTAATGCTGACCGCAAAAGATACTACTGACGATAAAGTTACCGGTTTAGATGCGGGTGCTGATGACTACTTAGTAAAACCAGTTGACGTAATCGAATTATTAGCTAGAGTAAGAGCATTAGGAAGGCGATCGCCACTTTGGCAAGGTGATATTCTCAAGCTGGAAGATTTAGAATTGCATTTAAATACTTTAACTTTGATGCGAGGAGAAGTAAAAGCTAAGCTATCAACTCGCGAATTCCAGTTAATGGAATATTTAATGCGTCATCCCAACCAGGTTTTGTCCCGCGAACAAATTGAAGATACCCTTTGGGAATGGGGAACTCAACCAGAAAGTAATGCTGTCACAACTTTGGTAAGAAGAGTAAGACAGCGTTTAGAATCATTAGGTGCTAAGGATTGTTTGGAAACAATATACGGTATGGGTTATCGATTAAATGCACCGAAGTGAGGGATGGGGAGAGCGGGAGATGGGGAGATGGGGAGACAAGGGGAAATTTATTTAACTAACTCCTAACTGTTCACTGTTCACTGTTCACTGACACCTGATGCTAACTCGTAGTCGTCGTCGCTTAGCTTATTTATTCACCCTTACTATGGGTGGTATTTTAGTTACTTTCGCGTTTGTAGTTTATATTTTATTTGTTAGAGAACGGCTACGTAATTTTGACTTAGATTTAAAAAATGAAACTCAAAGTCATGTTTCTAAGTTCAAATATATTCCTAACAAAGGACAATACATAATTAAGTATGGAAATATGCAGCTTGAATCTTCTTTGGATGGAATTCCTAAAGGATTTGAATTTGCTTGCTGGTACGACGATGATAAACAACCTTTAGAAATTAACTATTATATTTGTCCTCCACAGAATTCAGTTAAAACAGGCTTTCAAACTATTCCATTCAATCAATATTCAGCTAATTCTCAACAATGGCTGCGACAATTAACTTCGCCAATTCAAAACGGAAACAAGAAAACGGGCTATATTATTGTTGCTAAATCCTTACAGCCAGTTCAAAAAAATTTAGCAAAATTACGACTTTATTTATCTATAGGTGTTCCAACTACGTTAGGTATAGCTGGAATCGTCGGTTGGTTTTTGGGTGGAGTGGCAATGAAGCCGACAAAACGCTCTTACGAACAGTTACAGCGGTTTACTGCCGATGCTTCCCACGAATTACGTGCGCCGATTGCAGCGATTTTAAGTAATGCTCAAGTTGGTTTACTCGCACCGGAAGATAATAGCGAACTACCTCGCCAACGTTTGGAAAATATCGTTGACATTTCTAAATCAATGAGCGCTCTGATTGGCAATTTATTATTTTTAGCTAGACATGAGGGACGTTTGAATCCCAAAGACTTACAGAGTCTTGAAATTGTGAGTTTTTTAAATAATTTATTAAAAGAATATCAATTAGTTGCTCGAGAAAAAGCATTAAGTATTATTGCTGAACTTCCATCTCAAGAAGTAATAGTATTTGCCGATCCAGATTTATTACAGCAAGCTTTAAAAAACCTATTAGATAATGCTTGTAAATATACTCCTGAAGGCGGTACGGTTCAGCTAAAGATGTTTACTCAACTGCGGCGAATATCCATTCAAGTAGTTGATAGCGGAATTGGTATCCCTGCTGAAGATTTACCGCATATTTTCGAGAGATTTTATCGAGTAGATAGCTCCCGTACTCGAAGTTCTGGTGGCTTCGGCTTGGGATTGGCGATCGCTCAACAAATAGTCAAAGCTCACAGCGGTGAAATTTCTGTAGAAAGTACAGTTGGTGAAGGAACGATTTTTCAAGTTTGTTTACCGTTGAAAAAAATTTGAAAAGAAAATCTGTTTAATTAACGTACTTTACTAATTCTTGTTCTCACCCGGCGATTTAGGCTTGTTGGAGTACTAATACAGCACGACTTGAATAACGCACCCCATTAAAAAGTTTGAAAGCCTTGTAATGTAATACCTGTTACTTTTTACCTCCCGGCAACTGTATTAGTACTAAGCTAGGTGCAGAGGGTACAAAGTTAAATTTTCAATCTGACATATTCATGTCATATTTGCCTGCCATATTAAAGCTATCGGGTAAAGAAACGAGTTAGCAGCCAATAACAATTACCTTTCCACGGATATCTAACCTTTTCTCCCAACCACACACACACTATGTTTCTGGTTACTAAGAAAATCTATCTTCTTAGTAACTAGACTACCTAAACTGAAGGTCGAAGGTTAAAGGTTAAAAAGGTTAAAGGTCAAAGGTTTTAGTTTTATTAATTTCCTAACCGTTATTACGTAGTGCTATTTCTAGTTTTGTATTCAGTCTTAATAAAGAATAATCTGACATATTTCTGTCATATTTACCCCTCATACTAAAGTTAACAAGAAAAATTCCTATTAACTCCTTTAAAACAACTAACTACTAACCGCTAACAACTATGAGTAAAGTATCCTTCCCTAAATCGCTAGCTTATTTATCTGTATTCTTTGCAGGCGCTGCTTTTAGCTTACCGGTGACTCAGTTATTACCAACTGAAGCTTCACAACAGCAAGAGCAAAAAATCGCTCAAGTACCCGGAAATATCAGCCAAGCCGTTCCTAATAACTTTATTGCGAATGCGGTAGAAAAAACAGGCCCTGCGGTTGTGCGAATTGATTCGACTCGTACCTCTACTAGAGGAAGACGTTCGAGACAGTCAAGCGGAATCGGTTCTGGTTTTATCATCGATTCCAACGGTACCATTCTTACCAACGCTCATGTAGTCAAAGGTTCTTCTAGAGTTCGAGTTACTTTAGGTGATGGACGCAACTTAATGGGTGAAGTTGTAGGGTTAGACGATTTAACCGATGTTGCTGTGGTGAAAGTTTCCGCAAATAACTTACCAACAGTAGAGATGGGTAATTCACAAAATCTCAAACCCGGTGAATGGGCGATCGCCATTGGTAATCCTTTGGGTTTAGATAATACTGTAACTGCTGGAATCATTAGCGGTACGGGGCGTTCAAGTGGAGTCATCGGTGCTGCTGACAAACGAGTTCGCTTTATCCAAACCGACGCAGCAATTAACCCCGGTAATTCTGGTGGTCCTTTATTAAATCAGCGCGGTGAAGTTATCGGTATTAATACTGCAATAATTGGACGCGCTCAAGGTTTAGGATTTGCAATTCCCATTAATAAAGCTCAACAAATAGCCAGTCAGTTAATTGCTGGTGAAAAAGTAGCGCATCCTTACCTAGGAATTCGCATGACAACCTTAACTTCAGATTTGAAGCAAGACTTAAGTCGCGAACTTGGTTTAAGATTATCAGCCAACAGAGGTATCGTGATTGTAGACGTAGCTCGCAATTCTCCCGCAGCTAGAGCAGGTTTACGGGCAGGAGATGTAATTCAACAAATTGATGGTAAATCGGTAAAAACCGCAGACGACGTTCAATTAGCGGTAGAAAAAACCTCAGTCGGCGGCAACGTTCAAGTAGCAGTGAATCGCGCTGGTAGAAATGTAAATATCCGCGTTCAACCCGGACAATTCCCCGTTTCTCAAGTGAATTAATTGTAGGATGTGTGACGCTTTCAGATATTTAGAAAGATAAACCAATGTTTTAACAGAAGCGTCACGCACCAATGAAAGTTGTAATCCTAACGCAAAATTCCAAATTTCAATAACCACCTTCAAGGAGTATTAATTAAACATGAAACGCTTTGATGCTATAGCTATTGTTAGTACCGGCATCGTTAGCAGTTTACTGACTTTATCATTAAGGGTTGCACCCGCATTTGGGAAAGTAGAAAACTTAATATCAAATGTTCCCCAAGCAAGAACATTATCCGTACAAAACAATAATCAATTTCAACCAGTCGTATTTACAGCAGATGTTTCTTCTGAAAACCTTAGTAATCAAATCGCTCAAAATACCACAATATTAGGTTTAGCAGCAATTGGTGCTGGTACTGCTGGCTTGCTTTGGAGCTTAAACCGACAAAATTCAACATTATCGCCCCAATCCGCTTATAAGCAAACTAAAAACTCAATAGAACAAGCGAATCCGCGATTGAGAAAAGAATTGCTTCGGTTAGTAGGTGGCGATAGCAGAACAGCAAATCGATTAGTTGCCGGAATCAAACAAAGCCATCCCGGAAAATCAATTAATTGGGTAGTAGAGAAAGTTATTTATGATTTAGAGCGAGATAGATAGTGATAAGGTTAAAGGTAAGAAGTTAAAGGTCAAAGGTCAAAGGTAAGAGGTTAAAGGTTAATGCTATTGATTACTTCTCTTTCCTAAATGGCTTAATAAAATTATCAACGATACATTTTTCGTTCTAACAATCTAAACTGTTTCCTTGCAGAATCACCTTTGCTAATCGTTACTTAGCAAGGGTTTTTTATTTATTATTTGTTAGTTATTAGTTATTATTTTAACCTTTGACCTTTAACCTTTAACCTTTAACCTCCTCTGTCATATTGATGTCATATTGTTAAACCATACTAAAAATAATCAAACTTAAGACAAAGATTTGAGGCATTCTAAATGAAGTCTAAATTAATGCCAATCTTGGCTGCATCTACTATTTTTACTCTTGCACTTCCTTTAGCTGCAAATGCTTGTGGAGACAAGAAAAACTTAACTCAAGCACAACGCACTCAAATAGAACAAGTTAAAAATAATGCTCGTTCTCAAGTTGAAGAAGTCTTAACACCGCAACAACAAGGACAATTCCAAAGCGCTGTAGAAGATGGACAAAAAATGCGTTCTGCTGTAGCTAATTTAAATCTTTCCCAAGAGCAACAAACTCAAATCGATGAAATAATGCAAGTAGCAAAGGAGCAAAAAAGAGCAATTTATCGTTCCAATTAACTTAATCTAAGAACTAACTTTTTTACAACGTTATCAATCTCCCTAGAAATACTCTCAAATGTACTCGATTTCTCACAGAAATCGGGTCTTTTTTTCAGCGAACAGCGAACAGTTATTAGTTACCAATTTTCTAATAATATAGTGCTACTCATCAGGTTAAAGGTTAAAGGTTTAATAATCATAGTTAGTGGTCTTTTTGAATGTTCTAACCAGCGTTGCGTAATGCTATATTGTGATGCATTTAAAAATTAAGAAACCCGGTTTTTTCAAAAAACCGGGTTTCTGCTTTATTTGGTACGTTAACTGTTCACTGTTAACTGTTCACTGCTCACTGTTCACTGTTAAAACCGTTCAATTATTCCACCACCGAGGACTTTTTCGCCGTCGTACCATACGGCTGCTTGTCCGGGGGTAACACTGAATTGGGGTTCGTCAAATACTATTCTGACGCGAGAGTTTTCCAAAGGAATTACGGTGACGGGTACTGGTTGCGAACGATAGCGGACTTGTACGGCGGCACGAATCGGACTCGTAGGTTCGGCTATTGATACCCAATTTACTCGCGCTACATTACATTCTGGATTTGTTGCTTTAGTGCGATCGCCAACAATTACCCGGTTTGCTCCTGCATCCAAACCAATTACGTATAAAGGTTGTGGGGCTGCAATTCCCAATCCTTTACGCTGTCCGATGGTGTAATGATGCACGCCATCATGTTCTCCCA
The DNA here is from genome assembly GCA_019192545.1 of Rivularia sp. MS3. Taxonomy (GTDB): domain Bacteria; phylum Cyanobacteriota; class Cyanobacteriia; order Cyanobacteriales; family Nostocaceae; genus Rivularia. The sequence goes on along the minus strand of JAHCMI010000008.1, from coordinate 152,299 downwards.
ACACTTTACCTTCAGCGTCTACAATTTCGCCTTTCTTGGGAGCCAAATATTTATCTAAAAAAGCCCGCATCGAGCCGTTACTTTCTACCAAACATAAGTCTTGACTTTCTGGTTTATCGGCTGTTTGAAGTTTATATTCGGCAGCAATGCGACGGGTTTCCGATTTTTCTACTTCTCCTAATGGAAATATCGAACCACCGAGTAATTCTTGCGACAAATCATATAAAAAATATGTTTGGTCTTTGTTGCGATCAAATGCACGTAGAAGTTCGTAACGTCCGCTGGTTTGGTTGTATTTTATGCGAGCGTAATGTCCCGTAGCTATTTTATTGCTTCCCAACTTTTCCCGTGCATATTCGAGCATGGGACCGAACTTTACAGTTTTATTGCACTGCGAACAAGGTAGGGGCGTAACACCAGCACTGTAGCCAGTTACCAGATAATCTACAATATTGGTTTGAAAGACATCGCGGATATCAACAACGTGATGGGGAACGCCCAGTTGTTCGCAGATATGAGCAGCGTCAACCATACCTTCAGAGCAACATTGACCTTTACCCTTCATTAACCAAAGGGTAAGACCAATAACTTCATAGCCCTGATGGTGCAAAATTGCAGCTACGGCAGAACTGTCAACGCCACCGGAAAGACCTACTACGACTTTTTCCATATCCGTATAATAGCTTAGGCTGTTATTTCTAAGTTAACACCCTTTGATTGCTACTATGGCTTACCTAGCTAATTCTACTTTCTAGATTATTGTTTACAAAAAGTTACCAAATATACATTTTTAATTACACAGAGATAATTTAGAATTTTAAATCCGAAATCTGAATTAATTTATTCCTGAGTAAGTAGTCTACCCGTAAGAATAATCTAAAATCTCAAATATAAAATTTAACCAGCGCTACCATGCTTAATAAACTTTCCAACTTGATTCGACCTTCTTTAATTAGTTATTGCTTATTTGGAGGATGCTTGATGCTTTTCTCCACTACACCAACCCAAGCCAACACTGGCAAATTGTCTCAAACATTAGCCCAGCTTCAATACGCTCAAAGTGAATACGATTTTAATTCTCAATACAATCCAAATTCCGAAAGCTACTTGGTAATTGTAGATAATACCAACTCTGCATTACTTGAAAGAGTACGCCTTGTGGAGCCTACTGCTTTCGCAGGTGAATTTATAGGACGTTCTGTTATCCAAGCGGGAGTATTCAGACGTTTGGATAACGCTCAAGAAAGAATTAGACAGTTAGAAGCTTACAATATTGGTTCTCGTATCTACAGTCGAACTACTGGAAGAGAAATCGCGAATTCTTATGGTGGGGATTTTTCTAATCCTGGGGGTGTATCCGATCCTATTGCCAGAAATGATAATAGGAGTCAAAAAAGAATTAGATATTATTATGTAGCTATTCCAGATAAACCAGATAAATTATTTCAAATTGAAAACCAAATTAAGCAAAGTGCTGGAGGGCAAAGTGTAGGAGTTGCTGTTAGAAACGCTCCTAGAGGACCTCATGTTGCAGTTGGACCTTTTGCCGGACGTTTACAAGCCGAACAGTGGAATTATTATATACGCTCTCTGGGATTAAATAACGCTAGAGTTTATTACGGGAAATGAACTTTTAAAATATAGCGTTGGGTAAAGGTTAAAGTTCAAAGGTCAAAGGTTAAAGGTTAAAGAGTCATGATTATTATCGAATAATCTAAAAACTTAAATTCTTTACAGGACTATAATCCAGGCTACCTTGGTTTTTTGTAGGAACGATTTAAAATCTGTTGCGGGAAAGTTTGAGCAAGCTAAGATTTGCTTCTTCAGTTTTCTCCAAAATCGTTAATCCTAAATTACATGGGTACCACTATGGTAAAACATAGCCTGATTCAACCTAATTTAATTACATTTTCTTTATCAGCAGTTTTCTTAGGACTTGTTTCAATGACACCAATACAAGCCGAAATTCCTGGTAAATCTCAAGTAGTTGCACAGTTACCGCCAGGATATAACTCTGGGAGATATAGCCCTGAAGCAGATTTTGTTTCCCCATTCAGTTCAAATAACCAGAATTACGTCAGCTATTTAGTGGTTGTAGATAACCTGTACTCCGGATATCTCCAACAAGTGCGCTCAGTTGCATCCGACGCTTTTATACCTCCTCAAAGAACTTCGGTTATCCAAGTTGGAAGCTTCAATCGTCAAGATAATGCCCAACAAATGGCTCAAGAGTTGCAGGGTAGAGGTTTCAATCCTCGCATCGAAAGTCAGAATCCGATAACAGAAATACCCAATTTTCCTAACGATCCTAATTACCCCAATTATCCTGCTCGCCGTAGAAATAATAACCAGAGAAAAAAATATTATTACGTTGCGATTCCAGGAAAGCCTAAAAAACTATCTCAAATCGAAAATAAAATTAGGCAAAGTGCAGTAGGAAGCTCGCTTTACTATCAAAGAAGAAAATCCCCTAGAGGACATCATATAGCAGTTGGGCCTTTTAGCGAGCATTTAGAAGCAGAACAATGGAACTATTATTTACGTTCTTTGGGATTAAGTAACGCTAGAGTTTATTACGGAAAGTAGAAATTGGGAGTGGGCATAGGGCATCGGGCATTGGGAAAAGGTAGAATTTTAACTAGTAACTAGTAGTAACTAGTAACTGTTGACTGTTGACTGCTCACTGCTCACTGATTAATGTTTGATAACCGAGAATTAATTTCCCAAGTTGCAGTTACCGCTGCCCAAATGCGCGATATCGAAGGGCGTATTTTTGCCGCTGGGATGCCTGTAGCTGCTTTAATGGAAAAGGTTGCAGGACTTATTACCCGTCGAGTTGAAGAAATTATCCTACAAGGGGAAAAGGTGAATTTTTCTACCCCCTGTGTAGGAATTATTGCAGGTCCGGGGCATAATGGCGGTGATGCTTTAGTTGTTGCTCGCGAGTTGCACTTTCGCGGTTATGAAGTAAAAGTTTATTGTCCAATTTCTAAGTTAAAAGAATTAACTTCGCAGCATCTACAATTCATCCATAGTTTGGATATTCCTTGCTATGAATCCATTGAGCCGCTGCAAGATTGCGATTTTTTTATTGATGGTTTATTTGGTTTCGGTTTGGAAAGAGATATTACCGAACCGATTGCAGGTGCCATTAATCAACTTAATCAATGGCATAAACCAATTATTAGCATTGATGTACCTTCTGGTTTGCATACCGATACCGGAAAAATTCTAGGGGTAGGGATTCGCGCTACCCATACTTTTTGTCTGGGTTTATGGAAATTAGGTTTATTTGAAGACCAAGCTTTAGAATATATCGGTGAAGCTGAATTAATCGATTTTGATATTCAATATACAGATCTGCAAGCTGTATTAGGGGAAGTTCCTAAAATCAAACGCATCACTACAGCGACTGCACTTTCGGCTCTGCCTTTACCCCGTCAACAAGTCACTCACAAATATAAAGAAGGTCATTTACTGCTGGTTTGCGGTTCTCGTCGTTATTCGGGTGGTGCAATTTTAACTGGTTTGGGAGCGCGTGCTTCTGGTGTGGGATTGCTTTCTATTGCCGTACCGCAGTCTCTTGCTGCCACAATGGTTTCACATTTACCCGAAGCCTTAATTATTGGCTGCCCGGAAACTCAAACCGGCGCGATCGCCGAACTAAAACTACCCGGCAATAAGGATTTAAACAGCTTTGATGCCATAGCCTGCGGTCCAGGTATAACTGTAGATGCGGATTCAGTTGTACGGGAAATATTAGATTGTTCTCAAGATTTACTTCTAGATGCTGATGGTTTAAATATTATCGCCAATATGGGAGCCTTGCAAACTTTACAAAAACGGCAAGCATCAACCATACTTACGCCGCACGCTGGCGAATTTAAGCGCTTATTCCCTAATATCGAAAATGTTAATCAAAATAGAATATTGGCAGTACAAGAAGCCGCGAAACAATCTAGTGCAATCGTTCTGTTAAAAGGTTCAAGAACTGCCATTGCGAATTCTCAAGGTTGCGTTTGGATTAATTCTCAAAGCACCCCAGCACTAGCTCGTGGAGGTAGTGGTGATGTGTTAACTGGATTACTCGGGGGATTAATGGCGCAAGCGGTATCGCGAAATTTATCTGTAGAAAAAATGGTTGCAACTGCTGCATGGTGGCACAGTAGTGCAGCTATTTTAGCTACGCAAGAACGAACTCAACTAGGTGTAGATGCTTTTACTCTGACTAAATATCTGATACCCGTTTTAGCATCTGCTAAGAAATGATTCTCAAGCCAAGCCATTTGTACAATTACTTAAATACTAAGAATTACATATCATCCGCGAGTGAGCTAAATCCCGAATTAATGGCACTCGCGAACTAATATATAAACTCATTTCTTTTATCTGCTCGCCGCTGAGCAGCTTTTTACTTTCTAATTGTCCGAGCAATTGTCCAATCAAGTCTGTATCGTTCAAACTTAAAATTGTCTTTGTTTCGGTTTCTTCAATCACCGACCACACATGACGCATCGTAACTGCTCGTTCTCTAAGTTCTAACATAGCTTTATCAATCCAAATCTAAATAAAATATTTCATTTTTATCCCCAACCCACACCATTTTTTTTAAACAAACTCAGATGCATTCTGGAATGCCCATTATCATGCAGGCGAGTGAAACAATCTAAAGAAAATATTAAGGCTTAAATCTAAAGAAATTATTAAATGTTGCAATACTTTATGATTTTGATGAGAATCTAAACAATAGGTTACATAAATCAATTTTTACGAGGTCGCTTACTTTAATGACCTTTAAGTTTTAAACGAGGATAGCTGAATAAAGTCCTTGAATATAAAAACAAGCGCTAACCAGGATTCTATAATGGTTAGCGCTCATTATTTATTAGTATTGAGTATTAAGTGTATGCGATAAGTTTATTGAAGAGTTTAAATATATGTCACAGATTGGCACTTGTTTAGTTATAATTAAGTTTTTTTTAAATTTGAGTTTTTTAAAACCAAATCTGCTTGCCTCTTCTTCGCTGTAACTTTAAATAAGTATATTTTCCAGCTTTGTGAGTTTCAATACTGCAAGTAATGATAGAAATAGTTGAAACTAAGGTATAGTGCAACTTTTCTAAATGCGATATGACCGATATCAAGAATTTCTCAGAGTTAAATGCTTCCGATAAGGGAATTACTCCGGCGTTGACGAGTTTTCTTGAAGATTTATATTGCTTTTATCAACCTCTTAATGAAGGTAAAGTTGCACAGAACATACCGGAGTTGGCTAAAGCTAATCCGGATTGGTTTGGAATTTGTGCGGTTGGGGTAGATGGTAAAGTTTTCGACATCGGTCATACTACTCAAGAATTTAGCATCCAGTCGATTTCTAAACCTTTTGTATATGGATTGGCTTTGGAGGATTGGGGAAAGGATTATGTTCTCGGGCGTATTGGTGTAGAACCGACTGGAGAACCTTTCAACTCGATAATGGAGCCGGAGGAAATATTCCGACGGCATTACAATCCAATGGTTAATGCTGGTGCAATTGTCACCACTAGTTTAATTAAAGGTGCGGATGCACGAAAGCGTTACAATCGCTTGCTGGAAATGTTTCGACGATACATCGGTAGGAATGTATCTATTGATGCGGGAGTCTTTAATTCTAAGAAAACCAGCGACCATCTGAATCGGGCGATCGCCTACATGATGCTCAATTTTGATTTAATAGAAGGCAATATTAATGACATACTGAATCTGTATTTTCAACAATGTTCTTTGACAGTCAACTGTCACGATCTGGCAGTGATGGCGGCGACTTTAGCCAACAAAGGTCTAAATCCGATGACGGAAGAACAAGCCATAGATCAAAAATATGTCAAAAATATATTGAGTATTATGTATACCTGCGGTCTGTATGAATTTTCAGGTCAGTGGGCATACAAAGTTGGTTTACCGGCAAAAAGTGGTTTATCAGGTGCAATTATCGGAGTTGTGCCCAATCAAATGGGAATAGCCGTATTTTCTCCTCCACTGGATAAGCGTAAAAAAAGTTGGAGGGGAGTCAAAGTTTTTGAAGCGCTTTCGGAAAAATTTGGATTACATATTTTTACTACCGATAATCAGGAAGTTTGCCCGCAATCACAGCGAAAAATCCATTTTGTTGATGCAGCAAGTCAGCAAAATTTGACTCAATCAAACGTCAAGATTCAGTATAATCTACCATCCAAATCTTTAATCACATTTTTACGGGAATTACACTGCAAATATCTTCCTCTTAGAGATGGAAAAGCCTATGTCAGCGAAGCTGGTTTAGTTGATGTTAATCCCGATTGGTTTGCGATTTGCATCGCTACGGTAGACGGACAAGTTTACTGTGTAGGAGATTGGGAAGAATCATTTTTAATTCAATCAATATCAAAAGTTTTTGCTTACGGATTAGCACTTGAAGACAAAGGAAGAGAGTACGTTTTAACCAAAGTTGATGTTGAACCAACCGGAGACGCTTACAACTCCATCATTAAAGTAGAATCTAAATCCAAACGACCTTATAACAGTATGGTAAATACCGGAGCCATCGCCACTACAAGTTTAATCGAAGGAGCAGGGCCAGGTCATAAACTCAACCGAATATTAGAAATGTACCGACGCTATATCGGACGTAGAGTTTTTGTCGATACACCCATACTTGTATCCGAACAAAATAGTGGCGATCGCAACTGGGCAATATCATATTTGTTGCGAAATTTCGGCATGATTTCGGGAGATATCAGCCAAACTTTGCATTTATATCTCCAGCAGTGCAGCGTAATTATTAACTGTCGAGATTTAGCATTGATGGGAGCAACTTTAGCTAATAATGGCATAAATCCCGTAACCAAAGAACGAGCCATTAATTCTATTTTTGTAAAAGACTTGCTCAGCGTTATGCAAACCTGTGGGATGTACGATTTTGCTGGGGAATGGGTATACAAAGTTGGATTTCCAGCAAAAAGTGGAGTTGGTGGTGGAATCATTGGTGTAGTACCAAATCAAATGGGAATCGCAGTTTTTTCTCCCCCTCTGGATTCTCGCGGTAACAGCATTCGCGGGATTAAAGTTTGCGAAGAGCTATCGAAATATTTAGGGTTACATATTTTTGCTCGATAAAAGATATTACTTACTACTCTTAACTATTCCCCATTTTCTTTTATGTGCAAATCTAAACAAAATCGAAAATATTTAGATAATTCTGCTTGTAAGTACTAATGTTGAAAAAGTGTATTTACCCGGTTTGGCGTACAAAATGCCAAATTGTAGTTAGTTATCATTAGTAAGACGGTATAGAATATCTAGCGTTAGCCATAAAAAACTTTAAAGTTGAAGGCTTTGATTGAATAGATTTAAGTCAAAAAAACGTTAGTAAATTATTGTATTTCGCCTAAAAAAGCACGGTGGAGCAGATAAAAGCGATTTCCACAGTAAAGTATTAAGAGTGTAAAAGGAGAAAAGAAATGACACAAGCTAAAGCTGGTGACAACGTAAAAGTTCACTATACGGGCAAGTTGGATGACGGTACTGTTTTTGATTCCTCTGCCGAACGCGAACCTTTACAGTTCTCCCTTGGTTCGGGGAATGTAATTCCTGGATTTGAAGAAGCAATAGTCGGCATGGCTCCCGGAGAGTCCAAAACTGCTACTATTCCCGCAGATCAAGCTTACGGTCCTCAACGTGAAGAACTCGTTATAACTGTTGAGAAAGAGCAAATACCCACAGATTTATCAGTTGCAGTTGGTCAACAATTACAGATTTCTCAAAACAACGGGCAAGTAATTCCAGTTATCGTTACAGATGTATCGGATTCTAAAGTTACCCTAGATGCTAATCATCCTTTAGCAGGACAACAGTTAACTTTTGATATTGAGTTAGTTGAAGTTAATTAAATGGCGGTGAAAAGGGATAGTTACCAATCAATTATTCGTTAACATCCTTTTTGCCTCGGGGGTATGTAAATAAAAGAATAAGTATTATAGCTATATCTTCCAGGATATGGTTGTGCTAACAGAGCCCCAGTCTTCTAGACTGCGGGCTTTCAATCTAATTAAGATACTTTGTTCTACTTTCCTTATGAAAATTTTTTAAAATTAACATGCACCGCAGCCTTATACAGAATCAATATTTACTAATAATCCTAATAAAAAGCCAATAAGTATTAGTAAAAAGCAGAATATGACCGCAAAAATAAAAACAATTTTTTGATTAATTGGTATTAATAATAAATTTCTGTCAGGTTTAAGTATCTCTTTGAATGTAGAAAAATCATTTGGAGTATTTACTATAGGTGGCGAACTAGGTGTATTTGGCTGCTCTGGTGGTTCTATTTCTGTTTCTGTCTGGTTCTCGGGATCTTCTGGGATATTTTCTTCTTCTGGAGGTGGTTGTGGTTCTTCCGGTAGTGTATCAGCGCTTTTCTTCTCAAATTCACTTAAAGGCGTACTTATAAGATAAGGTTCGGAAAAATCTTGTTTATAACCTCGAAAGTAAACACCTGCTTTTAATTCACCCAATGACTTTGCAGCTTCGTAACGTACATCCCTATCTGAGTCTCTGAGTAAATCAATTAATAAATTGGTAGCTCGTAACTTGTTTAATTTCCCTAGGGCGATCGCAACTTTATCTTTGCCAATTAATTTATGTAAGTTTGTAGCAGTAGAATATTCATCTAAATCGTGATTTAAAAATTTATCGGTATAGATAAAAGCAAAGTACTCGCGTAATAATAGGTGAGAAAAGCGATAAGTGCCTTGTTCTATATTAACTGTTTTAATCAACAAGTATAGATTTTGGCATAAACTAATAAAATCTTCTATTTTGTCCTGGGATAAAAGCTTTTCAAAAGTGTCTGGAGTAATGTAATTATCATCTGGGCGTTCGTCACTCATTATTAGAACAGAAATTTGTCCTAATATTTGTTTAAGTTCTTCTAAGGAAAAAGCAAGTGTATTAATATTATGTTGTTTCTGCTTTTCTCTTTCATAGCTTTTGCTGATAAAATTCTCAAATAATTCCTCAGTACTACTGATATTAGCTAGCTGTTCTACTTCATTTTTATTTTGCCTGAAAGTGTTTATATATGGAGATACTAATACTGTCAATAAAAATGGTGTCCTAACCATCTTTCGTAAAGCCATATTCTGAATTAATATGCTCCAAAAGTTACGAAAAAACTTGCTATCTTTCTCAAAAAAATATTCTAAATAATCTTTGATTTCTTTGTTATTTAACTGTTTGAGAATTACTGCACCATTTAAATTCAGTTTTTCACCACCTTCGTTAGTAATTATTCTTTCATAATCTCGATTGCGGCAAGTTATGATTGTGGAATTACATCCGTATTCTAATTCAAAGTTAGCGAATTTTTGCATAAAATCTATGCGATAGTCGTGCTGTTTCGCATTTGGGTCTTTTATACTACAATCTTTTGCAGGTAATTCATCTAATCCATCTAGAATTAATAGAACCTGCTGAGCTTTGATTTTTCTTTCTAAAAATCTTCTATCTATTCCAGAATAAATATATTGAGCCTGATTTGCTAGCCAAGCTATAATATCTTCTTTTCTATTCCATCTACGGATTGGAGCAAACAAAGGTAAAATCGAGTGTGAATTTTCAACATCTATATTTTCAGCAATTTTTTTAGCAAAAAAGCGTAACAATACTGTCTTTCCAGCCCCTGGTTCTCCTAATAATAGAAGACGCTGTTCTTTAAAATTAAAAATAGTTTCTAAGTCAGACCATTGAGTGCTTTCATAATTCTTGAAATGTCTATCTGGTTTAACAAAATTTGGCTGTTCTTCAAAAGTTCGCAAAAAATTATAATATTTAAAATCTTTTTTCCTGATATAATTGTCAAATTCTTGAATAAAGTTTTGCAGATAAATTTTAAAGCTATCGTCTTCATTCATAATTATTTACTAAAATATAGGTTCCGCATTTTTAAACCTACTTGCAATCAATGATTGTAATTAGATTCTATTTGTGTAAAAAACAAATTGTAGTATTCTTCTGTATACATCCCGTTATATTTTGATTGTTTCTCATTATTATCGTAATCGGGATATCTCTTCAGAGCTTTATAAGCATCCGGATGTTGATTTCGTCGATATATTTCTCCCATAGTAACTTCAACTGCATCTCTCACGTTACTAATAGCATCATTTCGCCAAATATCGATTAGAATCTCTACTGCTTGTTGTTTATCTAGCTGTTGTGATGTTAATTCTAAATCACCAATTGCTCTTACTACTGCTTCTCTAGCAATCCGATCTTTATAATATTGTGGATTATTTTTATTTTTTACTTTAGCAAGTAAATCTTTTAATACATTAGGATTACGAATTATTCCTAAAGCATCTGCTGCTGCGGCACAAATATCTGGTTCTTGTTCGCTTAATGTCTGCTTTAATGTACTGACACTTTTGAATGACTTTATCTGACTTAAAGCCTGAATTGCTTTGATTCTTTCGTCAATATTATCGCGATTATTGAGAATATAAATGATTCTACCTACTTCCTTAATTTTTAAAGGTTCTAAAGGCTCGCGGTTAATTTTTTGTAGATATCGTTTAGCTACTTCTGAACCAGTTTGATTAAAAATATCGCTCAAAGATTCTTGAGCAGTATTGCGTACATTGCTGATAACATCTTCACGAGCAGCTTTATTCAAAGCATCGGCAATTTTTTTTCTGACACTATCCTTTAAAGAGCTATTATTTCTAACTGCTAACTTTCCTAGTACCTCTGCTGCCGTTTGTCGTAAATAGCGATCGCTTTCTTTTTCAAAGTTTAATGTATCAATCAACGTATCAATAATATCCTTCGAGCAAGCTCCGATTTCTTTGACTGCTTCAACTGCTGCAACGCGAACATCAGCATCTTCATTAGATTTTTTGAGGAAACCAATTAATAACTGTATAACACTATTGTCAACTTGTTTATCTGCTGTAATTTTCTTTGCTATCAAATCAATACTACTTTCCCTGATTTCTACTTTAGAATCGTTTAAATTGCTAATTAACTCGGGTAAATTATCAATATTTACTAAACTGCTTTGTTGTTGTTCTCTATCGCGTATGAGACTATTTATAACGTATTCAGTAAACTTATTTTTATCTTTTTCTCGCCATAAAGCACGTTGTAGTTTGATGCTCTGTGGCGATTTATTTTTTAAAAAATCTTGTTGTTCGTATATTGCAGCCAGTGCTTCTAATGCAGTATTGCGTACATTGCTAATCGCATCGTTACGCATCATTTGAATCAAAGGTTCGACAGCTAAATCAAAAACTTTTTCTCTATCAGCTTCATACTTTACTAGCTTTCCTAACTCGCGAGCAGCAGCTTGACGAACAAACCTATCTTGATGTTGTAAGAAGCTAACTAATTCTTGTACGGCAATCGAATTATCAAAAATTCCTAATAACTTAATCGCAACTGCAATAACATCAGCATCTTGTTCTTTCTCATGTAAAGCAGCTAAAAGAGCATCTTTTGCTCCTTGATTTTTCCATCCACTATCTGCTAAATTTGCTCTTCCAGCTATTACCCAAACTATAGGACCATTACTTTTTTTGATTGCTTGACGTAAAATATAGTCACATTCAGCCTTCTCTACTATTTCATAAGTATCGATAAATATTATCAGTGGTTTTTCTTTCGCTAACTTAGTAATTCCCGAACTTAAAGCACCAACTAAATTATTTTCTGGATTTTGATAAATACCTTGTTCTATAGAATTTAGATGAGATTCTACAAATTCCCGAGCTACCTGAAATTCTTCTTCTTCCGAATTGTATTTATCTTCCTTTATTAACTGAGCAATCCCATCCGCTCCTAAAGGAATTAGCTCTTGAATAGCTTCATTTTCTAGTTGAGATTCCAAAGCTTGGTTAATTTTCTGCTTTGCTTCTTCCCAAGAATTTTTAGTAGCAACGTAGTTGTCAAAATAATTTGCTTTATCTGCTCGATAGAATGAATTATAAATGACTTCTAAAACGGTAGTAGGTTGAATATTATACCGTGCTTGCAAATTAGAAATACGGTACAATTCTTTATCCCAATCTAAAAAGATAGTATTTAAATTACCTTTTAATCTATCTTCTGCAACTGCGTTTAATTTTTTTAATAATGTTGTTTTACCAATACCAGAATTGCCATAATAAAGAAAAATATATGGTTGAGAAGAAACTTCTGAAATTGTCAGAGAATCGATAGCTTGAGTAAATTTATCAATTTCTTTGGTACGTCCGAGAAAAATTTCACTCATAGTCAATCATACATTTAATTAATTGATTGCTGTTGACATTTCGCAAGTCTTTCCACAAGAGCAAGAGTAAGGCAAACTTTAATTATGTTATCACCTGTTACAGCAGGTGGAGGTGTCGGAAGATAACCTCGTATTTGTTTATCGTAGGTTATTTGACTTTTAGAAATATTATTCCATATTTCGCCTTTTTCACGCACGCACCAATGTACTTGCTTTGCAAACTCCCGTTCTTTTTCTGTATTACTTGTACTGCTTTCAAATTGTTCTTGCAGTTGCTCCCAAATAAAATTTTGAACGCTAAAGCCGAAGCAATTTTGACTGTTATCCATCCACATATCGTCAATTTTTAAAAGAATTTTGCAGTCAATCTTGTCTATATCTTCTGGTTGCAACCAACCTCTTTCTTCTTGTGTTGCGGCTTGAAGTAAAATAATAGATGTTTCTTCGTCTGCTTCTTTCCATTTCTTCTCTAATAAAAGCTCGTTAAGCTTGTTCATTCGTTGCTCAATAGAGACAGATGGTACATAAACACCTTCAATTAATGTTTCACCATCTGGATTTTCTAAAGCTTTGATGCTAAAGTCTAAAACCTCTGTTAACTCTGCTGATTGAAAACGAGTTTTTAAGGTTTCCAAGCTTTCCTGCGAACTTCTTAAAACAATCTTTCTGCTGTCAAATTCTATTTTATTAAGACATGGATCTTGCAAAATTTTACTTAGTTCCTCAGCAATATATTCTGCCTGAAAATCGCTAACTTCATCGACAGTATCGTTTAAGACTAAAGTATATTCAATCTGTTTCTGAGTTTTTTCAAATAAGTCTTTAACATCTTGTACTTGTTCGTTTGCTGGTTTATCTTCATAAGCTTTATCAACCAGTTTTCGGATGCATATTTCACCGCAAGACTTTTCTAGCTGAATTAAATTAAAAATTTGCTCCAGTACATTGCTACCAGTTATTGCCTTCAAACTTTTATTTAAGTCAAATAAAACAAACTCCTCCAACAATGCGGATGTAGGATAAGCGCTGAAAAGAGCTTCTTGTAATTTTTTATAAAACCAACCGTGTAGTTGTAATACCATAGCTAATCATCTTGAAATTTTTTAAGAGCTTAATACTCGTTTAACATAGGTGCTGAAATACACTACTTATGCATAACGAGAGCAATTGAAATAAATATCGTAAATAATTGCACCATTATCTTTTAATCTCTACAAAACAATATTTTTACGCATAAATATAGTTTTGGATTTAAGAATCTGCACATATTCCCGCTTTCGATTTAAGAGCAAGATATGAATTAAAGGATTAATCCCTGCAATTCTGCTGCTTCCAACAGCTAGAAAATCTGCCAGGTTATAAATGAGTTGAATTACAGATTGCTTTGCCGTTCAAAATTATTCGTTCTTTATATACATTTAGAACTCTTCTTGATAATCTTGTTCTAAACGCTATTACGTTGAATTAGAAAAAATATGCAGCTTTTACTCTCAATATTTATATTTTAATGCGATTGAATATTCTAAACTCAACAACATATATATATAATTAGTTTTTATTATAGTCTCATATTCCGAACGTAAATGTATTTTAAATCACCATTAATCAATTATTGTATTATTTGTCACTAACGTAAAATAAAAAAAGGATTTATGTATAGCCCTTAGAAAGCAGGAATTTAACATAAATCCAAATTAACTATTTATAAATACCGACATTCTCGAATCAAAATCTCTCTACATCTTCAAACCTCTTCTCGCTCATAGCTCTCGCCGCTTCTCCACAGGTACGAGGAGTAGGGAAAATCTTTTCCGGATTCGCCAAACCCTTACTATTAAAAACTTGCTTAACCCACTGCATTGTTTCTAAATCCGCAGCAGAAAACATATCCGGCATGTAACATTTCTTATCAGCGCCGATACCGTGTTCCCCGGAAATACTGCCGCCAACTTTGACACACAGCTTCAAAATTTCTCCACCTACTTCTTCAACTTTTTCTAATTCACCGGGGATAGAATTATCAAACAGAATTAGCGGATGCAAATTACCGTCACCTGCATGGAATACGTTGGCAATTTTATAGCCGAATTTTTCGCTTAATGCTTCAATTTCTTGTAAAACATAGGGTAACTGCGTCCGAGGAATTACCCCATCTTGCACGTAATAATCTGGACTTAAATGCCCAGCAGCAGCAAAGGCTGCTTTTCTTCCTTTCCATAATTTTAAACGTGTTTCGGGGTCGTTTGCAGAAGTAACATTACGGGCACCATTATTTTTACAAATATCAATAACTCGTTGCTTGTTAGTTTTCACCTCTACATCCAAACCATCAATTTCAACCAGCAAAATAGCTACAGCATCGCGGGGATAACAATTCATTGCAGTTACATCTTCCACCGCATTAATGCTCATGTTGTCCATCATTTCCATACCACCAGGAATGATTCCAGCGCTGATAATATCGGAAACCGCCGCTCCTGCTGCTTCCACGCTGGTAAAATCTGCTAACAGCACGCAAATAGATTCCGCACTTTTGAGAATTCGCAAAGTTATTTCTGTAGCAATTCCCAGGGTACCTTCCGAACCTACAAATATACCCGTCAAATCGTAACCGGGCATTTCTTGAATTTGTCCGCCTAAATCAACAATGTCACCATTCGCCGTAACTACTTTTAACCCTAAAACGTGATTGGTGGTAACACCATATTTTAAACAATGCACCCCGCCGGAATTTTCCGCAACGTTACCCCCAATAGAACAAATAATTTGACTCGAAGGATCGGGAGCGTAATAAAAACCCGCACCACTAACCGTTTGAGTCACCCAATTATTAATAACTCCAGGCTGAACTACAACCCGCTGATTATCTAAATCAACATTAAGTATCTGCCGCATTAATGAAGTTACTATCAATATGCATCCCTCGATGGGCAAAGCGCCACCGGATAAACCAGTACCAGAACCTCTAGCAATAAAAGGAACCGAATATTTATTACATATCTTCACTACCTCAGCAACTTGTTCTGTGGTTTTTGGTAAAACTGCCAAATCCGGACGTTGACGGTAACTAGCTAAACCATCACATTCATAAGTAATTAGTTCCTCGCGACGCTCTATCACGCCTTTTTTACCTAAAACCGCTTCAAGCTCTTTGATAATAGGTTTCCAGTTGATTTTTCGAGATTTTTCTTGAGTAAGCATGGTTTATTGTCCGGTGTGGGATGCAATGGTTTGATTTATAAGTCTTCTTACTATTTTTACAGAATTTTCAAGACTTACGCATAGCCCGGATTTGCCTCTAAAGCTATTACATGACTAAAAATAAAATCTATAGCATACTTATTTATGATTAGTTTTTGTATCTTAAAATACTCAGAAATAGATAGATAGCAACAAATATTTTTTTATCGTAATAAAAAAGTAATTTATAACTTTACAAAAATAAAATATATTTTTGTTAGATTAATCACTATTTTTTTGGAGATGAAATTTATTTAAACAGATAAAAATTATATTTTATCGATGCTTTATCTGTAATAAATTAATTTAATGAATGGATGTACTAATTATCGCAAGCTGATATATTTAGGAGCGTATTTATAGTTCAATATATCAAATTTAAAATTTGAGTGAAATTATTATATATGTTTAAACTTTGTCTAAAGTAAATTAGTTAGCGTCAATAAATCATATATTATTTGAGATGTAATCGATGCTTAATCGACTATTTGGTCATTGATTATCAAATTAAAATGCGAGAAATCTTCAATATCAAGAAAATAGTTATTTTTCTGTTGATAGAGCATAATTGCTGTCATTTCTGCTATTTAATTTTCTTTGAACGGCGCTAAATCTCTTGAATCTACCAAATTACTAATCATGCAAGTTGAAATAATTAATACTATTAAACAATTCGATAAATTAGAAGCGAATTGGAATAATATCTACGCTTCAGACTCCAATGCTCAAATATTTTTATCATGGTATTGGTTGCGCGGATGGTTGGAAGTGGTTCCACACGAGTGGTTTATATTAGCTATCAAGTCTAAGCCTGCCTCGCCCTATGTTGCGTTTTTTCCCCTCGCAATACGTTCTCTGGAATGGGCTAATGTCAATGTTTACAGAGCATTGCAAACTTGCGCTCACCCCATCGCAGACTATACAGGATTTCTCTGTTGTCCAGAATATGAAGAGGATGCAATTAAGAATTTTGCATCCTATATCGGTCAAAATTTACTGTGGGATGTTTTTCATATCAAAGATATACAAGACAGCAGATTAGAATTTTTCGTCAAACAATTTTCTCAAAATAATTTTCAACTTACGAGCAATCGAGGTATAGCTTGCCCCTACATTCCTTTACCTGAAGACTGGGAAGAATACTTGCAGAACTTTATCAGTAGAAAACCTCGTAAAAACTTACGCTGTTCGATGCGAAAAATCGAACAAAACCCGGATTTTCAATTAACCAGTCTTGAATCGGACAATCTTGATAAGCAAATTGAAATTTTATTTGAACTTTGGCAAACGAAATGGGGACAGCAGCCCGAATCGGTTTTAAATACTTATCGCAATGTTTTTCGGCAATGTGCGAAAAGCAATTCTCTATGGATAGATATTTTGTGGGATAAAACAACACCAGTAGCCGCTACTGGAATCTATGCTGACAGTAATAAAAAAGTTGTTTACGGGCAAATGACTGGCTTTAATCCCGAATATTCAAAATTATCACCCGGCAGAGTGATGATGGCGTTTAGTATCAAAAAAGCTATTAAAAACCAATTTAAAAATTATGATTTACTCCGGGGAGATTTAGATTATAAATTCTCATTACTAGGAGCATCGAAAAGATGGAATACCGACTATAAAATTGTTCGGAATAATTTAAGAGCAAATACAATCAGGTTGGCTCAATATTCTAAAAAGTTATTGTCTTTAACAAAGTAAAAAAAACTAAACGGTACGCTAGGGAAATAGTGTATTATATGCATCTAAAATTCATTCCCTACGTATCCTATTGTTTCTCCATCAAATAGATATCAATCGTTTATTTAAAGTCGATTATATAAACAAACCTGGTTGGAACTATCATGGTTTTCGTTTTGCGTCAGAAGGAAACTGTGTATTAATGCCTTGTGAAGGTGAAACCGCTCGCATGAGTCATAAAATGCGGCTGAAAACTTATGTAGTTAGAGAACTGCACGATTTAATATGGCTGTGGTGGGGAGAAGAAAAATCGGATTATCCAGAAATTCCCTGGTTTAAAGAGTTGCAAGATAGTCCTCAACGCTGGGCTTCCGGTACCATGAGTTGGGATATTCCTTTTACAAGAGCGGTAGAAGGTTTGCTTATCGACTTACACCATGTTGCTTTTGCTCATCGTAAAGTAGCAGCTTTATCTGGTTTTGCTTCAGCTACATTATTAGAACCTTTTCAAGTAGAAGTCGAAGAAGAAACTATTCATAGTTGGGGACAGTTGAAATCGCAACCAAATAATAAAACAAAGAATATCGTTAACTTTAATCACTAGTTAAAATTCCCAAACTTAGCATTATTTGATTTTGCTGTTGGTGGAATTAAACTATTTGTGAATGCTACACTAATTGATACAAATAATACTTGGGCTTATGCGCGTTACTATAGTTCATTTGCTAGCCCTTGGATTAGTCGTTTAATTTCTAAACTAGCAGTTTGGTTTGAATTTAATTTAGTCCAGCCAGATGATTATAAAATTCTTATTTCCAGTCAGCCACACTCAAGCGGTTTAAAAGTAAATAATTATGTGCGTGCCGATAAAGCAATAGTAATATGGCACAAAATGTATGAAAGGCAAATTAATTGTTAGTTGTTATTTACTAGTGGTGAATAGTGAAACTAACGATTCCGGAATTAAAACTTTAACAACGATATAAAATCTAAAAATCTTATGAATACAGAAATTTTAGTCTTAGAAGAAAAGCAAATCCATCAAGCAACAGAAACTCTTGTTAATGCATTCAGTAAAGACCCAATTATTGAATATATTCTACCTGAAGCAGATAATAGGAAAGACAAAGTATCTCACAATCTATGGGAAGCTACTTTACGTTATGCTCAGCCGTTCAATCATATATATACAACTCCAGAAATTAAAGGAATTGCGGCTTGGATACCACCAGGAAAATATCCTTTAAATTTGCTGCAAATTTTGCAAGCAGGATTTTACAAAACGCCATTTTTACTTGGTTTGAAAGCACTTAAAAAATTCCTACCTATATTTACATTGTTTGATAAGTATCACGAACAAGATATGCATCAACCACATTGGTATTTATTTGCTTTAGGGGTGTCATCTGCTTGCCAAAGTCAAGGAATAGGTAAATCATTGATTCAGCCAATTTTAGAAAGAGCAGATGAACAAAATTTACCTTGCTATTTAGAAACATCAACAGAAAAAGCAGTCCGTTTTTATCAAAAAAATGGTTTTAAAATTCTTAGAGCAGAAGAACAACCTGTAAAATTTTGGACGATGAAGCGAAAACCAGCGAGCAGTTAACAGTTCTATAGTCGCTTTAATTACAACAGTACTTACGTAATTGTCACAACACTCAGGTGGTGCGTGACACTACAACCCTGATTACTACGTTAAAAATTTAATTAAGTGTCACAGCACCCTACAGCACAAATGTGCCGGTTGCGTAAGTCCTATACAATTATCATCGCGTTAATAAATCCCTAATGATAAGCAAAAGAACAAGCGCTTTCTCGTGATTAACTTTTAGTTGAAAAATTGCAAGACATTGGTATCAATCCCGATGATTTAGATTAATTTATTGCAACATATTCCTTAATAACTTCCTTCCACACTAAATAAGCTTTGCCATTCAAATGTAAACCATCTGTGGTATATATTGCATCTAATTGATTTTCCGCATTTGCTAAATAAGAAAACACATCTATATATTGATAATTGAATTCTTGTGCTAGTTTTTGTAACCTAGAGTTGAATTGAATTAACTTCTCGTTATTTTCAAAGATATAAGTTAAATTATTGTTTACCGGTAAAACGCTTTGAACAAATACTTGTGTTTGTGGAGTTTGAGTTTGTATCTCCTCTAAAATAGTTTTATATAGACTTAATACTTCTGTAATTGATTTTTTTTCATTCACAAAATCATTAATCCCCACCATCAAAAAAATCTGTTTCGGCTTTATTCCAATAATCGCATCCAGACGATTTAATATTCTTCGTGTCGTATCGCCGGAAATTCCCCGATTAACTATATTATTATTTCCTAATAACTCTACCCATTCACCTTCATCAGTTATGCTATCTCCTAAAAAAACAATATACTCATTCGATTTTGGAAGTATTTCAAACTGACTCTTTTTATGTTTGTAATATGAATTTATGTTCAAATCGTTTTGAATATTTCTTTTGCCTATATTCAAAATTTTATTTTTTAGATAAAATATTCCACCTTTTTGAAAAACAACGAAAAGAGCAACTGATAAAAATAAAATATTTAAGCTTGTTGATATTAGCAGTAAGATAGTATTAAAATTGTAGTTCATTCTACTGTTTTTGAATCTTAAAAAACTATTTCTAAAACCTCGTTTATGCATTTAACTACATGCCAGTAATATCTTTCTGTTAACTACTATTAATCGCTTTCAAAGCAATTGCTAGCTGAAACTAATTATAATTTTACTGGAGTCGAATTACCTGCATTGTCATTAATGATAAACTTTTGAATTCGCGACCAAACTTGTTCTAATAAATCTGGGGATTTAGTATCAAACCATTCAATTTGAGAATCTTTTCTAAACCAAGTGCGCTGACGCTTTGCAAATTGTCGCGTGTGCAAAATAGTCAATTCCTTAGCTTCATCCAAAGAAATATCTCCGGCTAAATACTGCTTGATTTCTTGATATCCTAAAGTATCGAGTAAAGGTAAATCCTTGCCATACTTTTGACAAAGATATTCCACTTCCTCAATAAAACCATCTTTTACCATACTCTCCGTTCTGCACGCAATACGACTATCCAAATGACTAACATCGCAATCCAAACCGATTTGAAGAATTGGATAATCTGGTGGATTTTCTCCTTGTAAATCGGAAATCGGAGTACCAGTAATATAAAAAACCTCTAACGCCCTCAAAGTGCGTACAGAATCGTGGGGATGAATTTTTTGTGCCGCAATTTCGTCTACTTGTTGTAACATAGCGTAGAGTTGAGTTTGACCGATGCTGTTAAGCTGCGATCGCAATTTTGTTTGGGGTGCGACTCTAGGAATTTTCATTCCGCGCACGATTGATTTAATATACAGCCCAGTACCACCAACTAAGAATATAGGGGGACAAGGGGACGAGGAGACAAGGAGACGGGAAGAATCCGAATTTTCTAAATTTTTTTCACCTTTAACCTCTAAGCTTTGTTTTATAATCTCTTGTGCTTGTTGTTGATAGTCAGCAACCGTCATAGTGTTATTTGGATCGCATACATCAATTAAATAATGTGGTACTAACTTTTGTTCGGCAATCGTTGGTTTTGCAGTACCAATGCTGAACTCTCGATATACTTGGCGAGAATCGGCACTAATAATTATGGAACCGCAGCGTTGAGCTAAAGCTAAAGCTAACCCAGATTTACCAGTTGCTGTTGCACCACAAATTACAATTAACTTTGTCATCGATTTTGTCTTGGTTTGGTTATCAAAATCTACCCCTAGATTTTCTTCAACTATTGCCAATTCTTTATTTACCATGACCCAAACTTCAATCTAAGACCTAAAATTATCTGTCCCAAAGCAAAAAGAAATAATTTTTAACTTTTAAGTTTTAATTTATAATTTTTTATCTAATACTTTTTTTCGACCCCGGATTTTGCGCCGTCAAAGCCTTCATTCCCTTTCATAGAGCCTAATTACAGTCTTACCTAGAAGCAAAATTTCCTATTAATAACATTGCCATGACTGGGTATAACCAGAGGGATAAACTTCACTTCTAATAGCTCCATATTCCCCTCTAAGGCTTTTGTGCTAGAATCTGGGAGTGTTTTTGAGTTTTGAGCTTTTTTAGGCGACCTCAGCCCCAATAATCAGGAGATTTTCATGACGAGCAGTTACGATGCCGGGCAGATTCAAGTTCTGGAAGGTCTCGAACCCGTTCGGAAACGACCGGGGATGTACATTGGTACTACTGGTCCGAGAGGACTGCACCACCTGGTCTATGAGGTGGTAGATAATTCTATTGATGAAGCTTTGGCGGGTTACTGCACCCATATTGAGGTGGAGCTTAACGCCGATGGTTCTTGTACTGTAACAGATGATGGTCGCGGTATTCCTACTGATATACATCCTCAAACCGGAAAATCAGCATTGGAGACTGTGTTAACTGTATTGCACGCCGGAGGTAAGTTTGGCGGCGGCGGTTATAAAGTTTCTGGAGGATTGCACGGTGTAGGTGTTTCTGTTGTAAATGCCCTTTCCGAGTGGTTAGAAGTTACTATTTGGCGTAATAATAAAGTTCACACTCAACGTTACGAGCGCGGTAATGCTGTTGCTGAGTTAGCAGTTGCCCCTACGAAAGAAACTCGCACTGGAACTCGCGTCAGCTTTAAGCCAGATGCACAAATTTTTACTAACACTACAGAGTTTGACTATACGACTTTAGCTAGTCGCTTGCGGGAGTTAGCATACCTGAATGCAGGTGTAAAAATTTCGTTTACAGATAACCGTCTGGAATTGCTTAAAAGCGATACCCCACGGGTTGAGATTTATGAATATAAAGGCGGAATTAAAGAATATGTAGCTTATATGAACGGCGACAAACAGTCGCTTCATGATGAAATTATTTTTGTTCAAGGCGAACGCAATGACGTACAGGTAGAAGTAGCGTTGCAGTGGTGTACTGACGCTTATTCCGATAACTTGCTTGGTTTTGCCAACAATATTCGTACTGTTGATGGTGGTACGCACCTTGAAGGTTTAAAAACAGTTCTGACTCGTACTTTAAATAGTGTTGCTCGCAAACGTAACAAAATTAAAGAAAACGAATCCAATCTCAGCGGCGAACACGTGCGTGAAGGTTTGACGGCAGTTATTTCGGTGAAGGTACCCGAGCCGGAATTTGAAGGACAAACTAAAACCAAGTTGGGTAACACCGAAGTTCGCGGAATTGTTGATTCCTTGGTGGGAGAAGTTCTCGGCGAGTATTTAGAATTTCATCCCAATGTTGTTGATAACATTTTAGAGAAAGCAATTCAGGCATTTAAAGCCGCAGAAGCTGCTCGTCATGCAAGAGAATTAGTACGTCGTAAATCTGTATTAGAATCTTCGCCGTTACCCGGTAAATTAGCAGACTGTTCTTCTCGCGATCCAGCCGAATCCGAAATCTTCCTTGTGGAAGGAGATTCAGCGGGTGGTTGTTTTGAAGGCGATACACTTGTAGCATTAGCTGATGGACGTTCGCTTTCTTTCAAAGAAATTGTTGCCGAACAAGCCATTGGTAAAGAACATTTTTGCTATACAATTCGCCATGACGGTACTGTTGGCATTGAACGTATTATCAACCCCCGTGTAACCAAGAAAAACGCTGAAGTTATTCAAGTAACTTTAGATAATGGGGAAAAGATTGTCTGTACCCCGGATCATCGTTTTATGCTGCGTGACGGTAGTTATAAGCAAGCCGCATCATTAACCCCCGATGATTCTTTGATGCCGCTATATCGTAAAATATCTGATTCAAACGAACCAAGAATTACTATTGATGGTTACGAGATGGTTTGGAATCCTCGTTCCGATTCCTGGTTATTTACAAACGAATTAGAAAACCCCGAATCATTTGCAATAGTAGATGGGCACCATCGTTTAGCAACACTCAAACAACTACTAAACGAATCTTACTACGGTAAAACCATTACTGCTCTCAAACAAATTGAAGTTGAGCAAGGAAATATTGACCGGGGAACGCCGGTCACCGCAGGCTCCGTCGTTGCACGGCGGAGTAACGGTGACTTAGATGCTTATCAAAACTTCCGTTTGGAAACAAAAGATAAGTCTTTGCTACGCTTTGATAAATTCTGCGAGCGCTATTTTGAAGGTGATGCTAATAAAGCGATGTTAGCTGTTGCAAACTACAACCATCGTATAGTCAAGATTGAACGTTTAGAAGCACGTGTAGACGTTTACGATATCGAAGTTCCTCATACTCATAACTTTGCTTTAGCAAGTGGGGTATTTGTACATAACAGTGCCAAACAAGGGCGTGACAGACGCTTCCAAGCGATTCTTCCTTTACGCGGTAAAATCCTCAACATTGAGAAAACCGACGATAGCAAAATCTACAAAAATAACGAAATTCAATCCCTTATTACTGCATTGGGCTTGGGTGTTAAAGGTGAAGAATTTGACGCATCCCAACTTCGATACCATCGCATCGTTATCATGACAGATGCTGACGTTGATGGGGCACATATCAGAACTTTATTGTTGACTTTCTTCTACAGATACCAAAAAGCTTTAGTTCAAGACGGTTTCATCTATATCGCTTGTCCGCCCTTATACAAAGTAGAGCGGGGACGCAATCATTACTATTGCTATAGCGATCGCGAATTACAAAACTTGATTACCAATGAAATGCCCCAAAACGCCAAGTACACCATCCAAAGATTTAAGGGTTTGGGTGAAATGATGGCTACCCAACTTTGGGACACTACCATGAATCCCGAAAGCCGAACTTTAAAAAGAGTAGAAATAGAAGATGCAGCAGAAGCCGATAGAATTTTTACAATTTTGATGGGCGACAGGGTTGCACCTCGTCGAGAGTTTATCGAAACCCATAGTTCTAAACTAGACCTTACAGATTTAGATATCTAATATTTTGGATATTCAAATTTTAAATTATTTATTATCAGCAATCAGTAAATGCCTAGTATGGCTTAAAATCACTGATTGCTTTTTTATATTTATGAACTCAAACCCAGTCTAAATAAAATTAGTCAAAATAAAATTATTTATAAAAAAAATATCAAACCCATACTGCTTCAATTGTCATATTATAATTTATACTCAGAGATACGAAAAACTACGATATGTAACTTGATTGACTTGATGATTTTACTCTCACCATATAATTGATTTAAACCCTGTAATTTATAAACTAAAAAGTAAATTTGTCAATCTTCCGGAAGAGGTAAGGTGAAAATTGAACAGAATATCCAGCACATTACATTTATGATTTTTTGTAAATGTATCACCGGTCTGAGAAATTAAGTATATATTACTGAGTTCAAATTCCTATTTGATTAAAATAGTCTCTCCCGGAATTTGATATGCAGGGTTTAAAACTATACTTTTTTTGTAAATAAGTATGGTGATGAACAATTTTGTATTTGTTCTACCTCATGTAGCTGCTAATTAAATGGTGAGTCGATATAGAAAGGCATTCTGACTCAAATGATTTTGAAAGAAAAATCTATGTATCAAAGCCCAAAAATTTGTCAAGAATCTTAAGGCTGAAATTTAAATGGTGCGCTAAGGTGTAGTTATAAGCAAATAGATTTAATCAACCAGGTTGCTTAGATAGAGAGAAACTAATTATCTCTATAAAAATTGGAGGACTTTATAAATTTGGGATAGTCTCCCCAAACACAACTAGTATCTTCTATTCGGGTAGAAATAGTTTTGAAATAGTTTTTCAATTTTTGAAAGTTGTCTAAGTGATATTGGGAATTGTCTATATTTTCAGCCTAGAAATTAAAATAGAAGGTATAAGTATCGTCAGTTGCGATTACATCTTACCGCTACTATTTTTGGGCAGAGATTGCACTGCTTTTTCTGGCACTGTATCTACATCGTCTGTTTACAAAAGAAGTTCGCAAGAAGAATGCATCGATGGCAGTCTTTACTAACATTAATCCCTTACACTCAATCAAAATTACTAACAGAAAGGTAATCCCAAAGGAGTAAGTGTAACTTATAGCACTCAGTGTTTGAGAATATAGATGTATCTAAGTTCTTTTAGCTGAAGAATGCCAGTGTAATTAAATAAGGTTTGGGAAAAAATTACACAATATGCCTACAATCTTCAACGTGTTTTTGCTAAAACAGACGGTAATCCGGTTTATAACTTTATAAATGCCATGTGATGCATAGTGCAATTTCTGTGAAACAGGCTACAATCGGAACAGTCTTTCTAGAAAATCTTACTCAAGTCATATTAATTTATATGTAATGAGGATGATGATCGGCGGAAAGTTGAATTTTTCTAAAAAGTAAGTCAGAAGTTTTAAGTAACGACATTAATCATGGTGTTTACTTTTCACAACGCCGGAAGTTACCCGGAAATCGTTAATGAATTTATTTATGCAACTTGCGGACTTCCTGTATGGGATAAGCAGTTTGTTGTTTAAATAAAAGTTAAAGATGGATAGTCAATGCACGCAGGAAACTGTAACAATGCAAAAACTTCCGTTGGGTTTGTTGAAAAGTGGGCGATTGCCCTTTGATTTATAGAAACGTTTGTATTGCTGTTTAGCAAACAGCTGTATTGTCGGAAAAACACCACCCGAAGTAATTGATTCTGCAAGGAGCATGAGGAACGCGGCATGAACCAGGCTAACAACGTACTCGAAAATATTTATCAACCTAACCTGGGAGTGATAAATCAGCCCGAGATGGAGTTAGAAATCTTAATCGACGATGAAGAAGAAGAAGATTTAATAAATGAAGGCGAAGAAGGAGAATTTACAGAAGCTGGAGCCGATGACACGGTAAAAGCTGGAAAAGCTGTAAAAGGTCGTCGTCGTACACAAGCAAAGAAAAAGCATTACACCGAAGATTCGATTCGCCTGTATTTACAGGAAATCGGTAGAATTCGCCTTTTACGAGCAGACGAAGAAATTGAACTCGCACGTAAAATTGCCGATCTGCTCGAATTAGAGAGAGTTGGCGACAGACTTGTGCAGCAGTTGGAACGCCAACCCCAAGAAAGCGAGTGGGCAGAAGCAGTACAATTGCCTTTGCAAAAATTCCGTTATCGCCTTCACGTCGGACGTAGGGCGAAAGACAAAATGGTTCAATCTAACCTGCGCCTTGTAGTTTCTATTGCTAAGAAATACATGAATCGCGGTTTATCTTTCCAAGATTTAATTCAAGAAGGTAGTCTTGGTTTGATTCGCGCTGCTGAAAAGTTCGACCACGAAAAAGGTTATAAGTTTTCTACTTACGCTACATGGTGGATTCGTCAGGCTATTACCCGTGCGATCGCCGATCAATCTCGGACGATTCGTTTACCGGTTCACCTATACGAAACCATCTCCCGCATTAAGAAAACAACCAAGCTACTTTCTCAAGAAATGGGACGCAAACCCACCGAGGAAGAAATAGCTACTCGCATGGAAATGACTATTGAAAAGCTGAGATTTATTGCTAAATCTGCTCAGCTACCAATTTCTTTAGAAACTCCTATCGGTAAAGAAGAAGATTCCCGTTTAGGTGACTTTATCGAGTCTGATGGCGAAACACCAGAAGATCAAGTTTCTAAGAGTTTATTACGCGAAGACCTCGAAAAAGTTTTAGATAGTCTCAGCCCTCGCGAACGCGATGTTCTCAGATTGCGCTATGGCTTAGATGATGGTCGCATGAAAACTCTTGAAGAGATTGGACAAATTTTTAACGTAACCCGCGAACGCATTCGTCAAATTGAAGCAAAAGCACTTCGTAAGTTGCGTCATCCCAATCGTAATAGCGTTCTTAAAGAATATATTCGCTAGTAGATTATTTAATTTATATCAAGTCGTTTGTAGTTGTTAAATAACGACAAACGACTATAAAAAGACCTAGGAGAAAATTAATACTCCTAGGTCTTTAACTATTTATATAAAGTTAATATCTCAATATCCTAAATTTCAAAACTTAAAGGATGCCCCAAAAGTGTAAAAAACCTTCACCGGAAAAAAGCTCAATTAAAGCAGCAGCCAAAAAGCCAATCATTGCTAAACGACCGTTCCAAATTTCTGCTTGAGGAGTAAAACCCCAGCGCCAAGCATTACGGTCTTCAACATTTGCAATAGCTGTCTTTGTCGAATCCGTCATAATTAATACTCCAATCTGAATTCCTAACTTTTCGGTACATTTACCAACATTGTATAGCAATTATTTTAAATCATCCAACGTTTTACAACAATCATGTTACATTGTATTGACATAAACTTATTTTTACGCTAAAGAATCGAGAAAATAAAATTAGTTGGTGGAATACCCCATAATTTGATGGTACTATCCCGACTAGCGCTAGCAATCATTTGACCGTTGGGAGAAAATGCAACTGAATAAACCCCTAAATCATGACCATTTTACGCAAATTTTAGGTTTTAACTGGTAGCTTCGCGGTTATGTCGTGGTTGTTACCGTGGTTAAGATGGCAGCATAACAATACTTCTTAACAAAACTGATATGAAGTTCATCTACCGCAAAGTTTTATTTTTAGGCTTATTGTCCACTCCTTTAATTTTTAACTTTCCCGCGACCGCCCAAGA
Source organism: Rivularia sp. MS3 (assembly GCA_019192545.1). Classification (GTDB taxonomy): domain Bacteria; phylum Cyanobacteriota; class Cyanobacteriia; order Cyanobacteriales; family Nostocaceae; genus Rivularia. The sequence goes on along the minus strand of JAHCMI010000008.1, from coordinate 124,490 downwards.
AAGGCTAATAGATTTAGGTACTACCAAGCAAGGAGATGCTATATTCTTAAACACTAAGAATATTCGAGGGACGAGGTTTGCAATATCTATGCTTTATGGCAGTGGAATGATGCGACGACATTACAAAGCTAGCTGTGGTGAATCTCGGTTATTTAGGAAAAAGGTTGAGTTGATTAGCAGCAACGGTATAGTGGTTGACGAAGACAAAACGGAGAAGGAACTCAAATATAAAAGCACAACTGCTGCGGGGAAAGCTATGAAAATTGTGTGTCAGCGAGTTGGGGCTAGAGGTTGGTAGTTATTCAATAATTAACAAAGTGCGCTTTCTTGCAAGAAAGCGCGTTTTTGTTTTAAGATAGCGCCGACTTTCTTATCCGAAGGTTAAAATTAACTCGACTTCCAGCATTTTTACAGTAACCACAATCTAAATAATAAATACTTTTGAGCAAGTTTTAGCGTTGCTGCAAATCTAGCTTCTAGTTTTGGCTTACAAATAGTAGGTTTTTCATAATTAGAAGTAGTTTCATACAAATTATAAAAATCCGAACGCTTTTGTCTAAACCTTTGTAGTAAAAAGTCAAAAGATTTTATTCCCAAACAATAATCGGTGACAAAAGTAAAGAAATCACGACCGATTTTGATTAAATCATAGTTATCCCACGTACCTACATAAATATCGTAATTTTTGTCTTCATCGCTATAAGTTGTTAAATCCCAGTAAATATAATAATTATTTTGACCAGAAGCAAATTGCAAGGCAGAATTTATAAACGGGCAGAATTTTTGGCAGCCTTCCAATAAATCAGAACTATCTATAAACCAACTATTTGGCTTATCTAATAAGGGTTGATGATACTTAAGTACGTCTTTTTGAGATTCAATATTATAGATCAAACGATTTATATCATCGATATTTATAAATTCGTTGAATGTACCTCCACCTTAAAGAAGGCATAATTCTTTGTAATCGGCAGGTAAGATAATTCCCGTTTGAGATTCAAAATTATGGATATATTCTTCCGTATTCGGCAAACTATTTTTATTAACTATTTCTAATTGAGAGATTAGTATTTGCCATTTATTTTAAATGTTGAGCGTCATCCACTTTTTTATTATTTACAACAGTGAAAAGTCAAACTAATTTCATCTAAATATTTTAGTAACTGTAATGGAAAAACTGTTTGAGAATTCAAGCCAAAACAGATATCATGCACAAATTAAAAAAAACTACGACCTATTTTTACTGGAATTTGTTCTAATCTTGCTATATAAATATCGTAGCTTTGGTCTATTTCAGAGTAAGTTCTGAGGTCCCAAAATAAACTTTCTTGTCTAGAACTTCTTCCAAAAGCAAATGCATAATTTAACAAATATCTTGCTTCTTCTGCTTCTTATAGTGTCACATATTCTTCTCCAGATATCCAACGCACAGCATCTTTAAGAAATCCTTCTTTACCCGCATTTAAAAGGTATGTTAAAGAATCTTGTGAAAATTTTAATTCAGGATAATAGATATATAAAAAGCCATGTCCAAAACTACCCGAGCCAAAAACATGAAGAAACTTTTTATATTCAGTTGGTAGAATAAAGCCTGCGTTAGATTCAAAGGCTAATAAGTTCTCTTCCAAACTGTTTTTGTCATGAGATTTTTTTCTTGACTCAATTACATTTATTTGATTAAAGAGAGCTTGCCACTGTTTTATTGCCATAATTGAACAAATTCTTATGCGGAATTTGATTTTTAACAAAAAAAAGTCTAAGCAATTTCTTCATCTTTTAGCGCTAATGACGACGTAAATGATCGTATTTAATGTTGGGTTACGGCGCATCATTATTATTGATTATTAAAATAACTTTTGCGCCTAACCCAACCTACATTTTAAAATCACGAATTCTTTTCAATCGCAATTTCATGAACGCTAAGAATTTGCTCATCTCGGTTGAGTTCTACAACTTTTTCACCTTTATCGTTTTTAGTTAATAAAGGTACGCTTTCGCCATCTAAACGTATAACTCGTTGATTGCTCGTAACCAGCGCTATTTCAGTATCCGGTTTGACTAAACCTATACCGGCAAGGTTGTCGGTGGGCACTGCAAATTTAAATGCTTGTGCGCCTAAATCGCCTCGATTCGCTAACTTTAATCTAGTTGCACTAAGTTGTTTGGCATAACCTTCCTGAGTAACCAGCAACAAATTATTATTTTTATTAAACCTGGTACAACCAACAATTTGTTGTTGTTTACCTACGCGCAAGGCTTGCAAACCAACGGCAGTACGTCCCATGCAAGGAAGTTGTTCGTCATTAACTTCAAAGTGCAGCACTCTACCACCAGAACTAGCTAAAATTAAATGTTCTCCCGGAGTCACAAATTTAGTTAACAGTAATTCGTCATTTTCTTTTAGTTTGAGAATACTAACACCACGGCGAGTTACATTATTTAATTCTTCTGCTGACAAACGCTTAATACGCCCCTGTTTGGTAAGAAGAACTACATGTGTATTAGCTGGATTATCTGGAATTACTAAACGGCTAACAATAGACTCACCTTGACTTTGAGCCGTAGATGTCAGCAAAGTTATTAACGGTGTTCCCCGCCCTCCGCGTGGTGTTGCTGGAATTTCGCCAATTTGTAAAGGATAAGCTTTACCGCCGCTAGTAACAACTAATAAGTCTTTTTGAGTGTTAGTTTCGTGAGCTTGAAGTATGAAATCGTAATCGGGAACTGCACTATCAGATTTCGATTTTTTTGAAGATGAATTTATTCTACGCACGTAGCCGCGTTGAGAAAAATCCAAAATTACATCTTCAACAGGTGCCTGTATTTGGGGACTGCCGCCTTTAGATTTAGCACCTTTATCTTTTTGGCTACCTTTATTTTTTTGTCGAGCAAATGCTTTATTATCTGGTTTTTCTACAAATTTACTGCGTCTTTCATCGTTATAAGAACGCTTTAAACTGCGTAAATCTTTCTTTAGACTTTTAAGTAATTCTTTTCTATCGCTGAGTAATTTGCGTAGGATATTAATTCTAGATTCAAGCTCTTGATACTCTTCCTGTAATTTTTGTCGTTCCATGCCAGTAAGGCGACGTAAAGGCATAGCCAAAATTTCATCAGCCTGTACTTCAGTCAATTCCAGTCTACTAATAAGACCTACTTTAGCTGTAGAACCGTCGGGAGCCTGCCGCAAAATATCTATAACTTCATCTACTTGCGAAAGCGCTGCGAGCAAGCCTTCTACTAAATGCAATCTATTTTCTGCTTTGCCTAATTCATGAGAGTAGCGACGATTAAGAGTTTGTTCGCGAAAATCTAAAAATTCTTGCAGCAGCTGACGCAAACTCAACTGACGCGGCTGTCCGTTAATCAACCCTAGAAGAATTGCCCCAAAAGTAGTTTGTAGCGCGCTTTGCTGGTACAGATAGTACAAAACTTCCTGGGGATTAGTATCGCGCTTTAACTCGATGACTACACGCATTCCATCGCGATCGCTCTCGTCGCGAATGTCACCAATTCCTGTCAACCGCCCCTGATTGACTAAATCGGCAACTTTTTCAATCCAACCTGCCTTATTTACTTGATAAGGTAGTTCCGTTACAACTATTGCGGTGCGTCTTTTGTTACCTCTTCCGGTAGGTACTTCCTCTATACTGGCAACTCCCCGCAGCAAAATACCACCTCTGCCCGTGGTATAAGCTTCTTTGATACCGTCTTTTCCAACAATTTCTCCGCCAGTGGGAAAATCTGGGCCAGGTATAATTTTGAATAATTTTTCGTCAGATAAATTTGGGTTGTCAATCAAAGCAATCAACCCATCCACGATTTCACCTAAATTGTGAGGTGGAATATTCGTAGCCATTCCTACGGCGATTCCAGCACAACCATTAAGCAATAAAAACGGTAGCTGTGCGGGTAAAACAGTTGGTTCTTGTTGAGAATTATCAAAGTTGCCGATAAATTCGACAGTTTCTTCACCAATTTCGGAGAGCATTCCTTCATGGCTAATAGGTGCAAGGCGCGTTTCTGTATAGCGCATTGCTGCTGGAGGGTCGTTATCTACGCTACCAAAGTTACCGTGTCCCCCCAACAAAGGGTAACGGCTAGAAAACGTTTGCACTAAGCGGACTAAAGCATCGTAAACCGCTTGGTCTCCGTGGGGGTGATATTTACCTAACACGTCTCCAACTACACGAGCGCATTTTCGGTAAGGTCTGTCCGGAGTTAAACCAAGCTCGTGCATGGCGTACAAAATCCGCCGATGAACCGGCTTTAAGCCATCGCGTACATCTGGTAACGCCCTTCCCACGATTACACTCATGGCATATTCAAGATAAGACCTTTGCATTTCCGTATGCAAGGCCGTAGTGATTACCTGTCCCGTGGAGAGAAGGTTTAACTGTTTTGCCATGAGTTTTTTCCCTGAACTTTAACTACACAAAAAATATTGCCGTAACTAATAGGAGCAGCAACCTTACTTATAACGGATGAAATGCTCTGCATCACAAAATCTTGATATTTATGTCTTACTTTTTAGGTAGTATCATTATCCTTGTTTACAAGGATACAAATTTTCCAAGGTCGAATGTAGACACGGTGTAAATCGTGCTATCTTCAATCCTTTATCCCCCTCAAATACGCTATATTGCGATCAATTCTCATGAAAACTGTTTTGATTGTCGAAGACGATCTTGTTAATGCTCGCGTTTTCTCCAAAATTTTAACCAAACGCGGAGGTTTAGGTGTCAAACACACTGAGAACGTAGACGAAGTAATCAAAATTGCTCAAGCAAAAGAAGCAGACATTATTTTAATGGATGTTTCTCTTTCTAGAAGCGTTTACCAAGGTAAATCAGTTGATGGTATCAAAATTACTCAAATGTTGAAATCTGACCCCCAAACAGCAACATTACCTATTATCTTGGTTACAGCCCACGCTATGGAAGGCGATCGCGAAAGTTTTCTTAAACAAAGCGGTGCTGATGGTTATATTTCCAAACCAGTGGTGGATCACCAACAGTTTGTTGAGCAAATCATCGCACTTTTGCCAGAAGACAACAACGCTCCTTAAAAAAAATACTTCTTTGAGGAACCTTCATACCCTCGCTTGTTGGATAACATCCAGGGGCAGGCTAATTATTCCTCAAAGCCGAATATATCAGCCCATTAATACGGTTTTAAAACCTGCCCCAAGATAAAATCTAAAAACACTAGCAGGCTTAGTATAAATCATTACCGATTGCCCGATGAGTCAATTAGTCCTAAAGCCTGCCCATTTTTTACGGAAATTGTAATCCATCAACTAAGCTATTCCAACCTTTGCTGCCATAATATATATGTACTATCAAAATTGCATTTAGGCAATAGACTAGAAAGTTTGCGATAGTAACGAGCAGAAGAAGGTGATAAAAAACACTTTACTCGCTATTAATATTACTGGTGTAAAAACTATTGTCCGGCAGGTTGAGAAAGAGGTTGTCCATTTAAAGCAGCTTGGATACTAGGTAATTCGAGGAATTTTTTAGTATCAGATAGTAAACGAGTGCCCCACAAATTTTCTTTGAGAAACTCTAAATTGGCATAACGTTCGTCTATGCGGAGTGCAGCTTCTCCCATTGCTAAACCCCTTTGCCGATCTGCTTTAGTGCCTCGATTGTATAAAGCAACAGCTAATGCAAGCTGAGGTTCGGCGGCTGGCTGTTTAATTTTGTTTGCTTTGGTAATAGCTTGCTGCCATTGGTTCATAGCATTCTTAACATCGCCTTGTTCGTACAGAATCAATCCGATATTGTTTACAGCCGGCCAAAAATCTTCCTTATAAACAATAGATTTTTTGTACTCATTAATAGCCTGGGGTAGTTTTCCTAGCATATAGTAAGCGTTGCCTAAATCAAACAACCCTTCTGCATCTTTAGGATTTATTTTTAAACCAAGTTTGTATTGATTAATCGCCGATTGGTATTTTTGCTGCTGAAAATAAGCAGAACCCAAAGCAAAATAAGTCTCAGGATTTTTAGCATTAAGACTCTGTGCCTTTTGTAGGGCACTAATGGCTTTATCAAGCTCTTTGGATTGTAAATATAGTCCTCCTAAAAGAAACCATACTTTGTCACTCGACGGAGCAAGTTGAGTAGCTAATCTTGCTCTTGGCATTGCCAAGTCAAACTGACGAAATTGTGCTAATTGTGCGGCTTCTTGCGCCAAAACTAACCCTTGTTGTTCCAACTTTGCTGCGTCAAGCTGCACGGTATGAGGTACTAATGCTTGAGCATTTACTCTTTTAGGAGATACGCTCAAAAAGCTACATAATAATAGAACAGAAATCAATCCAACTCGTTTAGGCACATTACCACCCATTCTTAGCCACAAATTAAGGAATCTTTCAGATAGCTTAAACCATCTGGGCTGTTGATGACAGCTAAATTTTTCAATCATTTGTCTTTCCATAGGGGTGTAAATTCCACATCCAATATTTGAATGACACTCTTGTAAAAACTAATTAATCATGACTAAAGTCACCCTCCTTTTGGAAGTCATATACAAGCCCAAAAGGTTACTATTAAAGAAGTTAAGCTAGGCGATAGGTCGCTGTTTTAGATTTTTATCTTCTTTGTTTGATATGAAATGCCTTGCGCGAAGGTAGATAATTTAACATCGGTTTACTTCCTTAAAGCGAAATACTGTATTTGTAAGACTTTGCCGTTAATCTATCAGTTCCGTAAAGGCATATCCTAATGCCCCATTACCTAAACTCCTTATATTTTTATCGCTGTTGTTATGGCTACACCCATAGAAATTCCCGTAATCGGCAAAGTTAAACGAGTACCTCGCCTGCTGATAGCTGTTTTTGCAACAGGAATTGTAATTGTTGGTGCAACGACTACTTATATTGTTGTCAACAGAACCAACAATAAACAAGACATAACAAAACTTACTGTTCCCGTACAAGAAAAAAATGTAACTTTACTTCTGAATGCTAGCGGAAAAGTTGTGCCAGTTCAAAGCGTTAATATCAGCCCGAAAAATCCCGGCACAGTAACCCAATTGTATGTAGAACAAGGCGATAAAGTAACGCAGGGACAGGTTCTAGCCAGAATGGATAGCGCAGATATTCAGGCAAGAATTTTGCAGGCTCGTGCTAACTTAGCACAACAGCAAGCAAGATTAGACCAGCAAAAAGCCGGTTCTCGTCCACAAGAAATTAGTCAAGCAAAAGCGCGTTTGTCCCAAGCTCAAGCACAATTAGCCGCAGCTCGTTCGGGAAATCGTCCCCAAGAAATTGCTCAAGCACAAGCACAAGTTAACGCTGCTTCCTCAAGAGTTGATTTAACTAACGAACAGGTGAGGCGTTACCGTAATTTGTACAAGCAAGGGGCTGTAGAAAAAGAAAGATTAGATCAATTTATTAGCGAAGATAAAACGGAGAGTGCAAATTTACTCGAAGCCCAAAAAAGATTAGCTTTGTTAAAAAGCGGCAGTCGCCGAGAAGAAATCGCTCGGCTTGAAGCAGCAGTAGCAGAAGCACGCGCTCAATTAGAGTTGTTAGAAAGTGGCTCTCGCCCAGAAGAAATTGCTCAAGCAAAAGCAGCAGTAAGTGCCGCACAAGCACAACTGAAGACGGAGCAGGTAAATTTGAATAACACGATTATCCGCGCTCCATTCAGCGGTATTATTACTCAGAAGTTCGCAAACATTGGTGCATTTGTTACGCCCACTACTTCAGCATCGACTAGCGCATCAGCCACATCAAGTTCCATTGTTGCCCTTGCCAGAGGATTAGAAATATTAGCCAACGTACCCGAAGCCGATATCGGAAAGATTAAGGTAGGGCAGGAAGTAGAAATTGTTGCTGATGCTTATCCCGACCAAGTCTTTAAAGGTAATGTACGTTTAATTGCTCCTGAAGCAGTCAACGAACAAGGAGTGACATTATTTCAAGTTAGAGTTGCAATTACTACAGGTCGAGATAAACTGCGTTCCGGCTTAAACGTAAATCTGACTTTTTTAGGTGACGATGTTAATGCATTATGGCTACCAACAGTTGCTATTGTCACAGAAAAAGGTCAAACAGGTGTACTAATACCCGATAAAAATAACAAAGCAAAATTTAACGAAGTTACAATTGGCTCCCAAGTCGGAAACGAAACTCAAATATTAGAAGGATTACAAAAAGGCGATCGCATTTTTACCAGCCCGCCAGATGATTACAGAATCAAGAAAAAATTAGAGAAACGTAATGAGTAATGCGGAGATAGCGAGAGGAGGAGACTCAAAAATAATCAAAAATTATTGAAATCCTAACCTTTAACCTTTAACCTTTAACCTGAATCAATGAATTTTGTAGAAAGCGTCCAAATGGCAGGAAAAACCCTGCTATCAAATAAATTACGTAGCGCTCTGACAATGTTAGGCATTGTTATCGGTAACGCTTCGGTAATAGCCATGATTGGAATTGGTGAAGGAGGACAAAAATTTGTTAACAAACAGTTGGAATCTCTCGGCCCTAACGTACTATTTGTAATTCCGGGAAATCAAGAAACTCAACGTATTACCTTTGAGATTCCTAAAACTTTAGTGCTAGCAGATGCCCAAGCAATTGCAACGCAAGTTCCAACTGTAGCCGGAGTTGCGCCAGAGTTAAACAGAAGATATGTAGTTACTTACGGCAATAGAAACACTGATGTTAATATAATTGGCACTACTCCAGGCTTTCCTTTAGTGCGGGATTTTGAAATTGCCACAGGACGTTTTTTTAATGAAATAGATATCAAACGCAGCAATCAAGTAGCTGTATTAGGTGCCGACTTAACAGAAAAACTTTTCGGCAATGCTAATCCTTTAGGAAAACAAATCAGGATTAAAAATACCAGCTTTCAAATTATTGGCACTTTAGTTGCTAAAGGTTCGGGATTAGGAGGTGCTAATTATGATGAAGCTGCATTAATACCTGTGACAACTTCGGCAAATCGACTTGTAGGAAAAAATTCTCCCTATGGTATTGCCTTGGATTATCTTGTAGTTTCTGCAACTAATGGTAATACTGTAGACGCAGCAGAGTTTCAAATTAGGAATTTATTACGTTTGCGCCATCAAATAACTGGTGAAGATGACTTTACCGTTCGTTCTCAAAAAGATGCACAGCAGACAGTTGGTCAAATTACTGGCGCATTAACAATTATGTTAGCTGCAATTGCCAGTATTTCTTTATTTGTCGGCGGCATCGGGATCATGAATATTATGCTTGTTTCCGTTACCGAAAGAACTCAAGAAATTGGACTCAGAAAAGCAATTGGTGCAACTCAACAGGATATTTTATTACAGTTCATGATTGAAGCAGTAATTGTTTCAGCCGCAGGAGGTTTGATTGGTACTGCTGTTGGCGTTAGCGGCATTATGCTAGTTGCAGCTTTAAGTCCTTTAGAAGCCGGAATTTCTTCTATGGCAATCATTTCCGCCGTCGGGGTTTCTGGAGCTATTGGTTTATTTTTTGGTGTTGTTCCCGCACGTCGCGCTGCAAAACTCGATCCAATTGTTGCTTTAAGAAGCGCTTAAATCAGTTAACAGTGAACAGTGAACAGTGAACAGTGAAGGTGAGCAATACTAAATTAATTTGAGTGAGGGATATTTTTTTTATAGCTCACATTGCACAAAACATTAAATAATTTTCGTTTGGGCTTCACTCTCATTTACCAACTCCTTACTATTTATGCTCGGGATTTTTACGGGCTAATCACTATTTATTACTCATTACTGATTACTTATGAATCCTGAATCTCTTAACCGGAACTCACGTTAATTATTAATCAACAATTAGCTCTTAACTTTTGAATGACTAATACAATAATTCGCTTAGAAAATATTTTTAAAATTTACGGTAGCGGCATAACTGAAGTTAAAGCCCTTAATGATGTCAATTTGATTGTAGAGGAAGGCGAATATTGCTCAATAATGGGACCTAGCGGCTCTGGTAAATCTACAGCAATGAATATTGTTGGCTGTTTAGATCGTCCCACATCAGGGAATTATTATTTAGATAATGTGGATGTGGCACAAATGGATGATACTCAATTAGCGCATATTCGCAATAAAAAATTAGGTTTCGTTTTCCAGCAGTTTCACTTATTGCAGCAACTTACAGCCCTTGAAAATGTTATGCTACCGATGCTTTACGCTAGCGTACCGACTAATGAAAGAAAGGATAGGGGAATCGCAGCTTTAAAAAGAGTCGGTTTAGAAAATCGTTTGAATAACAAACCAAATCAGCTATCGGGAGGGCAACAGCAACGTGTAGCGATCGCCCGTGCAATTGTAAATCGTCCGGTAGTACTTTTAGCAGATGAACCAACAGGGGCACTTGATTCGCGCACTACTCAAGAAGTTTTAGATATTTTTAGCGAACTAAATTCTACGGGAATTACCGTAGTGATGGTAACTCACGAACCAGAAGTAGCCAGACAAACACAGCGCATTGTTTGGTTCCGTGACGGTGAAGTTATACACTCAAATTTAACTCCAGATGATTTAAGTACCGTCGCTGTATCTTAATAAGGTAAAAGGTTAAAGGTTAAGGGTTAAAGGTTAAGAGTTGAAATTTTTCCCAACATCCTTTCGACTCCATACCCAATGCCCAATGCCCAATCCCCTATGCCCGATTCCCATTTTTCACAATTTCCACCAACTCTCGGGGATGATGAATTAAAAAATCTGGATTTTCTTTACTTAATGCTTCTTGTGAATTAAAACCCCAAGTTACGCTACAGACTTTAACATGAGCTTTTTTTGAAGCTTCTATATCTCTGGTTTCATCCCCTACATACAAAACTTCTTGTGTTTTTATCTGTTTTTGCCTTAAGACGTTATTAATTATCGTAGTTTTCCCAAAAATTGTGACTCCAGCATAAACAAACTCAAAAAGGTTATCTAAATTATTTACTTTCAGAAACTCTTTGACGTTACTTTTAGAATTAGAAGTTATAATACCCAACCTATTCCCATCTTCTTTAAGCTCTATCAAAGCCTCTGCAACTCCTGGTATTGGTTTTAATTCAGGGATTTTGTTTTTCAATTCTTTTTTAACTTTTTTTAGCAAAAAAGGTATTTTGAATAAAGGAATCCCAGAATATTTAAATATTTCTCTAGAAGTTAAATTTTTCAGTATTACCAGTTCTTCTGAAGTAATTTGTGCGTAACTAAACTCTACAGCTAAACTATTGGCAATACTTACTAATGCATCTACTGTATCGGCGATTGTGCCATCAAAATCAAAAATAATTACTTTCTGAGTCATTCTTTCGCTGTTATGGCGATGCTTCAAGATTAGCACGGGCATTCCTGCGTAACATTTGAGGCTTTATTCGCCGTAATGCCGATGCCGGAAATTGTTTGTCCCAATTTTCATCTGTGATTCTGGCTAATTCTATCAGCTTGGGAGAAATATTCCCAGGGTAGGGTTGAAATTCTTCGATGTCAGTAGTCTTGGCAAAACGTTGATTCCAAGGACAAACGTCCTGACAGATATCGCAACCAGCAACCCACCCGTCTAACTTAGATGCAATATGTGACGGTAATTTTTTATCACGATTTTCAATAGTATGATATGCAATGCAGCGATTCGCATCTATTACAAATGGCTCTGTAATTGCTTCGGTAGGACAACTTTCAATGCATTTAGTACAGCTTCCGCAATGTTGAGTATGAGGATTATCTGGAATTAATTCCAGATTTGTCAGAATTTCTCCCAAAAATACCCAAGAACCATATTCTCTAGTAATTAAATTTCCGTTTTTAGCAATCCAACCAATTCCAGCTTGCTGTGCCCACACTTTATCTTGAATCGGACCTGTATCTATATAATGTCTGGTTTTAATTTTTTCATCTAACGACTGCAACCAAATTGCAAGCGCTTTCAATTTTTTCTGCACCACTTTGTGATAATCCCTTCCCCATGCATACCGAGAAATTTTTCCATATTCTTTTTTTTCGGGACGTTGATGTGGAGTGTAGTAATTCAAAGCCACACAAATTAGCGATCGCACTTCTGGCATAACTAATTTTATATTCTGGCGCTTCGGGTTTTTCATCCATTCCATATCGGCATGATAACCCAGTGCTAACCATGCCTGTAATCTCTGCACCTCTTTCTCTGTAATATTTACAGCCGCTATGCCAACTTTATGAAAACCCAAATCTAGCGCTTTTTCCTTAATTTGTGTGCTGCTTAAGGAGGATGATTGATTCATTTATCTTATTTTAAGATTTGCCTGAAAACGGCACCCCTATCATATACCGCGATTGCGATCCCCAGTTTTATATTTCATAATTCACCTATTTGTAAATTTTATTTGCAATTTGTAAAGTTTGTATGCAAAATGGCAATTGGAAGGTAAAGCAACATACAGACAGCCTTCTAAACATCGACACTCTCGCTACGAAGTTTACAAAAAATGGTGCCTGATATGACTTTCTCTACAGATTCAATCAAGAACAATTTTTCCAATGCTTTTGATTACGATACTCAGTTAATTGATGCAGTAAGTTCTACTGTCAATGTGTTCAAAAGTCTTTGTGTAGATGACCAGTTAGCCGTGCTTTGGTTTGCTTATACTGAAATGGGGCGTTCTATTACTCCTGCTGCTACTGGTGCAGCACGATTGCAACTAGCAGAGGGCTTACTCAATCAAATTAAGCAGATGTCTCATTCCGAACAATTGCAGGCAATGCGCGATTTAGCAGCTAAGAATAATACCCAAATTTCTCGCTCTTACGGTATTCTCAGTCCTAATACAAAGTTGGCTTTCTGGTATGAATTATCAGAATTGATGGTTAAAGGTTTTGTTGTACCAATGCCATCGAATTATCAATTGTCTCGTGATGGCTCACAGGTATTAGAAGCTGTGAAGCAGCTTGATTTTGGGCAACAAATTACTGTTCTTCGCAAGGTTGTTACCGATATGGGAATTGACGCTTTAGCGTAATAACCGAAATATCGTAATATTTTCAAGTTGACAAAAACAGGCAGATTTCTATAGTACTACTGCCTTAGTACAAGATTTATTTGTTTTAATTCAATACAACCGTAGATTGTGGGGTGGGGCTATTTTCCCACCTTACATTTGTTTTACCTAAATTCCTAATTAACCTTCATTATATTTATCTTTAATTACAATTTATATCTAAAGGAATAGTTGAATTGAAGTAGATTATTTCTGAAGCGGCTTTTGAGTTGGTTGAATTTTATATTCAAATAAATAATACTAGTAATTTAAGTAAGTCGGCACGGATAAAGTATCGCTATGTAACATGCAGATAAATTATCCTTAAACCCTTATCGCTACTTGCTACTTGCTATTTCCAAGTTTTAACTACAATTTTCAACGCCGACCTACTTATAAGGATGATTAACATGAATACAGTAAAATCGAAAGAATCTATCCTAACTGAAGTTATCAACGAACCAACCATACAGCAATATTTTCAAAGTTTAAATGCTGGTGATTATCAGAAAACCGCTTCCTTATTTACAGAAAGCGGTGTGATGAATCCCCCTTTTGAATCTGGAATTATTGGAAGGGATGCGATTTTAAATTATTTAAACAAGGAAGCCATTGATATCAAAGCTTATCCTGAGTTTGAAGGTGAAAGCGAAACCTTAGAAGACAAGCAACGCCAAACTTTAGTTATGGGTAAAGTTGAAACTCCTTGGTTTGCTATAAACGCATCTTGGCAGTTTATTCTCGACGAAAACCTTCAAATATTAAATGTGAAAATTAAACTTTTAGCTTCTATGCAGGAATTATTCACTTTGAAACAGTAGTATTTACAATTTGATAAATATTAAACAGCACTTGCAACCAGTAGCATCCTCAAATTATTCGTATCTAACTTTTGCTTGCTGTAGCCTGTTCCAAAGAGCGCACTAACAATTTTCGTCCTAATTCGATACCCGAAGGAGCGCATTGCCAATCAGGATGAGCGCTCATGAGTAAACTATCCAAAGTTTCTCTATCGAATAAATGCCATGCTGGAGCGTCATCCGTTTCGATTTCGATAGCGTAACAGTTGGAGCTAATGCAATAAATTATACAACTACTAGCAATTCTTTCTAAAGCCATTTGTTGCCCTGGTTGAAGCGAGCGAAACTTTTTCATAGCCAGCTTCATCTCATCCATAGATGAAACTATTAGCCCTGGAATTGCAACCGTAATATTATTCTCACTATTAACCTTAATCCAGTAGTGACGACTCGGATCTACTCCTTCTAACCAAGGCAATTCATCATCTAAACGGTAACGGGGTGATAAACAAAACGAGGCTTGCATATGCATCGTTAACAATTTTATTATTATGGTATTCAAATCAATTTGAGCTAATCTATGCTCGGTTAATACTTAATTCGGGCATTGCAATTTGCCAAAATTTGCCAGCATATAGATAATTAGCTCAAGTATGTAGTCACTATTATTTGACGATTTATCGATATAAATCAAATAATCTTAGTAAAAGTTATCATCTTGATTAAGTATTATTAATTTCAGTTTCAGCTACATCCTGACCTAATAATACAGCCAGCATAAAACAACCCCTCTTTTGAATTAAAAAGAGGGGTAATTAATTAGCAGCGAATTTGATAAAAGCCTAAAAATTGTAATCTTATGTTTAAGCAAACAAAATTCAATTCTTTAACATTTGCGTTTTCTAAAGATATTTTTAAAATAAATGTGTGAGAGCGAAATGTTGCCTAAATAATTAATTATTTATTTTTTCTTGAACTTTTTCTGCTGTTTCGGGCAAGCTAGCTTCAAGTTTAAGGCAATTAGCGCCGTCAACCTGTAATTCGTACTCTACCTTATCCATTAACCGGTTCATAATCAGCCAGCCATAACCACCTTCTTGCTTTTCTACGGGACTTGGAGGAAAGTAAGTAGACATATCATAACCTTCACCTTTGTCCCAAACTTCTAAAGCTAAATCTCTTTGCTCTAGTTCCAAGCGAATCAAAATAGGGACTTGTGGTTGTTCCTTATGAGCATGGCGGACTACATTGGAGTAAGCTTCTACTAGAACTAAACGTAAACGATTGGATTGTCGCGTCCAATCAACCGATTCTCCAAGTTCTGTTTGTAAGCATCCCAGCAGCCAGCTTTCTACGACATTTAAATACTTCAAGTCACTTGGTACGTGAAGTTCGCTTTTCATTGTTTATAAAACCTCTAGTGAAAGTATAGTTTGATCGTCTTCTTGAACTTCGGTATCAACATGGATACGACTTAGTAATTTATTGAGACTAAGGGGTTTTTCTTGTTCGAGCAACAATTTCCATAACCCTTCTTGGTTGAGCATGGAACGTGTCGGCGATCCAACACTATGGGACAAAGAATTACTGAAGCTTTCTTTCATTGAAACTTGAGCTTCAGTAATACCATCACTTGCAAGCAGCAAAGTATCATTAGAAGCAAGAGTCAATTCTCCAGCATTGGCTTTCCAATCGGGTAGTATTCCTAAAGGAATCCCGCGTACTTTTAAAAAATTAGGTCGATCTGGGTGTGAATCTTCATGGGGACAGACTATTGGGTAAATATGACCGGCGTTAGCATATACTAATTGCTTAGTATTGGGAGAATATCGAGCTAATACCAAAGTAATAAAGCAATTGTTACTGACAAGATCGTCGCCTAAAGCTTCATTTAAATTCTTCATTACTATATTCGGCATTGCAGGCGTTTCTTGAGATAATTCCCGACGTAATACCGATATCGCACTAGCCATAAACAGTGCAGCAGGAACGCCTTTACCCGAAACATCTCCTACAGCCAACCATAAATCCCCTTTGGGATGGACAAAAACTTCAAAAAAATCTCCCCCAACTTCTCTTGCTGGATAGCAACTAGCCTGTACCTTTACTCCTTCAATTTCAGGTAAACTTTGGCGTAGCAAATTATGCTGAATTTGACGTGCAACTTCTAATTCGGCATGAATTTGTTCTTGCTTGCGCTGGAGGCTTTGGTAAAGTTTTGCTTGAGAAAGAGCTAAAGCAGCTTGCTCGGCAACACCCGAAATTAGTTCTATATCTTCATGCTGCCAATTGCGATACTCTGGGAAATTCGCTCCTTCGACAGCGCTACATTGCTGCTGAAGAACAAGTACCGCCTGTAGGTGCTGTTGATAAATTAAAGGTACGGCTAACTGCTGATAGCTTTCGCCACTATCTGAAGTAAATGTTGCTACTTCGGTATTATGACTAACGAGAACTTTTTCCATTAAAGAAGTAGGATTCAAACAGCAATTTTCAGAACTGCTGTCATTACTGCTATAGAAAAATTCATCAGGTGCTAATTTATCACCTTCAACTGGCCTGAGTATGCAGCAAGCCGCTTCAAAAGTTTTGCCAATGGTTGCTACAATTTTTTGCAGCATACTTTGGTAATCTAAAGATTCCCTAATCGCTGTTGTAACTGCATTTACCAAGGATTCTCGTCGTAGAGAACGACGTAAATCAAAAGTTCTTTTTTTTACTAAACGATAAGTTTGGGTAGCTTGCTCTACAAGTCCCCGTAGTTGATCTGGCTTCCAAGGTTTGGTAATGTACCTGAAAACCTGACCTGAATTAATAGCTTCGACTAAATCTTCGACATCGGTGAAACCTGTAAGCAGAATCCTAATTGTATCTGGAAAACGCTCTACGGTTAGACCAAAAAATTCAGTACCGTTCATCTCCGGCATTCTTTGGTCAGAGATGATTACAGCCATTTCTCCTTGCTTGTCTAAAATTTCTAAAGCGGAACGAGCATTAGAAGCCTTGTATACTTTAAAGTCCCGCCTAAAAGTGCGGTAAAGTAAATCTAAGTTGTCTAGCTCGTCATCTACCACCATTAATTTGAGTTTGCCTGCCTCAATCTCAGTCATAGTTGACTTTTATTTTCATATATTTTTCATAGGCAAGACAGTATCAATTTTATCTTGCCTTTAAATTAAGTTGGAACAAAAAGGTAGTTATTAACATCCCCCCACATTCCTAACACAGAATTGACTGAATGTCGTAAATTTATCTCTAATCTCATTCAAAAATACCCAGATTAGCCGAAAAAGCTATCCTACTAGTCCAGAACGTAAAGCACGGACAGCTGCTTGAGTGCGGTCATCAGCACATAATTTGTTTAAAATATTGCGGACATGAGTTTTTACAGTTCCTACCGTAATGTAAAGTCTTTCGGCAATAACGGCATTGCTACAACCTTCTACGATTAACTGCAATACTTCTAATTCTCTTTCAGTAAGAGTATAAGGGTCAATAATATCTTCACTATCCACAGTATTGCTAAACTCGGATTTCTCAGCAAACTGATTCGTTTGCGATGCCGCTTTGCTTGTTGGTGGGTTTTCTTGCGCTTGCTGCAATACAATACGGGCGATCGCCGGATCGATCCAAGCATTACCATTGTGAGTGTGCTTGACTGCTTCAAGCAAGTTGTCATATTTATCCTTCATGCAGTAAGAATCTGCACCAGCAGCAAAAGCAGCAAGTACGGCTTCTTTACTATCGCGTAAAGTTAAAATCAGAATTTTAGTTAATAATCCCGGTGCTGCGGATTTTGCTTCTCGGGTTAATTCAATTCCGTCTTTATCGGGTAAACCAATATCTACGATTGCTACATCTGGTTGTAGAGTTTTTAATATTTTGAGTCCGTCGTTGGCATTCGCAGCTTCTCCTACTATTTCAAAATCAACATTTCGCTGTAATGCTGTGCGAATACCCAAACGGGTAAGATCGTGATCTTCAATTAAAGCAACGCGAATTTTAGTCATGGTAAATTTTTGCCCGTTAAACTATTAACTGTAAAATTGAGTTTACTAAAAAGTCTATTAAGATACAGTTTCGTTCACATCTGTACTCTTAATGCCATTAATGCCATAAAACTCACCTTGTTTATGGTTGAGATGTTATCAGTCTTGGCGATCGCTACCCGTATAGCAAAAGCTATAAATATACAGTGTGAGTTAATTACAGCTTATTCAACAGTATTCAATACGAGAAGAAGCTTTAAATCTAGTTTCTTCTGTAAGAGTTAATTAGCGATAATACCCCTGAGTGGTTAATATTACCATTACAATCGTATTTATTTCTGAAAAGTTGTACGCTTGTGGGTAAAACACAGTATATATCTATTACTTGTTTAAACCTCCTTTGTTAAAAGTATACTGGGGTTTTGAAAGATACTGTCAGTCGAACGGCAATTATTTGTTTCATAATGTATTGAAAAATGCTACTTACAATACAAAGTTACAAAATAATTAATTCCATTCGATTATTAAGTATTTTCAATTATTTATTCGTGAAATAATATTTAGTAATCCTCGTTACAAATTGCGGTTAAAAAGTCTACTTTGATTTATTAATATTAGTATTTCGATAATTGCAGGAATTAATTAAGCTGTAGCTAAATTTGCAACACAAACAATAAAGGAACAAATTTGATAAACTAACTTCGTATTTGACGAAGGTGTGAGGCAAATAAATAATTAAGTATGATCGAAGGCTATAAAGAATTTTCAGTTTTAGGACTACCGATACATGTAGCTACTAACTACTCAGGCTACTTGTTAGAGCGTTTGCACTCTAGGATAGGAACTCATGTAGTTACGCTAAATGCAGAAATGACTATGCAAGCGGAACGAGATCGAACTCTGGCAAACATTATTAAAGCTGCTGACTTGGTAATTCCAGACGGGGCTGGCGTAGTTTTATATTTACGACTGCTTTTAAAGCAAGATGTACGTCGAGTTCCAGGAATCGAACTAGCAGAAGCGCTATTAGAGCAAGTTGGACAGAATTCTCCTGATTCGACGGTATTTTTCTATGGAGGAAAGCCCGGAACAGCAGCAGCAGCAGCACAGTACTGGCAAAAGCAAATTCCTGGTTTGAATATAGCAGGAACTCATTCTGGCTACCATTCTCCAGAGGAAGAAGCAGAATTACGCTCTACTCTTTCTAAAATGCAACCGCAAGTTATTTATGTCGGTTTGGGAGTACCCCGTCAAGAGTTATGGATAAAACAAAATCGTCACTTGTGCCCTCAAGCTACTTGGGTTGGTGTCGGCGGTAGTTTTGATATTTGGTCGGGAGCCAAAACTCGCGCTCCTGCTTGGCTCGGGGATAATAATTTGGAATGGCTGTATCGTCTTTATCAAGAACCGTGGCGATGGAAACGAATGTTAGCTTTACCTAAATTTGCTTTTAAAGCTTTGATTTACGGCGTGAAAACCAAAGGAACTTAAACTGTGGCATCTGTATATTTGTAGTACAAAATTTTTTAAGTGCAATAAATAAAGATTTGATATTCCTAGGGCAAGCCTGGGAATACTTATTTTGTATGCTATTTTTTATTTAATTTTCATAAAGAGCCATGCCAGTAATTACACCCAATAACACTATTAATAAATCTGCCGATGTTCGCAATCACAACAATCATTTAGACAACGGCAGTAAAAACGATAGTAAACTCATGGTAAAGCTGCGTTCTGTGAAAAAAACCTATGATAATGGAGCAAATGCTTTATTGGATGCCAACTTAAGCATCAAAAAAGGAGAATTTTTGTTTATCACAGGGCCAAGTGGTTCCGGTAAATCAACACTATTAAAGTTGCTGTATGGTGAAGAATTAGCAACGCAAGGAGAAGTGATTGTTGATGAATGCGACTTGTCAAAGTTACGTGGCGACAGCTTGTCATTATTGCGACGACGTATTGGTATTGTTTTTCAAGACTACAAATTAATTCCACAAAGAACGGTAACAGAAAATATCGCTGTTGTACTTCAAGCCCAAGGTTACACCCGTAAGGAAATTCAAAGACGTTTAGAGCCTACATTAAAATTAGTAGGTTTACTGAGTAAGGCTAATTATTTTCCAGATCAACTTTCTGGGGGAGAGCAACAACGAGTCAGCATGGCAAGAGCAATTGTTGCAACGCCGCCTTTACTCTTAGCAGATGAACCAACGGGAAATTTAGATCCAGATAATTCTTGGCAAATAATCCAAATATTGCGTAAGCTAAATTCTTTTGGAGCTACAGTTATCGTTACTACTCACGACGAACATTTAGTAAGACGCTGTAACCATAGAGTAGTACAAGTACGAGATGGAAAAGTTTACGAACGGTAAAAATTATATCTTTCTTTTTACTTAACTCAGAATAAACTCCCTATCCCGAGCAAATCCTACTAATATAAAACTACCTAATCGAAGTCAAGACATTAATAAAGATTAAAACCTAGGATTCTTCAACCTTTGACCTTTAACCTTTAACCTTTGCGTAGCGTCATATCAACACGAAACGCGGTTTTTTGCTTTAACTGAAAACGGTATCAAAGCAGCGTCCATACTTTTTTGCTCTAATTTTTTGTTTGGTGCTAATGCTTGCAAACTATCAAAAGCTGCATCTCGAATTGTTGCTTCTGTTTCATTGGTTAGCAACATTTGTAAGCATTGGATAATAATTGTTTTTGTGTCAGGCTCAAGTTGTTGATAAGTTGCTAATTTTGTTAATTGACGCACTCCGATTAAGCGTTTGAGGGGATCTGCATCAGTTAAATTTTCTAAGAATTGCTCTAACTTATCTTGTTCTTGATTTCCGTATAAGTCGATGGACAACCGAGCTAACAATATTAAAACTGTTACAGTCGCCAAACCTTGGGCAATTGCAGCCGCGCCAATCCAAGAATTAGGAGCATCAACCCAAATCGTTGCAGCCGTATAGATTCCTAAGCAGGTTATAACACCACTCGCTACTGCTAATAACAAACGTCCGTTTGTAGTTTGCAGAAAATTACGTACTTTGAATAAAAATTTAGACCAATCCCAATGCGGCATTGAGTAGACTAATAGCATCACGAAAATACCCGAGCCGCTAGCAATTAATAATTTGGGGTTCCACAAAAGCATGGCCACGAAAATCGTCAGAAACCAAAGAAAATTTGAAGGGTTCTTCGGAAGCGATATTTTTCCTTTCCTGGCTCCTGTCTTTAATTGCGGAAGCTCCCTTAAGGGGGTATTTTTAATCAACTGCTGCCAATAAGACGAAGCCATTTTTGCCACACTGCTTACCTACTACTATTTAAGATTTATCGGGGAACGCCACACGCCGCAGGCTCCGTCGTTGCACGGCGGAGTCAGGGTGAGTGTTGGGTATAATTATCTATCAAGACTTAGAATATATAATATTTCTACCAGAAAATCTATCACTAAAAGGCACTAATGCAAAATTGCTAGAAGTTATAAAGCTCAGATTTGCTGTTTGCAATGTTAATAAGAAAAACTTAAGTCGTCAACGGTGAATTGAGCGTCGAAAGCATGAAAGCAAATAGAATGGATGTTTTGGGCTGATACTGACAGTAAAATATTTGGAGCTAATAAAGAGTCCGAATTAGCTAGGTTACCTGATGGTAGTATGGCGCAATCTAGTAGTTGATGAGATTCATTGTAAGCAGACAGTACTAATCGCTGAGAACTAGTAACAAAAGCGCTGACTGAATGAACGGGATTTACAAAAGTAGCTTCTAACAATCCGCTTTTAGGGGAACTCATTAATACGATTAATCCTGAATGAGGAGGAAACGCTGGATTTGAAGGTTCTATAGCAATACAATTATTAAATATTATTCCTTTACTTTCGTACTGACGATCCACAACTTCAAAGCATTGCAAATTGTCAAGTTGTAAGAAAATACATTCAGCTACAGCGGTATTAATCCTATCATTTTGGGGAGATTGAAAACTCGCATAATTTGATGTAAAACTTTGAGAATAACTATTAAGGTTGTCAAGCTTAAAGAAAGGCTCCTCAAGCGTTGTTACACCTGATTGAAAACTAGCCTGCTTTACCATTGCTTAGATAAAAATAAAAATTACAAATTATATAGGGAACAACTGCTTTGGATTTAAGAGCGTACAAATATTTCAATTAATAAGGAGTAGCCAGAACAATTACAGCAAAAAATCAGTAAGGAAGGTTCCGAGCTTTCTTGATGCTCCTATAAAATCTATAACATCTGTGATTAATAGGAATAGAGTATCATAAAAGTGTGGCTGCAAAATTTAGGCTAAAGTGATTGTAGATACCAGTATAATAGTTGAAACTATAGTAATTTCAAGCTAAAGTTTTTTATATACTGAAAAAAAAAACACCAAATCTTTACAACTTAGGCAGTAATTTTACATCTACTTAATCTCTCCAAAGTTAGAAGTAATTATGTGAAGATTTAGCTGATAATTAAAGTGGTTGCACTTTATGAAAGCGTAACTTTCGCTTGTCATAAAATAATCACAACAATTAACACAAATATCTATGTTTCAGCCATTGGGATTTGAGCGCTGCTCGGTAAATACATCGTTAGGTAGGATGGTTTACTATACCAATACAGGCTCTCCTTGGCAGGATGAAATAACTGCCATTACGGATAAAGAAACCTTGGTATTCCTACATGGGTTCGGTGGTGGTTCTTCTGCTTACGAGTGGTCTAAAGTTTACCCAGCCTTTGCAGCAGAATATCGCATCATTGCACCGGATTTAATCGGTTGGGGTGAATCGGAACATCCGGAAAAAAACTATCAAGTTGAAGATTATTTAACTACGATTAAGGAGTTTTTACAGCAAGTTTGTGAGGGTGGGGTAAAAGTAATTGCTTCTTCCCTAACAGCAGCGTTTACTATTCGAGTCGCTATAAGCAATCCGGAACTATTTAAATCTCTGATTCTAACTACTCCATCAGGACTTTCGGATTTTGGCGAAAATTATTCCCGCAGCTTTTTTGCCCAGTTAATTAGTACGCCTATTCTGGATAAATTGATTTACAGTACGGGGGTTGCAACTAGCGGTGGTATTCGTAGTTTTCTAGAGCAACGGCAATTTGCTAATTCCAATCGGGTTTACGAAGAAATAGTAGAAGCTTATTTAGAATCTGCGAAACAAGTTAATGCAGAATATGCAGCTTTGTCTTTTGTTCGAGGAGATTTATGCTTTGATTTATCGCAATATATTGAACGGTTGACAACACCTACAGCAATTATTTGGGGGCAAAAATCACAATTTACTGGGCCAGAAATAGGACAGCGTCTCGCGCAAATGAATCCTCAAGCCATTAAAATTTTTCAAAAGTTAGAATCAGTTGGGTTAACGCCTCAATTGGAATTACCAGGGGTAACAATTGGTTTAATCAAAAAGTTTATAAATTTGCTGTAGGAATAGTAATAAGTCATCAGCCACATTGATAGTGACTGATGACTGATGCATTTATACACATGGGAAGCTCCCTATAAATAACCGGAAAAATATCGAACACAAGCACGGATAAAGCTAAGATTTACAATCACTCATACTTTATCATTTTTGATTTTTTCAAGTGCTTCGAGTCGAAAACGATTATGTTTCCTACTTCAAAGATTAACTAGCTTTTCTACGCGAGTTCGTAACAACTAGTTCAAACTCCCAGCCTGGAAGCTGCTGCACTGACTTGCTGATGCGACGCAAATCTTCGGAACCATTACAGCTAAGATTTTGTCTGGTTCTAACTTTGGCAGCAACAACCTTTTTATCATTTACAGCTATCAAATCAAGCGAACAATCAGCTAATACTTTAGGTAGTTTTTCAGAAGACGGATTAATCGTTACCGAATAACCTTGTTCTCGGTATTCTTTGGCAAGCTTTAAAAGTCGCCTATATTCCAAGGGGTTTTGATTGTCCTGATAGCTCATATCTAATTACACGGGGTTGCTAGGAGTTAAATATTAATCACTGCACTTATTATAAAGCAAACCTATAAAGATGTTCCTGTTAAATGGATTGCAATATTGAGAATTATTTTTATTATTTAAAGGAAGCGATTATAAGAAATTATTTTTGGACAAATATATTGTAATAGGCGCTTATAATATTATTTAATAAGCGCTTCATTGCAGTTAATTGATAGTTAAATATACTGGCATATTGGGGTAGATGCAGCATCAGATTATTTTTATCAAGACAAATCTCCAGGATCTGGTGCAGCCTCAACTTTGATGTGCAAAAATTCTTCACCTTGAGAAAATCCTTCCGCTAAAGCTGGAGAAATACCTTTAATTCTAAAAGAACCGTTTAGATTACGACGACGACTGATAAAATCAGTAATCTGGTAGTCATCAACATAAATCAAACCATTCAGAGCATCCCTAATTGGTTTTACTATATTGTCACTATCCGGAACGGCTGACTCATCTCCTGGATCGGCATCATAATAATGAGTAATAATAACTTGGACATCATCTCCTAGGGGAGATTCTTGATTCCAATAAGATTCGGCAGTTTCACGAACTTGTTTCTTCCAATCATTGACGCGCTTGCGTACTTTGTTTTGGTGAGAAACCGGTTTACCAATCACTACAAATTCAAATGGCAGCATTGAGAAAATCTCGTAGTTAGGTGTAAGCGTCAAGGGTTTTATTAAAAGTTCAAAAACAACTTTTAAAGGTGCCCGTCAATTAGCTCGCATTCGATTATCTCGCAGCGGTAGTAGATTTAATCTATACTTCAAGTCGTTCGGTTGCAATTACCTAAGATGTGGTTTTCACCTTTGACTTGAAATACATATTAAGATTATTTGGAGGGATATAAGGAACAATTATTTAGTTGACTTTTCAACAACTGAACTCTATGATTATTCTGTGCAATTAAAATATGCAAAGACTAATTACTAGTAAAAAATACTTTCTCGCTTCTTGAATCATTTACTTTTAGGTATCTGTATTAACATTCGTGAAAAGTAGTCTTAAATGCTACCCTTTAATGACTTGTTCACACTTACACGCTAACATACGAAAATATTAAACATCAACAATTTTTGGTTACCACATAGTTAAATTTAGCTATAATTTTTAACTTTTGTACTTAGCAAAACAATTATTTTCATCAGATATAAATTAGCTTACGTTGTAGAATCTAAAACATTGTGCTTTACATTAATAAGTATTTGGTTAATTGAGCTTATTACGACTAAATATAGATGCAAAAATAAGGTAGACTAATTTGTCAAAAGTCATTATTTGGAAAATATAAATTTATAGCTTACTTAAGCTTGCGAGTAAACTTATAGCCACCTGCTTCAATTCTCAATTCACCTTGTTTCCAGCCTTGATAAATAGGTATTTTTTCCCCTTCAGAATTTTGATATACTGCAAAATGATTTTTCCAATCGTGTAAATTACCATTTCGCCAAACTTTAGGTAAATCTAAGGCTTGATGCTGCAATTTTACTTTTCCGACAACACCCTTATATTCGACTACACCGTTATTAATTTGATTTATATCTAAGCGAGATTTTGTAAGTACCGAATTCTGAAACTGCTGAAAATTTCCGTGAGTTTTCTTTTCACCTATTTCTAAGGCAAATCCGCTGTAAGTATTTCCAGTACCAGTTGCAGTTATAATTTGGTCTTGAGAATATCTTTTACTTATTTTGGAAGTTTTATCAGCATTAATTCCTTTGATATCGAGATTGATTGGTGTTAAAGCCAACCAGGTTTTTTCGTACCGAATAAAGGTGATATTGTTTTTGGTTTCTATTTTGGCTGATTTAGGTAGAAAGAATTGAAAAGGTGTTTCTAACTTGTCGTTAAGGAAAATTACTAAATTGCGGTATTGGGCAATATTGTCACCACCAACGCTAGATGTAGATATTTTCTTGGGATTACTACCCGTCGCTGCAATAAAATAATCAACACCATGTTTAGAATTAAAAGTCATCATCTTAAAGCCATTCCAGTCACCACCGGAACCTTTGGCTAAACTACCTAGTTGAAAAGTATGACCAAAATACAAGGTTTCATGAAACTGCGGCGCAGTATCATTACCTGGTTTCCAATTTTCATACGTAGGTTTAGAGTTAAGTAATTCTGCTGGCTTATTAAACTGCTTTTTTGCTAAAGCAACAATTGCTGGATGGGGACGATAGTTACTGGTAATTAAGTGTACTGAATCGTGGTGAGGTTTGGGGTCATCAATAGGTGAATCGTTGAAATATAGACCTAATTCGTTGGTAGATAAAGCACACCAAACACAGTTACCATTTCCATAGTCGCGTTTAGTCGGGCCACCAAATCCACCCCGCCAATATTTGACAGCACCGGAAGCCAAAAGCCAATCCAATCCAGCTTTAGCAATTGATTTCACTTCTTTATCTTTGGCAAAATCATAAAGATTTAGATAGGCAGTAACGGTATGTCCGAGATAGGTTTCTGAATCCCATTCGCCTTGTCCAATTTGATACAAGGTGCTGATATTTCTGTGAATGCGTTTTTTATAAGCTTGCCTTGTCGCTTCGTTTCCAGTTTCTTCAGCAAATAAATATACTGCACTATTCCGCATTGCTTTTAAATTGTCAGTATTGCGACAATCTACCCAGCTATCACAATTATCCGTCGATCTAGCCCAAAATTTTCGGCGTTCGGGAAAACGACGTTTTAACGGATCTTCTGCTGTCAGAAGCTGCATGGCTTGTCTCATTCGCTGACGATATTCTGGACTAAGATATTTACCAAAATAAAAATATTTGCGTACTTGTCCTTTAAGAGTAAAGCTGGAATAAAAATCAATTCCTAAAGTATGTGGATGACTTTTAGCATCTGCATCTTCAGCTTCAAGAAAAGCAATAGCTTTGTCGCGATTTCCCGCGAGAAAATCAATCATCGCTTTGGGATAAGAACGTTTTTCGCTTTCAAAAGATGTGGTTCCGTATTTCTTACCAGCGAATTTTGTAATTACTTGTTTTGCACGCTGCTGAAATTCTGCTTCCATTTGCGGTGTCCACTGATTCTTCGTTGAGTCTTGTAAAAGTGGCTGTTGAGATTTAGTTTCTAATTGCAGTGTTGATTCGTTTTTGGCATTAGTGCGATTGCAGCTTGCAGAAAGTAAAAGCAAACTGAGGGTAATAGTTTTGAGGATAAAATGTTTCATGTTAAAGGTTTTAACACATCCTATAATTTGATATTTTTATTTTGAATTTTTGGCTCATCAGTTGTTAGTATGCTAAATTATGAATAAAAATTACCGAAATATTTACTGCGTAGGGATTTGACATTTTATATGCTTAATTTTTGATAACTTTACTCTTTTTCCCCTACTGCCGACTGCCGACTGCCGACTGCCTAAAAACGACTACTTAAATAGCATACCAAGTGCTGAAGAACCGAATTTTTGGGTTTATCTATTAGACTCAGATAGTGCGTTATAACATTAGATAAATTATCGTTTAATTTGATATTTAATTATCGGTCTAACACACCCTAAAATTTGATGAATTTAAATTTATTTTAATTAATAAATATGTTTCAAAAAAATATAAAAATAGTCTCCTCGCTGCAAACGGGAGACTAATATAAACTCAAAAGCTAATTGAATTTAACATATAAATAAAGGATAAATTGAAAGTAGAAGATTAACTTTCAACCTTTAACCTATTATTTTTCATCGATTCTAATATCAATAACACTGCCTCTAAAATTATAGTTGAACCCTTCTAATTCAAACGGCATTCCAATTTTTACTTTACTGTTACCTAAAACAGGGCCGCTGTCGGTGATTGTTGCTTTTCCTGCTAAAGTCAAAAGCATATCTGTACTAAAAACATTTTCTCTAGGGTCTGGAATTAATTTAATAGTGCCATCGGGTTGAGTTACAATAATTTTTCTAGGTAGTACTTCAATAGATTTAATGGGAATTTGACCGTAGGGTTGATTGCGGATGATAACGTTTGTTTTACCACCTTTCTCAAACTTTCCTTGCTCTGATAATCTATCAATATCCTTGACTTTTAATCCCCGAACAATTAAATCGACTTCGATGGGTTTTGTTGTGGTACCTACTTGAGCTACCGAACCAGTAGTCCCAGGGAATAAAAATATACCACATATCACTAGCAAAATTACTAATAAAGCTCCAATATCTAGAATATTGAATTTACCGAATAAGCGACCTTTAGAATCTATTATAGACATAACTAATTTTTCCTATTTACAGATGGGATATGAGGATTGATATAAGCGAAGATGAAATACTAGAAGTAGAAGTTAATAGATATCTGATATGCAACAAAAGCATAGATGAAAGAGCTAATTGTACGACTATTTTCTTGCTTCGGGTTATAGGACAGTTTATTAATAACATTACTTTTCATGGCTTTCATGAAAGAATGCACAATTAGTTGCCATGTTTAACAGCAAAGCTATTGTAGAGTCAAGCAGACTAGATAACCGATTATGACATGCCTTAGTAATAACTAAGACCTGCAACTTATAAAGCTATTTATCGTCCTATAACTTACGTTCTTCTAAAACCTCCTCGAACTTGATGATGATTGAAAAAACAAAATTTTATTTAAATTTCCGTTCTTTACGAAAAAGATTCTTTTATCCGTTAATTTCTGTAGTTTTAGCATTTAGTTTGTGCTTGACTACACCATCTTCTGCTTTAGGTATTTCTATTTGGGACATACTTTTTCAAGGTGCCCAAATAATTCAACTTTCTAATATATCAGACAAGCAAGAAGTTAGGCTTGGCAAGCAGATAAATCAGCAACTGCTCAAAAGCGATATTAAACTTTACCGCAATTCTCAAATTAATAACTACATACAAAGAATCGGTAATCGCTTAGAAGCGCACAATACTAGGAAGAAAATTCCCTATAAATTCCAAGTAGTTAAAGATGACAGCATTAATGCTTTTGCTACTGCTGGGGGATATGTTTATATTAATACTGGTCTAATCAAAGCTGCCGACAATGAAGCGGAGTTAGCAAGTGTGGTTGCTCACGAAATTGCTCATATTGAAGGTAGACACGTAGTAGAACAGATGAAGAAAACTGCGATCGCTAGAGGTTTAGCTACAGCAGCAGGTGTGGAAAATAGCAGGTTGGTTCAGCTTGGAGTCGAGTTGGGTTACCGTCGTCCTAACAGCCGTGGAGCCGAACGCGATGCCGATAGACGTGGATTGAGAATGCTCACAGATGCAGGTTACGCACCTCAAGCAATGGTTTCCTTTATGAAAAAGCTACAAAACAAAAGCAGGGGTGGAGTTCCTACATTTTTAAGTACTCACCCTTCACCTAGTAATCGGGTGCAATATCTTCAAAGTTGGGTTAACTCGCAACGCAATAAAGGTAAGGATGGCTTGAGTACAGCTGCATACCGAAGAAATATTCGACCATTGTTGTAAGAGTGAGGAGTTAGGGGTTAGGAGTTTCTAACCTTCAACCTTTAACTCCTCAAGCCCATAACCTGCTGCTATTACGATTAACTTTTAGTGAAGTCACATTTACTTTTGCTGATGCTTCTTCCAAAGGTAAGGTACGCACTTGCTTTTTAAACATGTTAGCTTGGTAAACCTGACGATTTGTAACATCGAACGCCGTCAACCATCCGCTACGAGGATGATAAGCACCTGTATCTAAATCCAGCCAACCGGCACCTCTGGCAATTTTTCCAGGTGCAATTCCAGGAAACGTAAAAGTAATAGTGTGACCGACGATAATTACTTTATCTGAAAAATAAGGCTTTTGAATGCTGTGAAATTTATCTCTAATCCAGCAAAATTGTTCTGCTTTCTGTTCTTGTATAGTTTTTGAAGGATCGATACCTGCGTGGACTAAAAAGATGTCTCCTAAATCCATATATAAAGGTAAACTCTCAAACCATTCGAGATGTTCTTGAGGTACTTTACCGTTTTTATAGCTTGCTAAAGTCGCCTGCCCGCCACTGTAAAGCCATCCTTGTACGCTTGGAGTGGAAGCATTTTTATCTCTAAGGATTTTAATTAACATATGCTCGTGATTTCCGAGCAAGCAAGGATAGGAATTGTCTTTAACAAAATCTACGACTTGCGAACTCTGGGGACCTCTATCTATCAAATCCCCCAAAAAATAAATTTTATCTTCTGTCGTTGGGGCGATCGCCTCTAACAATTGCATCAAGCCTTGATAGTGACCATGCACATCCCCTATAACTATACGACGGTGGCTAGTTGCACTCATGGGTGTGGACTTCAATAAATTTGTTTTATATTCCTGATTCAGTAGAAATCACTGTTAATCGGTAAGAAAATGTAAAAAATTTTCCAAACATAAGTTTAATGAAATCAATTTCACTAATAAAGGCTTAAATGTTACAAACCTTACTAATTAATTACTAGGAGTTTGTTTGTTTACCTTAAATGTCATGTTGGTATAATTACTTATTTAGAGAAATATGTCTTTTAAAGTACATGTTGTCTTGAGTGATAATACGATAATTATTATGAATATTAGTAAAGCTACTTATAGATAATAAAATGTCTCACCTATTCCAACGAAATTTTATTTACTGGATTTCTCTAATAGAAATTTTCTGCAAGGTAGCTGCATACAGCAATTAAGCTTTAAAATTCAGATTGATAAAGTTAATTTAGTGGAGTAAGTAATGTCAGAAGAATTTTCTACCCAAGTTAGCGATCGCATTTGTAAGCACATGAACGAAGATCATGCGGACGCGGTGGCACTTTACGCTAAAACTTATGGCGATTTAAAGGATGCGACAGCAGCGAAAATGCTTTCTATTGATGCTGAAGGGATGAATTTACAAGCTCAGGCAAATGGTGAAGAAGTGCCTGTGAGAATAAAATTTGACCATACTTTGAAAAATGCCGAAGATGCTCACCATACACTAATTGATATGTTGAAGCAGGTAAGGAAATAAATTTTGAGTTAGGGGTGAGGAGTTAGGAGTTAGGAATCATTAATTCTTCCCTCTATTACCTATTACCTTCGCATTTAAATTCAGATTTAAGTGTATAAGCAAAGCAGGCTGTCAAAATAGTAAGTACGCCTGTAATCCAAAAAGGACTTTTGTAACCAAGACTGACGAGCATACCTGAAATTGGCGGCCCGATAGCGTTGGAAATGCTTAGATAAGATGCATTGATTCCTAGAATTTCTCCTTGTTCGCGTTCGGCGCTATTCAAGGATAAAATTGAGTCTATTAACGGCATTGGGAAAGAATTTACAAACCCAAAAACTGCAATAATCAGAAAAAATGCAGTTAGGTAGGGAAAAGTAGGAATCAATAAAAAGGTAATTCCACGGGCAAATAATGCCAAAGATAGAATATCAATTAAATTAAATTTTTTCCTTAATGGATCGAGCGCTACAACTTGAGAAATGAACCCTAACATGCCAACAACAGCAAAAGTAATTGCTAAGGTTTTCGCGTCTTGGTTAAGGACTCTGAGTACAAACGGTTGAAACGCAAAAGTGAAAATTGTAAAAGTAGAGCCGCTTAAAAAAGTTAAAACAAAAAGCTTACCTAGTTTCGGACGAACTGCGGACTGAAAAATTTTGATAAAGCCAAAATCGCTCCAACTTAAATGAAATCGCTGTTTATTAGTAGATGGCAAAGTTTCAGGTAAGTAAAAAACAGTCAGAATAGTTGCGAACAAAGCTATAGCTGCACCTACTATAAAACTCATTCCCAATGAAGTTATACCTCTAATTGTAGGTAGCTGCTGCGCTACATAGCTTAATGCCGGGCCAGCAACAAAACCTAAACGAAAAACAGCACCAAAAATACCAAAAGCTTTAGCACGTTGATCGACTGTTGTAATATCGCTAACTACAGCCCTAGCAATAGAAGTATTTCCACCAGTTAAACCATCAAATATACGCGCTAGATACAACAACCAAGCTACAGGAGTTACGGCAGCAACAATACCAGATAAAACAGTTCCCAGCAAACTTATTACTAATAAAGGTTTTCTTCCCAAACGGTCTGAAAGCCTTCCTAATATAGGAGTACCAATAAATTGAGGTAAAGCATAAGCACTACTGAGTAAACTTGCTTGAAAATCATTTAATCCAAACTGCTTCGCGTAGGGATACAGTAGTGGAATAATTATCGTAAAGCTAACCGAATTTATAAAGGCAACCAGGGTCACAATCCAAAACTGGAGGGGTAATTTAGACTGTTCCCTTGAATTTTTCAAGTTCATCTACTCAATTAAAGTCAATATTGCCAGAATTCGGTCTATTCTTTATAGAGATTTCTAACTGGCGGTTTCTTTA
This sequence comes from Rivularia sp. MS3, assembly GCA_019192545.1. GTDB lineage: Bacteria > Cyanobacteriota > Cyanobacteriia > Cyanobacteriales > Nostocaceae > Rivularia. The sequence continues at coordinate 92,385 of JAHCMI010000008.1, read as the reverse complement.
GTAGCTTACCCGATGAATAATTCTTTAAACTTCCTCAATAAGTAAAGATGTATTTCAATCAAATATTCTATCTTCAGATAGTTTACTAACTAATTTATATGATTACTCAATTGGGTTAGAACGTTAATGAATACTAAAATCTATGATTCTTATACCTTTAACCTTTAAATTTTAACCTTCGCGTAGCGCTATCTAATCTTTTAATTGAATTTACAAAATTAAAACTATCGATCGTTAAACTTCCTGCAACAACCAAAAGCCGGTATAAGTCATTCCAGAGTCATCTGGCTGTACTAACAAGAAATGCAGTCCTTTGCTTTGTTGCTTGCGTTGTTGATATAGTGCCGCAGCTTGCGAGACTTCTTCATCTTCAAACGTTGCCACAATCCATCTATCTACTAAACTCGCTTCTAATACCAAACCATCTGGGGCACCAGCAATATAATTTAGAGCTACAGGGCGATTTTCTTGTAACCATGTTGCTAAAAGCATAGATTTACGTCCGCCGTAAATTACTACACCCGGAACAGGTATTGTTGAAGCCAAACCTATATTAATCGGCAATAAAAAATCGGGTGTTTCTAAAATCGGAATCGGACGCTCTGAAAAAAAATCGCCGATATCGCCAGCTTTTACAGTGGCGAAACTCCATTTATCTCCCCAAATATTCTCAGATAAAGGTACCGGCGGTGGTTTATCTAAAGCTGTGAATTGCTGCTTTTGTTTCAACCATGTTTTTAAAGCAAGAGTTCTGCGAGTTGCTTCGACTTTAATTCCTAAAGTATTTCCAGCTTGTTCAACCAAACTTAAAGACTGGGGACGAAAAACTTGAATTACATCTGGAAGTTTATCCGATGCGGCTTGTTGAATTTGCGAAGCCACCCAATTAGAATTAGCTTCTGACTGGAGACAAGTTGCTTCATATTTAAATTCAAGAGTTGAATCGCAAATCGATAAATCCCATAAAACCTGTCCCGATTTATCCGGTTGCGAACGACGATAAAAATCAACTTGCCAAAACATCATACAGTGAACAGTGAACAGTGAACAGTAAATAGTAAAGGGTGAGTATAATTCGTAATTTGTAATTCGTAATTAGTGCCCTTACTAAAAGAAAATTAGATTCAGACAGTTAATATTGTTACTATATTTTCTATTCACTTTGTGTGTATGCATAAATAAAAAACCGAAGTCTAACAAAAATATTATCATTCTAAATAACAAGCAAATTTGATTACTTAGCATTGCTCGCTGCTAACTACTAACTCCTCACTGCAAAGCTTTTACATGATGAAGAATATGGTCTTCCATAAAAGTAGAGATAAAATAATAACTGTGGTCGTAGCCTTGTTGATATCGTAAATTTAAAGGCTGATTCACTTCTTTACAAGATTTTTCAAAAATATCGGGAAGCAGTTGTTGCTGTTGAAGGAATTGATCGTCCGTACCTTGATCGATTAATATTTCACCATTGAAACCAAATTTTTTTACTAATTCGCTAGCATCATACTCGCGCCAGCTTTGTTTATCTTTACCTAAATAATTGCTAAAACATTTTTCTCCCCAAGCACATTGAATAGGTGCAGCGATAGGTGCAAAAGCAGAGACTGATTTGTATTTTTGCGGGTTTCGCATAGCACAAATTAAAGCGCCGTGTCCCCCCATTGAATGACCAAATATGCTTTGTTTCTCTTTTTGTACGGAAAAATTAGCGGCTATTAATTCGGGTAATTCTTTAACCACATAGCTATACATTTTATAATGACTCGACCAGGGTTCTTCGGTTGCGTCAACATAAAAACCTGCACCTGTACCGAAGTCGTAGTCATCATCTTCACCCTTGATACCGGTACTACGGGGGCTGGTATCCGGTGCCACTAAGATTAAACCATGTTCGGCTGCATATTTCTGCGCTCCTGCTTTAACCATAAAGTTTTCTTCAGTACAAGTTAAACCGGAAAGAAAATACAGAATTGGCAAGGATTGGGATTTAGCTTGAGGTGGTTGGTAAATGCTGAAGCGCATTTTTCCATTACATGTAGCCGAGGGATGGGAATAAAAGCCAAGTTTTCCCCCGAAGCTTGTATATTCGGAATCGAGTGTCAAAGACATGAAAAATTTAATAGTTGTGTTCAACATATTCTTTTTGCTGCCATTCATATCCTACCGGCTTATTCGTCCAAAAACTTATTTACGTAAATCCGGTTTGCTTAATCAAGCCGTTTGTTGATAAATCAAAAGGCGAGTGAAATATCTACTTTCATTTTCTAAGAAGCTCAAACGCCAAGAAACCCGGTTAGTGATAAAACCAGGCTTCTCGATTCTTAGTAATTTTCTCAATAGTTATTTACGAATGTTGTGAAATTGCCAAAAATCAAAAATTTCACCACTTACAATGTGCTATTCATAGCTAACTAATTCTTGTTCTTGCTTTTACTGTTTCGCCTTTTTTATCAGATAATTCTTTCATCCCCACTTCTCTCATTTCTAAATTTTCTAGATATACGTGTTCTTCTTGTGGTTTTTCATGCTCTACAACAAACACGTTGGAGTACAAATTAGCAATTATCTGTTTTCCCTGTTGGGTTAAAGACAAGTAACGCAGTCCATCCTTGATATAAGGATAAACGCCATTCCAATAAAACTTGGGATAATTGTTACGTAAATCCGCAGGATTTTTGTAACCTAAAATTTTATTCATACCAGTTTCTTCAAACTCATAGAATAAAGAAGTAATTTTCTTCAAATAACGTGGATCGCTCAATTGTCCAATCAAATCAGCCGCACGTACTAAACCTGCATAATTCTTCGTTTCTTGATGGTCTTCTGCTGCGGGTACTGGGAAGCGAGTTAATTCTATATTAGATTTTATCACTTCAGAATCAATTAATTTATGACCGCCAAAACGCTCGTCGATAAAAAGTTTTGCTCTGTCAACATGATACGGTGTTAGACTTGCATCTGAAGCTCCTAGCTGCAAAGAAATCATCGCTTCATTTTTACCGGTAGCATAAAGACTTTCCTCTTCTCTATCTTGCCGACAAACTCCTTTCACATAGCCAATATCATGACACAGCAAAGAGATAATAAAATGCAGCCAATCTTCACTAGAAACACCACCCTCTCGTATATGTTTACCGCGTAAAACTTCTTGTCCTACTAGAGTGACTAAGATTGAATGTTCTACGTTATGGTATAAAGCATCGCTGTTAGCAATATTTTCTAAAGCCATGCTTCCTACCCAAGCAATAATATCCTGATAGTCTGTTTTTAAACTTCCATAAGTACGATGGTACCCTTCTCTAACTCTATTTACGAAAGCATCTATTAGAACTTCAGTTGCGTTAAACATATTGTGACCCTGTTAATAAGTTATTGTCTTATCTTGTTGTGTTAAAGCAGTTTTCAAACCATTTATCATCAATTAAGCTTTGAATAACAACTCCGGCGATACAAGTTTTAATATCAAATTTGATATATTTATGATGCAAATACTTGGGTTGTATTCTTTCTAACAACATAGCAATAAAATAATTAAGTAATAAGCTAATTAGCTTAATTTATTATTCTCATTATTGTTATAAAATAATTAGTTAAATTACTCAATCACTAGATTTTCAAACATATTAATCGGTGATTATTAGAAAGAATATTTTCTCTAAAATAATAAATTTATGTATATAATTTCAGCACCAAATACTTACATTATAAAATAGTTGTTTCTGCGGTCATAGTTGTTTCTGCGGTCATTGAATCATTTTTTTATTTTTATATATATCTATACAATCTTCTATATTTAATTATTTTTGCACAAAGGGATAAATTATCGCTGAGACTACATAAATAGAGCTTACCCACAATTTGCCAAATATATACACCGATTTCATCAAAAAATTAGCCTTCATTCACACAGACATAAAATTGCTTATTAATTATTTTTCATATAAAAACAATCTGGGGCAGCGATCTCAATTACAGGTTTGATGTGATGCCATTCGCCCGTGACTAATAGCTCTAACCTTCTCGAAAATCTTTCTACACAAGCTTTTCATCCGATACATACCCAAAAAATAAAACACAAGAAAATATCTTGATATCGCAAAAATGTGACTTTTGTCATGGTAAATTCAGCACTAAATTTCAGCCAATGCACCAAAAAATGGGTAATAGTTAATATATAGTAATAAATTTCAACTTTTCTTAAGTAAAACCGTATTTGTGCGGTGGGTAGGAGGTGGAGCAATGACAGCAGGGGACTCAAATTTTTCCGATATTCCAGCAGAAGAAGAAACAGTAATCGAAGAAACAACTTTCAAAGATTATCCCGAAACCCGCAGACAGCGTCCTTGGTGGACAATCATGCTTATGGGTATGGCTTTGGGTGTTGGAATAACTATGGGAGGAATGCGCCTGCTAGGCAATCGTCCTCAAAGCCAACCAAAGGTAGCAAATCAATCAACTCAACCGTTGGCTCCAGCAATGACTGTTACCCTTGCTTTAGTCGAATTCACTAAAGTTGCTCGTAATCTCAACGTTACCGGTACTGTTGCAGCTAGTGAATTGACTCCGGTATTACCTCAATCTAATGGTTTGCAAATCAAGCAAATTTTGGTTAAGCAGGGAGATTCTGTTAAAGAAAATCAAGTAATGGCAGTTTTGGATGACTCGCTTCTACAAGACCAAATCCGTCAAGCCAAAGCAGAAGTCGAATCTCAACAGGCCGAAGTTGCTTCTAGAGAAGCAGATTTGTCTTCCAAACAGGCAGCTTTAGAATCAAGTAAAGCCAATCTAATATCAAATCAAGCAACAGTCGAGCACAGACAAGCCGATTTAGCACAAGCCAAAGCAAAACTAAAAGAAGCCGAAAGAAATTACCAGCGCAATTTAAAGCTTTCCAATCAAGGTGCTATTAGTAAGCAGTTATTTGAAACTGCCCAAACTAATTTTGAAACTGCAAAAGAAGCAGTACGCATTGCACAAGCAAATATTCGTAGCGCTCAAGCTAATGTAAATAGCGCTCAAGCAGGTGTTAGCAGCGCTCAAGCAGGTGTTAGCAGTGCTAAAGCTAGGGTTAATAGTGCTAAAGCAGGTGTTCGTAGTGTTACAGCTAGAGTGCAACAGTTGAAAACTCAGTTGGGACAAACTGTAGTTCGCGCTCCAGTTTCGGGAATAGTTGCCGAAAAATTGGCAAGAGTCGGAGATATTACTGGTGTACCACCGCAAACTCAAGTAGGAACAGTAGTTGGTGGAAGCCAAAAGTTATTTTCAATAATTCGTCAAGGAAATTTAGAATTACAGGCCAAAGTCCCCACAGTTCAATTATCTCAGATAAAAATTGGCGCACCAGCCCAAATTACAACTGATGCTAATAATCAAGTTAAATTGCGAGGAAAAGTTACAGAAATAGAACCAGTAGTTAATCAGCAACGGCGCGAAGCCACAGTCAAAATTGACTTACCACCTACAGATTTACTCAAACCAGGAATGTTTGCTCGTGCTGCAATTGTTACTGACACAAGTATGGCTGTAGCAATACCCCAAAAAGCAGTACTTCCTCAACCCGACGGTAGCGCAATAGTATTCACAATTAATGAAGAAAAAATTGCCAGCAGCACAAAAGTAGAAACCGGAGAAATTCTCAAAGACGGAAAAATAGAAATCAAAAGTGGCTTGCAACCCGGAAAAAGCGTTGTGGTTAATGGTGCCGGGTATTTGAAAGATGGCGATAAAGTACGGGTGGCGAAGCCATAAGGTTAAAGGTTAAAGGTTGAAGGTTCGATTTCAACTTTTTTAACTCCTAACTCCTAACAACTTTCACCCGTTCACCGCTAGGTGCGGCTCAGGGTGTGGATCATCACAAATTAAATGGATTTTACTGATTTTACTGATTGAGTTATTACCAACCACGTTCCTACTAACTCCTAACTCATAACTACTAAAAAAAGATGAATGTTTCAGCTTGGTCGATTAAAAAACCAATTCCGACAATAGTTTTATTTTTAATTCTTACTATAGTTGGTTGGTTCTGTTTTAATATTTTAGGAATTGATACCAACCCGAATATTGATATTCCTGCGGTTCAAGTTACTGTAACTCAACCTGGCGCAGGTCCGACTGAACTTGAATCTCAAGTAACTAAAAAAATTGAAGACGCTGTTGCTGGTTTGGGCAATATTGATGAATTACGGTCGGTTGTTACTGATGGCGTTTCTAATACTACTATTAATTTTGACTTAGGAACCAATAGCGATCGCGCTACTAATGATGTGCGTAATGCTATAGCCCAAATTCGTCAGAGTCTTCCTCAAGATATTAATGACCCAATCGTGCAGCGTCTGGAGTTTTCCGGTAGCGCTGTTATGACTTATGTGGTCAGTTCGGATAAACGTTCTGTAGAAGAATTAAGTAATCTGGTTGATGAAACTATTAGCCGCGCTTTGCTATCTGTAAAAGGTGTAGCCGAAATCCGTCGCGTAGGCGGAGTTGACCGAGAAATTCGCGTTAATCTCGATCCACAACGTTTGCAATCGTTAGGTATCACCGCCACTCAGGTAAACGACCAGTTACGAGCTTTTAATATTAATTTACCAGGTGGTCGCGCCGAAATTGGGGGAAGCGAACAAAGTATCCGTACTTTAGGTAGTGCCCAAAGTGTAGATGTTTTGAGAAATTATGAAATTATTCTTCCTAGTGGTGGTTCGGTTGCTTTATCTACTTTAGGAGATATAGAAGATAGTTTTGGTGAAGTACGTCAAACGGCACGCTTGAATAACAAACCAGTAGTTGCTTTTCAGGTATTGCGTAGTACTGGAAGCGTTATGGTCACGGTGGAAGAAGGAGTTAAAAAGCAGGTTGACAAGCTGGAAAAAACTCTTCCTCAAGACGTAAAAATGGAATTGATTTTTACTAGAGCTACTTTTGTTCGCAATTCTTACGAAAGTACGATGAACGAGCTATTAATAGCATCTGTATTAGCTGTAGTAGTAATTTTATTGTTTTTACGAGACTGGCGGGCAACTTTAATTACAGCAGTAACTTTACCTTTATCAATTATTCCTACCTTCGGAGTCATGTTTGCTTTAGGCTACACTCTCAACAACATGACACTGTTGGGTTTGGGTTTAGCGGTAGGTAACTTAGTAGATGATGCCGTCGTAGAAATAGAAAACATGGAACGGCACTTGGGTATGGGTAAAGAACCTAAACAAGCAGCTTTTGACTCCTCAGCAGAAATGGGTTTAGCAGTAATTGCAACTTCGGCAACAATCATAGCCGTATTTCTACCCGTCGCCTTTATGGGCGGAATTCCCGGTCAATTTTTCCAGCCCTTCGCCATGACTGTTACTGCGGCTACTGTATTTTCGACAGCAGTAGCGCGGATGGTAACGCCGATGATGGGAGCGTATTTATTAAAGTCAAAGGTTAAAGGTCAAAGTTCAAAGGTTAGAGGTCAAGAGAAAGTAATCGACAATTTAAAATCCTTTCCCTCCTCTTCTCATCCCCCCCTCTCCCCCTCTTCTCGTCGTCGTTTCCAACCCTACGCCTCTACACTCAGATGGGCTTTGCGCCATCGCATCACAACTTTACTGCTGGCTTTAGCTTTTTTTGTTGCTAGCTTAATGTTGGTACCGATGATTCCCAAGGGTTTGGTTGATAGTGCGGATGTTGGTATTTCTGGAGTATCTATTGAATTAGCTCCCGGTTCGACTTTGGAAGATACTAAAAAAGTAGTAACTCAAGCGACTAATTTAATTTCTCAAAACCCTGCGATTGAGAGCGTTTTATCCACAGAAAACGTTGGTTCGGCGAACCTTACCGTTAGATTAAAACCCAAGCAAGAACGAGAACTTTCTCAAAGCGAGTTTGAAGAACAAGTACGTCCGCAATTTGCCGAAATTCCAGGAGCAAGAATTAGTTTTCAAAGTACTGGTGCAGTTGGTGGTAGAAAAGATTTAACTATAGTTTTGCAAAGTGAAAATCCTCAAGCTTTGAAAAAAGCTGCCGATGATTTAGAAAAGCAGATGCGAAGCATACCGGGATTAGTAGAAGCAACTTCTACAGCTAGTTTGGTTAAACCAGAAATTTTAGTAGTACCAGATCCGCAAAGAGCCGCAGATTTGGGTGTTACCGTACAGTCAATTGCACGTACTGCTTCACTTGCTACTATCGGCGATGGAGATGCTAATTTAGCAAAATATAATCTTCCCGATCGTCAAATCCCCATCCGAGTCCAAATCGATCCAGAAGCGCGAAATGACATCACCAATATCAAAAATCTCCAAGTCCCCTCTCAAAACGGCGGATTAGTTCCTTTGCTCGCAGTTGCAGATATCCGCTTTGGTAGCGGTGCGGCAACTATCAACCGCTTTGATAGAATGCGTCAGGTTTCGGTGGAAGCTAACTTGCAGGGTATTTCTTTAGGAGATGGCTTGAAAGCTGTGAATCAACTACCAGCAATGAAAAATTTACCACCCGAAGTTGCCCGACGTTCGGCCGGAGATGCTGAAATTATGGAGGAAATTTTCGGACGTTTCGGTGCTGCATTGGGTTTAGCAGTAATGATGATTTACGCTATTTTGGTTATCTTATACAACAATTTCCTCCACCCAATCACTATTATGGTGGCGCTACCTTTATGTCTAGGCGGTACTTTACTCGCATTATTGATAGCTCAAAAAGCCTTGGGACTATATGCTTTGATTGGTATCGTATTGCTACTAGGAATTGTCACCAAAAACTCTATTCTTTTAGTCGATTATGCAATTATTGGTTTAGAGCAAGGTAAACGTCAGCGCCAAGCAGTAATAGATGCTGGAGTATCTCGCTTGCGACCAATTTTGATGACTTCTCTTTCTACAATTGCAGGTACTTTCCCCCTAGCATTAGGACTTGGCGCTGGTGCAGAAGTCAGACAATCAATGGGTGTTGCAGTTATAGGCGGTTTTACAACTTCTACATTATTAACTTTAGTTGTAGTACCAGTGTTGTTTACCTACATTGATAATTTTCAGCATTGGATTATCGATATAGTGAAATACGGTTTTAAGAAGAAAACAGTACGTCGAGCTATCGAAAAAAATAAAGTTAAGTTGCCTCCAGCCAGCTAGAAGTTAGGAATTCAAATATTTCCTTGTCTGCTGCTATTTTCCTAACCCCATCTCTCCTTCTCACTTGATAATTCACAATTTTTCAGCAAGCTCCTTACCAACGTACCAAGAAACTACTCTATCTTTTCGCCATTGATAACCAAACCATGCTTGGTGCTTAGTCAACGTTTTTTTACAGAAGCATGTTGCTTTGTTACACTCATATTTCTCTAAAGTGTAAGCCTCATTTCCCATACGTCGAATTTCTATAACTTCACGCCCTGGCTTTTTGGGAATCTCGAATTTTTCCTCTAGTTCCCGTTTCGCTATATGAGAACCCAGCCAAGAAAATAAAGATTTTTGCTCGCTCAAAGGTAACTCTGAAACACGTCTTTGAAGATCGAAATTTCTAGAAATATGATTCATAAATTAAATTATTGCAATCCTTGAATCAAATTTCATCGTATCAATGATTTAATATTTTTTTAATAATTATATTGTTCATATATATTAGAATCATGTTAAATATTAAAAAAAAATGTAACAAAGTGTGAAAAAACTTATAAACTCATATATAGCACTACGCTATAAATTTAAGATATTGATTAAAGCTCAAACCTATAGGTATTCAGACTTTGAGCTTTAACCTTGAACTTTCGTGTAGGACTATATCAGGAATAAATTAAATTTCCGTAATTACCCGCATTTTTACTGTCATAGGAGATTCTACAAGTGTCTGCACCTAGGATTGCCTTTAATCCATGTAAAAAACTATGTCACAGCTTTCTAATATTCTAAAGATAGGAGAAAAAGCTCCATCTTTTAGCGCAGTTAATCAACATGGAAACTTGGTAAGGCTTGAAGATTTTAAATCAAATTGGCTTATTCTTTACTTTTATCCTAAAGACAATACCCCAGGGTGTACTTTGGAAGCAAAAGATTTTAGCGAATACAAGTCTAAATTTGAGGCGCTCGGAGCAAAGATTATAGGAGTTAGCCCCGATTCACAAAAGTCTCACTGCAAATTTATCAACAAATACGATTTATCCATTAATCTGTTAAGCGACGTGGAGCAAGAAGTTTGCGAAGCTTATAGGGTGTGGCAATTAAAAAAGTTTATGGGCAAGGAATACATGGGAGTTGTACGTTCTACTTTTTTGATTACACCCGATGCTGACTTAGCCCATATATGGTCTAATGTAAGAACTAAAGGTCATGCCCAAAAAGTTTTTAGCAAGTTGCAAGAATTGCTTGCTGTAGCTTGATACGATAAAATTCTTCGGGTTTATAGGTGCTGAATGCAGGATTAAATTCCACAGTGTCCCTTGCATTCTTATTTGCAACAAAAAATTCAGCGATGGTAAATCATCAAGTTACCCGCGCCGCTACTAATGCTTATTTATAATTAATTTTGATTAAAACAGAAAAAATCGTTGCTCTTTCTAACTTATTGTCAAATATTAGAATAAATTAGGTTCAAACCCTTATCAATTAAAGGCTGGGAACTAACTTAATTCTACCAGCATCCATTTCTGCCATCAAAAGTTCTAACGCTTCGTAATCAACGTCAGAAATGTAACCCATCTGAGTCAGTTCAGAATTTATTTCATTTTCTATCTCAGGAGTTAATTTCTTAATAACCAAAGCCCTTTCAACTAATTTACGAATAGCGAACTTAGTTCTCATAGTAAGTAACTGTTATGTATTTAATACCAATTATCTCAGATATTTTTAAGTATAAAGCGTGATCCAAACATTACTTTAGAAGTGATCCCGATCACAGCTATAGCAGACAAGTGGCTTGCCATCTCCAAAAGATACAAGCTGATGATTAAGGAAAAAATAAGGATACTTTATATTTAATTAGCGATTAGTGACAAGTATGACAATAATAGTTGCTAGCTAATAATTAACAGATATCTTTTTCCATAGACCAGCAGGAATTCATACTGGTTATATAGATTATTTTTGAACTTCAATTAGAAAAAAGTATATTTAGCTACGATTTCCTTAAGTATTATGGCAATCTTTAAACAGAAGTAGTCCGGTAGTGAAGATTCAACGAAGACAGCTAATACGAATGGTCGATGCGATAAAAAAAAGATTATGGTCGAATACATCTATCCTTCAAGTAAATATTTTAAGTCGTTATAGCCATGCAAACCATACTTGATAATCCGAAAATTGCTATTATCCGTCCTAATGGTTCTTTAAATGCCGCAAACACCCTCAACTTTGAGCAAGAATTGGATCTAGCACTCAATAACGGCATTAGTACTATAGTATTAATTGATTTAGAAAAAGTTGATTTTCTCGATAATACTGGCTTGATGGCTTTAGTCTCTGGTGTCCGTAAAGCAAAGCAAATAGGACACAGGGTTTGTTTCTGCTCGGTTTCTCCGGCTCACAGAATTATTTTTGAATTAGCTCAACTAGATAAAGTATTTGAAATATTTGATGCCCGAAGGATTTCTAATCGATAGTATCTAGCTGAGTATTGTTTCGTATCTTTCCTGTTTTAACTTAGAAAGAATGAGTAAGGAGTAACAACCAAAAATTCAAGCAACAAACTAATACAGTATGCCAAATCAATGCTAATGTTAGGAATGAGTAACTGTAATTACTAGAAGTAGCTAGAAAATAGCATAGTGTCTATTGCAGTAGATAAATTAATCACGTCGGATATTTTAAAACCATCCCGTTACCTGGGTAATGAGCTTTTAGCAAAACATAAACCTTGGGATACGGTGACGATACGCTGGGTATTAACTTACCCAGAAGTATATGAAGTTGGTGCTTCCAATTTAGGGCATATCATTCTTTACAATATATTGAATGTTCAGCCTCGTCAGTTATGCGATCGCGCTTACCTACCGGGTGCGGATTTGACAGCCAAGTTAAGAGCAACTCAAACACCTTTGTTTGCGGTAGAGTCAAAGCGAAGTTTGATAGATTTCGATATTCTGGGTTTTAGTCTGAGCTACGAATTAGGCGCTACTAATATATTAGAAATGCTTGATTTAGCTGGCATCCCTTTAACCAGAGAAGAAAGGCTGAGTGGAGATTATCCCTTGATTTTTGCAGGGGGACAAACCGCTACGTCTAATCCCGAGCCTTATACTGACTTTTTCGATTTTATTGCTCTTGGAGACGGTGAGGAGCTATTACCAGAAATTGGCTTAGTTTTAGAAGAAGGTAAAAAAAATTCCCTAAGCCGTGAAGAATTATTACTGGATTTGGCACAAATTCCGGGCGTATATGTACCGCAATTTTACGAGATGGCTGCTGATGGTTCGGTTCGTTCAAATCATCCAGACGTGCCAGAACGTATTATTAGAAGAGTTGCTAATCCCATACCAGCTTATTCTATCGGTTTAGTGCCTTATGCCGAAACAGTACACGACCGTTTAACGATTGAAATTCGGCGCGGTTGTACCAGGGGATGTAGGTTTTGCCAACCAGGTATGTTGACTCGCCCAGCACGGGATGTAGAACCATCGAAGGTTGTAGAAACAATTACTGAGGGAATGCGCCAGACTGGTTACAACGAATTTTCCTTGTTATCTCTTTCTTGCTCCGATTATTTGGCCTTGGGTTCGGTAGGAATGGAGATCAAAAATCGTTTAAAAAATGAAAATATCTCTCTTTCTTTACCTAGCCAGCGAGTAGACAGGTTTGATGAAAATATCGCTAATATCCTTGGTGGAACGCGCAAAGGAGGTTTAACTTTTGCCCCAGAAGCCGGAACTCAAAGAATGCGCGATATTGTCAACAAGGGCTTGACTAATGAAGAATTATTAAGGGGGGTGAAAACAGCTTGGAAGCAAGGCTGGGATAAGGTAAAGCTATATTTTATGATTGGTTTACCCGGTGAAACCGATGTTGACGTAATAGGTATAGCTCAAACTGTAAAGTGGCTAAAGCGTGAATGTTGGGCAACGGGTAGAAAACCCATGAATTTCAACATTACAATTTCTAACTTTACGCCCAAACCTCATACACCATTTCAGTGGCATTCAGTTTCTACTGCCGAATTTAAACGCAAACAAGAATTGTTACGTTCTGAATTCCGTAAGATTCGTGGGGTTAAAGTTAACTTTACCGATGTAAGAATTTCAGCAATGGAAGATTTTGTCGGTAGAGGTGACAGAACTCTGGCGAGTGTTATACGCCGTGCTTGGGAATTAGGTGCAGGTATGGATTCGTGGTTTGACAATTTAGATAAAGCCTTTGGGGCTTGGGAAAATGCAATCGCCGAAGCTGGATTAGACTGGAAATACCGCCAGGTTTTATCTGGTGAATGGAATGTCATGGAAGGCAGCAATTTTGACGATCGCCTTGATGAAACATTACCTTGGGACCATATAGATACAGGTATTGAGAAAAAGTGGCTCAAACAAGACTTGCAACGCGCAATGGAAGCAGCTACCGTTCCCGATTGTTCTTTTGAAGGATGTTCCCATTGCGGGGTTTGCGGTACCGATTTTGGTCATAATATAGCGATAGAACCACCACCCATTCCAGAATTTAACGGAGATTTCGTTCCCGATACTACAAAGGCTAAAAGATTGCGAGTGCAGTTTGGAAAACAGGGTGAGATGGCACTGGTAGGTCATTTGGATTTGATGAGAGTGTTTGATCGAGCCGTAAGACGAGCAGGTTTGCCGGTATCTTTTAGTGGTGGCTATAATCCACAACCTAGAATATCAGTAGCCAATGCTTTGCCATTAGGTGCTACTAGCGTAGGTGAAATTGTAGATTTTGAATTAACAACTTGCGATATTGACAATGATACTTTCTTAAGTAAATTAAGTTCCTCATTACCAAATGGCATACCAGTATACGATGTGTTTCAGCTAGACTTGAAAGCGAAAAGTGCATCTGGGGTTCTTGAAGCTGCGGAATATCTGATTACACTAAACTGTAACCAAAAAATCACTTTGTCTGAATGGCAAACTGCAATTAATGCAGTTAAAGTTAAAGACGAAATTTGGATACAGCACAAAACCAAAAAAGGCAAAATAAAAAATGTAAATCTGCGCGAACGTTTGTTTGAGTTGGAGTTGATCGAACCGGCTAAGATCGAAACTAATCAAAGTAATACAATCCAATTGCGCTATGTAGGAGCTTGTCGCAATGATGGTACGGTGTTGCGTCCGGAACACATTCCATTTATGCTTGAGTCTGTAACAACAGCAGAATTTGAACTGCTGCACATACATAGGAATCAGCTAATTTTGGCAGTTGAATAATTAGAGGGTAATTGTAGTTATGAAATTGCCCTCTAATTTAGCATAAATGAAGGAATTGATTTTTTACGACCTTGCGTTAGAATTATATGAAGAGAAATTATAAGAGCGCTGCAACGAAACGAGCTGATTCACTACCCTTTATGTATGGGGCGAATACAGCAATAATATTTTTAGAGTGCAACTCAACTGGGATATTATCCTAGGTAAAGCATAGGCAGATAAAACAAGGCTCTCTCTGAATTGTTTATGGCTACGAATGTGAATCAGTCCTAACTCGTAACAGTTTTGTCCAATAGCTTCTCCCACATTTTATGATTTATAAATAGTCGCTTTGTTTGCAACTTCTAGCAAATCGCGAGGAAGAACCAGAGCAAAGAGTCACTTTCAATTACCACTCATAGGTAAACTTTAAAAGTCAGTACAAGACTTTAAAATCTACTCCGGGACGGACGAGGAAATATGCGTCCCTTTCCGCAATTCTCCCGTGTAGAAGCCAGCGCCGCGCCTTAAGAGAACTGGCGTGCTGCGCTAAGTGTACTAAAGGGGTGATGTTCCTTATAGGATGAGTGGGTGCTATCTCACGAGCTTAAAGGAGAAATTACGGGAGCCTTGATTGGCTTTCATGGGTGAAGTCCCCGCACTTAGCAGTAAAACCATATTTGCTCGACGTAGTTTTGGACTCGCGAGAATATTTTAGGTAATACTGCTTAATTTTTAGAATCATGGGGCTGCATAAACTGCGCCTCTATTGTCATAGCGTAAATAATTAATCGCCTTTACCCGACAGATTAATTGAGAAGGGGAAGGTATCCAAAATAACTAGGAATGGGCTATTTTATTCATAGAAAAATGCAATCGTTCTGAAGTTTATGGTTTGTGTAAACGCAATCGCAATTTAAATAGCTCGTGTTTATTTGAGCGAAACTTTGTGCAATTTTATTACAGCAGCGCCTTAGAAGCGGGAGACAGAGTAAATTGATTCAAACTCCTTCCCTACGGGTTTGAGCTGCCGATTTTTGAGGAAATTGAATGCCGAAACAAATTATTATCGCCGAACAGCATCAAATTGCTGCGGTGTTCTCTGAAGATCAGATACAAGAACTTGTCGTAGCTACTGGTCATCACCAAATTGGTGATATTTACTTAGGAGTAGTAGAAAATGTTTTGCCTGGGATAGATGCAGCTTTTGTAAACATTGGCGATCCAGAGCGCAATGGTTTTATTCATGTAACTGACCTCGGACCTTTGAGGTTAAGGCGTGCATCGGCAGCAATCACGGAATTATTAGCACCACAGCAAAAAGTATTGGTGCAAGTGATGAAAGAGCCAACGGGTACTAAAGGACCAAGGCTCACCGGAAATATTACCCTGCCCGGACGTTACGTAGTGCTAATGCCTTACGGACGAGGTGTAAATCTATCCCGTAGAATCAGGAACGAAAACGAACGCAACCGTTTGAGAGCTTTAGCAATTTTAATTAAACCTGCTGGAATGGGTTTATTAATCCGTACTGAAGCCGAAGGTAAACCTGAAGAAGCTATTATCGAAGATTTAGAATTTCTACAAAAGCAGTGGGAGTCAATCGGCGAGCAAGCTCAAACCAGCCGTGCCCCAGCTTTACTTAACCGTGATGATGACTTTATCCAGCGCGTTTTACGGGATATGTACGGTGCCGATGTTAATCGGATTGTTGTTGACTCGAGTACCGGTTTAAAACGAGTAAAGCAATATTTACAAAATTGGAGCGGCGGACAGGTACCTCAAGGTTTATTAATTGACCACCATCGCGATCGCACGGCGATTTTAGAATATTTCCGAATAAATGCCGCAGTTAAGGAAGCTCTGAAGCCAAGAGTAGATCTACCTTCAGGCGGCTACATTATCATTCAGCCAACAGAGGCATTAACAGTAATAGATGTTAACTCGGGTTCTTTTACTCGTTCGGCTACAGCTAGGGAAACCGTATTATGGACAAATTGCGAAGCCGCGACAGAAATAGCCCGTCAGCTACGCTTGCGTAATATTGCTGGAGTAATTGTAGTTGATTTCATTGATATGGAATCGCGCCGAGACCAATTACAGGTATTAGAGCATTTCAATAAAGCATTGAAAGCAGATAAGGCTCGACCTCAAATTGCTCAGTTGACTGAATTAGGTTTGGTAGAACTTACCCGTAAGCGACAGGGTCAAAATATATACGAGCTATTTGGAGAAACTTGTCCAACTTGCGGAGGCTTGGGTCATATTGTACATTTACCTGGGGAAACCGAATCCCGAGCAGCACCGCCATCAGCGGAAATACCGGAGCGTGTAGTACCTTTACCCCAAAGAGAACCGCGTTTTTCTGCTCCTCGCCTAAACTCGCAACCAGAAGTCGTTGACGGGTTCGCAGAAACAGATGAAGCAGAAGCAGATTTTGCAAATTTAAATCTGATAAATCATCCGAGCTATCAAGAATTAGGTGAGACTAATAAACGTCGTCGTCGTCGCCGCATTAATACCGGCAATGGCAAAGATGAACCGAGAATTAATGGAAGTCCGTTGACATTAGTCAATGATGACTTAGAAATTGATTCAGAAGCAGAGCCAGAACTTAGAAGGTCTGGTGATAGTTCTCTATCAGCCTTGAGTAAAGGATGGAGCGAAAGACCAGAACGCAATAGGAATAGAGTCGAATCGGTTAAAGGGGTACTTGAACCACCAGAAATTGTTTCTGTGGAAATGACAGATGAAGAACAAGATGTTTACGCTTTAATGGGCGTTACACCTTTGAAAAAATTGGAAAGGGATTTTAAAAATGAGAAATCCGTAATCATTAATGTAGTACCACCGGGCGAACATGAGGAAAGCGTTTCAGAACCCGAAGCTTACTCGCTGACTCCGACTCCGAAGAAGGCGAAAATAAACGATATAGACGATGTAGAAAATGAAGTTTCAGTTGAAGAGGAAACAGAAGAAGTAGAGCAAGAAGAATCTACACAAACTGTAGATAAAACTGAAACCGTAACTGCTACAGCAGACAGACGTCGCCGTCGTCGTCGTTCTTCCGTGGAAACACCATCTAGCTAGATAACAAATGACTGTTTTATGGTAGAAATTGGGCAAGCTATAGCTGCAACCGACGCGCCAAAACTCCCCATTAACCAACATTGGCTAGAATTTTCTACCTATGCCAATGTAGAAGGCTTAATTGCAGGTGTAGATGAAGTGGGGAGAGGCGCTTTGTTTGGTCCTGTGGTCGCAGCAGCGGTAATTCTACCAGATATTAATAGTTTGCCCCCACTCCTCACAACCAACATTAAAGACAGTAAAAAGCTATCTGCTTCTCGCAGAACTTTGTTAGCCAAGCAAATTTTTGATATTGCAATAGACTGGAAAATCGGTTTTGCAACTACGGCTGAAATAGACTCTTTTAATATCTTGCAAGCATCACTTATAGCAATGAAGCGGGCTGTTCTAAAATTAAAGGTACAGCCTGCAATTTGTTTAATTGATGGTTCGCAGCGAATACAAAATTTTTCAATCCTACAGCAAGCAATAGTTAAAGGAGATTCGCTTTCATTAAATATAGCTGCTGCTAGTATTGTTGCTAAGGTTTGGCGTGACGATCTTATAATTCGCCTTGCGAATAAATACTCTATTTACGACTTAGAACGCAACAAAGGTTATGGCAGTAAGAAACATATATTAGCAATACAAAATAATGGCATCACGCGCTTACATCGTAAATCTTTCCGTCCCTGTCAGGTAGAGCAGAAGTAAAATAATTATTTTACGTTCTATGTGAATTAAGCGCTCAAACCACCATTATTACGTTGATAAATTAAAAATCAAGATTTAAGCGAGCGTCAAAACCTTTACTATATCAGGGCAGTTTTTAATTCACATTAGGCGTTATTTTATAATTGCTAATATATTTTACTCGGGTTTAAAAACTTTAAAATTATTGTTATCCGAATCAAAACTGCTATCTAAGATTTGTGATTCGACCCAACGTTGATAATCAATAAGTAGTTGACGTAACAATCTTTGCTTTATTGTTAATAACACGCTTTTTAGCAAGCCGTTACCAGTAGTCTCTAGTATTGGCTTGGGAGTGAAAGAAAAAGGTGGAGGTAATTCCACAAATACTTCTAAATTTGCTATGCCTTGAAGACGAATATTGCCATCTTTTTCATAACTTGATAAGTTACCTTTCAAGTCTAGTTGAAAACGTCGATTAATATAATCAATGCCACGAATTTCAGTTTTTACTGATTCTAAATAAATTGTTCCACCCTCCAAGGTCCAGACTCTAATGTCTACAATCGGTTGAATACTCAGTGACATGAAAGCCAAAGGACGCATTTTTAAACGAAAAATTTCCGCACTTAGCTGTTCAATCCGGCTTGAATCAGCTAAAGCATTAACCAAGCGCTGGGGTTGTCGTAAATAATGCTTAATTGGAATAGGCTGATAGTTCACCGGAATTTCTACTGATTGGCAGGCTTGAAATTTAGTAGCCATAGTTAAACGACAATATATTATCGATAATTGAATTTTTGATTGATAAATATAGGTTGAAATAATTATACAAAACCTATACTCTTCTTAATTATAAAAATTATTGGTACTTTATAATATCTATTTATAGATAAGAAAGTAAGTATGATGTTTGCTATCTTAAGTCGTAAGAAGTCAAAATTATCTAAGATCGGGTTTTTTAAATGATATCTATTGCACATTTAGGACCATCAGGCACTTATGCAGAACAAGCAGCCTTATATTATGTTAATTGGTTTACGAAAACTGCAAAAATTGAAGCTTCACTGTGTCCTTATCCGAGCATCTTTCAAACGCTTCACTCTGTAGCAAAAGGTCAATCTGATTTAGCAGTAGTGCCTGTAGAAAACTCTATTCAAGGAGGAGTTACTGTTACTTTAGATACACTTTGGCAACTAGATAATTTGCAAATTCAGCTAGCTTTAGTTGTACCTATTACCCATACATTAATCTCTTGTTGTAAAAATATACAGAATATCGAAATTGTTTATTCTCATCCACAAGCATTAGCGCAATGTCAAAAATGGTTGGAAAAACATCTTCCTACAGTACGGTTAATTCCCACCAGTTCTACAACAGAAGCATTGCAAAAATTAGAAAATATGCAAACTGCGGCAGCTATTTCATCTTTGAGAGCAGCACAACTGTATGATTTGCCTGTACTAGCCAACGCTATTAACGATTACCCGGAAAATTGTACTCGTTTTTGGGTTATAGGTAAGCGCGGCGATCGCCCTAAACATAGCATAATCGCCAATACCCCTTTTTATACTTCATTAGCATTTAGCGTACCTGCAAATTTACCGGGTGTATTAGTTAAACCTTTACAAGTTTTTGCGAATCAAAATATTAATCTCAGTAAGATTGAATCGCGCCCCACAAAACGCTCATTAGGAGAATATTTATTTTTTATGGATTTAGAAGCAGATGCCTCCTCTGATGAAATGCAATTAGCTTTAAATGAATTATCTAATTACACGGAAATCTTGAAAATTTTCGGTAGCTACAATGTTTTACCAACAAATTTCCTATCTTGAATCAAGACAGAATAAAGTATAAAAAACAACATATAATTCCATAAATTAAGCTACGTAATTAATTCTTCATAAAGAAAATTGGGGGCTTGATTTAGCAATACAATTAATGGATAAATCCGGCAGCTATACGCCTCAATAATTTATTCAATAATTGATTTTTTTGAAAGACCGAAAATTATTAATTACATATATGACTTCATAAAAAATTAGCATTGCCATGCTAGGAATTTAGTTCAAGGCATTAAGTTAAGGTCTCTTTGATTAACTGTCAAATTAAGCTAGCTTGCTTGATAGGTAAAAGTATTAAAAATTGCTATACAAAAAACGCAATTTTTGTAGAAATAGAATATTACTCTAAAGTTCAATAAAGCCGATTTAAATTAGTAGCGCAAAACCACTAATAATTAATTATCGTTCAAGACTTTTGGTTTAATGTATCTTTAAGAACTGTACGAGCTGCTAAGTGATTGCGAGTTGAAGTTAAAATTTCCGATTCTCGTTCCAAACGCAGGGCAGTATCCTGCATTTCTAACAATGACTGTTGTTCGGGAGCTACACGATAAAGGTTGCTTGCTACCCAGTAGGATAATTCTTTAGGTAAAGCTGGTAAGTCTTGGGGCAGTTCTATATTTTGCTCGGTTAACTTAGCACTTAACCTTACAACATCACGCAATAGCTGCTCTACCTCAGAAGCTTCATGCCGTAAATCTTTACTCGGCTCTTCATCATCGATCCATTCAACTAAACCAACAAAATAAGGCTTCTCTCGAACGTATTCTAGTACGCGAAACCTTTGCTGTCCCAAAGTTAGCATTTTCATCCGGTCGTCTTTTAAACGTTGATGATGAATAATTTCCGCACAACAACCAACGTTAGCGACAGTACCCTTTGCTGGATCGACCATTAATACTCCGAACCTGCGATCGCTATCTAAAATCGTGTTCATCATAATTCGATAGCGAAATTCAAAAATATGCAGGGGTAAAGGTCTGGTGGGAAACAAAACCACATCCGGTAAAGGGAACAAAGGTAGTTCGCGAACTGCAATTCTAGAGGAGGATGTCATATTTACCGTGATATATAGTTTGTACTACTACTTGTACTACGCAGAAAAGTATTTCTTTGTGGAAAAACCCGTATTTTCTTTATATTTTATCTCAAAGTCGTTTTGCAGCGACTAAAAAGCCCTTAGAAAAATTTCTAAGGGTAGTAAGTAACTATGATTGTCTTTCGATGCACATTCATCGAAAAAAGACAATTAATCTTGAATTAATAATTACAGCTTGACTTCAATATCTACACCAGAAGGTAAATCAAGCTTCATCAAAGCATCAATAGTTTTAGAAGAAGGCTGATAAATATCGATAATGCGTCGATGGGTACGAGTTTCAAAGTGTTCTCGCGAATCTTTGTCTACGTGAGGAGAACGCAGTACGCAGTAAATACGGCGTTTAGTAGGTAAAGGTATCGGACCAATTGCTGTTGCGTTAGTGCGGTTAGCAGTATCAACTATTTTCTCGCAAGATGTATCGAGTAAGCGGCGATCGAAAGCTTTTAAGCGAATTCTAATTTTCTGCTGCTGTAAAGTAGCCATTTGTTCAGTTTTCCTGGTTCTGATTGTTTATATGAGGGAGGATGGAAATTCTTCTTAATCGGTCAAAATCAAAAACGCATTTTTTAAAGCACTTTGATAATCTGGCAGGATTCGGGAAGAACTTTTTTTATTTCCAACCAAAGACAGTTAAAAAGCAGAGAGGTATTATACCATCTCTGCTCGTATTTTAGTTAAAGTCCTTACCGAACTATTTAACGATTTTAGAAACTACGCCAGCACCGATGGTACGACCACCTTCACGAATTGCAAAGCGCATTCCTTGTTCAATCGCA
Source organism: Rivularia sp. MS3 (assembly GCA_019192545.1). Classification (GTDB taxonomy): domain Bacteria; phylum Cyanobacteriota; class Cyanobacteriia; order Cyanobacteriales; family Nostocaceae; genus Rivularia. Next base: position 70,581 of record JAHCMI010000008.1, on the reverse strand, counting down.
ATCGGGCTAATCAGTTGTACGTTCATCTTGATACGGTCTCCAGGCATTACCATTTCCGCAGCACTACCGTCATCTGCGGTAAAAGACTGAATTGTACCTGTTACATCAGTTGTACGTACGTAGAATTGAGGACGATAACCGGAGAAAAATGGGGTTTTACGACCACCTTCTTTTTCGGTCAAAACATATACTTCGCCTTCAAATTCGGTATGAGGAGTTATGCTACCGGGCTTTGCAATTACCATGCCGCGCTCGATATCATCTTTCTGCATACCACGTAGTAGTATTCCAGCATTATCTCCAGCCATACCTTCATCGAGACTCTTCTTAAACATCTCGATACCAGTTACGGTGGTAGGACGAGTATCTCTGATACCAACCAATTCAACTTGGTCGCCAACTTTAACCTTTCCGCGTTCGATTCTACCGGTTGCTACAGTACCACGACCTGTAATGGAGAATACGTCTTCTACTGCCATCAAGAAAGGCTTATCTACAGCACGTTCGGGAGTAGGAATGAAACCATCTACTTGTTCCATCAATTCGTAGATTTTGTCCACCCACTGATCTTCACCTTTCTTAGTGCCGGGGTTCGCAATCATTTTTTCCAACGCTTGCAAACCAGAACCCGAAACTACAGGAATATCGTCACCGGGGAAATCGTAGTCGCTAAGAAGTTCGCGGACTTCCAATTCCACCAACTCCAATAATTCTTCGTCATCCACCATGTCTTGCTTGTTTAAGAAGACTACGAGGCTAGGTACACCAACCTGCTTCGCTAAGAGGATGTGTTCGCGGGTTTGAGGCATAGGACCATCAGCAGCAGACACCACAAGAATTGCACCGTCCATTTGGGCTGCACCAGTGATCATGTTTTTCACATAGTCAGCGTGTCCGGGACAGTCTACGTGAGCGTAGTGACGACCATCAGTTTCATACTCTACGTGGGAAGTATTGATGGTAATACCCCGTGCCTTTTCCTCAGGAGCGTTGTCGATATCATCGTACTTCTTTTGTGCTGACTGACCCAAAGCGGATAAAGTCATTGTGATGGCTGCTGTTAACGTGGTTTTACCGTGGTCAACGTGGCCAATAGTACCGATATTAACGTGTGGTTTATTTCTTTCAAATTTTTCGCGTGCCATTTATCCTCGTTTCCTTTTTTTAACTATGCGTTCCCTTTGTTTTTAGCGATAATTGCCTCAGCCACGTTGCGAGGCACTTCTTCGTAGTTACTAAACTGCATCGAGAAAATACCCCGACCTTGGGTTTTTGACCGAATATCAGTTGCGTAACCAAACATTTCCGCCAATGGAACTTTAGAAGTTACCTTGGCTAAACCTTGTTCGGACCCCATGCCTTCAATTTGACCGCGACGAGAGTTGAGGTCGCCCATAACATCCCCAAGAAATTCTTCGGGTACTTCTACCTCAACTTTCATCAATGGCTCTAACAGCACTGGTGAAGCTTTCATCACCGCTTCTTTCATCGCCATTGAACCGGCAATTTTGAAAGCCATTTCCGAAGAGTCTACATCATGATAAGACCCATCAACCAATGTTGCTTTAACATCAATTAGTGGATACCCAGCTATAATACCGGATTCACAGGTTTCTTTCATTCCCTGCTCGACAGGTCCAATATACTCTTTTGGTATCGTACCGCCGACAATTTTGGAAACGAATTCAAAACCGCTTCCCTCGTCTGCGGGTTCTAAATTTACAACTACGTGACCGTATTGACCTTTACCACCGCTCTGACGGATGAATTTACCTTCAATGCGGTTAACTTGCTTGCGGATTGTTTCACGATAAGCAACCTGCGGGGCACCAACGTTAGCTTCTACTTTGAATTCTCGCAGCATTCTATCTACAAGAATTTCTAAGTGGAGTTCGCCCATTCCTGCAATTACTGTTTGATTGGTTTCAGGGTTAACGCTAACTCGGAAGGTTGGATCTTCTTCCGAAAGTGACTGCAATGCTCTACCTAACTTCTCCATATCCACTTTAGTCTTGGGTTCAACTGCAACGGATATTACTGGTTCTGGAATATAAAGCGATTCCAGAATTATGGGAGAATCCTGTTCGCAAAGCGTATCACCCGTCAAGGTATCTTTCAGACCTACAGTTGCTCCTAAGTCTCCAGCACAAAGTTGTTCGACATCTTGGCGGTCATCTGCTTTCATCACTACTAACCGGGAAATTCGTTCTTTTTTCCCTTTAGTAGAGTTATAGACGTAACTGCCTTTCTTCAGTACGCCAGAATAAACCCGAACGAATGTCAAACGACCGTAGGGATCGGCCATGACTTTGAAAGCCAGAGCTGCTAAAGGTGCTTGATCGTCAGCAGGTCTTTCAACGGTTTCACCGCTTGGTAGAGTACCTTGAATTGGAGGTACTTCCAATGGAGATGGTAAATAATCAACCACCGCATCAAGCAATAGCTGTACGCCTTTATTTTTGAATGCCGAACCGCAAAGCATCGGCACCATAGTTCCGGCTATTGTACCTTTACGTAAAGCCAGACTAACTTCTTCTTCGGTGAGTTCTTCACCCTCGAAGTACTTAGTCATCAACTCGTCCGAGGTTTCCGCTACTGCTTCAACAAGTTTGGTGCGATATTCAGTTGCAAGTTCGAGCATTGACTCGGGAATATCCTGCTCTTGAATATCCGTGCCTTGGTCGTTGTTGTAAATAAAGGCACGCATTTTTACCAAATCCACGATGCCACTGAATTCGCTCTCGCTACCGATGGGCAACTGGATGGGAATAGCATTAGCTCGCAGACGATCGCGAACTTGTTCGTAAACCTTATAAAAGTTTGCGCCAGTACGATCCATCTTATTAACAAAGATGATTCTCGGTACCTGATAGCGGTCTGCTTGCCGCCAAACCGTCTCCGTTTGAGGCTGCACGCCGCCCACAGAACATAAAACCGTAATTACACCATCCAATACCCGCATAGAACGTTCAACTTCAATAGTGAAGTCCACATGACCGGGGGTATCGATAATGTTAATTTGATGGTTTTTCCAACTGGTACTAATTGCAGCAGCGGTAATGGTAATCCCCCGCTCCCGTTCTTGTGCCATCCAATCGGTAACAGCCGTTCCCTCGTGAACTTCACCAATTTTGTGAATGATGCCGGAGTAAAACAGTATTCTTTCTGTTGTTGTAGTTTTTCCCGCATCAATATGCGCCGCAATACCCATATTGCGAACTTTTTCTAGCGGGTTGGTACGTGCCACTACTGCCTCCTATGGCTTTTGCCTCTTGATATCTTGTATATTACACGGATGTAAATCGAATAATACTTACGAACAATTAACTGTCCGACTTTATAGCAATAAAGATGATATGGCACCTTAACCACAAAGCAATATATCCGTCTTTAACCTAATAACGATAATGTGCAAAGGCTTTGTTTGCTTCTGCCATCCGGTGCGTTTCTTCTCGCTTGCGAATTGCGCTACCTGTTTCGTTGGAAGCATCCATTAACTCGTTTGCTAACTTACTAGCCATTGTACGACCCGGACGCTGACGAGAATACTGCACCAACCAACGTAGTGCTAAGGTTGTACCTCTTTCCGAACGTACTTCCATTGGTACTTGATAAGTCGCACCACCGACTCTTCGAGCTTTAACTTCCACCAATGGAGTTAGATTGCGTATTGCTCTTTCAAATACTTCTGTGGGATCGCCACCAGTTCTTTCTTCAATGATTTTCATTGCGTCATAAACTATCCGCGCAGCAAGAGATTTCTTGCCATGACGCATTATGCGGCGGATTGTCATACTAATCAACCGACTGTTGTAAACTGAATCAGGCGGAACTGCGCGCCTTTGAATTACACCACGACGAGACATACTTAACCTTTAATTCAATATAGCAACTACAGAGAAATGATATTGATACATGGAGGGCATTATATAGTATGAATCCCTATTTTATGACCCGCGAACTTCCGTCTTACATTGCAACTCGAAATAAGATAGGTTATCGCGGTCATAATTTATTCAGAACGCTGCTCGCGAATTATTTAAAGCGAGCATAATTCACCATAGGAATCCAAAAACCCCAACTAACCGCTCAAAAAACTTTAGTTGCTGTGGACTTTCTCAACTTTATCAGTATACAGATAACGCTCCGAATAGTTGAAAAACCGCTCCAACTATACATATCAAGCGTCATGATTTATACGTTGATATTTAAATGGAAATCCAAAACGTCTTATGATTCTAGTATTTTACATACTGAACTGTCGCGCTGTTTTCAATCCCTATGAACTGTAGCTATTTTCTTCGCTTACTGGGATTGCTAGTCAACCGACCAAGCATAGCCCGAGAAAACAACTACAGCCCACCCATAAGGATAGTTTTAAACACATTCAAGCGTTTTGGGTAGCTGTAGATTTTTAGAATTTGAATTATATACAAACACTGTCGCAATTGAATTTAATCAACAAAGCGACAAACTACAGCCACAATTAAGATTCCTTCGGACGTTTTGTTCCGTACTTTGAACGACCTTGTTTGCGGTCTTTTACTCCGGCAGTATCTAAAGTTCCACGAATAATGTGATATCTCACGCCCGGTAAGTCCTTAACCCTACCACCACGAATCATCACAACGGAGTGTTCTTGCAAATTGTGACCAATTCCTGGAATGTAAGCCGTAACCTCAAATCCAGAAGTTAATCTTACCCTTGCTACTTTTCTCAGAGCCGAATTAGGCTTTTTAGGTGTTGTTGTATAAACCCTGGTACAAACGCCCCGTCTTTGAGGGCATTGTTTCAGAGCCGGGGACTTGGTTTTCTGACGCGCTTTAGAGCGCTCGTTACGAATTAATTGCTGTATTGTTGGCATGAGTTACAGCACGTGAAGCTGCTGATTGTCTAAGTTTTAACAAATCCTGATTATATCTCTTTTTTAAAAAGATTATGTCAACTTTTGATAAAAATTTTATTAATTTTTAATATTATAGAAATTGTATGTGAGTAGCCAAGAGCTATAAATTTACAGATATTAACTGAATTTAGTCAATGGAAAACGAGTTTCCGCAGCCGCAAACCTCACTTGCTTGGGGATTATAAAAGCGAAAACCTCCACCCATGAGGTCTTCAGAGTATTCTATCGTTGACCCTTGAATCTGCTCTAGGGTTTGGGCATCTAGAACTATTTCGATATCCCTAGAAGTAAAAACGCGATCGCCTTGTGTTAATGTTTGCTTGTCGTTAAAAGTCATATCGTAAAACCAGCCAGAACAACCACCAGGCTTAACGGTTAATCTAAATAAAACGTTGGCTTTTTTCTGCTTCGATTTTAACCGCTCGATCTCATCTGCTGCTGCTTGAGAAAGATGAATCATTTGAGAATTTTAGCTAAAAATTGAGAATTGAGATTTTAAATTCTAGATTAGCACTTAGAAGTTGTAAGCGAACAGAGGTTAGTGCTGTTTCCATATCATCACTTTTTATGGAAGTTTACCTTTGTTTGGAGTTACTTTCATTTTCTCAACATTTCTAAATCTAAATTTCTAAAAATAACGCACGCAAAGCATAAACCAAAAGGGTAGTAGCTTTCGTGCGCTTGTCCAAAACACAATATATTTTTAAATGAAATTTATCACCAAAGCTAAGATATCCCTAATTTTATTTTTCAGCACGGGCATAATCGTCTTGATAGCGGATAATATCGTCTTCTCCTAAATATTCCCCATTTTGTACTTCAATTAGTACCAAAGGAATTACTCCAGGGTTTTCTAGACGATGGGCGGTGCATTGTGGTACGTAGGTAGACTGATTGTTGCTTAATACAATTTCTTCTTCGCCGCAAGTCACTTTAGCAGTTCCAGAAACTACAATCCAGTGTTCGCTGCGGTGATGGTGCATTTGTAAACTTAAACGATGACCCGGTTTAACTTCAATGCGCTTGATTTTATAGCCGCGTGCTTCTTCCAAAATCGTGAAAGAACCCCAAGGGCGTAATTCGGTTGCAGCAACGCCTTCAGGAGTCACTGCTGGGGGTAGGGTAAATGCGTTAGCTTCTGTTGTTTCTTGGAATTGAGCCATAGTTACCTCGTTTGAAGACATTAAAAAACCGCTAGTACTCTACTATTGTTGGAAAAAAGTAGCGTGATATTGCAACCGTAATTGTCTGCAATTGAGACCACCATAACCAAACATACCAAAGCTATTTGTTGCCGTGTAATCAACAGGTAGGGATAATCGTATGTTTACACCAATTCTTCATCAATCATAAAGGTAGCTTTTTACAAGCTTTAAAAACTCTTCACCTATTAGTAATTTATCCCTATTAAATACTCAAATTTAATAGTTAATTAAGCTACAAATGTTGGTTAAGTAATATTAATTGGGTATTGGGGATGGGGAATTGGTAGTTGGTAGTTGGTAGTTGGTAATTATTCTCCCCCACTCCCCCACTCCTCCACCTTACGGGCGTGGCAAGAAAATACCAATGCCGTTATGAACGCTCGCAGCAGTATTTGGGGAGCGGTCGAGTAGTTGTCCTCCTAGATATAGACTTGTGGAACTACCACCGTCTAAATTAAGAGCGTTGACGCAGCCTAGCTGCTGCATTAATTGAGCATGTTCGCTTAAGCTCGGTCCTTTCCCACCAGCGCGATCGTGTACCGCAGCAACTATAAGTTTTCCGCTATTAGTAGTGCAAATGGCGCTACGGATGGCTTTTTGTTCTGCAAAGGCTTGACTGAAATTTTCGGCTCGGGCATCAAGAACAATTTGATTGTCTTTTAACAATAGCGGCCCGGCTCCCAATACGTGGGGATAGCGATTAAATTCTGGAGAAACAGCGGAACTGACGAGGCGTAAAGGAGTTCCAATTTGGAATTTAGCAGCATTATTTACAGCACTAGCCCGTAAAGCTAATAGATAGCCATTTTTAGGAATAGGAGCAAAGCCATCTCCAGCTTTAGCACCCGCATATTGTTGAATAACCTTATTATTTTGGACTGCTACTATAATTTCGTTGTCGGTAAGGGGTGTATAGTTTTGTCCCCATAGATGCGTATATCTAGCTATTCCTTGCTTTACGTATCCACTGTTTAAGTGAGTAATTGGCAGTTTTTGATTGTCGGAAAAAATTAAATTTTCTTGTAAAGAAAGGCGGTTCATGTAAAATTGACCGGCATCGTTCCAAGCAATTGCGCCTCGATTCAGGATTGGACCGGAGAACCATTGATTATCGCGACGAATTGCACCTAGAGGTAAACGATTTTTGCGGTTGAAGAAACCGCCATTGATCGCGGCTGCTGCTAGGTATTTTCGCGCTGTTTTAATTAGAGGTGCAGTACCTTCTTGTTTATCTTGATTGGTAGCTACAGGTCTGATTTTGACTTTGGAAGTACTGGGATTAACTTCTAACCATATTACTGGAAAGCGGTCGTTACCTAAAGAAATGAGTTGCTGTCTCCAACGTAAGCCCGGAGCCCAATCAATTGAACGTCCGACTAAAGCATCCGGACGAATATCTACAATCAAACGATGGGGCTTGGGTAAGGTGCTGACACGAGGAGTTAAGCCAAAAGGAACTACTAATCGAATAACTGTTTGATTGTTAACTACTTCGACTTTTTTGATTAGCGGTTCGGAAGCAGATTTTTTTAGTACTGGTAAAGGTATTTTGTTGAAGGGGTTATCTAGCTGTATTGGTTGCGGTATTGATGGTGCGGGTGTGTAGCGGCTCACCAGATTATCATCTGCGACTCCATCAATGGTGATTATCCATTCTCTAGCAGGGAGTTCTGGTTTCGGTTTGGCAACGGGAATGTCGGTATTAATAACAACACTGCGACGTGAAAATGGAAGTTGAGGTACTTTTGGCTTGGGCTGCGGCTGAACTTGAGGTTTAGGTTTTGGCTTTTTAATCAAGGAACCGGCAGTCAACTTCCAAGGTGTTGGACGATTTAAATCTATGACTAACTGCTGCTGCTCAAATGAAGATTTTTCTTGCTTAATAGTTTTTACTTTTGCTTTAGGTGTAAAAATTACTAAAGTATTGTCTTTTGCTTGTACTTTCCATCTCGCTTTTCGAGCAAATTTTGTAATATCTAAATAACGATATCCCTGCTCTAAAAAACCAGTTAGCACTTGCGGTTTAGATTGCGAAGAAAACCACTGTATAGGTTGCAGTTGTGGATTATCGCTACTCAATAAATCTACACCTATTAATTGTCGAAGGGCAGCATCACTTATATAAGTTACAACCGGAGCCTTTTGACTTTTACCTTTGTGCTGCACCCAATTTCCTGGTAAGGTACGACCATTGATAGATATTTGATTACCTTGAAATAACGAGCTATTTGAAGTCGATATCAGCAACGATTGATTTGATGGTGTATTTCCTGTAGCTTCATAAGAAGTCGGTTTAGCTCTAGTAATAGAAGTCGCAGTTAAATTTAACATTATTGCCAGGATTGGCAACGCCATTATCTTGACAAAAATACTATTTCTATTATCCATAGTAATGCGGTTTTTATTTTGACCCAAAGTTAGCTTTTTGACCATAATGTTCTTTTAGTGATGACTCAAAAATAGCTGTATCTGACATCGGAATAATTATCGTCATGCTGCAAAAACTGTGACATGATAGGGTATAAATACTAGTAGAAAGAAAGCAGAATCATAGAAATAGATGATTTACGGAAGCAAATTGTAAATAATGCATCAACAAATCCGGTTTATTCGCTCCTATATTTCTAATATTTTTTGCTTTCAAAATATAAATCTAAATGTTCTATCGTTTTTTATACGACGCTACTTATGCGCGGTGTAGCAGGCATTAATCGGATTCGTAAGTGGTATTTGCCCCCTTGATACGGGCTTAATACGACAAAATTGACACAAACTCGGTAATCGGGAATTGCAAATGGACAATTAGTGTAATACGCTGCTAAAAGATACCCAATTAGCGGAATTTTGGTATTAAAAATAGTGAACGATTAGATAGAAGTTTTGTTTCAGGTCGGCGATATATAACCATATCTGTAAGCAAAACTTGCACTTGAGACAAGCTGATTGAGAAAATATATAACCTCAAAATATAAAATCGGAAACAGGTAAGCTACTACTTTGCGCGGGTTCTCCGCGTTGAGCATAAGTGAAGCAACCCGTAGGGCGATACAAGGATTAACTAGCTCAATTCAGCATAAACACATAAAAAATAACGGGACAAGTTTAGCACGGGTGTACAAAAAATCAACCCAGGAGTTAAAATCTTTCTCCCGGCATTTTGGTAACTCAGTTTTCGGGCACGAGAAATTTGGCGAATAGTTTTTATCCAGAAAATTAGTGCTATCGGGGGACATTCTATGAATAACAAGCAGATGAATCAAGATAAAGACATAGCATTTTCAAATACTTTTTTAGGACAAAAGTGGTTAGTTGAAGAGAGAGACGCTTGCGGGGTAGGTTTTATTGCCCATCGCAAACAGCAAGAAAGTCATGAAATCTTGGAAAAAGGACTGGTTGCGTTAACCTGTTTGGAACACAGGGGTGGTTGTAGCGCAGATAGAGATTCTGGTGATGGTGCGGGAATATTAAGCGCTATTCCTTGGCAACTGTTGCAGGAAGATTGGAAAGAAAGAGGTTTGGAGGCAACAACAAGTAACAATATTGCTGTGGGAATGTTGTTTTTACCTCGCGATGAGCAAGCTGCTCGTGCGGCTCGGGGAATTGTGGAACAGATTGCCCTTTCTGAGAATTTAAAGGTGCTGGGATGGCGAGTTGTTCCGGTTGATTCTAGTGTTTTAGGATTGCAAGCGAAGGAAAATCAACCACAAATTGAGCAAATTTTTCTTCAGTCGGAAGATGTTAATGGAGATGAGTTAGAAAGAAAGCTTTATATTACCCGTCGTCGAATTGTCAAAGCTATTCGTTCCCAACACAGTGAGTGGATGGATGAATTTTATGTCTGTTCCCTATCTAGTCGGACAATTATTTACAAGGGAATGGTTCGCTCGGCGGTTTTAGGGGATTTTTATCACGATTTAAAGAATCGGGCTTATAAGAGCAGTTTTGTTGTTTACCATCGCCGTTTTAGTACGAATACAATGCCTAAATGGCCTTTAGCCCAACCGATGCGGCTATTAGGTCACAATGGAGAAATAAACACGCTACTGGGCAATATCAACTGGATGAAAGCCAGACAAGCAAGTTTAAATCATCCAGTTTGGAAACAGCGTTTGGAAGAGTTAAAGCCTTTTGTACGTATAGGTAACAGCGATTCTGCAACTTTAGATAACGTATTTGAATTACAGGTGCGTTCGGGACGCAGTCCTTTGGAAGCTTTAATGATAATGGTTCCAGAAGCTTATAGGAATCAACCGGCTTTAAGTAATTATCCTGAAATTGTAGACTTTTACGAATACTACAGCGGACTGCAAGAAGCTTGGGATGGTCCGGCGCTTTTAGTATTTAGCGACGGCAAGACGGTTGGTGCAACTTTAGACCGTAACGGATTGCGCCCTGCCCGTTACTGCATAACGTCGGATGACTACATTGTGGTTGCAAGTGAGGCTGGTGTGGTTGATTTGGGTGAAGAAAATATTATTGAAAAAGGTCGGCTCGGTCCTGGAGAAATGATTGCCGTGGATTTAGAAAACCACGAAATTCTCAAAAATTGGGAAATTAAGCAGCGAGTCGCTACAGCCAATCCTTATGGGGAATGGTTAAGACAACATCGGAAGTCAATTAACAGCGAGCAGTTAACTGTTAATAATGGTAACGGTGCTAATGGTAACGGTGCTAATGGTAATGGCCATTCACCAACTAACAACGGAAATTTATCAGCAGCTAACTCAATAGATAGAAAAGCTTTGCTGCGGAATCAAATGGCTTTTGGTTACACCACAGAAGATGTGGAAATGATAATTCAACCAATGGCAATTGATGCTAAAGAACCGACTTTTTGTATGGGTGATGATATCCCTCTGGCGGTACTTTCGGGAAAACCACATTTACTATACGACTATTTCAAACAGCGGTTTGCTCAAGTCACAAATCCACCAATCGACCCTTTAAGAGAAAAATTGGTGATGTCGTTAAAGGTGGAACTAGGTGCGAGGGGGAATTTGCTTGACCCGAAACCCGAATATGCTCGCCGTTTCAAGTTGGAATCGCCGGTATTAACTGAGGCTCAATTACAAGAAATACAAAAATCGGATTTTGGTACGGTTGAATTATCAACGGTATTTCCGATTAGTAGCGGACGGGAAGGTTTAAAAGCTGCTGTGGAGTCTTTGCAAAAGCAAGCTGTGGAAGCAGTGCGTAATGGTGCGAAGATTTTGGTGCTAAGCGATAAAGTTTCTCAGAATTCTCAAGAGTGGCAAGAGTATGGAGCAATAGATGCAGAAAATACTTACATTCCTCCTTTATTAGCTGTAGGTGCGGTACATCACCATTTAATCGGTGAAGGATTGCGAATGAATGCTTCTTTGGTGGTTAATACCGCTCAATGTTGGAGTACTCATCATTTCGCTTGCTTGATTGGATTCGGAGCGGCTGCGGTTTGTCCCTATATGGCTTTGGATACTTTACGTAGCTGGTGGTCAGATCCTAAAACTCAGCAGTTTATGCAGCGCGGTAAAATTGCAAACGTAAGTTTGGAGCAATCATTGGCTAATTATGCCAAGGCGGTAGAAAACGGTTTGCTGAAAATCCTTTCTAAGATGGGAATTTCGCTGCTGACAAGTTACCAAGGAGCGCAAATTTTTGAAGCTATTGGTATTGGTAGAGATTTATTAGATTTAGGATTTTACGGTACTACTTCCCGGATTGGTGGAATTAGTCTTAGCGAATTAGCCCAGGAAGTTTTATCTATACACTGCAAAGCCTTCCCCGAATTAAATGCCAAAAAGTTAGAAAATTTGGGTTTTGTTCAGTATCGTCGCGGTGGCGAATACCATATGAACAGCCCGGAAATGGCAAAAGCGCTGCATCAAGCTGTTGATGGTAAAAACTATGACCATTACGAAGTTTATCAACAGCATTTGCAGGGTAGACCGATTACCGCATTGCGGGATTTGCTTGACTTTCAAAGCGACAGAAAACCGATTTCTATTGAAGAAGTAGAGCCGGTAAGCGAAATTGTCAAGCGCTTCTGCACTGGGGGAATGTCATTAGGAGCATTGTCACGAGAAGCACACGAAACCCTGGCGATCGCCATGAATAGGCTTGGCGGAAAGTCGAATTCTGGTGAAGGTGGTGAAGACCCCATACGTTTCAAAACTTTAAATGATGTGAATGAAACGGGACATTCAGCAACTTTACCTCATTTGAATGGTTTGCATAACGGCGATACTGCTTCTAGTGCCATCAAACAAGTTGCATCGGGACGCTTTGGTGTAACTCCACAGTATCTGATGAGCGCCAAGCAGATTGAAATTAAGATGGCTCAGGGCGCTAAGCCTGGAGAAGGGGGGCAGTTACCAGGTAGAAAAGTTAGCGAATATATTGCTGGTTTAAGACGTTCTAAACCTGGAGTAACTTTAATTTCTCCACCACCGCACCATGATATTTATTCGATTGAAGACTTAGCGCAGTTAATTTTTGATTTACATCAAATTAATCCCAAAGCTCAAGTTTCGGTAAAACTGGTATCGGAAATTGGTATCGGAACTATTGCTGCGGGTGTAGCTAAAGCCAATGCCGATATTATCCAGATTTCCGGTCATGATGGTGGAACTGGTGCATCACCTCTAAGTTCTATTAAGCACGCCGGTTCTCCTTGGGAACTAGGTTTAAGCGAAGTACATCGAGTTTTAATGGAAAATAGCCTGCGCGATCGAGTGATTCTGCGCGTAGATGGGGGTTTGAAAAGCGGCTGGGATGTTTTGATGGGAGCAATGATGGGAGCCGAAGAATTTGGTTTCGGTTCCATTGCCATGATTGCTGAAGGCTGTATTATGGCGCGGATATGTCATACAAATAACTGCCCTGTAGGTGTTGCTTCCCAGAAGGAAGAATTACGCAAGCGATTCCCCGGAACCCCGGAAAAAGTAGTTAATTTCTTCTACTTTATTGCTGAAGAAGTACGCAGTCTGCTAGCAAAGTTTGGCTATCGAAGCCTTGCGGAAGTAATCGGACGTGCTGACTTAATGAAGATGCGCGAAGATATTAAGTTAACCAAGACAAAGGCATTAAATCTTAATTGTCTGTTGAAGTTGCCGGATACCAGAGATAATCGTAGCTGGTTGCAACATGAAGTAGTTCACAGCAACGGTGCGGTGCTTGATGACGATTTATTAGCGGATGCTGAAATTCAAAACGCCATTGATAGGCATTCTCAAATAAATAAAACAGTAAATGTGGTTAATACAGATAGAACCATAGGGGCACGGATTGCGGGAGTTATTGCTTCTAAATATGGGGATAACGGTTTCAAAGGTCAAATTAACCTTACTTTTACTGGCAGCGTCGGACAAAGTTTTGGCGCTTTTAATCTTCCCGGAATGAATTTGACATTGTTGGGAGAAGCTAATGATTACGTTGGTAAGGGAATGAACGGTGGAGAAATTGTGATTAAACCACCGAGCATAGCAACTTATGAGGCATCTAAAAATGTGATAATTGGTAATACCTGTCTTTACGGTGCAACCGGTGGAATGTTATTTGCGACGGGTAAAGCTGGCGAGCGTTTTGCGGTGCGTAACTCCAAAGGTACGGCTGTAATTGAAGGAGCAGGGGATCATTGTTGCGAATACATGACTGGTGGTGTAATCGTAGTTTTGGGTGCCGTCGGGCGTAACGTTGGTGCTGGAATGACTGGTGGATTGGGATATTTTCTAGATGAAGATGGTAACTTCCCCGAACTAGTAAATCCAGAAATTGTAAATGTTCAAAGAGTAGTTACAGACGAAGGAGAAAAGCAACTCAAAGATTTGATAACCGCTCATTTTGAACGTACCCAATCGGCTAAAGCGAAAATGATTTTGGATAATTGGCAAGAGTTTTTAGCCAAATTCTGGCAATTAGTACCTCCTTCTGAAGCCGCTTCTCCCCAAGCTAATACTAAACAAAAGCAATTGAGTCAGGTTTAGTGGTTAGTTGTTAGTTAATAACTAATGGCTAATTACCAATTAATATTGAAGTTTATGGCGCGGATTCTTTCTATGAATTCGCGCATTCTTTTTATGATGACATTATAAAAAGGCAAGGTTAATAATCCCCTCCACAAAAGCGTATTTTTATTAATAAGGGTACGGCAATATTCGCCGTACCCTTTTATTTATTAACCATGAACACTTATTTATTTCTAGAAAATCAATTAATAGGGATTATGAAGGTTAATAGCTGCTAACAACTAACTACTAACAACTAACAACTAACTACTATTTCGTATTTTGCGCGGTAACAGTCTTTTTCTGCTTTTCTTGATGCTCTAGTAATTCTGGAATCGTCACAAAACGATAACCTTTCTTTCTTAACTTGCTTATCATCGACGGTAAAGCTGCAACGGTGTTTTTACGAGGACCGCCACCATCGTGCAACAGGACAATACCACCAGGGGTAGCTTGTCTAACAACTCTATTCACTAAAGTGGGAGGGGAAGGAAGAGCATAATCAATTGAATCAGCCGACCACATAACCACGGTATAATCTTTACTTTTGGCATAAGCAGCCAAACCATTATGTAGCATTCCACCAGGGGGACGAAATAAAGTAGTTTTAGTACCTGTAGTTTTATAAATTAGGTCTGCGGTACGGTCAATTTCTAAAGATGCGGCTTGTTTATTAAAAAAATGGTACCAATGATTCCAAGTATGATTGCCGATAATGTGACCTTCGGTTACTATTCGCTTTCCTAAGTCGGGATGGTGTTGTAGTACTTGTCCAACGACAAAAAACGTTGCCTTGACCTTATTTTTCTTCAATATGTCTAATATCTGGGCAGTATATCCCGGCCAAGGACCATCATCAAAGGTTAAAGCTATCAATTTATCATTTGCAGCCAGCTTGGCTTCTTTTATCGTTGTACCATGAAAGCTTTTTGGTACAGTATGGAAGACACCTTTAGATATCGCTTCTTGTTCCCAAGTAGCAAGCATTGCACCTTGGAAATCTTTTATACGAGATAGCGACACAGATGTGACTTTAGTATTTTCACTTTTTACTTGCTGCCTGCTAGTTGCATTAGTAGCATCCCGGTTGATGGGCAGCATAAATCCGAGTGCGAAACTACCACATAAGGCGGTAAGGGCGATTAATATTCCTTGAGGTAAAGCTAACGACTTCTTATTTTCCACCAGACACGGCTCCTTCACGACCAAACCGCCATTCACGGATATGACGGTAAGTTATAACACAATTTATCTATTTCATTGCTACCTGGTTAATCTCTAACAATCCTGAAAAATTAAACACAGGTTAACAGAAGTTCGCCTTCGGAGGCGGATGGATGCAGACTGAGTTGACTCTAAATGGTAAATTTGATTAACGAAATATTTTTACAGCTAGCAATAAGCAGATACACTACATATTAAGTATAAGTTTAACTATTAGTCAGGCTTATTTTACCTTTTAAAAATAATTTTTCCATTTAAAAAAAGGTTAAAATTTTTTCCTGACAATGCTTACTTCATAACCCCAGCATTTGCATAAGACGCTGCTTAGGATAGTTTGGTTTCACCTAGTCGGAAGATAGCGATTAGTCAAATCTAGATATTCGCAAAGCAATTTACGTTTAAAGCTTCTATTATTTACACTATTATCTAAAATACATAGGTACTATATATTTCAGCTTTCAAGCAAATAAATATCTACTGAGAGATTTATTTGAAAAACATTTTTTTTATACATTTATTTGGAACGGGAACAAGTTAAAGTAATAACATACTAATAATGACAAATGCATAAAAAGATGCAGACAGTATAAACACTGAAATTACTAGTGTATAACAATATTTTTTGTAGATTTCCATGTAAATATAAATTTATTTAAGCATTTTAAAATAATTGTTCTTGTAATACAAAATACATATAAAAATTTATTTGTTAAAAGAATAAAAGCTAGTTTTCCATAGTATGGTTGCTGCTAGATAAGTAGTTTGCAATTCTGTATCAAATTTGTGATTTAAATTAGTTAAATTATTCGAGCTAAATACAAAAACGATGAACTGAGCTAACGAACTCAATTTCTTTTAGTAACAGCATTAATCTGGTTATGGAATCAGTAAAAAACCTGCTTTGCGGAGACTACTGCAAGAATTGTGTAGAGTTGATGAACGTAAATTCTTTAAGCCACCCATTGATTGTGAGCGAATTGCACGGCTAAACTTGCTAATAAAACCGCAAAAAATGCCGTAATTGCATAGCCCCAAGCACGATAACGATTAAGACAAAGTCCCAATGCAAAGGACACGGAGACAATTCCATAAGCATAGCGCTCCACAGAAGCTGTAAGTCCGGTATTAAGAATTAAAGCATATGAAAAGAAACCGTAAACCACAGCAACTAAAGGAATTTTAGCTCGCGATCGCCACAATAAATAAAGTCCACCGAAGACAATAACCATCTTCACCAAAGGAATTTTTCCAAAGGGATTTCCTTGGGTTAACCATAAAGGTTCGCCTATACCCAACCACAACAGCAGCCACAAAAAATAAAATACACTACGCAGCTTAATATCAACTAATTTTTGACGAAAGCGCCATAATAAAAAACCGCTAACAATAATTACTCCGAATAATAGTGGAGAACTTTGCACAATTTGCACCAACATATTCCACCAACCTTCACGAGCAAATCCGGTGGATTCACGCCAACCTCTTTGTACGCGAACAAATGCTAAAGCATCACTAAATCTAATCAGACAATAAAGACTAAAAAGAAAAGCACCGCTACCGACAGCTAAGCTAGCTACATAAGCTTTTAAACTTCTACCTTGTTTCCAAGCAACATATAAAAAAGCTGGAATCAGCATGACTCCAGTAATTCTGGTTGCCGTAGATAAGATTCCCCAAATCGCTGCTGACAAATGCTGTTTTTTATCGAAAGCTCGCAAAGCCGCAATGCTAAATAATAAAAACAATCCTTCAGTATAAATTACCGTTCCATAAAGAGAATAAGGACACCATGCTAAAACAGCGGTACTCCAGCGCGCTACATTTTTACCGTGGCCTTCATTTACCCAAGAATAAAAAACAATCAATGCACCTAAAAACGCGGCATTATTTATTAAGACGGCTGCCACCTGAAAAGACAAGCCAGAATACATAATTACACGAGTTAATAAAGGTAATAATGGGAAAAAAGCTACAGAATATTGTTTACCATCGTTGACAAATTCGTAGCCGACAGCCACAATTCGATGATACCAAATGCTATCCCAGGCATAGAAAACATCCCATCCATAAATAGGAGCTTGGGCATTTTCAGCTACTGGAAGTAAAGGTGCAATTAACAACATTGCAACAATTATTACTAATCGACTTACAAGCCACATTACTGTAACGAAAACTAAGCCATTCCTTAAAATATTTTGGGATTGGTTCATTGAAAGAATGCTGATTCATGTTTTATTTATGCTTTATAAATAAGTAATCATAATTGTGTTAAGAACGCAAATTAAGAAAAGCATCAGCCTCAGCAACTAGCCTGTGAAAACATACATCTTGCTTGCTATAGGAATCAGATTTAAATATTGAACAAAATTACGTATTTTCAAAAATCAATTATGATTCCTATGTATATCAAGGAACCGAGAAGCTTTCACTACTATATAGTTAATTAGGTTGAAATAATCCTAGATTTTAGATAAGGAATATTAAATAAATAAGATAGAATAAAGTTTTTCAATTTATTTTTGCCAGACTACTAATATCACTCCACAAACAATTAAACTTAAACCAGCAAGACGCATCAAAGGAATAGATTCTTTGAAAATAAAATAGCCTAGTAATACAGAAAAAACGTAAACTAAAGAAGCAGATGGTCCGGCAACACTTAAATTAACTCTAGTTAGCAAAAGAATATAAACAACAGCGCCAATACCATAACAACCTAAACCGATTAATAATTCTGGGGTTGTGATAATACTCAGAATCTGCTTGAAAGCATTTACAGCATCAACTTTCCCTAATTTTCCCGCACCTATTTTCAAAAATAACTGTCCCGTTACGCTCGCAGAAACTGACAAAAGCAGCAAACAAAATTCTTGCCAAGACATATAAATTGTGGATTTTAGATTTCGGATTTTAGATTTTAGTTTTTAGTTTTAAATTAATTTACAAGTATTGTTTAAACTATCGTAATTAAAAAGAAACAGATAATAAAAAAAGGATAAAAAATGTTAAATAAACTTCTGATGCATAAACATTAATCACTGCTTACTGCTTACTGCTCACTGTTAACTGTTAACTCTTTCCCTATTCATAGCCCCCCGCATTTCTTTTACGGTATAAATAGGGCGACCTTTTACTTCTTCGTAAATACGACCAATATATTCACCTAAAATACCGATACAAAATAATTGTACCGACCCTAAGAAAAACAGTGCAATTGTAATCAAAGTGTAGCCAATTAAAGGAGAAGCAGGGTCAAATAAACGCCAATACAGAACCAACAATATCATTAATAAAGCTGCTGCTGCTGAAAGCATTCCTAAATAAGTCGCGAGTTTTAAAGGAACCCTGGAAAAAGAAATAATTCCATTAATAGCTAAAGCCCAAGATTTAGCAAAAGAATACTTTACTTTACCAGCAAAACGCGGATCTCTTTCAAAAGGTATTGCTGTTTGTCGAAAACCTACCCAAGCACGCAAACCCCTTATGTAACGATTGCGTTCTGGCATCGCATTCAGAATATCAACAACCTCCCTATCCATTAAACAAAAATCACCCGTATCGGGAGGTATACTCACATCAGCCAAACGTCTTAAAATACGATAAAAAGCATAAGCGGTAAATCGTTTTAACATACTTTCTTTCTTACGAGAAAGACGTTGAGCGTAAACAACTTGATAACCTTGCCGCCATTTATCTACCATTGGTAAAATGAGTTCTGGCGGGTCTTGTAAATCGGCATCCATTACGACTACGATTTGACCGCGAACATGATTTAAACCGGCAGTAACGGCTATTTGATGACCGAAGTTACGAGCTAAACTTATATAATTAACGCGATAATCGCGATTGTAAATTTCGCGTATTAAATTTAAAGAATTATCGCGGCTACCATCATCAACAAGGATTAATTCTGTCTCACCATCTAGCTGTTTGATAACGGCTTGCAAACGATGGTAAAGTTCGGAAATATTTTCCTGTTCGTTATAAATTGGGATAATTATAGAAACTGTTGGTTGAGTCATCTTGAGTCAGTTAGCAGTTAGCAGTTAGCAGTCATCAGTTACCAATGTCCTATTCCCAATTTTCTTACATTAAATATTCGGTTTTTTTGCTAATAACAAAATAGATACGCCAAAAGGTAGAGAAAATTTATCGAGTAAATAACGTTCGCTGGCAAATAACCATTTTAAGAATTTATTTACCAATTTCGATGGTACAACTAAATCGCTGCTAGGCTGATGTTTGTTTTGTTTTGGTAACAGCTTTGCTAAACTACGTACCATTGCAATTAAGGGAAATAGAAAAGTATTAAAGTAACTAGTGTAATTTACTTGATAATTTGCTTTTTCGACTAAATTTTTCAAATTTTTTAATCGATATCGGCGTTTATGGTGGTTAATTTCATCATGCTCGCTCCATAAAAATTGGTAGGCTGGTACGGTAACTAACAAATAACCTCCAGGTTTGAGTTTATAGTACAAAGCTTCAAGCGCCGATAAATCATCATCAAGATGTTCTATGACATCTAGTATCAAAATTAAGTCATAAGAAGAATTGAAAGGAATTTTATCTGGTAAATGGCCTCGTTTTACCTGAGTTATTTGGCGTTGATTTGCTAGTTGGCAAGCAATTTCATCTAACTCCATTGCTGATACGTTACCGTGACGAGATAACATTTGTAAGTTACCACCGGTACCGCAACCCGCTTCTAAAATTTGAGCATTTTTTGGTAAATTCAATCCACAAATTACTTGCTGTATAATTTGACGGCGTGCTACAAACCACCAATGTTTATCTTCGACAGATGCATACTGTAGATAAAAATCTTTTTCCATCAGCGCAAATGTTTTTATTTACCTTGGCTCAAATTTACCTTATTCTGAGTAATTAGACTAGATAAGATATAGTGTTCGTGTTCTCTTAAATCTTTTGAATCTTTTTTATTACTGTATGTTTTTGTGTAATACTTATTGACATAATTCCTAATCTCTGGTTCGTTTAAAATGTGAAAATCCATTCTGGCAATTACAATTTGTTCGGGACGATATTTCTTTAGAATTTCTAGCATTTCTTGATTGGTTAATTTTCCAGAATTAATTCTTTTTGATGATATAACTGCCATTTCTGGAGGAACGGGTAAGTTAGCGTAAAATGCATAAATAGGACGGTCTGTAAATACCCAGTTTGTTGAATCTTTGTATTTTATAACTAATTGTAAAAGTTGCAAATCTTTTGGTGGGCCTCCTTTTGTAATCGGAGGTGTAGCAAATATTAAGGATACGAAAATTAGGCTAATTAAACTAATAATTATCAGCTTGAAGAAATTGATTGATTTAAAAAACGATTTCAGATTGCCGTGCCAGTTTTGAGATAATAAATCGAGCAGTGAGGCAATGGCATAAGCGGCAAGCCAACATATAGGAATAGAAATTAAATGATAGTGATGGTACCAAATTGGTTTATGAAATAATAAGATTAAGGTAGAGGTAAAAAACCAGGTAATGGGTAATAATCCGCTTTTGTTTTTGTGATATATAATCGTCAAGATACCGACAATTGCTAAAAATATATAGTCACGGTCTTGAGCGGTCATAAAATTTAAATAATATAAGTTATCGTAATTTTTAATCTCTGTGTTAATTGGTTGATTTAAGTGAGTTTGAACTAATTGCTCTTGATGGGAAAATTGTCCAAATAATAATGCAATTATGATATAAGTAAAGCAGAGAATACCTATCCATTGCAATAAAGCAGAAAATGTATTTTGTATATTATTTCGTAAATTATAATCTTTTTTAAATTGAAATAAATTAATTTGAAAATCCCAGATATACATCATGACTAAAGGAATCAAAAATACGGTAAATGCTTTAGTTTGTAAAGATAATGCAAAAGCAATGCCGGAAAAAATTAAATACCTGTTGAGATGATTTTGTTTATAGAGTGATATCAGATAAATAGAAAGCATTGCCAAAGATAATGACGGCAGACCTATCATTACAGAAATGCTGAGACGAATATAAAGCCAAGAAGTGAATAGTAAAACTGTAGCTATAAAAGCGGGTATATTACCTAATTCTCTTCGTATTAACTGATAAAAACACCATATTAATAGTGACGAAAAAAGCAGAGTTAACAGGCGTGCTGCGAATACAGATTGTCCGAATAAATTCAACCAATATGACAAAATGACTGTGAAAAGAGGTGGCTGATCGCTCCATATTTGACTATAAAAAGAAAAGCCTCGCGAATATAGCAATGCTTTGATTAAATTCAGTCCTTCATCATAATCTAATTCAAAGCTTTGGGTAATTGGTTCAAATCTAATAGCAACGATAAATGTAGCAAAAAGGATGATGCTACAAAGGTTTAAAAAAAAGTTTTTAATTTTGAACATTTGGTCAACAGAAGCAGAACATACAAACAAATAAGCAATTTATTTAATTAATCAGTTTTCTTCACAAACAAATAAACCTCATCCCGTTCTTGTACTAATTTAAATAATTGCTTGTTTTGCAATTGATTGACTAAATTAGCTGCAAATTCCGGATTGCGAGTACCATCAGGATGACGTACATTTAGCAGAATATATTTAAATTGATTTAAATCTGGAACTGCATCACTCAAATCATCTACAAATTTAATATTTGAACGATGACTTAAGTGAGGGGCAATGCTATGAGTAGTTAAAACAGCTTCTTTAGTTTCAATTTTGGCTATAGCTTGCCGCGTTGCTTGCCAAGTATCGATACTTCTTAGATAGCGAGACCAAAAAAAACCATATTTCCCTAAAGCTAAAAATCCTACTAATGCCCATATAAAGATACTTCTAGGATTCCGCAGCCAAGATTTGTTCGCAGCTAAACTAGAAATTACAGCCAAAATTAAAAATGGCACAATAGGTAAAGAATACTGGTGAATTAAATCCCGTTGCGTCGTTTTTTCGGACAGAATATTTATAACTAATGTCGGCACAACACTTATTAAAGGCGCAAGATATTTTGGTCTTAAACCCCAAATTACTGGTGCAATTACTAAAGCTAAATATTCTAAAGTTTTTAAGGAAAATATTTTACCTAATATCAATCCCGGTTTTAAAAATAAATTCGCGATAATGTCTAAAACTGAATCACCGAGATAGCTGTAACGCTCGACTGCTGCTGCTTCACCATTACTAAAATTAGGGATAATAACCTGAGTCGCAATTAAAAACCAGGCACATCCAGCAATTAAAGCAAATACACCACACAAGCGCCGTTTTTCACAAATCAACAACCATAAACCCATCGCAGCTACCGTAAGAGATAACACCGCTTTGCAGCCCAAAATAAAAATAGTCCCCGCACAAAACCAAAAAATCTTGTTAAGCCGCGCTGCTAAAACTACTCCCAAAAATACCGGAATCGCCATCACTTCTGGGTGAAATTCAAACAGATTAGCGTTAAAAATCAGCGGGTACAGTAAATAAACTGCCGACATAGTTACGGCTTGATTTTCTTTAAGTCCAGCTTGTTTGCCTAGATAATAAGTAGGTATGGCACCCAAGGCTAAAGAAACAGCTTGCACTCCTAAGAGCCAATAGGCACTAGGATAAATTTTGTAGAGCAAAGCTAAGGGATAAACAGCCCAAGCTGCATGATTACCCATGTGATGAAAACCTAAAGTTGAAGAAATAGGCGGTTTTCCTTGACTCATTAGGTAAACAACTTGATCGTAAATACCCAAATCAAAAGCACCCGACTGAAACAGCGAGTGTCGCAAACTGCTACATACAAATAGTAATATTGCTGCAACAGCACTCAGATTAAAAATTTTTATTTTCACCAGATTTGTAAAAAAGGTTAAAGGTTAAAAATTAAAAGTTAAAAGTTAAAAGTTAAAGTTCAACTACTAGTAGTTCATTTCATTTATTTTGATGGGTAGTTGTAAAAAACATAAAGACTTTTTCTCCCCCTGCTTCCTCCGCTTCCCCTGCTCCCCCTGCCTGCCCTAACCCATCATATTTAATGAAAACGAGTACTAGTAGTCTGTCCCTTTAGTTTTGATGGGCATATAGTAAATATAAAAAACATTTTCTTCCCCCACTCTCCCCCTCTCCCCCTCCCTGCCCTTACCCGTCAATTTGAATGAAAACGAATACTACTCCTAACTCTTACCCTACCCACAATTCTTGAGCGAATCTGATGGAAAAAGTTGTGAGTAAAATCGCGAAGAAACCCATAGTCAAATATCCCCAACGTGGATGACGGGATAAGAAAATGCCGAAGGCGATACTAACTGAAACAATACCGTAAACGATGCGACTTAGCGACCAAGTACCTCCGGAAGCTAAAACCAATGCTAAACCGCATAAACCGTAGGTTGCAGCTACCGGACTTAATTCATGGCGTAATTTCCATATTAAATAAGCGCTGCCAATAACTGATACGGTATTAATTAAAGGGTCGCCAGCTACTAGCCACCAAATTAAAATTAAAGCTGCAAAACCATATTCAACTGTTGCTTCACCAAACTTTCTACTTATGTTTTTACGGAAGCGCCATAATAAATAACCAAGGATAACAATTAAAGCAAATAATAACGGTATTACCGGATCTTTTATTCCTCCGTGCTTCCAATTTTGCGTACCAATGCTTATTTGCATCAACATTTTCCACCAGCTTTGCCAATCAAACCCTAAAGATTCACGCCATCCTTTTTGAGCTTCAATAAAAGCTAATGGCTCGCTAAACGTTACGGCACAGTAAACACTAAATAAAAGTACTCCCGTTGCCGTAGCTAAACTGGAAATATAAGCGATCGCCGGTTTGCGTTGCTTCCAACATGCAATTATCAAAGCCGGTATCAATGCTAACCCTGTAGGTCTAGTCGCAGTTGCTAAGGCACCGAAAACAGCAGTCAAACCATATCGACTTTTATCAAAAGCCTGCATCGCAGCAGCACTTAAAAATAAATATAAACCTTCTGTGTAAATCACTCCTGCAAACATTGATGCAGGGCACCAAGCTAATACAGCAGTAGCCCATCTGGCTTCATTCTCGTTCCGAAATGACTTTACCCAAAAATATACGCAGTAAATAGCCCCTAAAAACGCCAGGTTATTTACTAGCAATCCCGCAATTTCAAAAGAAAAGCCTAAATTCATTAAAAGCTTGATGACTAAAGGAAACAACGGAAAAAATGCCACATTATGCATTTCTCCATCGTTAATAAACTCATATCCGTCAGTAACTATAGTTTGATACTGGACGCTATCCCAAGCATTAAATACTTCTAACCCAAATGTTGCCGCAATTCCTCCCGGAGGTGCTTGTAATAAAGGCGCAATCCCTAACATTACAATCCAAATGAATAAGCGACTGCCAAACCACATTACAGCAGGAAATAATAATTCGTTTGCTTTTGAATCTTTCTTCTTCTTTTTTAGTAACTCAACTTTTGTCATGAATCGGAGTATAAAAAGCGACTATATTCTATTGTTTTATTAATACTTTCACCAGCAAATCTGATAACTGCCTAATTTAAGATGAGGATAAATTACCACAATTTTCAGAGATTATAAAACAGATTATCAAAGCTCTCATTGTTTACATGTTTTTGCAAAACGAATGTACTATGAGCTTGAGATAGAGTATAGGAAAAGACATTTTAAGTTATTTTGCTGTTGTAGAATAACGACTGCACTTGAGCTTATTCCAGATATAAAGGAATTGTTCCCGGAAAAACATAGATAGTGTCAATTTTCTAGCACCAGACAATCTATAGTAAAGTTGTCTGTTAATGATTAATAAAAATTGTGAAAGCTATTACTCTTATTGGTTCTACTGGTTCTATAGGAACTCAAACTTTAGATATTGTTGCTCAATGTCCCGAACAGTTTAAGATTGTCGGATTAGCAGCAGGGCGCAACGTAGAATTGTTAGCATCTCAGATTCGACAGTTTCAACCGAGTATAGTCGCAATTTGCGATGAAAGTAAATTATCGCAACTTAAAGAAGCAATAAAAGACTTACAGCCTCAACCAACTTTACTAACGGGAGAAGATGGAGTTATAGAAGTTGCTCGTTATGCAGAAGCGGAAACTGTAGTTACCGGTATTGTTGGTTGTGCTGGATTATTGCCTACTATCGCTGCTATCAAAGCAGGTAAAGACATTGCTTTAGCTAATAAAGAAACTTTAATTGCTGGGGCACCAGTAGTTTTACCTTTAATCGAAAAACATCAAGTAAAACTGTTACCCGCAGATTCCGAGCATTCTGCAATTTTTCAGTGTTTGCAGGGTGTTCCTGAAGGCGGTTTACGCAAAATTATCCTTACAGCCTCTGGTGGTGCTTTCCGCGATTGGGATGTAGCTAAATTAACTGATGTAACGGTAGCCGATGCTCTTAAACATCCTAATTGGTCAATGGGACGTAAAATTACAGTAGATTCGGCAACTTTGATGAATAAAGGTTTGGAAGTAATTGAAGCACACTTCCTGTTTGGATTAGATTATGACGATATCGAAATTGTTATTCATCCCCAAAGCATCATTCACTCGTTAATTGAGTTGCAAGACACTTCAGTTTTAGCTCAATTGGGTTGGGCTGATATGCGGCTACCTCTGCTGTATGCTTTATCTTATCCAGAGCGTATTTACACCGATTGGGAACGACTGGATTTAGTCAAAGCAGGCTCGTTAACATTCCGAGAACCCAATCATCAAAAGTATCCTTGTATGAAACTGGCTTATGCTGTGGGCAAAGCCGGTGGCTCTATGCCAGCAGTTTTAAACGCAGCCAACGAGCAAGCCGTAGCTTTATTTTTAGAAGAAAAAATTCACTTTTTAGATATTCCTCGCTGCATCGAAACAGTTTGCGATCGCCATTCCGCACAGAATAATTCAAATCCCAATTTAGATGACATTTTAACAGCCGATAAATGGGCAAGAGAAGAAGTTATAAAGGCTGCTAATAATTTGCAAAATGCACCGAAAGTAGTTTCTATGAAATAGAGATGAGAGGAAAAAGGGGACAAGGGGACAAGGGGACAAGGAGAATTTTAACCTTCAGCCTTTAACCTTTAACCTCACTAATTCCTTTACTACTTTTTCGATGCAGTAAGTCTTGCAAACACCTCTTTAACTCTAGGAGGTAATTGCCGCATGATTTTACCTTTCTCCATATCCTTAGCAACTAAAGTTACTTTGGCGCTGACGTATAAATCCTGCCCATCCGTTGACTGAATCGCATAATCCCAATTGATACGAACACCCGTAACTTCTTCCATGCGAGTCTTAACAACGGCTCCCATACCTAACTGAAGCGATTGGTGATAGCGTACTGACATTTCTACCACGGGTAAATCGCAGCCCAAAGCCACTAAATCGGCAAATTCAATCCCAATCGAACGCAAGCACTCTACTCTTGCTTCCTCCATCCAAGCGACATAGGTACCATGCCAAACAACACCAGCATAATCTGTATGATGCGGTTGAACCCTCACGGGATATTTAAACCAACTTTCAGATGCGTGTAAATATTGATTATCTATAGCACCAGTCGGTGGTAATTGCGGTTGCGGTGATTTTTCTTCGGACATCTTAGACTTTCTTCAAGTAAGGCGCGTATAAACTAATAAGTTTTACTTTGGATAATCTTTGAACAATATTGAGTTTAGCTTATGGCTGCTTTTTTGCGATCGCAGTATTTGGCAATTGTAATATACCGAATTTATCTACTAAGTAAGCCAGTAAAAATAAACAGAACTATGTAACATACAGTTAAATGAACCTTAAATCCTTATCGCGACTTGTGACTTACTACTTACTACTTACTACTCCTCACTTGCGACAGAATTAAAATTAAAGCATGGTGGATTATCTCGCTTCCAGCTTTTGACCTACAATTTCCGCAAAAAAATGGGGCGGGCTTTTTAACAAGCCCTCGGGTTCTAGCCAAGGGACTCGTCCGTTCTGGGTCTTCGACCCAGAACGGGAAGCCCGCCCCATTTTTTAAGGTTCCATCTCGTGGCAAAGTCTGAAACTGAAATATGTCTTAACATATCCATGCTTTCGCGTTCAAATATTATTGATGGGAGTCTTAAGCTTAAGCTATTTTGCTGTCATACGAATGAAAAAATAAAAATCACAATATTACCTTGAAGGCATTTGATTTTAATAGTATTTTAGAATACAATGTTATTGGGTAAATCCAGTTACACTGTCCAGCCATCTTTAACACGGCTTTATTTATATGACCAGTTTTTTCTGTAATTATTCGGATACAGGCAAGCAGCGCGATATTGCTATTAATGCGCTGTTAGTAGTTAAGGTGAGAGGTACTGAATGCTGCTAGGCTTTAGCAACCTTAACGTTTTAACAATTGCAGATCAAACTAGAAAATATTTACATAGGTGGAAGTAAACTATACATTTTACTACCAGCTATTAACTAATAAGTTATGTTTCTTACACTTACAGATAAGCACTGATGTATATGCTTTATGTTTTGGTAATTTTCATTGGTAGCCTCAATCACACTACCTTGATTAAAAGCCTAAACTTCATTTTGCTCAAAAAATAATGCTATCGGCAGGTTTTATCAATTCACGAACGAATAGATTCGTTTCTATGCCATGAGATTTTTTTGTACTCGTGCAAAATGAATTAATATTTCGATGGAGAAGCAGATAAAGATTAAGCAGCCTTCTTGTCTTGGCAACAAAAGATGATTTAAATTATCTAATACCCGATGGGGATTTTGAGTAATATTTGATTAATAGTTCTTCTAAATTAACTATGAACCTGAAACATTACTGAGTTCCTTTGGGAAGAAGGCAAGTTAATGACAGCATTACCGAACATGTAAGCTACCTTGATTTATGCTTACTTAACATCGCTTAGCCAGAGCTTTTGCATTAGTACAAGTTTCAATTGGTGGATGCTTAACTATATTCGCAAGTTCCTGTAGCTGGTTGACTGCTTCAGCGCCTTCCAACTTCATTAATTCGCGATCGTCGCGCATCTCAGTCCAAGTGATACCGTAATCGGATACAAGAAATCGAATCAAATGATTTTCACCTAAACTAACCATAAACGAAGCACTATTCATTTGGTCGCCGCAGGTATAGCAAGACGCAGGATACCCACGTCTCTCTAGAACTATTGCCAAGGCTTGTAAGTTCATTACTAAGTCTTGAACGAACTGCCGGTGTTGTTGCGCTAATCTCAGAAACACTTTTATCCTCCAAACACCACAATCATTTTAATCTCTTTTATATTTTTTTTAGATTTTCTCTCCAAATGGTATTGTAAACTAATCATTACAAATATCCACGAATGAAAAAACCGAAAAAATGACTACCTTGGAAATGGTAGTTTAATTAGACGATTCGTGCCGTATCATAATATTCACTTTACGATATAAAAATTTCCGACGCGATTCGTTAAATTTTACTTCTTAATCTATATCATCGAGGTCAGGGTAGATACTGACAATATAAATCCGCTATCACATTAACTCATATTTGCTAGAAGTCAACCATCAAAAATCCGTAAATTATATGGTTATCTGCTTTTAGATGCTATAAATGCAGAAATTTATAGTTTAATTGACTTTTTGCTTTATTTTTTTGCTGCCAATTACCAAGAAAATCTTTGTACTTCGACTTGAGTAGATTGATTTAAGTTGCCTGT
This sequence comes from Rivularia sp. MS3, assembly GCA_019192545.1. Taxonomy (GTDB): domain Bacteria; phylum Cyanobacteriota; class Cyanobacteriia; order Cyanobacteriales; family Nostocaceae; genus Rivularia. The sequence continues at coordinate 41,587 of JAHCMI010000008.1, read as the reverse complement.
TTACAGAGAACTTAAATTATTAAGTTGTTTGAAGTTGTATAGCTAAACCTCTTCAAGAATTTGTTGTGTACGATAACTTATACGTGGAAAAACCCAACAGGCTTAGCCTTGAAGAACAACATTATTTGCGTTTCTTAGAAAAGATTGCAAGTTATTGTTGCTAAAGGATTCAAGTTTTACATTGCATTCAGAATTACTTTGTAATTGAGACTTAAGCATAACTAAGTAATCGAAGTTTTATGTGCCAATTCGGCAAAATCATATTTAAATCTTTATAAAAATGTATATTAAGTTACGATTTAATTGAAAAAATAGTATGTATATAGGTGGTTTACAAAAGGTTTAGCAACGAATAATACCAATAAGACAAAGCAAGTTATCTATTATTCATTAGATTATTCAATAGTTAAATTAGAAATTTCTATCTATTTATTTATAAAAATATAGATATCAAAAAAATCGGGTTTTGCATAATTTAAAGTCGGAATATAGCGAATTTCAGTTGAGTCCACTACATTTTTAACCTCACCCTGCCCTCTGGGCACCCCTCTCCTTAGTAAGGAGAAGGGAAGGGGTGAGGTTGAGTTTGTATTACATCCAAATGAAAACTGCTATATATTTTCTCAGTCGTAGTATGCCTTTTAAATCTTTCACATACGAGGGAATTTTAATAAATCTGATGGGTTTTCTCTCGTACTTACTCGGGGTTGCTTGCACCAATGTCAAAAACCCGGTTTCTTGTTGATTTCACCTCGCCATTAGGGCTTAAATAAAAAGTAAAAAGCAATGAATTTTAGCCCGAAACATGGTATAAAGCCTCGTCTTTTAAAGACGAATAAAAACCAAATTTATCATTGGATCGAATCCTCTCCCTAGAAGGTAGAGGTATTACTTCTTACTTCTTACTTACTACTTATTACTTGTAAAGAATTTTCATTGGCAACAACAAAAATCGTATTGCCGATATTTGCAATACGATTTTCAGAAGTTTGGCAATGAGAACCTGTTATAAAAGAGTCAGACTACTTGCCACCAGCCAAAAGCTGGCCCTATAAAGCGAACCGTTAACCAAAGAATAATCATCAGAAAAATGCCAATCCAGGCACCCCGAGTAGTCCAATTAACAAACTGTTCTGCTTGCTTTTTAGTTATCGGAACCCAAGGTAAAATACGAGGGGATTGACCGTAATCATTTCCTAGTGAAGCTTTACGCCGTTTTGCTTCGCCCATAACTGAGATTAAAGATTAAAATAAATCGTGCAGAAATCTTTCTATGTCCGATCGAAGACTTTTTGACAATCTCCGTCTTGAAGAAGCAGGGATTCTCAGTTCATCGTCACAACTGCTCTAACAAAGTTTCCTCAGTCAAAGTCGAGCTTGCAACTCCCCGAGCATAAATTCGGGGATGCCCTTCCCCTACTTGTACAACAGTACTCTTTACTAATCTCGCAGGCATCTTAATCGCGCTCATTAGATTACGCAGCATATCGTTCAAATACACTTATTATGCTGCCTGCTTGTGAAATTAATCATAGCATAGGCGGCAGCAGCTTAAAACCTTGTATGACCTTCGATTCCCAACTTTAAAATATGAGGTTTTAATCTAAAGATTTACTTTGTCCTAAGTCCTTCCGGAACCATATAAAGTTACGGACAGACTGCTTTAACGTCAACAGTATTTAACTTATAAAGCCTTATAAAAGAGGGTTTTATTAATCAGGAATGACCGCGATTATCATATTACTGTAATTGTTGCGTGACATAAAAGCGATAGTATTACGTTTAAGATTAGTCGAAATGTCACAGCACCCTAAAAAAAAATATGCTAGTTATATAAGTCTTACAAAATTTTTAGTATGCCCAGAAAGCAAAATGATAATCGCTGTTTAAATTGCTAGAATTTCACAGATTTGACTGCATTACTCTAAAAGCTAGTTCAAATAACTTTACATTTCTTCATTAATATTTACATTTGACGTTTAAAATAGTAAATGTAAATCACCCTTTAACTATTGAGAACAATTATCAAAATCAAGAGTATTTAAGTAATATCGCTTAGAAAAATTAGTAAACTTTGCATCCTTAAGGCTAGCTAGGAAGCGTTTGATGAAAAACTCAAAATCTTTAGATTTAAGAGCTACAGATGTAAGAAGAGAAGAAAAGACGTTGCAACAATTGTTGCAATTGGTTTCCGATCTATGGTGTATCGTTTCAGAAGATGGTTGCTATCAACAGTTAAATGGCGATCGGTGGAAAAGTTTGCTGGGGTGGGATGAATCAGAATTGATATCGAAACCGATGCTAACAATGGTTCACCCAGAAGATAGAGAAGCAATTTCCAAAGCTTTGTCTAAATTGATTAAAAATCAAGTCATAGAATTGAAAGCGCGCTATCTTCACAATAATGGAAGCTTTTGCTGGATTTCCTGGAGAATAAATAAAAATGAAGATGAAATTATCTGCGGTATAGGTAAAGAAATTTCTCTGAGTGAATTGCAAAGTTTAGCAGACAATCAAGATGCAAATGAAATTTTAGAATATAGCAGTCGAAAGATTAATTTTTTTCAACAGAAATTGCAGACTATTCAGCATAAAATTGAGTTGTTACAAGGCGAATATGTACAAAAATCAACAGCTTGGTTAGAATCAGATAATACCAGTATTTGGGGATATTATGGATTAGAAACGCAAAAAGATTGTAGTTTTGATAGTGAAAACTTTTATCAGTTACTTTTAAAACAAAATTGCGAATCGAACACTTTAGAAAAAATAGTTAGTAATATACCCCAAGGAATATTATTACTTGATAGCAAATATCGAATTATTTTAGCAAACCAACATGGTAAAAATTATTTAAATCTAATTGGGGAAGTAGATAATAACAATAGACTGAGCAAAATTGGCGATAATAGAATCGAAGACTTTATTGGTAGCCCTGAAGAAAAGAAAATTCGTAAGCTGATTTTTCAAAATTGGTCTGATAAATTTTTGGAAGTATTTGTACAATTATTAGAACCCAAACAACAGCATAGTCAATGGTTAATGACAATTTCTAATATTAGTACTGTTGGGCAACTCGATTTAGATATTCGTCAAGCATTAGAAAAAGAGAAAGAAATCAATCTGCTCAAATCAAACGTTGTAAATACGGTATCTCACGAATATAGAGTGCCTTTAACAAATATCATTTTGAGCGTGCAATTACTCAAAAAATATCATGGCAACTTAGATAGTCAGCGTCAAATGCGCTGCTTGCAACATATTGAAACTTCTGGTAAATACCTGATGTATTTAGTAGACAATATGTTGCAGGTAAATAAAGCTGAATCGGGAAAGCTGGAAGTGCATCGTAGCTTGTTAGACTTAATATCATTCACAGAGGAATTAGTAGAAGATTATAAACTGGTTATAGACACCAATCATACTATTAATTTTATTCATGAATTCTCTGATTTAGAAGCTAATTTAGACTCAAATATATTACGTCAAATCCTGACTAACTTACTATCAAATGCAATTAAATATTCTCCAAATGGAGGAGAAATTAACTTAAAGTTAGCCTACAGCAATGGTGCTGTATTATTTCAGGTTTCAGATAAAGGAATTGGTATTCACCAAGAAGACAGTCAAAAGCTATTTCAAAGTTTTCAAAGAGGTAGTAATACAGGCATAATTAGGGGAACTGGTTTAGGATTAGCGATTGTCAAAAAATGCGTAGAGCTACATGATGGCGAAATCTGGTTTAATTCAGTTGTGGGAAAAGGCACAACTTTCTACGTCAAACTGCCTGTTGACTTGAAATAAAGGCAAATGATGGGACTAAACTACTTTTTTCGCTATTATTTTTAACTTTCTTAACCAAAAAGTAAACAAAGCTTAATTTCCTTCATATAACTTATCTATAACTTCTTAATATTAAGTAACAAATAAAACCTTGATAAAAACCAAAAGCTAAATAATACTAGTTGCAAAAGTCTTGAAAAGTATTTTTACTTAAAATTTCAATCCGATACTGAGAAAAATAATTTCAGTAAGTATTGGAACTATGCTGATTATATGCTGTTCATCAGGTATAGTCTTGCATGGGTTTAAAGCCACTCGGCTAACCTCCTCGGCATTTACATCATACGCGCAAATTAAAGATGAAATATAAGGGCTTTCCCATTTCTTTTGGAAATAATTTCTCTACTAAATTAAAATTACCTTTCTCGATAGCGACTTTACTGGTAGTTACTAGTAGTTCGATGTTGCTACAAACTCAAGAGTCAAAAGCGAACATAAATAAGTACAGTAGCGCTCAAATTCAATTAGCGCAAACTCCAGTAGCTAGCAGCATAATTTACGTAAATCCTCAAACTGGTACAGATACTGCTGGTGGTGGTACCACCGAAGCTGCTGCATTTAAAACCATTAATTTCGCTCTTAAACAAGCCCAACCCGGTACCGTTGTTCAGCTTGCACCCGGTACCTACAGCAAAGAAACCGGAGAAAAATTCCCACTTCGAGTTAAAAAAGGAGTCACTTTACGTGGAGATGAAGCTGGAAAAGGACAAGCAGTATTAATCACAGGAAGCGGTAGATATAGAAGCCGTACATTTGCAGGTCAAAATATTACTATTCTTGCTGGCAAAAACGCTGTAATCTCTGGTGTTACGGTTACAAATCCAGCTTCTCGCGGTACAGGAATATGGGTAGAATCAACAAATCCCAAGATTATAAATAATACGTTTACCAACAACAAACGGGAAGGAGTTTTTGTTACTGGTACTGCTAATCCCATGATTGCCGGTAATATATTTATTCAAAACACCGGTAACGGCGTTTCTGTCGCTAAATCTGCTAAAGGAGAGATTCGCGGTAACTTATTTCAAGATACTGGATTTGGCTTAGCAGTTGGTGGAAAATCCACTCCTTTAATAGTTGAAAACCAAATTTTGCAAAATGTAGACGGGCTTTTTATCTCTAATTCGGCAAAGCCTGTATTGCGTAAAAACGTCATTCAAAATAATACCCGTGATGGTATCGTCGCCATTTCTAAGGCTCAACCAAATTTAGGTACTGCTGAAGAAGCAGGTGGTAATCTCATACGTAATAATGAGCGTTACGACGTACACAACGCTACCAAATCTCAGTTTTTCGCAATTGGTAACGATATCGACGAAAGTAAAATCCAAGGGCAAGTTGAATTTGTTGCAGCAACAGTTGAACCAATACCGGGAGGTGCAACAGCTTTTAGTGATGTCGCACCAAATTACTGGGCAAAAAGCTATATCGAGGTTTTAGCTTCTAAAGGTGTAATTGCTGGCTTCCCCGATGGAACTTTTAAGCCCGACGAACCAGTTACCCGCGCTCAATTCGCTGCCATCATCAACAAAGCTTTTGCTCCTCAAGCTCAAAAGCAAGCAACTAATTTCCGCGATGTCAGCAGCAATTTTTGGGCTTATAATGCCATTCAAACAGCAACCAAAAGTCCTTTCCTTGCTGGATATCCTAACAACACCTTCCGGCCACAATTAGAAATTCCTAGAGTACAGGTTTTAGTTTCTTTGGCTAACGGTTTGGGCTTAACTGCGAATAACCCGAATAATATTCTTTCAATTTACAGCGATGCCGAGGAAATTCCTAATTGGGCAGAGCCATCGGTTGCAGCAGCGACTGCGAGACAACTTGTAGTTAACTATCCTACTGCTGCACAATTAAATCCTAGCCGTGAAGCAACTAGGGCAGAGGTTGCTGCTTTTGTTTATCAAGCTTTAGTTAATGCAGGGCAAGCCGAAGCAATTCCTTCACCTTACATAGTAAGAGTTTCGCAGTAATGTATTGTATGCAATATGCAGTTTATAGGAAATAAGTAATCCGAATAAACAATTACTTATTGCTATTATTATTTACCTACACCTACTCAAATATAGGTGTAGGTTACTAGTACTGTTGCGTTGAAGTAAGAACTAAAAAGTATTACATGATAAGGCTTTCAAACTTTTTTATGAGGTGCGTTATTTAAGCCGTGCTTTACTAGCTTTAAGAGCCTAAAAAAATGTTTTAAAAATGATAGATTTAGATATATAGGAATCCGGTTTGAATAACGCACCGGAATCCTTATATTATGGTGCGTTGCGCGCAGCAAGCAACACACCCTACATATGTTATGCCCTTCGGGCACGCTTTGCTAACAAAAATCAATAGTTTGGGGGACCCAAACCGACACCCCCTTTCCTTGTCTCACCGCGCACGAGAGTGGCTCCCCAAGACCGCACTTTCCGCTATTCCCTGATTCCCTTTTTCATTTTTTTAGCATACTAACTACTGATGAGCCATTAAATAACAGGACTTACGCAAAAGTAACGTAACTAGGTCATTACGAGCGACAGCGACGTATTCAGCTTCGCTGAATGCTTCCCTACACGTAGTGACCATCGCAATGACAAATCTCCGTTGCGTAAGTCCTGAATAAAATATTTACTATAGGAATCCGGTTTGAATATTGAAAAAAATTAGGTATTTGTAGGGTGCGTTATGACGCTAGTCTAACGCACCGCAACTCTTATTAAGTGATGCGTTGCGCGCAGCAAGCAACACACCCTACGTATGTTTCAAACATCAATTAGGATTCCTATATTCCTGATTTTATTACAATTAAGAACATTATTTTGACATCTTACAACCAGAAATATTATTGTATTTTTATAATTACGTTCCCTTGTGATTTCTTGTGAGTAAAGACCTTGGAAAAATATTATTAGCTAAGAACGATATTATAATTGATAACTGGATTGCTGCTGTTCGCGAACATAAAGACATAGAAAGCTCAAAAAACCTTACCTATAAATCGATACGCGATAACCTTCCTATTGTTTTAAGGGGTCTCGCAACTCTGCTTTCACAACCTTTAAATAATCGACAGCAGATAATAGAAGAGAAAGGTATAGAACACGGAACTATCAGAGCCGAACAAGGTTATGATATTAATGAATTCTTACTAGAATACGGTTTATTCAGAAAGATTATTTTTGCTGTTCTCAAACCTGATTTAGTTTCATGTTCTGGTGATGAAATTCTGCAAACTGTGGATACAATTGACTCAATAATAGACCACGTTATTGCTTTATCTTTGGAAAGTTATATTGAGCTACGGTTACAGGAATTACAGGAATTACAATCACAACTAATACTTAATAATCAAGAATTAACGCGCTTAGTAGCAATGCAAAAGGAAAGTCTGTCTCATCTGGCTCATGAATTCAAATCTCCTTTAAACTCAATAATGGGTTTTTCATCATTACTTTTAAAACAGCAGCGAGAAATTTCGAGCGGACAAGACAAATCTCTGAATTTACAGTTTCTTGAAAAGGTGATTGGAAATAGTAGGCAGCTGTTACGTTTAATTAACAACACCTTAGAAATGTCTCGCATTGAAGCAGGGAAAGTACCTCTGAGTCTGGAATGGATTAATGTGCGATCGCAAATCCAAACTGTTGTAGAAGCCTTAGAACCTTCTGCTCGTCAGAAAAATTTGCAAGTGATATTAAAATGCGGTGGCGCTCCCGAGCAGGTGTTGAGTGACCCCTTAAGATTACAGCAAATTATTACTAATTTAGTCAGCAATGCTATCCGTTATACTTCCGAAGGAAGCATTACAATTACTTGCGAAGTTAAGAACGATGACAAATGGTTAATTAAAGTTGCCGATACAGGAGTTGGTATAAGCCCAGAAGCCCAAAAACAAATTTTTAACTCTTACTTTAGAGTTGCTTCAGTTGGTGGTTATTCTCCTGATAGCACTGGTTTAGGATTAGCTATTGTAGAAAAGTTAGTCAGTTTACTAAATGGAAATATAGAATTAGTTTCCGAACTAGAAAAAGGTTCTAGTTTTACGATTACTTTTCCTAAGATAATCAAACTTTCCTCTTAACTAAAATTGCGGATTTAATAGTCATTAAGATTCAGCTAAATCGCTTTTTCTAACAAAAAGTACAATAGCTCCAATCACTAAAAAAGAAATTCCCCACCATAAGGAATTACCAGGAAGAACTTTGAGTAAAAGTGTAGTTACTCCTGAACTAATTAACGACCATCCTGCGGTTGTTCTATATTTCATTGCGTGAATTTAAATCTGCTAACTGTACAAAATTGATAAGCATCTGGAACAATATTCCTATCTGCTATCAATCATAAAGAGGTAGAATAGCTAAAATACTCTATCTATAGATACAGTTAGTTGCGAAGAATAAGTAATGAAAAAAATATTTTAATCTTCTTTATGGTAGATGATTAAATAAGTAGATTAAAAAATTAATATTACTGAGTACCTAACAATACTTAAGATTAGTTTGTGTTGAAGTTAGCTTGAATTTGATATCCCACAGGATTATTCAAAAGCATAAATAGACTCAGTTGTCAGTCGTAAAAGCATTATTACTTAACTGTGAAATCAGAAAAAAAACCAGGTTGATAATAATGGTGCAAAAAATTCAAGTTTAATTCGCTCTTAAATTCAACATTTAATACTAGTACAAGTCGGCATAAATAAGGCAATCATTAAAAATGATCCAAAAGCCTAGAAAATCAAATTTCTTACTTTTTACTTCGTAATTCTTACTTGCACCAAGCGGTACTAGTCATCTGTTTTCAATACCCGAGCAATTCCAATATTTATCTCAATACTAAAGATTGTTCAGGAGATATCTATTGCAACGCCGCATCTTAATACAGATTTTGAATATCAGCCTAACCCTTGCTACACAGGTATTTCTGCCAGTAATCAAACTTCTTGTAACATGTAAATTAAGATTACTAATAAATTGCTGTGGTAGGATTCTAAGCGAATCAGTTAAATAAATTCGTTTCTTAGTGAAGTATAAAAATTCAGGTTTATCGCAAGCTTGAAATTTCGACTTCAGACGAAAGCGGATATATAATTCATAATTTAGTAAAAAATACGTCCCAATTAGACGTGTAATTGATGATGGCTCAAGAATACCGTCGTGCAAAACTTAGAGGAAAATCATTTAAAGGGCAAGATTTGACTGGTGTAGATTTTTCCAATTCTGACATTCGCGGTACCGACTTCACTAATGCTATTCTCACAGATGCAAATTTCAGCCATACGAAATCAGGTTTGCAACGCCGTTGGGCAATTATTATAATTTTATTTTCGCTATTGCTCTGTGCTGTATCGGGTTTGATGTCGGCTATTGGTGGTTCGTTAGTAGGGTTTATTTTAGTTGATAGTGCGCGCTCTAATGTTTATGTCGGCGCTTCTTGTTTAATTATTCTTTCAGCATACTTTCTGCTAAGCATTCGCAAAGGGGTATTATCTGCTTGCGTATTTTTAGCGGTAACTATTGCCTTAGCGATAGTCGCAGCAGTGTCATGGGCTGGTTTTGTCGCTGTTTTCTGGAGCGGATTAGCGACAACTTCCGAAGCAACGCAAATTGCACCCATAGTCGCAGTTGTCACTATGGGAACTGTAGCCGTAATCGTTACTGCGGTAGGAGCAGTATGCGTCACAATTTCAGCAGCTATCACTGGAGCCATCGCGGGAGTTTTCGCGGTAATGATAGCGGTGATGATAGCCGGAATAGTGGCTGGTGCTGTATCGGTGTATGCGATGATGGTAAATCCGGTTGCGGGAATAGTTGCCGGTATTGTTTCGCTAGTGTTAGTAATCCTGTCTGCTTTTATTGGCGTTAGCGCTATTTCTGAAGATAAAAAGCAGAATTTCGTTCGTAAAATCGCGATTTCTTTAACCACTAGATACGGTACTAGTTTTCGCAATGCTGATTTAACAGATGCTGACTTTACACAAGCCAAACTCAAAAGTGCTAATTTCACCAAAGCCAAAGTCAAACGTACCAACTGGTTTGACATCAAACAAGTTCATTTAGCGGCGGTGAATACTACTTATTTAGAAAACGCCCACATGCGCGAGCTAGTTGTCAATAAAGATTTACAAAACAAAATTTTTGATGGTTGGAACTTGCGGGGAATTAATTTACAAGGGGCAAATCTCAAAGATGCCAGCTTTGTTGGAGCAAATTTAAATCAAAGCAACTTGCGAAATGCTGATTTATCCCGAGCAAAACTAGTGCGATCGCAATTAGACAAAGCGGATTTAAGAAACGCTAATCTTACGGGAGCATATGTAGAAGACTGGAGCATAACCCCACTAACTCAGCTGTATCCCATCAATTGCGATTATATATTTTTACGGGTGCCAACTCCAGAAGACCCAAACCCCCATCGTCTGCCAGCAAATTGGGAGGCAACTTTTAAGGATAATGAATTTAATCAATCGATGAATCCTCTATTAAAGGTTTCAAATTTCGGTTAGAAGGTAATGGGTAATAGGGTCATTGGAAGCCTTAACCTTCGCTTTATAAATAAGCTTTAAGATGTATAAGGTTTATTATGTTAGCTATATAAATTTTATTTTAATTGCAATATAGCGCTAGGCGAAGGTTAAAGGTCAAAGGTTTGAGTATTCATTAAATGTCCTAAATAGCATTACGTAGTACTGTATATGGCTATGATGAACTCGTTGCTTTATCCTTTAGTGGCTTTATTAATTGCTTTATTCATGAAGCTAAGTGAGAAAAATGCTCGAATTCAAAGTTTAGAATCCATTTTGAAAGTTACTGTTGAAGAACCAAGTTTATACGTACAAATTTATCAACACATAGGAGATATTATGTCTGAAGATAACGGAATCACCATTACTCCTCAAGGCGATGCTGTCGGAATTTCCATCGGTGATGATAATTATCAAGAAGGAGTTTTTGCCAAAACCAGTGGTGATGTCGCAAATTTTGTCAATGAATTAGAAAATTCGCGAGAAGAAGCTTCACCTAGAATCAAAGCATTGTTTGCTCAAATGCAAAAAACTATTGAAAATAACGATGATTTATCCCCCGAAGAGAAAAATTATGCATTAGAGCAACTAAAATCTTTAGAATCTACCTCGCAAGCTAATAAAAGAAAACTCATGAAAGCCGAATCGGATGAATTAATGACTGATGCGTCAATCGTATAAAGTTATTAACTTATTAAACCAGTTGATTAGCAAAGAACTATCTTAATTAAACAATATTTCCCCACCTTCCCCATCCACCTGGTTGCTAAGATAAATAAAGCGGAATCATTTCACCTATATATTTGTGAGTTATAAGACTATGCCCTCTGCGATCGCTGTTGAGAAGAAAAAGTTAAAAAATCCGCCCTTGCAACTTCATTACTTGGGGGATAAGGTTCTAAGACAACCTGCCAAACGTATATCAAAAGTAGATGACGAAATTCGCCAGTTGGCGCGAGAAATGCTACAAACCATGTACAGCAGCGACGGTATCGGTTTAGCAGCACCCCAAGTGGGAATTCACAAGCAACTTATCGTTATAGACCTTGAACCGGATAACCCAGCCAATCCGCCGTTGATTTTAATTAATCCCACCATAAAAAAATCCTTTGGTGACATCTGCGTAGAACAAGAAGGATGTTTGAGCATTCCCGGTGTTTACCTGGATGTCAAACGTCCCGAAATAGTTGAAGTTGGTTATAAAGATGAAAACGGTCGTCCTCAAAGCTTGAAAGCTGGAGGTTTACTCGGACGTTGCATCCAACACGAGATGGATCATTTGAACGGTGTTGTATTTGTAGATCGAGTAGAAAACGCTTTAGCACTAACCCAAGAACTATCAAAGAATGGTTTTTCCCATCAAGCTGTAAAATCAATAGTATAGGGGGAAAATAGGGAAAAATACTCATGAACACTATGACACCGCTGAGCGGTTTGTTTTTACTTGGTTCTTGTGTTGCTGCAATCGCAGCAGTTGGTTGTGTTTTTGAACTTTCGTCGGGACAACCAGATTTAGGAATGCAGAACACCTCAATTATTTTAGGAATTAGCATTCCGCTCACAGCTTTATTTTTCTTTGCCGCAGTGCGAGATGCACGAGCTAACATGAAATAAGCATCAGGTACGAAACGTACTTTAAAGGAAAAAGGAAAAAGAGTAGAGGAATTTATTCTTTTACCTTTTGCCTTTTTATTTTTATAGAATTGGGCATTGGGCATTAGGCATTGGGCATTGATTATAAAATAGGTAATTACTAACTCCTAACTCCTAACTCCTAACTCCCGATGATATCCATACCAAATTCTAGTCAAAGTCAATTAATAAGACTTTCTCAAGGGCAGCTTAATTTATTAGAAACTTGTCCCCGTAAGTTTCAACATACTTATTTAGAACAACTTCGACCTCCTCTCGATCCAAAGTATGAGGAGAAGCAACTCTTAGGAAGTCGGTTTCACTTGCTAATGCAGCAGCAAGAAATGGGTTTAAAAATTGGTAGCTTTTTGCAAACCGATAGTCAATTACAAAGCTGGATGAATACTTTTGCTAGTATCGCACCAGATATTTTAACCCCTGATGACAATAGCGAAGCTTTTCGAGAAAGCGAACATTACCGCACCCTACAAATACAAGACTATTTACTTACCGCTATTTACGATTTATTAATTGCAGACAAGGAAAAAGCCCAAATTCTTGACTGGAAAACTTATCGTCAACCACCTTCAAAACGCAAGCTGCAATATGATTGGCAGACACGTCTTTATATGTACGTGTTAGCTGAAACTAGTAACTACCAGCCAGAAAGTATTTCCATGACTTATTGGTTTGTGCAATCGGAAACTAAACCACACAGTATTAAATTCAGCTATAGTACTACCCAGCATCAACAAACCAAAAAGAAACTCGACCATCATTTAAAGAAATTAACCAAATGGCTGCAAGTCTACCAACAACCAGAGCAATTACCTCAAGTTCCCGAAGGTAGTAAAGCCTGTATTTATTGTCAGTATGCTTCCCGCTGTGGAAGGGTTTGTGCTAATTCCGAGAAAAAATCATCGTCTCAGGATTTACTCGGAGTTAATAACGCTTTATTCAACTTAGCTAACATTGAAGAAGTACCTCTTTAAATTGCGAACTTCTTAATTATTTAATGTTGCAAGAACTTAGGTAAATAGCAACGTAGAAAATTTCATAACTTAAAATCCAAAATTGTATGTCCGAACAACAGTGGATTGTTAAATCAACAGAAGAACCACCAAAATGGTTCTTAGAACTCGTCAAAAAACATCTGAGTGCATCAAAAGGAAACTTTGCAGCCCAATTACTATGGCAGCGAGAAATTAGAGATAAAGCTCAATTAGACAATTATCTTAATCCCCAAAATTATCAACCAGCCAGTCCCTTTGAATTTGGGCAAGAAATGCAATTAGCAGTAGAAAGGCTGCAAAAAGCACGGAACAACAATGAAAAAGTTGCAATTTGGGGAGACTTCGACGCTGACGGCATTACTTCTACGGCCGTATTGTGGGATGGTTTGGGACAATTTTTGACAAAAAATACGCAATTAACTTATTACATACCCAATCGTTTAACAGAATCCCACGGTTTAAATATTCCAGGCATTGAAAAACTTAATCAGCAAGGATATAAGTTAATCGTTACTTGCGATACTGGCAGCACAAACATAGATGAAATTATTTATGCCAATAGTTTAGGTATAGATATTATTGTTACCGACCACCATACATTACTACCCGAACGTCCCCCCGTTACAGCACTTATCAACCCTCGAAACTTACCCGATTCCCATCAGCTATTTCATCTTTCTGGCGTAGCTGTAGCTTACAAATTAATCGAAGCTCTTTATCTAAGTTTTCCCCAAATACCGCAACAGCCATTAGAAGACTTAGTCGATTTAGTCGCAGTCGGATTAATAGCCGACTTAGTACAGCTGAGTGGAGATTGTCGATATCTTGCCCAAATAGGAATTCAACAACTACAACAAGATTTCAAAAAACCGCCGACAGCAAGAAGAAGACCAGGAGTCGGAAGGCTGCTAGAATTGTGCCAGAAAAACGGCGATCGCCCTACAGATATTTCCTTTGGATTAGGGCCTCGAATTAATGCTGTCAGCCGTATTCAAGGAGATGCTGGCTTCTGCGTAGAACTACTAACCAGCAGCGACCAAAAGCGCGTTTGCGAACTAGCAGAAGTCACCGAACTCGCAAACACTCGTCGTAAATCGCTGCAAAAAGACGTAGCCCGTCACGTCACTCAGAAGCTTTCACAAATGGACTTGTCAACCACCAGCGTCATAGTACTTTCAGACCCCCAATGGGCAGTAGGCGTTCTAGGATTAGTGGCGGGGCAAGTAGCACAGGATACGGGAAGACCAACGATTTTGTTAAGTACCGAAATAACCGAGGAAGAAGACAATGTAGAATTTTCTTCCTCCCTCCCCCACTCTCCCCCTCCTACACTCTCCCCCTCTTCTCCCCCTCCCCTCGCAAGAGGTTCGGCACGTTCGGTTAACTCAGTTGATTTATATAAATTAGTTAAAGCTCAAGAACATTTGCTACATCGTTTCGGAGGACATCCTTTTGCAGCAGGTTTGAGTATGCCTGTAGAAAATATTCCTTTATTTACAGAAGCAATAAACCAAAGATTACGACAAATAACTGGAGGTACTATACCAAAACCTTTAGTCGAAGCAGACTTAATCGTAACCGTTGCCGACTTAAGTAAAGAATTATTTTTAGAATTAAAATTACTTGAACCTTGCGGTATGGGTAATCCGGTACCAAAACTGTTGATAAAAAACTGTTGGTTTGAAAATACATGGCATCGCAATCAACAAGATGCGCGAGGAAAAAAAATCCAGTATATCAAAACAGAATTTGGTCTCCGCGATGATTCTATTAAAAATAGTTTTCCTGGTATCTGGTGGGGACATTATAAAGACGAATTACCACCGCAAAAATGTGATTGTATAGTTGAGTTAGATTACAACACTTTTAAAAGACGATACGAAGTTAGAATTATAGCAGTACGGGCTGCGGAAAATACAATAAATGCTGTTTCTCAAGATTTATTGTCAATTTTAGATTGGCGCAATACTTCTCCTAATAACTATCCATCATCATCAGACTCTCCCCTTATCCTCAAAGAATGTCCGACTCGCTGGGATGATTTGCGGATATGGCTGAGACGTTCATTTTACAAACAGCAACCCCTAGCATTAGCATGGACAAAACCAAATCCTCAACCACCAGAAGAAATTTGGTTAAAACTTGTAGGAATAGCTAAATATTTGTGCCGTACAAATCAAACTGCAACTCGCAAGCAGATTCTAGAGAAACTATCTATTAGCGACCAAACATTACATTCCGGTTTTCAAGCTTTAAAAGCGTTAGGATTTACAATCAAATCGCAAGATAATTATTTAATCTTCAGCCAAAAAGATAACAAACATTCTAATCAAATAGAAACTGCTATAGAAACATTTACAGCAGCAGTACGCGAAGAAGAATTTCAGAAAAACTATTTTAATAAAGTACCGATATCAATTATCAATTATCAGTTAGCAGCTACCAGTTAATAATTTAATTTTGAAATTCTACTTCTTAACTCGTTACTTACTACTTACCACTTTCAAATTTCCTTGATGTTCGCATTTGAAGCCGCGATTTTTCCATTCTTGTAAATTGACTTGATTAAGTTTTATAACTTTAGAACATCTTGGTTTCATGACTTGACTAACACCTGCCCAAAATATACTACGAGTCACATCTAAACCAGTTTTCCACCAATATTCGCGATTTCCAGGAATTCCTTTTTCTTGAATTATGTCAGGTTCTACCCATATTTGATGAGAACCAAAAAGTATTTGTGCCATTAATTTTGCTCTTGGTAAATGTGTTGTAGAGGTAATTAGCTTTACTTTACGTACACCCCATTGCTGTAAAATGGGAATACTATAGTAAAAGTTATCAAAAGTAGAATTGGCGCATTTTTCCAACCAAACCTTTTCTGTAGGTGCGGTTTCCCGTTGAAAGATCAGCCAAATGCAAGGGTCTTGAGAACCACTCGAAATTAAAATGGGAGTCTGAGGATATTTTTGTGCTAACTCGGCAACGTACATCTCTCGTTTGATACTTCCACCCAACACAAAAAAAGCATCTACAGGCTTGGAAGATGCAAAAAAGACAGTTATAGTAGTAAAAAATAACCAGATAGTAAATAATATGCTAACACCAACCGTAAATTTTTGTAAAAAACGCCACCATCTTTGATGCTGCCTTTTTACTCTCAAAATTTGCTTATTTTTTACTTTACGATTCATGGCAAACCTGAATAGAATGGTCAATAGTAGCTTGGGTTCAGTCCAAAGTTAATGTAACTAATATAGCTAAGTAATAACCTCTATTAAATAAAGTAAAATTGGCTGCCAGTATGACACAGATAAAAGTGGCATAATCAGCAATTAAGCTAGGGTCGTAAATTGACTAACTTAAAAAGCCATAAATCATAGCTTTATAAGCCTGTTTTTAGAAAAATTTCATGCATTAAGCAATAAACTCAGATTTCCAACAAGTAAAACTTATCAGTTTTTGGATAATCTAATTGCTAAACTGTCAAAAACACCATTCCAAAGTGCAAATATACATGAAACAATCAGCGAAACGTCACTCGCGGCTGCGATCGGCTTTTATTGGTGGAGCGATAACCACTACAGCAGCATTATCTGTATTTGGTCCAGTTTGGTGTCGTGAAGTAAAAGCTGCTCTACAGGATAGTCCCAAAGCGATTGTTGACCAAGTATGGCAATTAGTGAATCGCGAATATGTAGACGGATCTTTTAACAACCGAAACTGGCAAACCGAAAGAAAAACTTTATTAAGCAAAAATTATACTTCTCGGGAGCAAGCTTATACTGCGGTTCGTCAAGCTTTGAAAAGATTGGGGGACCCATACACTCGTTTTATGAACCCTAAAGAATATCAAGCTCTTACTTCCCAAACTTCTGGAGAAGTTTCCGGAATTGGTATTCGTATGGAAATAGATCCTAGAACCCAGCTTTTAACAGTCGTTGAAGCATTAGAAAACTCTCCTGCACTCAAAGCAGGAATAAAAGAAGGCGATGTGATTTTAGCTATTGACGGTAAATCTACTAAAAACATGAAAATAGAGGATGCGTCAAAGCTGATTCGGGGTAAGGTGGGTACCTCCATTAATTTGCGTTTGGGAAGATTAACTCAAAGAGCATTTGATGTCAAGCTAACACGAGCGACAATTGAAGTTCCAACAGTGCGTTACACCCTCAAAACAGAAGGTAATCGTAAAGTTGGCTATATACGCTTGCGAGAATTTAGCGCTCATGCAGCAGAACAAATGCAGCGAGCTATCCGTAAATTGAATGCAAGTAATGTTGACGGTTTCGTTTTAGACTTGCGAGGAAATCCTGGTGGTTTGTTAAATGCAAGCATCGAAATAGCTCGGATGTGGCTCGATCGAGGTGCAATAGTTCGCACGGAAGATCGTAAAGGTGGAAGTGAGTTAACAAAAGCTAACAGCACGGCTTTGACAAATCGTCCGCTTGTAGTATTAGTTGATGGAAACTCAGCTAGTGCGAGTGAAATCCTTACAGGCGCACTCAAAGATAACAAGCGAGCAACCGTAATTGGTTCCAAAACTTTCGGAAAAGCATTAGTACAATCAGTTCACGAACTAGCAGATGGTTCTGGTGTTGCCATTACTATTGCTCATTACTATACTCCGAAGGGAACTGATATCAATAAAAAGGGAATTACACCTGATATAGAAATGGATTTGACGGTATCTCAACAGCGTCAGCTTGCTTCCAATCCCAGATTATTAGGAACAAATAAAGACCCGCATTATTCCCGTGCATTGTCGATTTTATCAAACAACTACTTTGCATCTCCTGGGCAAAATCAGCTTTCTCGCAAACCTTCGCAGTTTCCCAGACGTTAAATATTGGTTACCGCCAAAAAAAGCGCGGTCGATCTATCATAGTGGCGTAGGATATGTATTTCAACCGGCTTACCAACGCCCATTACTTTTTTTCAATCAATTGCAAATTGTTTGAATTAATAGTTTTATTGTTTCTTATTTTTTAGAAATTATTGATATTGGTTTTTGAATTGGGAATACTTAAATCAAAGTGGTTAGTAGTTTTTCACTAATAACTAGTAATTCCTAGTCAAAAATCTCGAATTCATGAATCACGAGTCATTTCAGACAACCGCTACCAATACCTTCAAACCGGAGGTATCGGTGGTGGTTCCTATTTATAACGGTACGGCAGATTTACCAGAATTAATTAACTGTCTAATGGCTCAAACCTATCCCGAAGATAGGGTAGAGTATTTGTTAGTAGACAATAACAGTAGCGATGGTACTTCTAAATTATTAAAACTAGCTTCAGAAAATAGCCCAATTAAAATTCGTGCTTTGAGTGAAAAGGAAATTCAAAGTTCTTATGCCGCACGCAATACTGGTATTCGCGAAGCCGCAGGCGAAATAATTGTTTTTACCGACGCTGATTGTCGTCCTTTGCCCAACTGGTTAGAAAAATTAGTTAAACCTTTTATCAATACAAATATAGTTATAGTCGCCGGTGAAATTACAGCTTTGCCAAGCAGTAATTTATTAGAAAAATATGCAGATAGGCAAGAAACATTATCGCAAAAACATACATTAGCTAATAAATTTTGTGCTTACGGACAAACTGCTAATTTAGCAATTCGTCGCTTAGCCTTAGAAAAGGCAGGATTGTTTCGTCCCTATTTAACAACCGGAGGCGATGCCGATATATGTTGGCGAATTTTGCAACTGGAAATTGGAACATTGGAATTTGCTCCCGAAGCGATTGTCCAACATCGCCATAGAACCACATTAAAAGAATTAAAAAGTCAGTGGCAGCGTTATGGACGTTCTAATAGCTATCTACACGAGCTGCACAATGTAGAATTGATGCGGGAAATAAGCCAGTATGAGTGTTATTATCGCCTCTTACGTTGGTTGGTAAAAGAAGTGCCGAAAACAACTTTAAAAGCTTTAACAGGTAAAGCGAGTTTCTTAGATTTAGCGAATACACCAATTGGCTTGTTTACAGCCAGAGCGCGTTATTTAGGACAGCAGCAAGCAAAGTTACCTCCTCAAGCCAAGAAGATTGATTGGCTCTGAGACAGTAAAGATTGAGCAAGTTTGGAGTCGAGGAATTAGGAGTTAGCATTCAAGGGTTAAAATTGCCTGCTCTTTCTTCCTCGTTTATCTTCCACTGCTTTCTTCAAACTGTCACCATATTTAGCTAAATTGGAAAATATACGATATAGGAAGATTGATATGACAGCACAACTGTTACTGGTAGATGATGAACCCGGATTGCGCGAAGCCGTAAAAGATTACTTAGAAGCTAGTAATTTTAACGTTCAAGTTGCCAGTAACGCCAATGATGCTTGGGAATGGATGCAGCAAAATCTACCCGACTTAGTTATATCCGATATTATGATGCCTCAAGTAGATGGCTATGAATTTCTCAAGCGCCTCCGGGATGATACTCGTTTTAAAACATTACCAGTTATATTTTTAACCGCAAAAGGGATGACTGGCGATCGCATCCAAGGTTATCAAGCCGGTGTTGATGCCTATTTACCCAAACCTTTCGATCCTGATGAGTTAGTGGCGATTGTAGAAAACTTGCTTGCTCGTAGGGCTGCCAAGACTAGTTCGACTGTAGAGGAAGGAGAAACACCAGATTTAGCCGAATTAGCATCTCAAATGGCTCGAATCGAGGCATTGCTAACTCAGAAAAATGCGATTACTCAAACAAGCGCACCCTTCAATATTGATTTGACTCCCAGAGAACAAAGCGTCTTAAATCTGGTTGCTGAAGGATTAATGAACAAAGAAATTGCTCGTCGTCTAGATACAAGCGTTCGTAATGTGGAAAAATACGTTAGTCGCTTGTTTAGCAAAACCGGAACGAATAGCCGTACTGAACTGGTTCGATTTGCTTTGGAACATGGTTTAGCTAATTGAACAAACTCTTAACAAAATTATTAACTGGAATTGAGATTATTTAGGGTTTGCTGTCTATTTATGCTCCTGTTACATAGAATACCAAGGAGATGACGGCAACTAAACTTTAATTTCTCAAAGCCTGCTTTTCGTATTCGCGAATGGTTGTATTAAAAATTGCATCTGAATATTTTTACCAAAAAATATTCGGAGTAAATCCTTATGTTTATTAGATCGGACACTTTCTCGCTTTATTTAATGCATAAACTTAAGTAATATTCCGTATTTACAGGTATGAAAACATAGGTAATGATTAAGTAGCCAATCATCCCGGCAATAATCATAACAATCTGGCAAAAACGCTAATAGTAGTTATTTCAAGCTCATAAAGTCTACCAAAAGAACCATTATTTATTCAATCAACTTATTGTTTACTTAGTATAGTTTGTTCGTAGGTATACTATTCAAAATACAAACTCGTGAAAATTAACGGAACTTATGTATGGGAGGAGTACTTAGTCTTCCAGACTCATCCCACATAAGCTGATAATTCTAACTCCAAGCACACATAATAGGGGAACACAAAAAAAAATGGCTGCGGGTATCTGAGATTATGAAAAAAGTAAAAAGGATTGCGATGGTGAGATGCTTTTTAAGGTTACTTAAATCCTGAATAGCCCTTCAGTCTTTGCGTGCCTTTATAAAGGAAGGTAAGAATACTAATGCAATAGTCGTGCAATTATAAATATTTTCTTCCTTGGTATGTCGAAATTTTTAGTAGACTGTAACCCCTTCCGTATCAGCAAGAGCAATTGCTGGTTAGTAGGCACCCAAATTCTTTTATTTAATAATTTCACCAACGTTTGGTTACTGTAGACGCAACCCCGTCATAAAATGCGTAGATGCTGGGTAGACGCACTATGAATGTGACGTTTCGATAACATAAGGCAAAACCCAGCTTTGAGAACAGGTTCGCGCTTAGTAACACCATTTAACTTGTTGTGGAAAAAAATTAAGTTTTGGATTCAAACTTAAGAATTTACCTGCGTCTTTCTTTAAAAGCTTCACAATCAAACATTACTTGATAAAGCAGTGCTAGTTATTGGTTCATTTCGTTAGAGTTACGCAACCGCATTAGCTGACGACGCATTTGCGGTGATGCTTTTAGCTCTGTTGTCTGGTGAACCTTTACAACCTGATGCAACATCTCTAGAAAGTCGTCAGAACCTTCTGCTAAAGCGTCTAAGAGAACGTGTAGTAATTGTTCGCGATCGCGCAATAAACTCTTTTCCTCAATCAGTCGGAATTTGAGATTGATTTCGCACTCATAAACGCCTACTTCTGGATTATTTACCTGACGTGGTAATGCTTTCGAGTTCATAGTTGTTACGATTCCTTTACTCGGTGGTCATGGGGGTGAGGAGTTTTATCTCAAGCAAAAGTTCTTTATATTTTGTTTGAAATCGAAAGTAGTGTCTGATTTTGCAAAAAGAAAAATCATCCATCTCTATCTGTATTGCATTTCACTCTCCCTCATATTGGTTTATCGGTAGACTAACTGAATCTATAATTTTATTTTCATGCACTCCTTATAGTTCTAGCAAACCATAAACTATTATTCAGTTTTTAAACTTCTATACAATGAAGTTTCTGTAAGAACTTGCTAGAGCTTTTTAAAGGTTTTTACATCAAACTTATCTCCACGTCAATAACAGTTTTACTTTTAACTAAAATCGAAGTAATACTACGTAAGTAAAAACGCTGAATTGATTTTATTAGACTATAGCCTAAGCTTGCTGTTTCGCAATTCCGTAAAATTACTAGATGTAAGTTTTATTCATTAAAAAAACACAATTAAGTATTAAGAGCAGAATTTTTAAGTATGAAACTAGCGTTGATGTATAAATACAGCACATTACCTAAATTATTTCTTCTGAATATAACAAGTAAGAGTTATTTCAATTTCCTTACTTATGATATGGTGCGTTACCGATTCAAGCTTACCAGACTGACCGTAATGGTAAATTAGTGGTTCCCCAATTGATAAAAAGACTGCTGCATTCAGCTATTAAATGCAAAATCAGGGGATACGGTTTATTCATCAATTGTGAAAAATCTTTGATGATAACTGGCTCTTCTTACTCCGAGCTAGGTCATTTTATATTAAGGTTTCTTCGCGACGAATTTAGAGTCTACAATAATTGGAGTGTTAATTAACGTTTAGAGAACAGAAGCCTCCTATGGATAACCAGATGCTGCTCAAATCAACAACTCGCCATATCCGTATTTTTGCGGCAGAAGTTGAGGATGGCGAATTGGTTCCTAGCAATCAGGTGTTGACTTTAGATATCGATCCAGATAACGAATTTAATTGGAGCGAAGATACTTTACAGCTTGTGTATCGTAAATTTGACGAATTAGTCGAAGCTAATAGCGGCCAAGACTTAACAGATTATAATTTGCGTCGCATTGGCTCAGATTTAGAGCATTTCGTGCGTTCGCTTTTACAACTTGGCTCAATTAGCTACAACACATCCGCACGAGTCAACAACTATAGTATGGGACTTCCCCAGGTTGTATCCGAAAGCAATTAAGTCGCTTTTCTTTATAAGTATAAATAATTAACAATTTATAAAGATAAGCATCGAGTGTCATTAGAGGTGAGTCATTTATTCAACTCTAATGACTTACCAGTCTTAACAATAAATTTATATTCTCTATTAGAAAATTAGGAGTGCAGCTACCGGAATTCAGTTTGCTGTTAGTTTTGTAAATTATAGATTTATTTCAATTGGGCAGGTTCGAGATTATTCTTTCTGCAAACAATCGAGTCAATATCTAAGTGCAATTGAAATAAGAAAACTGTTGAATGAGCGTACTGGTTTGTCGTCTTAATATGGTTATATCTATTTTTACCGGATGAAATAGTAGTGAAGATTAAGCGAAGCTAACTTAAACTTGAAAATTACGGTTTAATTACTTACAATGCACAGTAACTTAAATGACTAAAATAGTGTAGATACTTAGCCTATCGTGGTCTAATGATTGACAAATTAGCTATATATAAAAAACAGATAAAGAAATAATATTCAATAAAGTATATGGCAAAACTCTTTTTAAGATTGCATTTGCTGTAAACAAGACTGTAACAAATATAGTCGAACATCATCCCGGAGGTGGTAATTTTTTATATACTTTCTTTAAAAGACGTATTATGACTAATTAACAAGCGAAATTATGCTTTCAAAATAATAGCTATTAAAACTGCCTGTTATAAAATCCCGAGTCAAAATGGAATATATCGTTTTATATGAACGCGAACGGTTATATAGCCGTTCTTTATGAATACACACAAATGAACATGAATCGCCTTCTCGGTGGGAAACTATGGAAAATGACGCGGCAACGCTCTACTGTCCAAACGAACTTTGTCAAGCTGCTAACCCCCTTACCCACAAGTTCTGCCAGCGATGCTCCACACCTTTACCCAAACGTTATCTTTGGGCTGTGGCGGATAATTCGATTGTGGGAAATTCTGGGGAATTGTTACAAGAGCGTTATTTAGTTATTGAGAATAATGTCTTATTAGATACAAAACCAGGTATTTTGCCACAAATACCAGAACAACATAAGTTAGATGATATAAAATCTTATCTGAGATTAATTCCCTATAGGTTACACGTTCCTCAAGTTTACGGAATACTGTCTCTTAACGCTGGGAATAGCTCTGAAGAAATACTACTTTTAGAAAAGCCCCCGCTCGTTCTTAATGAATCACCAATGAAGGTGCGTCTATGTGGGAAATTAAAAGGTGCTTGGAAGGGCGCAAACTCTTTGCGACAACTTAATTGGTTATGGCAAATAGCCCAATTATGGCAGCCTTTAGCTAGTGTTGGTGTTGCTTCTAGCTTACTGACAACAAATTTAATTCGAGTTGAAGGTTCAATAGTACGTTTATTAGAATTAAGTTCCGATCGCCAAACAAAACCGAGCTTGTTAGCTCTCGGAAAATTTTGGCAGCAAGAGTTACTTCCGACAGTACAATCGACAATTCGCAATTTTATGAGCGAAGTTTGTCGTTTATTAGTAGAAGAGCAAATACATTCAAGCGAGCAGTTAATTGCCGTTTTAGACAAAGGATTAACTAGCTTAGGCAAATCTAGCAAAATTGATATTACAGTATTTGCACTTACAGATACAGGCCCTTCCCGTTCACGCAACGAAGATTCTTGTTATCCCCAAAGCGGTACTACTATTTCTAAACCACCGTCAAAGTCTGCTTTGACTATTGTTTGCGATGGTATTGGCGGACATGAAGGGGGAGATGTTGCTTCAAAAACGGCAATTGAAACAATTCAACAGTCTGTAACCCAATTGGCCTCTTTGCCAGAGGATCGCATTCATCCTGCTGTATTGCTCGCTGATTTAGAACGAGCTGCTGCTATTGCTAACGATAAGATTAGCCATCTCAACGATAGTGAAAATCGTCAAGGACGGCAACGCATGGGAACGACTGTGGTAATGGCATTACCCATAGCTCATGAAATGTATATTTCTCATGTCGGAGACAGCAGGGCTTACCTAATTACGCAAAATAATTGTCATCAAGTAACTCTCGACGATGATGTGGCTTCGCGAGAAGTACGGCTCGGCTATGCAGTTTATAGAGATGCTGTAGCACAAGCTGCTTCTGGTTCCTTGGTACAAGCATTGGGGATGAATGCAAGTAGTGCTTTACACCCGACAGCACAGCGATTCATCCTTGATGAAGACTGTGTTTTTCTACTATGTTCGGATGGCTTAAGTGATTTTGACCGTGTAGAACAATACTGGGAAGCAGAAATATTGCCGCTACTTCAAAATAATAGTGATGTAGTTAGCGTTACTAAGCAATTGTTAGAGATTGCTAACAATCAAAACGGTCATGACAATGTGACAATCGCTTCCATACATTGCCAGACTAAATATTCCGAACCAAAGTCGGCACTAGAAGCAAATCTTGCCGATATCTCCTCGATATCTGTGACGGATTCTTCACATTTAGCTCCAGTAGCACAGAATATCCCCAATCAAAAAACTCAGGTAATAACTAAAAAAGTTAATAGCCAAAGCTTTAAATTACCTTTAATGTTAGGAATTGTTGGTTTACTAATTATAGTTGGAGGTGCTTTAGGATACTTTTGGAGACAGAGTGCAATCCACAGCAAATCCCAACCAAAAGACATCGCGCAGACCGAAAATGTACCCGAGACAACATCGGAGCCTGCTTTTGAAAATAATTCTCAGAGACTTGAACGAATCGACAAAGGTTGGTTAATTAGCGCTAAAGCGAAATTAAATTTAAGTAAAAGTACTTTGCCGCCTGCTGATAATAATTCATCTTCCCAACAGCCGCTACCAATTTTTGCACCACCTGCTAGTTTGTTACAAGTTGTGCAAAAACAGCAGATTTCGTCATCACAAGATTACTGGCTACAGATTAAAGTATGCTCGGTTGGAGATGTTGGCGCGGCGATAAATTCTGCAACTGCAACCACCGGCAGCAGAACCTTGCTCAAACCGGGGGAACAAGTATGGCTTAATAGCTCGCAACTTACACCATCTAATGTCTCAATTTCTAATCCAGCGAACAAAACGAATCAATGTACTCAAGCAGAAACCTTGGCTCCAGAGATTGAAGATTCTTCAACTTCAGTACCGGTAGAAGATTCTCTAACCCCTACTCAGCCCTTAGTTCCATCAGAACCCAGTAATCGTAGAGGCTCTACCACATTACCCCAAACGGGTAACAGCATTGATTCCAAAACTCGATAAACTATAAGAAACTGAAATAATCGAGGTAATCGCCTGAAAAAATTCTAGGCAAACATTTTGCCTGAAAAAAATTAGCTATGTAGTTATTTCATCTTACCTTTAAGTTTAAAGAATCCATGCCATCCCTTAACCTGGCGATCGCCCGTCTCGTTCACACTGGCACTGAAAACTTCGCCATTTGGGTGGTGAATGCCCCCTATCCCAGTGGTTATGTTCTACATGATTGCTTGTGGTCGGAAGAACTAAATCAAGCTTGGATAGAATGGCAACAAATGTTTGCCGGACATTCTCGCTTAGATATATCGCCAAAAAATAAGTCAAAAAAATCTGTACCACTCCAATTAAATTCTCTATCACCCACTTCTGGCAAAAAGACCAGTTACAGCAGTCGTTTGATGCAGTATATGGGAGTTAATTTATGGCGCTGGGTATTTGAAGGAGAAATTCTAGGCAGTTTGGAACGCAGTCGTGGCATAGCTATGGGTCAGCATACACGCTTACGCTTTCGACTGGAAATCCGCGAACCAGATTTAATTGCCCTTCCTTGGGAAATTATGCAGCGCGAACCCGGACAACCGGCAATGTCGCTTTCCCAACATTTATTATTTAGCCGTACTACTTCTCAAGTCGAACCCTTATCTTCTTCACGAACCGATCGGGCTTTAAATATATTATTAGTTTTAGGAGAAGATGAAAATCTCCAGTTAGAAGAAGAAGCAAGCATTCTTCAACAAACTCTTTCCGGAGGAAATTCTTACAGCAGTAGTTCTGCTGGATACGCTCCTTGCTTCGTAAATACCCTGGTTAAACCAACTCCACAACAGCTAATTTCTGAGTTGGAAACAAAAGCCTATAATGTGTTTTTCTATGCCGGTCATGGCTTGCCAGGACCTGATGGAGGGTTTTTATTTATACAAAAAGATATGACCTTTAACGGCATGGAATTAGCTCAAGCTTTAACCCGCAGTAATGTAACACTAGCAGTTTTTAATGCTTGTTGGGGAGCGCAACCTTTCTCAGATCAAAATAAAGCAATTGCTCATAGCAGCTTGGCTGAAGTTCTTATACGTCAGGGTGTTCCAGCGGTTTTAGGAATGCGCGACGAAATTACTGATGAAGAAAGTCATACCTTTATTCAAGCTTTCGCTTTGGCTTTACGCACCCGCAAACCCATTGACGAAGCCGTCGCCGAAGGTAGAAAACGATTACTTACTATTTATCATTTCAACCAACCAGCTTGGACTTTACCAGTTCTTTACCTACACCCTCACTTTGACGGAGAATTACTTAAAAGCTTTGAAGAAGGTGCTACAGAAATACCAACAACTTTTATTCCTGGTAGTGCAAATGTTTCCTTACGTTCTCTACAAGTAGGGGGTAGAAGTTATTTACTCAAACCGGGGGTTACTCGTATTGGTCGCACAAAAGAAAATGATATTGTAATCAGAGAACCTTCGGTATCAAAGCGCCACGCTGAAATTTTACGTCGCAATAATCTCAACGGCGATATTCAAGTACAAACTTATTATTTACAAGATTTGTCTACCTACGGCACAACTTGGGTTTTACGCTCCGGCGGTTGGGAGCAAATTTACCGACGGGAAGTACCTTTAGAATCTGGAATGCATCTAAAGTTTGGCAGCACTAAAAGTCAAACTTGGGAATTTCGCATCGAAAATTAGCTTTCTTAGCAATTTATGTTTTTTGGTGTTATTACTGCTTTGAGTATTAATATAGAGCCTACAACGTTACCCAAAATTAAAAGCTTTTTACTGGATAAAATAAAGTTCCAGTTTGCGGAAATCAAAGACTAGGTGCTGTAGCTGTCAATACCCTAAACCCAAACACAAAAGGATACAAAACATGGCTGATAAAATCAAAGGCGCAACAAATTTTAACAATTCACTTTCTCAAGTCGAATTAGATTTACTTGCAACTTTATTAGAACCGGAAGACAATAGCTACCCTTGGAATCCTTACGATGAAGATACACAAGCTTATTTTAATCAAGCTGAAGAACAATTTCTCATGCAGGATTTACTAGAGGAAGAAATAAACAGCCGGTGTGAAGGCTTTCACAACCAGTTAGATGCGCTTTGGTCTCAAGTTGAAACTTCACCATACTACAATTGTAATACGAATGCAGCAGTTGAGGTTAAACTTCAAAAGAATTTACAGAAAGAATTTTCTAATGGTATGCCGTCATCTTGGATAAACTTGATTGCTCAAAAAGCAGCAGAAATTTTCAATGAGAAACAGCCGATAACCGAGCAGCTAATCGAATGTGTAAAAGCTGTATTGCCGAGTTTAGAAGCTGATGACATTATGGTTTTAGCTCGCCCCTTAGCTTACGCAACAAGAAGTGGGGAGTCTAAGAGGGTTGAATCAACTTTAGCGAATTTAGATCGTGACGATAACCGTGAGTGGGCAGCTTTATCAGAAATTGAGCAAGCAAAAGCAGGTTTAGCGGTTGCTTATCATGCACTAAACCAGTTAGATAGTTTTCAGTCAGAAGAGTAATTATTTTTCGCCATTCTCTACTTTAATAGCAGCGGAAATATCACCGTCGTTGTGTTCTCTATGACTGGGGCTATACTATTTTCAGAACTTTTCTTTTTTTGGGTTAGATTTGCCCATTATATATAAAGAATAAAATAGTTAATTCTCCAGTCTCATCTATCAAAAGACATATTAATAATATGCTTTTTCAAGAAGCGATAAACACCAATTTAATTCCAAACAGAATCAGTAAAAATATTGTTTTATAGATAAAAATTGCTGAGATATATAAATTATTGCTGTTGAAGTATGGTCTCATTAAGAATAGGTTTGTACTTCAGGTGTCGGAGAGAAAGGTTGGATAAATACTATTAGTAATAGGGCAAAAATAACTGATTATATATTTGGGAAAGAACTAAATTTTGATATTGAAAGGCTTGTATGTAATTTCCAAGGGAATCAAATTAAGATTAAAATAGTTCAAGTTGGGCAAATTAATAAACCGAGAAGTGAAGAACCCGAATAAGCAAGTTTTATTGAAGAGTAAGAACGAAAATATTGTCAGCATCTAAAGCAAAAAGATGAAAAAAATTAGTAATTGCTTTTATATAACAAACAAATATTTTTTAATAAAATTTACTAAAACTTATTAAAAGCTAAAAGCTAACAACTAACAACTAATCACTTATTTCCAAAAAAGCGTGTGGCAAAATTTTGTTCGCGATTAGGTGAAAGCGCTCGGGCTTTAAGAATAGCAGCCATTAAAAAAGCATAAGACAATACGCCTACAATAACTAAGAGTAAAGCATTGTTAGCACCAGTTGTATTCCATAAAGCATGAAGTGCCGATGCACTCAGATAGCCAACTAATAAAATTTGTCCTCCTAATTTTGGTTTAAGTACGGCTAAACCAATGAAATATCCAAGATATCCACTGTAAGCCATGTGCCCTGCCACGGAACCCAATATTCGAGGAATTAATAACTGTAAACCTACTAACTGCCCTGTTTCCGCTCCCGATTGAATCGCAGCACTTTGAGTAGCTTCGGGCACATACTGACCTAGAGTTTCTAATAATGTAAAACCGACAGCAGAAGCCGCACCAAGTAGGATGCCGTCTAATGGTTCCCAAACTCCAACCCGCTCTTTCCAAGGCGAAGATAGTTTTAAACCGATAAGATATATACCGATAACGGGCAATATTTTAAGTAGTTCTTCCATTAAGCCAGCACCGAAAAACATTCGTACCAGCAATTCTGTAAAAGTAATTGTTTCTTGCCCCGTAGGCAATCTACCGGGTAGAATTTCACGAAATATAAAAAGAAATAAATCTAGGATGGGGCTAACTAAAATTAAGGCTGTAGATAAAGCTACAGTTAGTAAAACCCACCAAGGTTTATGCTTTCCACATAGCTGATAAATAAAATAGTAAGCCGCAAAAGCAATATAAACAGCAACTATAACTTGATTTGCTTCCGGTTTTCCTACCGTAGCAAACATTAGTACTACAAATATAACTGTTAAAATTCCGGGGATTAAATAGGCTTTACTAGTTAAGTCTTTGCCTGTAGAAACTATAGGAAATAATTGAGTAAAGCTAACTGAATCTGGTGACTTGGAATATTTATGGGAATTTGTGGTGCCAGCAAGCGGTGTATCGGCAGAAATTGTAGTTCTTTGCTCTACTGTTTCGCGGCTAAAGATTAACTGAGGTCCATCATATCCTAAAGTTATGCGATCGCCAGCGAAAACTTGCTGACATTCCTGTAAGCGCTTTCCATTGAGATAAGTACCGTTAGCACTATTTAAATCGCAAAGTATCCAGCTTATTTCACCATCGGGAGATAAGCTTAAAGGGCGAATTACCGCATGACGGCGAGATACCATGCGATACTTTAATGCATCCAATACAACTTGACAGTGAGGATCGCGTCCAATTACTGCCTCTGAGGTTGGGATTAGCGAGTAGCGTTGACGAACCGATCGTGATTCTGATTCTTTACCAGACACTAGCCGCAGA
This sequence comes from Rivularia sp. MS3, assembly GCA_019192545.1. Lineage (GTDB taxonomy): Bacteria > Cyanobacteriota > Cyanobacteriia > Cyanobacteriales > Nostocaceae > Rivularia. Next base: position 11,363 of record JAHCMI010000008.1, on the reverse strand, counting down.
AATGCATTCTGTCTCGCGTTTTTGCCTGTCATCAAGTCAGTATTATTTCTTAACTATATGAAATGGGTTTTGTTGGTAGTAAGACTTAACCACGCAACTTTTTTCTATTTTTACGACGGCTTATTAATACACTATAGTTCACGCTTTAGAGGAAGTGAAACATTCCTAGAGGAAAAGTCTTACCCGGTATCGCAAAAAGTATTCAGTAAATCACCCATCATTTTAGTCTACGCTACATTGACTGTTTTAGCTTTATTGAATTATAAATTTTCAACATGGTAATAGTCATCAAAAAAAGCTATTTTATGTAGTTTAGTTTAACTGTATATTTACAGTCTTGACTCAAAGCATAATCTGTATTCATAAAATCAAAAAATATTAATATACAGTTGTGAAAAAATTTTTAGAAGTAGGCTTTTAAATTTTTGCTTGAGAATAAATTAGAACGGGGGATTTTATCAGCTGCTTAGTCAACTTGCTAGTATGCAAAGCCTTCAAAACTGCCTTCTTACCAGCATTTGATAAAATCCGTTAATTTATTCATAGAGTTGCAGCCATTTCGGGATGCTCTATTTTTGTACCAAGTACTTTCAAAAATTCCGCTAACCAATAAGGATGGGCTGGCCAAGCCGGAGCTGTTACGAAGTTACCGTCAACTACTACTTCCGATGCACTCACTTCTACATATTTTCCGCCAGCGATAATTACGTCTGGGCTACAGGCTGGGTATGCAGTACAGGTTTTACCGCGCAATACATCAGCAGCGGCTAAAACTTGCAAACCATGACATATTGCAGCTATAGGTTTATTTGTTTGAGCAAAATATTTGGTAATTTCTAATACTCTTTTATTTAAACGGATATATTCCGGTGCCCTACCTCCAGGAATAACTAAGGCGTGATAGTTTTTTTCGTTTACTGTGGAAAAATCAGCATTTAAAGTAAAGTTATGACCTGGTTTTTCGCTATAGGTTTGATCTCCTTCAAAATCATGAATGGCTGTTCTAACTTTGTCACCAGTTTTTTTATCGGGACATACAGCATCAACGGTATGTCCAACCATTTGTAAAGCTTGGAAGGGAACCATTACTTCATAATCTTCTACATAGTCTCCTACAATCATCAAAATTTTCTGCGCTGCCATAGTAGATTTTCTCCCTAGTGAATAGAAAAGTTTATAGGTTAAAATTCAAACTGAATATATTTTCAAGTTGATACAAAATGATGCTTGAGATGCTTGAATCGAATATTTTTGTGAATAAGCTTATTGTAGAGAGTTAGTAGCCTGATGCAATTCTCGAAGTTTATCTAAAACCGCTCCACAGTTAAAAAGTTCTCGAGCTTTGGCTAAACCTTCAGACATATTCGCACAAATTCCGCTGCGAAATAAATAAAATCCGCCATTCCATAATGCTGTTTGCATCAATTCGGATGGTGAACCAGCTAAAACTGATTTCATATCTGAAGTTAACTCTTGAGTACTGCTCAAAGGTATATTTTTCGTAGTAAAGCCATATTCACGAGGAGCTAAAAGCAATCTTTCAATTGTTTTAGTACCATTGCCTAAACCGATAATCGCAGTACGATCTTGAGGTAAATCGCAACTACCTTCTAAACCTTTAACAGTGGTGAACTTGCTGATTCCCATATGAGACAATGTGGCTTGAAACCTTTCCTCTGTTGGTGGGTGAACAAATCCAGTAACTATATGAGCATCTCCTGCATAAGGACACCAAATTAATTCCATTGTGGCAAAGGGCGGGCGTTTGCCGATTTGATCGCGGTATTCCCACATACTGTTTATTAAAGGAAAATGCAGGGGTGGGTAAACAAAGCCGATTCCCGTTTTCTCTAATACTTCCTGAGTTTGAGATAATTCTAACTTTGTCCAGTCAACGCCCAAACCTTGCCAAATTTCTACTAAAGGAAGTCCGTACTTTGTCGGCAGGCGATCGCCGCCGTGCATGATTACATTTTGACCGCAACAGGCTAACAATAAAGCTGTTAACGGGCTAACTGGTGCGGTGCGGGTTCTGCCATCATAAGGAATACCAAAAATTATAGTGGGTTTTTCGGTAGGAATTGCTTGTAATTTTGGGCCAAGTTCTTCGTAAGCATCCAACATCCCCGCTAATTCTTCGCTGGTAGGTCTTTTAATCCGATGTGCAATCAAAAAACCACCAATTTGTGCTGGTGTTGCTTCCCCTAACAACATCATTTTAGTTGCGAATGCTGCTTCAGTACGAGTTAAATTATCTGAAGTATGTTGACCGCTACCTATTTTCTTTAATAAATCTCTAAATAAATTGCTCATCTTAATTAACAGCCTTGGGGAAGATAGGAATAGATAATAAAAACTAATTAGTATTGTTGAAAGCTGGTAACTGTTAACTGCTCACTTTTCCCCATTAACTTGTTGAGGGATTTGCTCTTTCACCAGATGCCAGAAATATTGTATGGGAGGAATTTGTAAGCGGTCTTGGGTGGTTACTATTACTACTTGACGAGTTAAAGATATGTCTTGGGAAGAACTATCATTGTTAATAGTAAAAGGGCGAATTGCCAAAGTGGGATCGATGCGCGCTTCAACTAATGCAGAACTCGGTAATAAAGCAATCAATTCTCCTTGACGTACTATTCCCCGGAAAGCATCTAAAGTATTCACTTCTAAAGCCGATTTAAGTAAAGTTTCAGCTTGGTCAAATTGATTTTGCACTAAACGCTGCATTCCATAACCTTCTTTAAAAATTACTTGTCGATAGCGAATTAATTCTGACCAAGGTATACATTCATATTTTGCTAATGGATGATTAACTGATATTAAAACTTCTATTTTATCTTCATAAAGGGTTTCAACAACCATTTCTTTACTGGTGGTAAGAAAACGATTGTTCATGACAATAGCTAAATCCACTAGCCCATCTTTGAGAACCTTTAGTGCCCTATCGCTACCTAATGATGTGACTCGTAGTTGTACATCGGGGTATTGGTTGCAAAATGATTGAAATAAAGGTGGAAAATAGTAAGCGCTGACTGAAGGAATAGAAGCAATACAAAGTTCTGGTTGCTTTCCTGCAATTAAATCTGTTATTTCTTGCTTTACAGTTTGCCACTCTAAACAAATTTTACGCGCACGAGGCAGTAAAGTTTCACCCGCTAATGTCAATTTTGACTGACTGCTTCTGTGAAACAGTTCAAAGCCTAAATCTGCTTCCAATGCTTGAATTTGCCTACTGATTGTAGATTGAGTCACACTACGTTTGTGCGCTGCTTTCTGAAAACTACCACACTCGGCGATCGCCAAAAAGGCTTGCAACTGTTCTAGCCGCATTTTTAAGTAGTCAATCGTTATTTTTATAACAAATTTAACTTAACTTACTTTTTATTTTTTATTTAGTAAATTATGTTACATATATGCCTTTTCTATAATCTATTTTTTAGGTAAGACATGTTTAAGGCATGTTTATGATTTTACCTTAATCGCAGTTATTCGGGAAATTAGAGTTATTTTTTATAGCCATTTTGTATGAGAAAATATTAATTGTTTTTGCTAACCCAAACTATAAATAAACAAATATCATAAATCATGTTTACTCAACTAAGCAGTGTTTTCCGAAAATTTGAGTAAGAAGCTTATATTCGAGAATATTAATAGATGACTAAGTCGAATCGATGAAATAATACCGAAAACTTATTTAATTAAGACTTTCTCGCCTTCAACTTTGACTGCATATGTTTTTAAAGGTGCTGTAGCTGGTGCTTTTTCAACTTTACCAGCAACACCAAATTCAGAACCATGACATGGACAAACAAATTTATTCATATCAGCTTTCCATTCTACCGTACAACCAGAATGAGTACAGGTAGGATTCACGGCAACTAAATCGCCAGGAACTGAAGTTTTAACTAATAATACTTCTCCAACTGATGTATTTTTAGTAAGCAATTTTCCATTAGTATTTAATTCGGAAGATGTCCCAACTTCTTGCCATTCTTGAGATTCTGAGGCATTTTGCTTTATTTCCTTTGAAGAACAAGCTGCAATAGCCACGGGTAAACAACTTGCGATCCAACCGATTCCAACCCAGTTTAAGAAGCTACGACGGTTCATGGTTCCCCTTCAAAATATACGAGATAATAGTTTACACTGTATATTTATTCGTGATTCAAGGCAATAAGTTTTTACTGTCTTTGATAAATGCTTTTTACCTAATATAGTTATTAATTGAGCAAGAATTGTTTATAGTAATAGTTTTGGGGTATGATTTAAACAAATGATTTAGCTTTACTTCTAATTATTAATTTTATTAATTGATTTTATTGATTGATTTTATTGATTTTATTGACTTTCAAATTTACCAATTACTAACTATCGTCAGTTATATTAAACTTTCAACTGCAAGGCATGAAGCATGAAGAATCTATTCAGACAGATTCGTAAATACAGTCAAAATGATAATTTTTTACATATAATTGAAAATATTCAGGTATTAGTTTCCAAGTTGCTTTCTATTACTATGATAGTCTTAATTTTAATTGCTATCGTAGATTTAGTCATATTTATATTTAATAAACTGCTTATTTGGGATGTCAATGAAGCAAGTTTCAATAAAAATTTATTTACAGCTTTCGGATTATTTTTAAATATTTTGATTGCTTTAGAAATTTTAGAAAATATTACTGCTTATCTGAGGAAGAGCGTGATTCATGTTGAGCTAGTAATTGCTACTTCCTTGATAGCCGTAGCCAGAAAAATTATTATTTTAGATTTAAAAAATACAGAAGGATTAAAAGTAATTGGATTAGGAGTAGCAGTTTTTGCTTTATCAATAAGTTACTGGATTATCCGGAGCAGTCATCGCAAAAATTCTATTTGATGTGCAAATAACTTCCATATAACTTCAGTTAACAGATATTACCATACCTTCACGAGCTAAAAATGCTTGTTCAAATTCAGATTTAATCTTTGCTTGGACTTTATTTAAAAAGCTATCGTTATCATTAGGATGATGATTGGAGAATACAAGCTGCTTTACTTTTGCTCTACGAGCTAAATCCACTGCAACTTGCCAGTAGCAATCAATTGGTGTTTGTGAATTACGAAGTTCGGAAGTAATGTAGCCAGGATTTACAATCATTAAGTCTGCTTCTTGAGTCAATTTTTCTAAGCTTTCTAGTTCCGAATCGTCGATTTTTGATTGCAAATCTGTAATATAAGCAACGCTATATTCTTTCCAGATAACTCTATACCCAATAGACTTTGTTACATTATTTATTAGCGCCATTTCTACAGTTACATCGTCTATGCTTACCACTTTATCTGGAGTCAAGTAATAAAATTGCAGTTCGGATTTCATAACTTGTAAGGGATAAGGAAAATGCGGCAACAACATCTGATCTCCCAGGGATTGCTTGATTGATGCACCATTGGAAGCCGCCGTACCGTAGATATGCAAGCAGTTTTGAGATGCAAATCCAGGAGCAAAAAACGGAAAGCCTTGAATGCGGTTTGTTTGAGCATTAGTAAAAAACAAATGAGCAACTAATTCTTGCTGTTGTCGCAGCCAGCTTTTTCCCAATACTCGCAACCCCGTACCACCATCAAAAATTAACTTTTTTGTGCCAACCTGCATTTCCACACAGGCTGTGTTGCCTCCATAAAAATTAGTTTCTTCGCCCGGTGTGGGAATTAAACCCCGCACCCCCCAAAATTTGACAAAAAATTTGTCAGGTTGTTCGGGGGAGCATTTTAAAGGCGATTGGCTCGCATATTGAGCATGGCTCGACGGTTCTATCTGTGACATATTCGCTACATAATAGTCTTAGCGAGCAGTTCATCGTAGTGACGTATTTCTAACAATTTGTTTTTCTCGTCTACGATTGCAACTGTTGGAGAAAAATTAGTAATTTCTTCCAAGGTAAACTGCCCGTAAGACATTATAATCAAGCGGTCTCCTTTTATGCCCAAACGCGCCGCAGCCCCGTTTAGCTCAATGGCTCCCGAATTCGCATCAGCCGGTATTGTATAAGTCACGAAACGCTCGCCATTAGTCACGTTCACCACTTGCACCTGCTCGTAAGGCAAAATGCCAGCTTTTTCTAAAAGCATTTTATCTATGGTGATACTACCCACGTAGTTAGGATTTACTTCGGTGAGAGTACAGTTGTGAATTTTTGCAAAAAGAAGCGTGCGTTGCATTGGGCAATTAGGTTTTAGGAGAAAAAATTAAAAAAAACAAGTTGCGGTGAGCGAGCGGAATTTTTATGTGAGAAAAATTTCAATTGTTTTCTACTTGCCAGCTTTGATGCATTGTTCCACTAAAGGTGCTACTTTCTCAACATCTTGCCAACCAAGAATCTCAGTGACCTTTTTCTCTAAGTTTTTGTAACTCCGGAAGAATTCTGCGATTTCATCGAGTCGATGAGGAGCTAAATCTCTCAGAGATTTTACGTTAGCATAACGTGGGTCTTTATCGGCAACGCAAAGAATTTTTTCATCGCGATCGCCCCCATCAATCATTTCCAACATTCCGATAGGTCTTGCTGCAATTATACAACCGGGAAATGTTGGCTCGTCCATTATTACCATACCATCGAGGGGGTCACCATCATCAGCCAAAGTATTAGGTACAAAACCATAGTCGTAGGGATATTGTACCGATGAATAAAGTACCCGATCTAAAGCAAAAGCTTGTAAATCTTTGTCATACTCGTATTTATTCTTACTTCCACCAACAATTTCAATTAAAACATTTATCAAACCGGGTTTCGGTTGGGCTGGGATAATCGATAAGTCCACGGATTTACTCCTAAAGCAAAATTAATTATCGGTGAGAGTTTGAAGGCTCCCGTGTAGAATTTTAGGTCAATATGGACTTATCCCAAAGTGGTTGATTGCCGCAGTTAGCTTATTTGATAAAATCACCAGTTGAGACATTTGTAAGATAACCTTGTCCGCTCGTTTGGCAAAAAAGAAAGATGCCCAATTAGAACATGGGCATCTTCGATATGTTAAGCCGAAAATTATAGAACGCGATCGGGCGTTAAAAACTTTTGTGGACTGGTATGTCCGGTAAAGCTTTTTAATACAGAAGTATCAAACCGGCAACATCCCACACCTTTGTTCGAGTATGATGTAGGACTTCTTAAGATTGAAAGTTAGAGCGTTCAAAAAGTTGCGCCTTACTCGATTAGTCGAAACAACGCTTTTGTACGCGCCACAAAAAAATCTATCTTACGAATGCGAATTCACATTAATTTCTTCTCATAATCTAATTATAAGTAGAGGCGCGTTTATATTCATGCCTGCTTTAAATTATTTTTTCAAGGATTTTTGCGAAGCATCTTTATTCATTTTATAAATTGATGAAATTTCACTGTTTATTAGTTCTGTATCATTGTCAGTTTTTTGCAAGTTATAGGTTAATGGTTGCCGGCTATCTGAAACGCTGCTTGAAGAGTAATGACCAATTACAAACATAGGTAGCGTTAAAGTTAACATAGCAATCGCTGTTCCTACAACGTCTGCCACACGTTGCGAAGGTAATTCCTCAGTATTGGCAGACTGACTGTTAGAATCCATATAAATTATTTAGCTCTTTACATCACTAGTTGCTACAACCCTCTCTTGAATGAGAGTGTTGCTATTATTTTAGCTTTTTTTCTGACCGTAAACTCGGAACGAAATAAGAATTTAAACGAGTCTTGGAACTTACTTTATATATTTCTTTATACGTGAAACTCTTGATACCAAGTAATTCTTAAATATCTTGTTTAATTACTTGTAACTAATCTCGCTTCATACTTGCGTATTCACTGTATTGCCTACAGTTTATATTAATTAATTATCATGCAAAAAAAAATACATATTTTCAATCCATTAATATTAACTTTAAATCAAAAACGGGTCAATATCATCTTCCAATAGATAGATAATTTGTTACATAGCAAGGGTTTTAAGCTTTCTAGAAAGATAATTATTTATAGTTTGATACTTAAAAGTAATTGAGTATACTTTAAAGTTTTTATATCATCATCAGTGATTACACTCAAAAGTTTTATATCCGCTATATGCTTTGACCAAAAGATTCAGTTAATAATTCTATACCGCATAACTACAGAATATTTAAATTGTTTTTAAGTAGCAGTAAGTGACTATTGCTCGCTAAAAATCTTCATATTTAAATCGGTGAAAATAATGATAAATACAGTTGATAATACGGTTGAGTATGTCTCAATATCGGGTTATTAATATCCGGATGATTTCTGAAAAATTATCAAATGGTTATATGATATTTAATATTCTTTTAGTAGAGGTTATAGTCTGTATATTGACAGCGAAAATAAAAATAGCTGATATGGAAAAATGTAACAATTTATCATAATTTTCCGGACTAAAAAAACCGCCACTAAAATAGGGCGGTCTGGTTAAGCAATCGGAGGGTATTTATAGGTTACTCTGCTAGTACATAAAATTGCTGTAGCCAAGCTTGCACTATAAAGGCAATTTTTGTTGCTTTCAACAATTCTCTTAATTTCCGGTATAAGCGGTCATTTTTTCTTTGATAAATCGGATATAAAAATGCTTAAAAGTAGATTTAATTACTCGGGGCATTCCAAAGTCAATCGGCATAAATTTCGATGGTAATTGCCAATCGTCTATTTGTAATAAGTCGGGATGTAATTGGACGAATTGGATCTCATCTAGTTCCGGGCAAATTCCCAACCGCATTGATGCAGTAATTGTCGGTACTTGTTCGGGGGGAACATTTAGTATTTCTACCATCGCTCTATCTAAAGCAAACACGTTTGTTGAACAGCCCAAAATCCCTAAAGGACGCGGTTCTCCGCCACTCGGTCCGTTGCCTTCATGACCGATAATACCGTCTATAATCGTTAAGTTAGGGTTAATCGCCTTTGCAGTCTCGACTAGCATTTCTCCAAAACGGTTGGCATCTTTTCCTGCTTCCATGTGCCACCAAGCTTTCATTTTCCCCGGTACGCAACCAAACAAGTTTTTGACTCCCAAAGTTAATACCAATTGAGCATGAGACTTGACTTTGGGTAAATTTATAACCACGTCTGCTTCCATCGCCTCCTTGGAAAGCAGCAAATGATTAAATTTATCGTTAATTATTTCGTAGCGCTTACCACTAAATTCGATAATCGGAAGATTAAGTTCTGCCAAAATTTGTTCGTACCCATTTGCTAAGGCTACTCCTTTGGCGCTACCAAAAGCGGGGCTGTCTCCCAAGAAAGGTTTGCCACCAGCCTCAATTACCATAGTTGCTAAAGCGTAAACCAGTTCCGGGCGAGTCGTACACTCTCCTGTAGGGCGCGAACCCGTAAGCAAATTAGGTTTGAGTAAGACGCGATCGCCACTTTTAACAAATGCTGTGATTCCACCCAAAGGTTCGAGCAAGGTTTCTAAGGATTCCTTTAATACTTCAATGGAATAAGAAGTCGCTCTAATTAAACTGACAGATGGTTTATTGGTCTGCATTGATGTAAATTTTTCAATAGTTTAAAGGTTGTTTTATCACAGCTTAGCTTAATGGTTGTTAGTGGTTAGTTGTCAGAAGTTATTAAAGGTCAAAGGTTCAAGGTTAAAGTTCAAAGGTTAAAGGCTAATAGTTATCAGCATCAAATTCCGGCGTTGGTAACTGATAACTGCTCGCTGTTCACTGCTCACTGCTCACTGCTCACTGCTCACTGTTGACTGTTGACTGCTCGCTGACGATGGTACTCATTTTTTCTAAATTTAGTACTTCGGCTAATTGTTGTTCGGTCATTAACTGTTTTTCTAATACAATTTGTCTGAGGGACTTTCCTGTCTCCATAGATTCTTTAGCAATTGCGGCTGCATTGAGGTATCCTATATGAGGGTTTAATGCCGTTACTAATGCTAAACTGCCTTCGGCATAATCCAAACAACGTTCTGGTAAAGCACTGATTCCTTTGATGCAGCGAGAAGTCAATGCTAGAACGGTATTGCCTAGTATTTCAATGCTGTGAATAAAATCATAGGCAATCAAAGGCATCATGACATTTAGTTCTAACTGCCCTGCTTGTCCTGCATAATTAATAGCAGTGTCGTAACCCATTACTTGGAAACAAACCATTGATGTCATTTCAGCCATAACGGGATTATATTTTCCAGGCATAATCGAAGAACCCGGTTGCACTGGCGGTAATTGAATTTCTTTGAAACCGGTTTTTGGTCCCGAATCCATCAGGCGCAAATCATGAGATATTTTGACTAAATCTTGAGCCAGATTTCGTAAAGCACCGGATACGTTAACAAATGGTGCCATACTTTGCATTGCAGCCATGAGATGGGTTGCCTCCTTCAAAGGAGAATTAACTAGTTCTGAAATAATTTTAATCACACTTACGCGATATTGGGGATGGGTGTTTAACCCCGTACCCGCTGCGCTACCACCCAATCCCAACATCGTCAAATCGGCAGCGGCAGTATTAATTCTATTTCGATGTTCTTTGAGAATCTGCGCCCAAGCGGCAAAAGTATCTCCCAAGCGCACCGGTACCGCGTCTTGTAAATGAGTCCTACCCGACTTTACAATATCTTTAAATTCTGTGGCTTTTTCTTCCATTGCATTAATTGCATTATCCAAGGCAGGATACAATGTCTTCGATAATGCCAAAATTCCGCCAATTCTAATTGCTGTGGGAATTACATCATTTGTAGACTGCCCGTAGTTAACATGATCGTTAGGGCTGACTCGTTTGTAGTTACCTTTTTCATCTCCTAAAATTTCCAAAGCGCGATTGGCTAGCACTTCATTGACATTCATATGGTGCGAAGTACCGGCACCAGCTTGATAAACATCCACTACAAACTGTTCGCGGAACTTACCATCTAACACCTCATCAGCAGCTTCTACGATGGCTTGACTGACATCTTGGGGTATACATTCCAATTTTCCATTAACGATTGCTGTAGCTTTTTTGATGATGACGCAGGCATCTACGTAAGTAGACAAGGGTTTAATCCCACTGATAGCAAAATTTTCTGTAGCCCGTAATGTTTGAATACCGTAATAAGCGCTACTTGGAATTTGGCGATCGCCCATCGAATCGCTTTCGATACGAAATTGTGAATTAGTCATGATATACAGTTAACAGTCATCAGTTAACAGTTACCAGTTAGCGTGAATAATAGATATTAGTAATTATTAATTCTTAATTAGGGAGTAGGGAGTAGGGAGTAGGGAATAGGGAACAGGGAACAGTAATTACTAATTCTTAACTCCTAACTCACAACTCCTAACTCCTAACTCCTAACTCCTAACTCCTAACTCCTAACTCACAACTCCTAACTCCTAACTCCTAACTCACAACTCC
>JAHCMI010000070.1 GCA_019192545.1 Rivularia sp. MS3 | reverse complement strand
ACTTCAATCGGCTACCGCTGATATTAATATCTAATCCAGATAAAACCTCCGCAATCTCGTCGTAGGTATAATTCTTCTTCAAAGCACCATTGATATATCGCCTCATTTGCCGAATAGCTTCCTTAGCAGAAACATCGGGTAATTCCTTCGGTTTGAGTTCCTTGAGTGCGTTGATAGCTTCCGGAATCAAATCCTTATCAATCCTGTCAGATTCTTGCTGTGATGTAGTCACCGTATCTATTTTCTTACCTCCAGCTTTGATTAATAATCATATGGATTTTTTTAATCTTAAATACGAATATTGTCGTTGTTTTTATCTTTCTCTATGACATCGCATTTACTTTTTATCCTCTCTCAAAAAATATTTCTAAATCTGTCAGTTATTGTCTAAAAAAGTGAGCTTGTTATAGATATATTTTAAAGAAAATAAATTAAAAGTATTATCTTACTTTTGGCAGATGTTTTTCGATTAAAGTCGTTGAACTATTGAATTTAATCCGTTAATAAAAATTTATCTAATATCATCAATATTTCCTATGACTTTTTTAGTATTTAAATACGAATCTTGCTCTATATAAATAGTGTTAGATTCTTGTAGAACACCCGCGTGAAGTATTTCAATATTTTTGTCTTCTTACTTGTTTTATGATTGACGGATTTGTTAGTCGTAGAGCGTTACTCCAAACCCTTAGTTTTTTAGTGCGTGGCGGCGCTCCTATGCCGCCCATTAACAACTTCTACCCGGCGTATGGGTTCTTCTACTCTTCTCGGTTGTCTCCGGTTCTTGGTTCTCTCAAGTCCTCGTCTCCCCCGGTTCCCCACTCCCCAGTTTCTCGTCCTCGCCCGACTCCCGGCTCCCCTACTCCTCCCGTCTCCCCGGCGCGTGGGTTGGGAGCGAGCCATGCCTTTTAGCTAGCGCTAAACCTCGCGTTGCTCGGATGGCAGGCTCGCTTAAGTGGGAGTGTCCCCCTTAAGAAACCCCCAACGGAAGTAGCGTCAAAAATACTCGTTTTTACTCGTTTTTTATGCCACGTCGTTGCACATCCAAAGCCACAAAAAGAACACACATTTATCAAGTGCGATTAAGCGATTTGGAACTGGATTGGTTACGCATGAAAGCAAGAGATGCTGGTGTACCTCAAAGTGTTTTAATACGTCGCTTAACTTTGGGTAAACCATTACCAACAAGAATCAGCAAAATATCACTTAAAACTTATCAAGAATTAAGCCGAATTGGGAACAACCTAAATCAGCTTTCTAAAGCATCTAATGCTGCTATAAAAATGGGTTGTCAACCACCAGTTGATTCACAAATATTAAATGAACTTTTAGACGTAGTTAATAAAGTCGGAAGACAACTTACCTCCCTTATAGATTGTGACGAAGATTCAGAAGAATTAGAAGAGGATTCAGTTGATGATTGGGAAGCAGAAGAAGGGTAGAGGATTTAGGGGTTTATTAGATTATATAGAACAGGATTCAGAAGATACATTAATTGGCGGGAATATGTTTGGTAAAAATGCTAGAGAATTAGCAAAAGAATTTAAAATTTCAAGACAGCTAAACCCAGGAGTTGAACGCGCAGTTTATCACGTTTCTCTCTCTGCTGCACCGGATGATTATATTGATAAAGAATTATGGAAAGTAATTGCTCAAAAGTATCTTGAAAAGATGGGCTTTGACTGCAATCAATATGCAATTTACAGGCATTCAAATACTGACAATGACCACATTCACATTGTTGCTAGTCGCATTAGATTAGATACCGGAAAAGTAGTGCATGATGGTTGGGATTATTTACGCTCAGAAAAGGTACTAAGAGAAATTGAAAAAGAATATGGTTTATTCCAGGTAAAAAGCAGAGAAAAGCAGCAGAAAGCAGTCAGCACGGGACAAGTTAAACGTATTGAAAGAGAGCAACAAGAATATGAATCGGGTAAGCGTCAAACTCCACCAGAAAAGTCAATAAAACAGAAGTTACAGCAAGCGATTAATAAAGCTACTTTAGATAAACCAACATTACCATTAATGATTGCTCGGTTACAGATAAAAGGTATTGAAGTTAGAGCAGGATTTACTCGCACTGGTAAATCAAAAGGGATTTCATATTGCATTGATGAACAAGCATTTAGCGGGACTAATTTAGGTGCTGCTTATACGTTCAATGGACTGCAAAAACATCGAGGAGTAGATTATCAACCAGAACGAGATTCGGAACCTATTAAAAAACTAATATCTAATCCTAATTTAGCTCTTGAAATGTTCCTTCATCACCAACAACAAGAAGAGGAATTAAAAAGACAGAAACAAAAGTCGAAAGGTATTGAAAGATGACCAAATTTTTTATTACATAGCTTAGATAAAGCGGATACGTCATATTGTGCGTAATGTTTGAATCATTTGGGCGAAGAATCTTGTCAAATTATTGACTATAAATAAACCATCTACTTCCTACGTAATAAGTTATTTAATATGTCACATTTTTCTCAAGATAATTCCAATAAATATTAATTACAGGACTTACGCAATTGGCACAAGCAATGGTGCGCGAAGCGCACCGAGCGCCTAAAAAACTAAACTATAGACATAGCAACTTCCGGACGCTTTAGTTGCTCAATTAGATAATTAGAAAGTAAATTATGCTTGATTTTATAAACAGTTTCACCCGTTTTATAAGCTAAGTTTTTAAGTCTAAGCCAGACTAACATCGCGCAAGCAATATGATTTCTTTGAAGACGAGCTTTACGACATTGGCATGATTCAATACCAGTTAACTGCTTTATTTCTCGATGAAACTCCTCTATTTTCCAGCGGATTTTACACACCTGTTGTGCAACATCTATGGAACTTTGAGATAAGTCATTGGTTGCGACGTAATCTGTTCTGTCGGTAGAAACAGTAACACAGAAAAGTTTCACCTTTTTATTAGCAGGGAACCCTTTAATTTTTATTATTTTACCACTTTCTAAATCTTCATCACTCCACTCTAAAGATTTAATATTTTTATATTTTTCTTTACCAAAACTATCATCAACTAAACGATTAGTTTTCAAAGGACAATAATAAATTTTTTCTAAACTATCGATATAGAGCATTAATTTATTGACTGCATACCATGTATCCATTAGAACTGTCTCAAAAGGCAAATTCCTTTGATATACAAGACTTATGAGCATATTTTTTACATGGTCAATTTTAGTCAAACCATCATTTTCAGGATTAAAAATCCTATAATCTATTACCCAAAAATTAAGTGTTTTAGGATTAACATATATACAACTGACTATTCCAATCCCTTTAACAACTCCATGCTCATTTCCACTATATTGTTTTCTGACTATTTCGATTTCTTCCGAAAATCTTTTATCTATAACCGTATCATCAAATATAATGTAGGCATCTTGGTCAACAACTATTAAATCTTTAACATTATCCCACAGTAAACGTGGAGTTAGTTTTTCATTCTTAAGATAGCGATTTATTGTATCATGACTTATTTGCTCTAAATGTTCTGCTAAGTTTGTAATAGTATAATTAATTTGACTACTTAATAAGTATTGGCAATAATCAAGTTTAGTAAATCTCATTGCTAACAAATTTACTGATGCACCCAATAATCATCTTCTCATGAAACTTGAAAGATAACAAAAATATGGTTAATTACTGTTAATAATTATGAAAATGGCTGATTTCAGAGATTATCGTTAGTAGTACTAAATTACTGGCGTTTGGCGATCGCAATGTGCCAGTTGCGTAAGTCCTGAATTAGTATCGTAGATTAATAAACCATTCATTTTATACAAAAGTAGTTTTTTAAACATATCGCATTTTTTGGGATAGATAACAGCAATAAAAATAGAATTGTATCATCAATTTATCAACCATTTATTGTACACATAATTAGTCATTGAATATGTCACAGTATTTAAATAAAGAACAGCAAGAAAGATTGAATCGCATTGTTGATGAATTTACCGTCCATAGCGGCGTAAAACAAGCAGGATTAACAATAAAAATGGATAGTAATATTGTCTTCCTTCAAGATGTTGAAGGAAAGATAGATATTGACCAGATTAAACCAGAAGAATTGGATAAGCTAGAAGAAGCTGTTTTTAATCCAGAAGCATCCAAAGATTTAATAGAATGCTCTATTTACATCCCAGGCACAGAAGAAGTATTCAGATATCAAAACGGAGAGGTAAATATAAGTCATAGATATGCCTATCCGCAACGCTCCTTTGAAACAGAGATAAAAGTAGAAGAAGAAGTAAAGAAAGTAGAGGAAGTAGAACAAGAATCATTACAATTACGAAATCAACAACATATTCAATATCAAGAAGATTTACAACTCCAACAACAAGCAGATTTACAACCAGAAAATAGTACCTTTAGAACCAGCCAAGACAACAATAAACAACCAAACAATAACCAAATTTATTTAGATAAAGAATTCGGTTATGTTTCCACCGATTACTACCTCAAAGGTGCATCTTCATTTGGTGGAGACGGAGCAGAAAGAATTACTCCCAGTAGTATTTATATGATGGGAGAAATGGGAGTAGATTGGAATTACGTAATTGATAAACTATCCGATAAGAAAGAACCAATACAACCAGCACCAAAAATACCAACGGAACCGACATCAGAAGCATACCAAGATATTCAAAATAAAACTATTCCAAACCAATCAAATATCCCACTTTCTTCCTCCCCACAGCAACAGAATTGGGCTAATTTCTCACTGGATGAAAGATTAAAAGCAATTCGCTCACAATATGGAATCAACCAGCAACCAAGCCCAGGTGAATTTCAACAGCAACATTTTAGGGACAGAAATTTTAGAGAAAGAAGTAGATAATGTTGATGCTCATTCTACGGAGAAAGAGTAACGAGATTAATTAAAAAAGGGACATGAAAACGCTTTAACCATTAACTTCATAAAAGCTGAGGTAAGAATGTTTGATAAATCAAACGAGTCTATTAACCCTGCTGGAATAATGATTGTTGGTTTTGGTTTAGCATTGGGAATCATCTCCTACAATGTAGCTAAATTCCTTGGTCCGCTATTCCCTCTGCTATTAATTACCATTTGGTGGTTGCCCAAAAAAGAAAAATTTCCCATTCTTACAACCGCAGCAATTGCAATTATCTTTCTCGGATTAACTGCGCTTATGGGATGGGGTGGTTTGTGGCGAATTAATTTAATTTTAGGTGCAGGTTTTGCATTATTCCCCAACGGTTTATCTAATAAAATTCTCCGAGGAACCACACTCGTTAATCCCAAACAGTTACAACGGCAATTGAACCATAAAGATGCCGACAAACTAATACAATTTAATCAACAACCCATCACACCAAAACTTGAGATAGGAGGAGTTGTACTACCCAACTATTTGGAAAACCTGTCATTCGGTTTTTTTGGTTCTCCCGGTTCCGGTAAAAGTCAATCAATACTGCAAATTCTCCACGCATTGCGTCAACGTCCGGATTGGCGAGTAATGGTGTTAGATAGGAACGGGGAATTGATGGAAAAGCTGTACCGAGAAGATGATTTAATTTTCAACCCCAAAGATAACCGGACTATTGGCTGGAGTCATTGCTCGGAAGACGCACAGTTTAACACTATTGCGGCTGGATTAATCCCTAATGACCCCAAAGAACGGTTTTTTAGCGATGCTGCTAAAAATTTGATTGCTGATATATATTCGCGCACCTATTCCAATGCAGAAGTTTGGGAAGTACTAACCAGTTTTTCGTTAGATCAACTAAAGGATTTCTTAGCTGGTACGGTATCCAAGCGATATTTTGAAGGTGAATCTGGTAATACCGCAGGTAGCGTACTTGCTACAGCTGCCAATCAAATGCGGTTTTATCAATCTTTAGCTCAATGTCCCGCACCACCTGAATTTAGTTTTAGTCATTGGGGTAGAACCGATGACGAACGCTGGATATTTCTATCGCTGTTTGAAGACGATGCAGAAACCTTTAAACCACTGATAACAACTGCATTTGAGCTAATGCTCAGGGGATTACTTGCAAACGAACGCAGACAACTTAAAACCGCCGTGGTGATTGATGAATTGGGAGCTTTAAGTCAATTAAAAAGCTTACCCAGACTCCTATCAGAAAGCCGTAAATTTGGCGGTAGTGCTTTCATTGGCTCCCAAACTACAGCCCAAATTGAAGAGATTTATGGGGAGAAGGGAAGCAGAATTATCCTCCAGGGTTTAGCCACCAAACTCATACTCAATATTAGAGATAGTGCTACAGCAGAAGAATTTTCCAAAATGATTGGTATACAGGAGCGAATTGATATTACCCAATCCAAAACCTACCAAGATAACGGCAGCAGTTCTAGTAAAAGTCAGCAAATCCGAGAAACCGCAGCAGTATTGCCCTCAGAATTGCAAAATCTCCCATCCTTAGAAGGATATTTAGTAATAGCAGATGGTTCATCTCCTGCCAAGGTAAAGGTTACACCCAAATCCTATTCAAGCGATATACCAAGATTTATACCAATAAAACAATAATATAAGTCATGTTACGTAAACTATTTTTGGGCGCTTGTATTGGTGGGTTATTGATGGGACAGTTTTTTGAAGCCCCACAAGAAAGACAAGCACAAACCGATAAACTAATACTTAATTTACAATCTCCAGACCAAAAAACACGCAATATTGCAGAATATAAACTGCTCAAAGTCGCTAAAAGTAAGAGTAGAAGCAAGCCACAAGAAGCGGAAGCACTGATAAAACAAATTCTGGGGAGTAATCCCAATTCAGCTGATGCTCATATGAGGTTGGCGGAAATCAAATTGAAGAGGTGGAGTGTCAATAAAAATACCAGTGATAAAGCCGCAGGGATGAATCATCTTAGACGAGCGAAGAGACTTTACAAGCAGAAAGATGATGAATTAACAGTCCAGAAGTTGGAGAAAGTGGAACAAATGGTTAATCAAGGAAGTGCTTCTTATAATTGGGTTTTCCCAATGTAGGAAGGAGTGCGTTTTCATCGAGCGTCGGGAGGCAACTGGGAACCGCTGCGCTAGATTAGGCGGTATCGGGTACGGGCTATCATACGTATTAAAAAAAAACCAATTATTGTCGCAGCCCGCACCCGACACTCCGCTCTCGCCGCCTAATCTTTCCCAGTTGCTGAATAGCCATAAGGATTAATGAAGTGATGACTGTAATTCTCCAAAACTTAATTCTTAAAGGCTCGCAAATGAGGGGTGATATTATGACTTTTTGAGCGATGAATAGCCCATTTAATAAAATAACAAAAATTAATTTTATGACTGATAACAGCCTGTATCATCTCTAAATTTATAGGCACAATAAAAATACCACAGTGTTTTTTACAAATATCTGCTTTATATTGATTAAATTCCTCTACTTCTTTTAATGCTCCTGATGTAAAATTCGGTGCAATAAAAAAACTGAGCGAACCTGATTTACAAGCTCTCCAACAAGTTTTTTCGATTTCTTCTCTTTCTACTTTGTTGCTAGACTTATAATTTTTACATTCTCCTATTAAACCACATGGTTCCTCATTAATTAAACCTAATACTTTGTACGCAATATCGTCAATTGGAGTTAATTGTAAGTCTATTTGACCTATAGGTAAGTCTCGATTAGTTATTTGTACGTCATCGATAAATTTAACTCGTCGAAATAGTGATTTCATTAATGTTTCTAATGAATCACCTTGTTGAGTTGTATTTTTACTGTTTTTTGATAAAACTAATAATATTAACTTTTCTTCCTCATCATACATATTTTCGCTGTCAAACATATTGCAACAATTAATAGAATCTTTTAAAGATAAATTAATCGCTTGCTGACGGCTAACAAAATTTTTTAAGTCGTTGATAAAAATATCTTTTTTATCCGAATTCATATTGTCTTAATTATTTTTGCTATGCATAAATCTAAATTGGCTCAAT
The DNA here is from genome assembly GCA_019192545.1 of Rivularia sp. MS3. Classification (GTDB taxonomy): domain Bacteria; phylum Cyanobacteriota; class Cyanobacteriia; order Cyanobacteriales; family Nostocaceae; genus Rivularia. Next base: position 42,926 of record JAHCMI010000070.1, on the reverse strand, counting down.
ATAAACTACGGTGATAATGTCACTATCTGCATATTTTAAATCGCATTCAGGACAAAATGGAACTTTTTCATCTGGTATACGGTGTATTTCTGGACAAAAATATCTTGTTATAATTTTAAGTTTTTCCTGAGATTCTAATTTTTTTAAAATAGAGTATATTTCCCAAGCGGGTTGATTACAAAGTTCAGTTAGTTTGGATATTCCTATTAAGCCACCTTTGTAATTAGTTTTAATATACTCTTCAATACACTCTTGTGTTTGGTTAGACATAGCTTATATCCTTTAAGCTATTCGGTTGATAAAATAAAGGAGATATGTAACAACTTCTTCAGAAACGTACTCGTAAAATCTAAGACCTCCTGTTTTTGTAATCATAAAAGAATATTTTTTATTTTTATACTTAAACGCTATTCTACCTTTATCAAGAGTAGGTTGTACTTTCTTGATTAACTCTCTTAACAAAGGTTCAGTTTCTTCATCCCAATTTTGTAATTCATCTAAGTATATTTTGATTTTATTGGTTTTACTTCCATCTACGATTGAACTAATGTTTAAGAACGAACCGTTTAAGGTTTGTCGGAGTGCGTCAATTCCTATACGTCTTCGAGAAATACGAATTAAGCTATTCTGTAGGTCTTCCTCTTCACCAATAAATATACTTGCTGCCATTGATAGCGGATTATCATTATCTAAAATAGCAGTCGTGACAAAATCTTTAATAACTTTATAATCTCCTCGGATTTCTATTAAACTTAAATTTTTACGGAATACTATTTCAAATTCAGATGTCCGATGGTACTCTACTTGTCTTAATCCATCTAACGCATATACTGTATCTAATGTTGATGCAACAAGAAATATTACACTATTTGGAAGTGAGATTATCGTATCTTCATTATCTGAGTTTTTGTTTGGTATTATTTCATCAATAAGACTACTAGAAATATTTCCTTCTTCATCTTTATCGAACTTGATAAATCCTTCTCCTAATTTTCTTGAAGTATGGATTTGAAATTTGTGTTTTTGACCAAAAAATGTATTATTCTTCCATTTCTTTATCCATTGGAAAACTAAATTAGTATTTTGAACTTGAAGAATGTATTCAGAAACTCCCGCACTTAAAACATAATCTCTTATAAATATGTCAAAATCTTGATTAAAGGTTTCATTCTTTTTCATTATTGATTGATGTCCAAGTAATTTATCAAGCAATCCTTTTTTTGTTTTAATTAAATCAACATTTACCGATTGTTTTTCTAAAAAGCTTCTTATAATTTCTGGTGGTACTCGGTCAAGTCTTTTTCTCAGTAAATGTTCCAAAAAAGCAGATTCTTGATTAGGCATGGTAACTTATATTACTTAACGAAGTATGTAACTTTAAAGTGAACATACTCGTGTAGTCAACTAACTTATTAGTATGGTTTTTGTAAATTCTTTAGCTATATGCCCATAATTAACGTGCATCATTCTTTTATTAAACAAGCGACGTTGCAGTCTGGCTGTTTTATACTACATAGCGCAAGCCCGAAGTATAACGAACAATTCAATCTATTACGCTGATATTCAAATGTAGATGAGTTAGAAGAGTAATAATGTAGCGCATGGCTTACCCTATCGCGCTTCATCGGAAGCGCGAAGACACTGACAATTCTACAAATAAAGTGTTGTTTATGCTGTCAAATTAATTACTAGTTGCTACTAATAGATTTAGATGTTACCAATAGACTTAAAATACGCAAATGCAAGCCTCATAAGTATTAACTAGCCGTCTAAACGTATTTGAAATACTAGAATTATTTGCTACATTCCTACAAAATTATTAACGTCAAAAATAACAAGACTGTGGCTGTGAAGTCCCCCTGACACTACCCTTCTCTATCAAATCTTCAGCAGTCACTGAATTAATCGTGAGGATTATAAATTTCGCTTTCTTTGCAACTGGGCAAGGGGTTGGAATATAAGAAGCTTCAAAAAAAAGAGGAACAGTGGATCGCAAAAAGTGGATCGCAAAAAGTGGATCGCAAAAAGTGGATCGCAAACTTTCGGAAACTAAGGTAATGATAAGGGTTTTAGGCTGGATTGAATCAGAGGGAAATCGCGTTCATTTAAGGCGATCAGCCGCACGGCTGCGCCGAACGCGAAGGTTGGTAAGTAACCGTATCGCCTGAAACGCTTATTAATCGGTGATGCCGGTGGGGTCTGGGTCTTTTGTTGAAAAGCCCATGTGGTAGGGGTTATAAAAAATTTTGTGATCTACTGATGATAGGTTCTTCTGTTATTGGATGCGACAACCGTAATTTAAAGCTGAAAATTTATTTTGTTGTAATCGAGTTACAACAATTTTTTTGTTGACAAGTTTTAATTGCTTGTGCGAGTATATATTTTAATCGGTTGTAACTTTTTTCGCAGTAAACGGGTTACAACAATCTGTAAATACACGAAAAAGGCTCCGATGAAAGAGCCATGTTTTTTAAAAGCAATTCAATTATATGACAAAACAAGCATTTGATGGTGCGAGCTTGGGGTTGGAATCCCGGACGCAGCCATACATTCATCCTAGTTGGCTATCAAAAGGACTTTCTGGCGACCGTCAATGTATGCTCTCGCTGCATACTCAGGCAAACTATAAAATCCCTAAAGTCAATAACGGATTTAATGCCCAAAGCTATAAGCTCAAGCATCAAGCAGCATTGACTGATTATGCGAAGGATTTGAAAGCAGACGGCTACACCGTTCATACGGAAGGTTCTAACAGTTTTTGGTACGAAACAAAAGCTGGTGCAGTGATTTCAGCCCAACCCGACATCGTAGCGGTATGCGGAAATGAGGTGGTTGTACCAGATATCAAAACTGGTAAAGAACTGCGAGCAAGCGACATTGCTCAAGTCAAGTTGTATATGGCATTAATTCCAGCGGTTGGTTTGCATGGAATTCGTAAGGTTCCCACAGGACAACTAGTCCATGAGGGTGAAGTTTCTGAAATCCCAGCTACAAATATTACTGACGAGTTTAAGCAACAGGTCGCAGAACTGGTTAAAAGCATGACCGCAAAAGATGCGCCGACAGCTACACCTAGCGTACTAGAGTGTCGCTGGTGTCCCCTCAGTCACCTCTGTCCTTTTAAAGCAGAAGATTTGCATAAAGGGACGGGTGGCTGGCTGTAGGTTTTTAGTCATGTAGAAAATTAGTGTTTGCACGGGTTTCTACACAATTCAATATTGATTGAACATTTAACTCTAAGCGAGGTAGTGCGATTTAAAACAAGCTACCTCGCTTACCTACTGAATAACTTTATAACTATGGCTACTCCAAAGAGTTATGAGAAAGTCAAACTGAAGAATATTGCATCAATTCGTATGGGTTATCCCTTCCGTTCAAAGATTGAGCGTAATCCAAAAGGAACGGTAGGAGTAATTCAAATGAAGGATATTGATGACTACAACCGTCTGGATTTGAGTGATGTTTACAAGGTAAAAGTAGATGATTTATATGAAAAACACTTGTTAAAACAGGATGATATTTTGTTTTGTCCTAGAGGTGTTTCTAACAAAATGGCACTTGTTACCAAGGAAGTTGACAATTGTGTCGCTGCTTCTCCACTGCTTGTGATTCAAGTCAAATCGCAGAAAGTAAACCCAGCTTATTTAGTTTGGTCTTTTCAGCAAAATAATATAAAAAAACAGATAAATCGGTTAGCTAAGGGTACTAGCCAGTTAATGGTAAGTAAGTTGGCTTTAGAAACACTGGTGATTGATATTCCACCTTTAGAAAAGCAGAAATTGATTGCAGAAATTGCAGCATTAAGTCAGCGAGAACAGCAGATTATGGAGAAACTGGCGCAAAAACGCAAGACATACATTGATGCAGTTTTGATGCCGAAGACTGTAAATAACGTCAGTTCGGGTTAAGGGGTTAATTCTGCTTTTAGCGACTGGTTAATGACTCAAACGACGTAATTACGTTTATAAATACTAAAATCGAGCAACGATATAACAAGGGATTTAGCGATTACCCGAACTCAGGTTAAATACAAAACATTTAAAACAAAAATAATACAAATATTCTATATTGTTGTTTTAAATGTATTGTCTACAGTCAATGCTCAGTATATATTGTAAGAATTTTGTAAGAAAATAAACTAATGGCAGAAACTGACAAAATTAAACAAGATGAAATTAATAGTATTCTGTGGAATGCCTGCGATACTTTCCGAGGGGTAATTGACCCGTCGGAGTATAAAAATTATATTTTAGTTTTTCTATTTCTAAAGTATATAAGTGATATTTGGCGCGACCACTACGAGGAATACCAAAAGCAATACGGGGATGATGATGCTCGCATCCTGAGAAAAATGGAGCGGGAACGGTTTGTGTTACCCAAAGGTGCGAGTTATTACGATATTTACGAACAACGCAATGCTGATAATATTGGCGAACTGATTAATATGGCTTTAGAAGCGATTGAAGAACATCCCGCGAATAAAGCCAAGTTAGAAGGGGTTTTCCGCAATATTGATTTTAACTCCGAGGCGAATTTAGGGAAACCGAAAGACCGCAACCGACGGTTAAAAAATTTAATTAATGACTTTGCTGACCCCAAGTTAAATTTGCGACCTTCGCGGGTGAGTGAAGATATTATCGGTAATGCCTACATCTATTTAATTGAGAAGTTTGTTTCTGGTGGGGGTAAAAAAGCAGGGGAATTTTTTACACCAGCGCAGATTTCTAAGTTGGTGGCGAAACTGTCGCAACCAAAACCCGGTGATAGGATTTGTGACCCTGCTTGTGGTTCTGGGTCGTTATTAATTTCGGTTGCCAATGAAGTGGGTAGTAATAATTACTCCCTGTTTGGTCAAGAAGCTAACGGGAGTACTTGGGCATTGGCGCGGATGAATATGTTTTTGCACAGTAAGGATGCTGCCCGAATTGAGTGGTGCGATACATTAAATAGTCCGGCTTTGGTAGAACTTGATAAATTGATGAAGTTTAATGTGGTGGTTGCTAATCCGCCGTTTTCCTTGGATAAGTGGGGGGCAGATACTGCCGATAAAGATACCTACAACCGCTTTTGGCGAGGAGTGCCACCCAAAACTAAGGGGGATTTTGCGTTTATTACCCACATGATTGAAATCGCCCAGCCAAAGGAAGGACGTGTGGTGGTTGTTGCGCCGCATGGTGTACTGTTCCGGGGTTCGAGTGAGGGACGGATTCGACAGAAGTTGATTGAGGAGAATTTATTAGATGCGGTGATTGGGTTGCCGCCGAATTTATTTCCCAGTACGTCGATTCCCGTGGCTATTTTCGTGTTTGACCGTTCGCGGGAAGAAGGTGGTGTAAATGAGAACCGTCAAGATGTGATATTTATTGATGGGAGTGGTGATTTTCAGAGCGGTAAGAACCAGAATGACTTGCTAGATGAGCATTTAGATAAGATTGTGCGGGTTTACAGCGAGCGGCAGGATGTGCCAAAGTATGCCAGTGTGGTGTCTTTAGAAGAGATTAAGGAGAACGATTTTAACTTAAATATTCCTCGCTATGTGGACACTTTTGAGGAAGAAGAGGAGATTGATATTGCTGCGGTACAGCAGGAGATTGAGCAGTTAGAAGCGGAGTTGTTTGATGTACGGGGGAAGATGGCGGGTTATTTGAAGGAGTTGGGTGTATGATTCCAAAAGATTGGGATTTTATACCGCTTGAGCAATTAGCCTTAGTTGAAAGAGGTAAATTTACTGCACGTCCCAGAAACGACCCCCGTTATTACGGTGGTTCAATTCCATTTGTACAAACAGGAGATGTAGCATCTGCTAATGGCTTACTTCAAAGTTATTCGCAAACTCTTAATCAGGAAGGACTAAGCGTTAGTAAACTCTTTCCAAAAGGCTCTATTCTGGTAACTATTGCAGCCACTATTGGAGAAGTTGCCATGACCTCCATAGATGTAGCTTGTCCAGATAGCATTGTGGTTGTTCAAGCAAAATCCGGCGTTTGTAGGGAATGGCTTAAATATGCACTAATTGCACGAAAGCCAGCAATGGAAACAGCAGCTACTCAAAATGCCCAAAAAAATATTAATCTCCAAGTTCTTCGTCCTCTTCTTATTTCGACCCCACCACTTGAAGAACAAAGGAAAATAGCTCAAATATTGGGGACTTGGGATAGTGCGATCGCGCTCACAGAAAATTTAATCGCAGCCAAGCAAAAACGTAAAGAGTTTCTATTAGATTATTTGCTATTAAAAAATGCTCATAATGAATGGCGAAAATTAAAATTAGCGGAACTTTCAACAAAGCCCATATCTTATGGAATTGTGCAAACAGGTGAACCTGTAAAGAAAGGTATTCCTTGTGTGAGAGTCGTAGATTTGACTGCGCGTGAGTTAAAACCTCAGAAGATGATTACTACCTGTGAGGAAATTAGCCAGAGCTACAAAAAAACTATTTTAGAAAAAGGAGAGCTAATGATTGCCCTTCGTGGCGAGATTGGTTTAGTGCGTTTGGTTGATGAGAAATTAGTTGGTTGTAATTTAACTAGAGGTATTGCAAGGGTTTCACCCGATAAAAGATTAGTCTTACCAGAGTATTTGTTATGGGCAATTCGTTCTCCCTTATTTAGAAATAATTTACTCCGAAGAGTTAATGGTTCTGCACTTCAGGAAATTCCGATTACTGAGTTAAGAAAGGTAATCGTGCCTGTTCCCCCAATTGAAAGGCAACAGGTTATTGCAAATTTACTAGACACTGCTGACTACGAAATAGAAATTATTCAAAATTTATTTAATTTTTTACAAATTCAAAAACGCGGATTAATGCAAAAACTCCTAACTGGAGAATGGCGCGTCAAAATTGAGAAAGCAGGACAACAGTTAACGGAGCCAAAAACATGACTGTAGCTATACCCATTCAAGCCATAGAACTCACTCCCGGTAGCCAAATCGTCATCCATAACCTTTCCTGGCAAGACTTTGAGCTACTTCTGGAAGACTTAGGAGAAAAACGCAACACCCGCATCGCATACTACCAAGGAACTTTAGAAATAATGTCCCCGTTAGCACTCCACGAGCGTCCCCATCGCATTATTGCTTATATCATCACCACAATCCTAGAAATCCAAGGACGCATCTGGGAAGATTTCGGCTCAACTACTTTTAAACGTCCAGATATAGCTGGAGTAGAACCAGATACCTGCTTTTATATCCAAAATGCTAACCAGGTAAAAGGATGTACCCAAATGGATTTAAGCATATATCCTCCCCCAGACCTTGCCGTTGAATCAGATGTTACCTCAAAAACAACGCTTAACGCCTACGTATCTCTGGGTGTTCCGGAAGTGTGGATTTACAGCAACCATAAATTAACGATTTACATTTTACAAGCTGACGGCTACGTAGAATCTTCCCTCAGCCCCACCTTTCCCAATTTACCCGTAACCGAACTCATTCCTCGACTGGTACAACAAGCCATCAATGACGGAACCAGTCAAATGCTAAGAGAACTCAGAGCTTTGTTACAAGAGTAAGAACATAATGCCAGACTTTCAGTTTAACGAAGAATATTTATCCCAAATTCCTGCCTTACAGCTACTAATAAACCTGGGCTACAAGTATCTACCACCAAAAGAAGTCAACAAGCAACGACGGGGTAAACTTAGCAACGTACTCCTAGAAGACATTCTTAACAGCCAACTACAACAACTCAACCGCATATCTTTCAAAGGACAGGAATATTTATTTAGCGAAGCAAATATCCAAGAAGCCATATTAAGACTAAAAAACATTCGCTACGATGGTTTACTAAAAACCAATGAAGCAATTTACGACTACCTTACCCTTGGTACTAGCTTAGAGCAAAGCATTGACGGTAACTCCAAAAGCTATAGTTTACGTTACATTGACTGGCGCAACTGGCAAAACAATGTCTTCCACGTCACTGCCGAATTTACCGTAGAACGCACTCGCAGCACTGATACTATTCGCCCGGATATCGTTTTATTTGTCAACGGTATCCCCTTCGCGGTTGTTGAATGTAAACGTCCTTCAAATGATGTTGAGCAAGCCGTTTCTCAATCTATCCGCAACCAGCGTGATGAATTTATACCCAAACTATTTACTTATACTCAATTACTGCTAGCAACTAATAAAAACGACGTAAAATATGCAACCGTTGGCACTTCCGCTAAATTCTGGGGATTTTGGAGAGAAGAATTAGACCGACAAGAAGACATTACAACCCTTGTTAACACACCGCTTCCAGAAGACCAAAAAAACAGCTTGTTCTCCGATGTATTTAAGTCAGCCCGTACTTATTTCGATAACCTAGCCGCAGCAGGAACGCGACAGAACACCACTCAAGACCGCACTATTTACAGTCTTTGTCGTCCAGAACGCCTACTTGACCTAACATACCAATTCACCGTGTTTGACGCTGGCGTGCGGAAAATCGCCCGCTACCAACAATTCTTTGCGGTTAAAAATATCATAAACCGTGTCAAACAAGTGGATGTCCAAGGACGAAGAAAAGGCGGTGTTATCTGGCATACTCAAGGCTCAGGAAAATCCCTGACAATGGTCATGATGGGGCGAGCGCTTGCTCTTGACCCAGATATCTCTAACCCGCGCATTGTCCTAGTAACCGACCGGGTTGACCTAGACGAGCAAATAAAAAAAACCTTTGCTAGTTGTGGGATGCAGCCCGTACAAGCAAACTCCGGTCGCCATTTGATTAAATTAATTGAAGACAAAAAAGTCAATATTATTACAACTTTAATCCATAAATTTACTGCCGCACTACAGGTAAGAAAATTCTTTGATCCAGACCCCAATATCTTTATCCTCGTAGATGAAAGCCACCGCAGCCAGTACGGCAGCTTCCACCCCAAAATGAAACAGATGTTTCCCAATGGGTGTTACCTGGGTTTTACTGGTACACCTTTGATGAAAAAACAAAAAAGCACCTTCCAGAAATTCGGCGGTATAATCGAACCCTCCTACACCATCCGTAGCGCTGTAGAAGATGGGGCTGTAGTACCGTTACTTTACGAAGGTCGTCACAGCCAGCAGGAAGTTAATCAAAGAGCAATTGATACATGGTTTGAACGCTTGTGTAGTGGACTTACTGACGCGCAAAAGTCAGACCTCAAACGTAAATACAGCCAAGCCAAACAACTTAACAAAACCGAACAAAACATTTATTGTCAAGCCTTTGATATCAGCGAACACTACCGCCAAAACTGGCAAGGCACCGGCTTCAAAGCCCAACTTGTCGCCCCCGGCAAAGCCAGCGCTCTCAAATATAAAAATTTTCTAGATGAAATCGGTTACGTCACCTCAGAAGTAATTATCTCACCCCCCGACAGCCGAGAAGGCTACGAAGAAGTAGACGGAGAACCAAGCGATGAAATTCAGAAGTTTTGGCAGCAAATGATGAAACGCTATGGTTCGGAACGAGAATACAACCAGCAACTGATTAACAGTTTTAAACATGGTGAGACCCCAGAAATCATAATTGTTGTTGATAAACTGCTAACTGGTTTTGATGCCCCCCGGAATACGGTATTGTATTTGACTCGTTCCTTCAGCGAAGGACATACACTTTTGCAGGCAATAGCTCGCGTTAACCGTCTCTATTCCAACGAAGCCACAGGAGCAGAAAAAGAATTTGGCTATATTATTGATTACGTAGGAGTACTGGGGAAACTAGACAAAGCTTTAACTGCCTACAGTGCGCTAAAAGAGTTTGACGAACAAGATTTAGCTGGAACCTTGGCTAACGTCCGAGAAGAAGTCAGCAAACTACCGCAACGCTACGCAAACTTGCTGGATATTTTCAAAGAAATCAAAAACAGCCATGATGAAGATGAATACGAGAAACTTCTCGCTAACGAACAATTGCGGGATGAATTTTACGAATGCTTAACTTTATTTGCAAAAAGCTTGGCTATTGCGCTGTCTTCCGAACAATTTTCACAAGATACACCCCTATCTACAATTAACCGCTACAGAAAAGACTTAACACGCTTCCAAAACCTCAAAGCTGCTGTAAAACGTCGCTACCAAGAAACCGTTGATTATCGTGATTTAGAACCAAAAATCCAAAAACTGCTGGATACCCACATCTCTGCTACCGAGGTAGTTCAAATTGCTCCTCTCCTGAATATTTTTGATGAAGAAGCATTTCAAACTTTCAAACAACAGCAACAAAATAACCCCGCATCCCTTGCCGATACTATCGCTAGCGCTACCAAACGTACCGTTAGCGAAAACATGGAAGATGATCCAGCTTTTTACCAACAGTTTTCCGAACTCATCCAACAAGCTATTAACGATTTTCGTGCCAAACGTATCTCAGAAGCAGAATACTTACAGAAAGCCGAAGAAATCAGAAACGCAATAGTTAACCGTAAAACCGATGATTTACCAGAAGAACTGCGACACAACCAAGATGCTCTAGCCTTCTACGGCTTACTTAAAGACTTTATTGAAAAACACATCCAAAACCAAACCGAAGCAGATAACATTAGCGCAGAGGCAGCGCTAGCCTTTTACAATATCATTGACAATCATGTAATTGTCGATTGGATAAATAACGAAAATATCCAAAGAAACATGATGAACGACATTGATGATTACCTGTATGATGTATTGCGCGACCAATATAATATCCACTTCCACCAAGACGAAATGGATGAAATTATCCAAAAGTCGTTGCAACTCGCAAGACATAGAATGACAGCATGAGCGAAACTAACCGCACTATCAACTATGGCGACGAAATCATTGCCTTTGAAGTCAACTTCTCGGAGCGTAAAACCCTAGATATCTCGGTTCACCCCAACCAGCAGGTGACAGTCAAAGCCCCCGTTGATGCGCTACTAGAAGAAATTGACCGCCGTGTTAAAAAACGCGCCAGATGGATTCTCAAACAGCAACAGTTTTTCAGCCAATTTGACCCCCGCACCCCTACAAGAAAATACATCGGCGGGGAAACTCATCTCTACCTGGGTAAGCAATACCGCTTAAAAATAGAGATAAATTTACAACCCTCAGTCAAACTTAAAGGGCGTTATATCCACGTACAAACTCCCCAACCCGAATGCACGCAAACAACCCAAAAACTATTAGAAAACTGGTATTTAGAACGTGCTAAAACTAAATTTAACGAGCGGTTAGATTTCTGCTTTACTCCTTTTAAACGCCTCGACTACCTTCCCCCCAAGCTCCAAATTCGCCGACTTGATAAACGTTGGGGTAGTTTAACAGCCACCAACACCATTATTCTCAACCGCGATTTAATTCGCGCCAACTCCAGGAGCATAGATTACGTTATCACCCACGAACTCTGCCACCTCAAACATCCAGACCACAGTAGTGATTTTTATGACTTTCTAGCTTCCATCATCCCAGACTGGGAAAAACGTAAACTCCGACTTGAGCAGATGCTCGTCTAAGAACAAAGCTAAATTGCTCAAACATTTGATAGATAAAGCTTATAAGCTTATTTAAGCCGCGCATCCCAGATATACAGAAATGATAAAGCGATACTCAATTATTTCCATAATCAGCAAGACTGTGACACAATCCATAATTCCTCACTTTCTTTGATTCTGCCTTTCAAGCAAAGCCTCAACTAAATCAGAACGGTTTTCAGCAGCTACCTCTAAAAGTCGCGCTATTGCCTCCTCTACAATCACTTCCTTATAAGGTGCATTAACTTTACCCAGTTCTAGCTGTAGCTCTAAATGCAAGCGGTCTAACCGTTCCAATATCGTAGAAGAAAGCTGAAAAGTTGATTTACGAACTACCAACTTGTTGACTTGTTGGCTTTCTAACTTGTCCGATTCCTTATCATTTTGTTTAACTTCCTGACTAGTTTTATGACCATCTTTTTGACTTGTTGACTTGTTGACTTCCTGAGACGTTGACTTGCTATCTATATCTGAGGAGGCTTGTTGACTTGTTAGCTTGTCGGGTGGCTGATTATTTTGGTCAGATTCCTGACTCACATTCTGTTTGTCTTGTTGAGAAGTTGACTTGTCAGATTGCTGATTGGTTGACTTTTTATCTATGTTTTCGGGAACTTCTTGAGATGCTATATTTTTACCTTGCTGGCTTGTCAACTTGCTAACTTGTTTACTTCCTGACTTGTTGACTTCTTGTGTATCTTGAGATGACGTATCGCTAGCTGATGTTTTTTTACGTCTAGAAGCCCTTATTGTTGACTTGCTAGCTTGTTGGGAAGTTGACTTACGCCCCGGTTTCGGTACTGCGTCATCGGCATTTTGACTTGTTGACTTTTTAACTTGTCGAGAAGTTGACTTGTTAGTTTTACTAGCTACATCTTTTTTAACTTCCTGACTTCCTGACTTGTCAGCTTCCTGAGACGTTGACTTGCTCAATTCCTCAAATCCTTGCAAAACCTTATCAGTAGAGGTTAACGGGTCATTATCTTCTCCCAAACGGGCGCGTTTTCTAGCCATATAATTATTCTCCTGCTATTAAAGAAGCAATTTTCTTGTAGGGCGAAATTAACTTAGAATCATCAGCATAAGTATGTATTGGTTCCCCAGCCAAGTTAGATTCCGTAAACTTAATTGACTTGGGAACGGGTTCAAATATCTGGATACCTTTAAGTCGTTGACGCAATGAATTCAATACATCCTTAGTCATAACCGTATTTTTTTCTGCCATTGTTGGCAGCACTCCCAATATTTTTAACTCAGGATTAAGACGTTTTTGAATACTTTGAATAGTTTCTAGCAGCGCAGCCAATCCCTTAAGAGCAAAAAATTGACACTGAACCGGAATCAAAACAGCATCCGCAGCAGATAAAGCGTTTACTGTAAGTAGCCCTAAACTTGGGGGACAGTCAAGAAGGATATTCAAGTATTCACTTTTGACAGGTTCAAGCTGTTCTTTAAGAATCAGAAAATTACCAACTTGGGTCAAAATCTCTGTTTCTCCCTTAGCCAAGGTAATATCAGCAGGAAGCAACGAAATACCCGACTTGGTAGATACAATTACCTCTCCCACCTCTGCTTGTTCCGTAATTAAGTCATACGTACTAAGTTGTGAGTCGGCGATTTCTACACCTAACCCTACACTAAGGTTTCCTTGCGGGTCTAAATCCACAGCAAGACAGGAGCCGAATTCAGCCAACAAACCACCCAGACAGATAGTAGAAGTCGTTTTTGCGACTCCCCCTTTTTGATTCGCAATGGCGATAATCATGATAATTAACTTGCTGACAAGTTGAGAAGTTGACAATATAGGTTTTCAACAAGCTGACAAGTTAAAGATAACAGAAAATTTTAGTTTTGGGTAAAATAATACACGTTTAGTAAAAAACCTATAATAAAGACAGTGCAAGTATTTCAGCATCGTAGAATACATATTAATTTATTATTACTGCACCAAATCATGAAAGAGAATATTACGAACTACCGAGTCTTGGTCAAGGAAGACTTAAGTATCTGAATTTCTTCCGGATATAACTATATTTAAAAATAAGTTATTGTTACGCAGAAAACGAGATTTTAAAGCTTAAATATTGTTTTGCAGCACGTTTAATATAGTTGTTTAAAACTTAAAATTACTAAGCAAAATATCATTTAAAAAACAGAAATTCTCTTTTTAAGCTTCGCAATGTGATGAAAGAATAATGCCCCACTATTCAACCCTAGTATTACCTAGACTATTTCTTCTATCGAGAATTAAGGCAAAAGTAAGCTAAAGTTGTATTATTAAAAGATTACGCGGTTATTCTTCAGTATTTTTTAAATCTCATCATCTAGCGAGAATTGATTAGAGAATTAATACAGATGCAAAAATATAGAAAATGGTATGTATAAATTAACTGAAACACATCCTCTGGGTGATGCTGTTTAATGCAAGGTGCGTAGGGTCGGTTTCTTTTTAGAATTTACTAGGTTGTTTTGTGTAATTCTCAATGGTATCTAGCAATTTAGTAATTTGATTTTTGTATTTGTTAACCAAAACGAGATCGGCAGAAGATGGTCATTTGGCTTTTTGCTTTAGTTTAGGTAATTTTTCAACGAGAAGGGACTAGCTCAAACATTGCATGAGATTCACCATCTATTTCAGAACAATTCCATGTCCAAAGTGTAAAGTACATATGAATTTCACTCAAACTTTGAAAATATACTGAGACTCAAATCTTCTCACCGTGTATTAATTTAAATTCTAGCTCTAAGTAGTTAACCTTAATTTACTACTAGTTTTAAGTTACCATAAATACTGTATATAAGGGTTTCTCTCTAGGTGATGCTTAGTCTATATTAGAAATTGTTGTTTACTTAATCAATACAAGTCCGATGCTTCAAAGAAATTTTAGAGAAGTAATTCTAGCTTCGGTAGTTATAATTAGCCTTTTAGGCTTGATAGTATTTTCTTTTGTTGACGAAAATAGCCGACTTGTTTTCTTAGATGTAGCTAAGTTAACAATAGGTGTGTATACAGGCTATTTGATTCCTAATAAAAGTTGACTGCTACACAAAGGTGCATAGCAGTCAATTCGTTGTATATGTATTTTTAGTTAATCCCTGCTAGTTGCCTCTAGCGGGGTTTCTTAATTATTTTATAGTCTTTTAAACAGATTATCTATTAAAACATCAAAAATTTAAATTAACTTGTGTTCGCTTTTAAAGACAACGATATGCACGCATTTTACGATTTCAGCAATCAGATATATTTTTTGTACAAAGTCCACCAATACCTATTCCCCGCAAGGGGATTAAATCAATTCAGTTATAGCCCAAGTGACAAGCATTTGGGTTTATTCTCATTGATAGCGTTGATTTTTTATGCGTTCGCGATGGGAACATTTTATTAAGAAGTAAAAGACCGCGCTGTTGCTGTCTTTACCTTCACAAAATGTTAAACTTTTTCATGATTTAGAAAGGGCGTTGTTTGATTGAAAGTATAAACGTGTCTAAACTAGAAACACAAAAAGCATAACCAAGAAGTCATATCAATAGCTTGGCGATTTTGGAGCGGGAAAAAATGTCCGCTCACATAAAAAGTAATCTAAACCATCACCGCCCAAATTACTACCATTAACTGCTTGACAAAAAAATACATTTTAGTATAAGGTCAGCGATAACACATCTGTAATATGTGTCGTAACATATTCTTAGCACACGCCTTGCTCAGTCGTGATTTTTAAGTTAAACCATTACCGAGCAAAATCTTACCATTAGTGCTACAATTGGCATAAATCCAGGCATAGTAGTACTTTCAACCGACAAGTAAGTTAAACCCGACAAACTCGATGCTCGGCATCGGTTCCTCAAATAACCATATATTAAGAAAACTACATTCTTGTGCCAATTTTAAAACTTACTTTTACATTAATTTTTCACGTACTACAAAATTACATTAAAAAAGTGTCATATCACTTATTGCAGATATATTTGTTTTGTGCATCATCAAGCATTGATATTTGCGTTTAATTTCCCGATTTTAGCGCTAGGGTAAAAGTGTCAATTACTCTCAATATTTCTTATTACAGCGTGTTGGTGAAAAAGTTATGTGCATTGCTCCCACGGCTCGTATCGCGGAAGGCTGCTTTCACCTCTTTTTAATTCGCCGTCGTCGATTATCATTAACTTGCTGACAAGTTGACAATATAGGTTTTTAACAAGCTGGCTCTTCAGATATCACCCTCCCGTTTTAATGAAGGGATGAAAATATAAATTGACCAATCCATACCGGAGTTCCTTACCTTCGTAGAGCAATAGCTCCATTACAATAAAAGGGAAATAATTGGAAGTGTTTTATGACTACCAAAGAATTGTTAATCCAAGAAATAGAAACTTTACCACCGGAATTGTTCGCAGAAGCACTCTCATTAATTCGCTCTATTAAAACCAGTCATACACTTCATAATTCAGAAATAGCAGAGCAAGAACCAGTTTCTTCAAGTGATTCTATTGATTCAGATAAAGAAAACCAACTTACATACCGCCCTGCTTCCGGACGCTCCATTCTCCGACACGCAGGAACTTGGCAAGGTGACGATTTTGATGAATGTCTTGAATCAGTATATGCTACCCGTGGTAAAGCTAAATTTGATGAAGAAAATCCATTTGAATAATGTATTTATTAGATACTAACCATTGTAGTGCAATTATTTTAGGCGAACCAAATGTTATCAAGCGAGTTCAAGAAGTAGGAGAAGATAATATTTTTACCTGTGTAATTGTGCAGGGTGAACTCACATTCATGATGGAAAAATCCCAACGTAGGGAAGATAATTTAGCTCAATTGGCACAATTCTTAGAAGATATCCGCATCTACCGCATAACAGAAGAAACAGCAACTATTTACGGTCAAATTAAAGCAGCTTTAATCAATCAATTTGCACCAAAAGAAAAAAGTAAGCGGAGAAAAGCTAAAGTCACCGACTTAGGCTTTGATGAAAACGATATTTGGATAGCTGCTATTGCTTTACAAAATAATTTAACTATCGTTTCTAGAGATAGTGACTTTTTGAGAATACAACAAGTCAAAAGTTTGTCAATAGAATCTTGGATTTAAAACTTTTTTAATAGTGGAGTTGCTTAGTCACTCACGGCGTATATCTAAAATTATATTGCTATTTTTTGAGCAAAGAAAAGAACAGATAAATATGGTCTTGTAATCACTCCTCCATGATTGTTTATTACCTCTGTAACGTCGCGAGATAAATCTTGCTGCTGCTGTTGATTAAAAGTCTGATAAACAGTTTGAGTTTTTATTAAATTTAAATATTGTTCGGCGCTAAAATCAATAGACCAAGGATATTCTTTTATAATTAAATCCTGATAACAATTGCTATTTAATATCCAATTCTTTCTTTTTTCAATTAAAGAAGGAATAGAAGGAGTCTTAGATGTTGAAGGTACGTATTTTCTAAAAGCTTCTTTTAAAACAGCAAATACTAAAGCATCGGATGGAGGTGTAAAATTCCAGAAAAGTGCAATATGTCCTTTATCTTTCAAAGCTTGAGCAACTTTAGCGTAACCGATTTCACGATTTACCCAATGGAACGCTTGAGCGGATATCGCTAAATCAAAATTATTTGGTTGTAAATTACTATCTTCAAATGTTGTTACTTCAAATGTAACTTGCGGATAAACATATAAATGTTCTTTGGCTATTCTAACAAGATTTTCTCCCGGCTCAATGCAATGAATAGCGTATCCTTTTTCAGCAAAATAAATAGTTCCTTTACCAGTTCCCGTACCAATATCTAATATTCTTCCATCATCAGAAAGATTAGCCATATTGATAATGTCATCAATCAATTCTATTGGATAACCGGGTCGAGCTAAATCATAAACTTGTGCTACATTATTAAATGCTTCGCTACGTTTTGTTTGTGTCATAGAACAAAATATAAATCTATAAAATTAAACCAAATCAGCAATTATATCCGTCATATTCTTTTGCAATTTCTGTCTATTATCGTCATCTTTCATCACCGTATCTGATTTAGAATACCTGCTAAACCTTTGCGTAGCGCGGTAATTACCATTTCTAATTGTCTGTTGCCAAAAGATTAAAATACAAATTATTTAACGTTTCTTTTTATATATTGATGGCAAACCTCAAGTCTTTTCAATTCTTCAGGATTAGTAACAAAATAATCTTTAAGCCAAATACAACCATCATTAATTAATTGCTCTAAACTAACCACAGACCATAAACGAGCAGTACCATCGTGAGAACCAGTAACTATTTGTTTGCTGTCAGGGCTGAATGCGATACTATTTACTCGTTCACCATGTCCCGACAATTCTTGTAACATTAAATTCCCCTTTCGATTCCACAAGCGAACGGTACCATCATAAGAAGCAGTTGCAATCAATTGTCCGTTAGGGCTAAAAGCTATATCTTTAATACTGTACTGATAGCCTTCCAAAGTTTGGATAAATCTACCATTCCTATCCCACAAACGGATAATACCATTGCGATCGCCAGTTAATATTTGTTGACCATCAGGACTAAACACTACACTTTGTACCCAATTTTCATGTCTTTTTAGTTCTTTAATAAACTTGCCATTTTTATTCCATAAACGAGCAGTATTATCGCGGGAACCAGTGAGTATATAATTGCCATCGGGACTAAAGGCTACACTTTGTACCCAATCTTTATGTCCTTTTAGTATTGCAATAGGCTTGCCATTTTTATTCCACAAACGAGCAGTACCATCACGAGAACCCGAAACAATTTGTTTACCATCAGGACTAAAAGCTACGCTCTCGACAGATTCCCATTCTTCATGTCCATGCAACACTTTAATAAGCTCACCTTCTAAATTCCATAAACGGACTTTGCCATCACGAGAGCCAGTTGCTATTTGCTTTCCATCCGGACTAAAAATAACGCTGTAAACTGAATATTCTTCTACTTTCCACTCCCTATACTTAATCCACTTGCCATTTTGATTATTCCACAAGCGGACTTTACCATCAGCGGAACCAGTAGCTATTAATTTTTTATCAGGACTAAAAGCAACGGTAAATACTTTGCTTTGGATATCAGTTTCTTGTAAGATATTTGCCTTCTTTTCGGAAGATAATTCCCATATTCTTGCAGTGTTGTCAGCAGATGCAGTTAAAATCTGTTTATCATCAGGTGCAAAAACAACACCATATACCCATGTTTTATGTCCTCTTAATACTTCTTCACTAGCATATAGTGTTTGATTATCATCCTTCTTCCATAAACGAATAGTATTGTCATTTGAAGTAGTTGCAATTAACTGACCATCGCTACTAAATGAAACATCATTAACGTAACCAGTGTGTCCTTTTAATACTTGAATCAAATTATTTTCTTTGTCGTTTAACTTGTCATTTGGTTCCCACTTCCATAAGCGAACAGTATTATCAATTGAAGCAGTTGCAATTAACTGACCATCAGGACTATCAGGACTAAAAGCAATATTTATAACACCTTTTTCATGACCAATTAATTCTTGAATTAACTTTCCTTGCTCATCTAATAGTTGCACAATACCTTTTTCTGAAGCCGTGACAATTACTAATCTTTTTTGAGGAGTAAACACGGCATCAATAACCTTGAATTTTCTGTCTTTATTTTGTTGAAATTCAAGTGATGAAATTTTTTCATAGTTCTGTGAGTTCCAGAAAGTAATTTTATAAGTTGCTTCATAGTCGTATTCCCCCTTATAGGAGAGAGTAATGATACGTTGACTATCAGGACTAAAAATAGCTCTGCTTACGTTATAATCTTTATCGTGTTGAAGTGTAGCGATTTCATGACCATATAAATCCCATATTTTTGCAGTTCCATCAACAGAAGCAGTGACAACGTATTCACTATTAGGACTAAAGCTAGCTTTATTTACTTTCTGCTCATGTTCGAGTGTAGCAATTTCATTACCGGATAAGTTCCATATCTTAGCAGTATTATCAGTAGAAGCAGTGACAATATATTTACGATTAGGACTAATATTTACACTTGTTACCTGTTCGTTATTGTCTTGATGCTTTAATTGATTGCGTTCCTTAATATTATCTAATATGTAGTTTAAAGTTGAGATAGTACTGCTATTCAGATAATTTTCAGAAGAAGTATCTTTTACTCTTTTTTGTGATTTATCTGCAATTCGTATAGCATCACTTAAAGCTTCTATTTGCTGAAAATCAAACAACCGTAAAGCAGTATTAGCTGATGATTGTATATCATTGATAGCAAGAAGTCTTTTTCTATCTTGTCTTAAAGAATGAGTAAAAAATACAGAAGCTATGATGAGTAACACTGAAATCAAAGCTCCAAATTTAATTTGTCTATTAGCTTGTTTCTTTGCTTGTTGTAAAAGTTTTTTACCTTTTTTTCCAGCTTCTTTAAATTCTTTATTTTCGTATTCCTGACTTTCAGCTAAAAACTTATAATCAATAATGCTGAGATTTTTATTTTTTGACCAATTCAAAGCATCTTCTAGTGCTTGTCCTCTTAATAAGCGGGATTCATCTTTATAGCCTGATGTTAACCATCTGTTAAAAGATTCTGAGTAAGGTCTTAAACTGGCTAATTGTTTATCAACCCAACTCAAATTAAAAATAGATTTATAAATGCGGTTATAAATTTTCAAACTACCATTACATTTAATAACTAATCCCGATAAACACAATTCGACTTGTTCGGAACTTCTATTTCTTGCAATTTCACCATTTTGTAAAATACCTTGATAAATTCCTAGTAATCTACTAGCAGAGCAATCATTGTTCAAAATTCTGTCTCGAATTGTCTTTAAATGTTGTGGCTCGTCTTGATATTCCCAATTATCAATAATTTGATTATGGATAATTTGACTCACTTTATCTTCTTCTAAAATTTCACTATTATCAGAAAGATGATTGACAATTAAATTGCATAGTTTTTGTGTTATAAATGGTTGACCATTTGTCCAGTACCATATTTCTTCTAATACTGCTTTTGGATTCTCTACTTTTCCTAACAATCCTTTAATTAAAGATGAAGAAGTAACTTCTTCTAAACTAAAAGGAGTCAATTCAATTGCTTGACCAATATTAAATGGTGTACGTTTTATATCAGCAATCAAATCTCTGGGTGTTGCGACTCCCAGCAAGCAAAATGTGAGACGATTGTAAATAGGATTATCTGCACGTAGGTTATAGCAGCCACGAATAAAAGCGAAAAAATCATCGCAGGGAAATTTTAAACTTAGAATGCTATCAATTTCATCGATAAAAATGACAATCTTTTGATGTATTTGTTGTAGCAATACTTTTTCAATAAACTTGCTAAATAATCTGATAGGAGAAATATTTTTTTGCTCGTCCCACCAAGCATCCAAATCAAAATCCAAATCAGCTCTCTGTACTAAGGTATCAATTATATCTGCATACCATTGTTCTGGTGAAGAACAATAAGTATCAAACATTGAAAGGTCTATGCTGACACAAATTATTCCATCTTTTTGTAGTCTACGCATTGTCTGTACGCGCAAACTTGATTTACCAGTCTGACGTGAATTCAAAACATAACAAAATTTTCCAGCTTTGAGACTTTTATAAAGATTATCGTCTGCTGCTCTTTTAATATAAGTAGAGGAATCTTCTGGTAAAGTCCCCGAAAATCTATATTCGTAAGTCATATCTAAAATTTCTCTATTGTAGTGAAGATAAAAGTTGTTGCAGATTACTAGTAATGCGGAATTTCCCCAATTCTGAGGGAAAAAAACTAATAAAAATCCTCTGAATATGGAAACTTAGGGGGCATCCTCCATATCAAAAAACAAATTCATAATTTAACTGTGCAATACCAAAAAAAGTAAATGCTTTAGGATAAAGGTAAACGAGAACTAAAATACTGACGATATAAATTACAGCGTGGTGTGACGCAATTTCCTTTTAGTTTTACCAATCCCATTTTGTGTAACTTAAATGCTAGTTCTGAAGCTATATCTACAGGTTGTGATGAGTTTACGCTTGTCAACAATGCATCTGCAAGTTCTGGATATTTTCTTAAAGTCTGCAAATATTTTCCTAAATGATTTTGAAATATTCCCCCATCTGTAGGAGCCGTTACTAAAAGTTTTTCCAAAGTTAGATTTTGACGTTTAATACAATCAAAAACCCTACATATTAAAGCCGGATGCCCTCCCAGCATGGCTGTTAAATCTTCAACAGCAGATGCATCCAAATTTAGTCCGTATTGCTGTGCTAAATAAAGTACTTGTTCTGGGGTAAATTCCACAAGGTCAATGGGCAAACCTACGCCAGCTAGGGGAGAAGAGTTAATATCCATCCCACCATATACTTCCGTAGAATGCACAAGTACCAACCGCATCTTTTTCCAAAGTTCACCAATACGGTCACTTTGCTTACTTTGGTCGTTCCAAGCTCTTAATAAACGACAAAAATCCGTAAATATTGCTGGTTGCTCAAATACCACATCTAAATTATCTAATGCCAGCACTAGGGGATTTTGAATTTCTGTCAGTATATATTTATCAAAGTAACGAGTACAGTTTACGTTAATTCCACATCGAGTTTTCCAATGCTCATCTAAACGGTCTTCTAAGTCAAATATATTGGTCAAATTAACGCAAAACCATTGTAAAAATTCTTGATAATCGCTCAATACTTGACTATCTGCTTGCTGAAAATCTAATTTCTTTGCTTGATAACCTTCTTGTCTTGCGTTATCAAGAATTCTTTCCAGCAACAAGGTTTTACCCATCTGCTCAGGTGCTTTGATACGTATTAAAGCTCCAGGTTTTTTAATCTCCTCATAACATTGGGATTCGTAAGGTTCTCGCGTTACATAAAAAGGTAAAAACTGATTATTTTCAATTTCTGATTCCGTAACTTCTTCCCAATCTAATCCTAATACCTGACAAAAAGCTTTGAAAGCGTCTAATTTTATATATTCTTTTCCTTGCAAAAACCGTTTAAAAGTTGCAAGAGACGCTCCATCAGCATAATAACCGAACTTTTCCCATTCCTTCTTTGGTTCCAATAGTATACTTGCAGCCACAAGCCATTGGGGATTTTCAATTGCCCATCCTTTTTTCTCTCTAGCCTTCTTGATTTTTGCTAGTCCTTTCGGAGAAGCTTTCAGAGTAAGCACTGTATACTTCCCTAATTTAAATAACTTTTAAAAAATTATAACTCTAAATTCAGTTGTGCTTCATACCACTATTTGCTCAGTATTTGCTCAGTACTGAATCAGCATCATTTCCTAAACTGTTTTTATCAATTAAAAAACTGAGATAGAACTGTATCTAGTTAATTCTTGAAATATAAATCATCATAAAAATGTCAGCAAGTTAAAGAAACATGATTCACTTTTATACATCATGTTCTTATCAAGTTAATTGCTGACAAAAATATATTTTCTTATCCTAATGGAGTATCAATCATGAAAATATCTCGCAAACTTCGTAGAGAATTAATGTTAATCGCTTTTGATTTAGTTGACGGACAAGTAGATGATTTAGAAGCTATGTGCGAACTTCTCGAAGCTATTGCAGCAGCAGGAAGACAAGAACTAGAAGCGAAAGCTAACACATAAAAATTAAATAGATTTTCTCTGTTGAAATTATCCCATATCAAATAATAACAACGGGGAAAGCTATTTTAACTCTCACATTTTTGTTAACTTAATCAAGCTAAAAAAAATGAAACTACAAGAATTCTACAATCAAAAATTGGAATACGGTTTAGAAGCGGTAGCAGCTGATAAAGAATTAGCCAAACATATTCAAGAAATTTTGATTTGGCACAAGCTTCTTGCACCTCCAGCAGATGGTAAATTTGGTCCGATTTCTGCATCAGCACTTCGAGAATTTCAAGAATTGATCAAGTGTAATGAATCGGGATTTTTGGGACCAGATACTGCGAAAAAGTTAATTGAAACACACCCTGATGTATCTTCTGTTTTACTACAAGGAGAACTAAACTTAAGTAATGATTTGGCTAGTCGTATTGTCAAATATATGCTGGCAAAAGACTATCACGTCGATAGAAAAACAGATGAATACAACATCATCTATATTGAAGGGATGAACCCAAACGGAACTCTTAATTCCGACAAACCCAACAGCTTCAACGACTTAAGACTAGTTATCCAAATTGTTGGTAGAACTCCCAAAATTATCGGCATTTGGGAAGCAACAACCGAACCAGGTTATCACTACACCTATAATCCCATGAATCCCAAGGGTGCAGCCAGAATTAAATTTGGACAATACAAAGCATGGTGGGTAGGAACTCACGGTGAAGCCGAACCTCATGAAGCTCTGATTCAGGTATCTGATATTACCGTTCATAGAGATTTAAATCAAGACATGATTCGTACAGGTGACAAGTTAGATACGGGTTGTTTTGCAATCAATCAGCACCACGGATTAGACTATCCTCGTAACAATATCAAATATGCTAGTGCTGGCTGTTTGGTAGGACGTACCCGTAAAGGTCATCGTGAATTCATGAGACTGATTAAGCAAGATTGGCGCTATCAAAGCAACCGCAAGTATAAGTTTATGACGACTATCATTGCGGGTGATGATTTACTCAAACAGTTCTCTGCTTAAGTAGTTTATTTTTCCCGAAATTCGGTGGAGACGTTATATACGTGGAGACGTTATATATAACGTCTCTACAATGGGAAATTTTAGGTTATTGGGGTAATCGCAACCCGGTTTATTTTTTGATTAATTTTGTTACTTTATTGAGGAATATCAAATGTTTAATTGGAATGATTTCGTACAAGTTTTAGCAAGAACAAATATAGAGTTTGAGCATCTAAAGGTGGCTCAACTAGCTCAAGCTATCTTGGAATCAGGTTGGGGTAAGTCAAAATTATTCAAGTTACACGCTAACCCATTCGGAATGAAGTATCGTCAGGAAATTCACACTGCTTTACCAGTTAAATATGAAGCTCATGACGGAATAGATATTTATTGCAACTTTGCAACATTGGCTTCGGCAATTAAAGGTTATTGGATTTTTATTGATAGACCAGTCTATTCAGGTTGGCGTAATAATAGTGCAACCCCTGAAGACTTCATTCGTTTTATTGCTTTCGCAGGTTATATCGACGGACCTTTTGACGGAACACAAGCTGATATAGTCAGAAAAGAAAAATATATCAACAAAGTTTTGAAACTGATTCCAGATGCTCGGAAACTTTTAGAAAAGGCCGATTCTTCACCTATAGAAAAACCAATCTGGAAGAAAAAAGGTGTGATGCTCGAAGTGGGACATGGCAAGAATCCAAAAACATGGGAACCAGGGGCAGTTGGATTTAATGGTGTGCGCGAACATGATTTGAATCAGATAGCTGCTTCTTCTGCTAAAAACGTACTTGATGAAGCGGGAGTACCTTGTGTAATTACAGATTTTGGTGGAGTTAACAATAGTGGTCTTTACGATATAGGTAAAACTGCTGCTAATTACGATGTCTTTTGTTCCATCCACCATAACAGTTTTAATCGTGAGGCTCAAGGAGCAGAAGTCCTCGTACACCACACCAAAGGAGATGCCGAAGATTTAGAGCTATCATCCCTGATGAGTGCAGAAATTGCCAAAGAACTTGGAATTAGCGACCGTATTGCAAATGGTAGAAATCCCCGTCAAAACTTAGGTGTCTTGAGTGGTGCTGAGGATACAAATGTCAGAGTATCGGTACTAGCAGAATTGTATTTTATCGACGTAGAAGTTTCCAACACTAAAGATTGGAGTACTCGTGGAGGAGAAGCTATTGCTAGAGCAATTCTCAAATGGCTTCGTCAAACATCATAATCAAACAAGGCTTGATACCCGTGGAGGTGAGATAAAGTATCATTCTTAACGAGAGTCATTTAATATCGCGTCCAGATAAATGACTTTCAAATCTCACCTCCTACCCAACTGAAGAACTAACCATACCTTCGGTGTATCTACCAACACAAAGAGCCAGCCAACAGTATCATCTCTTCTGATGAGCAAAAGATTTTAACTACGAACAACAGCATTTTTAGTAATTAAAGCCCAGAAATAATTTAATTTGTGCCCCATTGAAAGCATCAATAATAATGAATTTGGTGAAATTTTTCATCACCAGATAAATAGTCATGAACAAACGATTTTTTTTAAACTTTACCTTAAGCTTGTTTGTCTTAGCCCCCATCTCTTTACCAGTTCTAGCTAAAGAGACTAATATTCAAACAATTACCGAACAACCCTCTCCTAGAAACACTTTTATAGAAGCAATAATAGTTACATTCCCTTCAGATGTTGAATTCGATGCAGGAGGAAAAAAGCAACTACCTGTAGTTTTGCGTACCGTAGAACCAGTTTACAACAACGTCGGAAAAGTCGTAATACCAGCCAACAGTCGAGTAGAAGCTGTATTAGTCCCCGCAGAAAAAGGTACGATGATTATTGCTTCCTCATTAATCATGAATGGAAAATCATACCCATTTCGTGCGGCTAGTAGCAACAAAATCCCTGCGAACAAGATTACTAAGAAAAGTCGCATGGAACAAGCGATGACATATAGCGCTTCCGTTTCTCGCTTTTCTCCCGTATATAACAATTTGACTGGCAGTACACAAAGCCGCAGTCTGACGAGAAATAATCTTTTAATCCAAGGAGTAGGTGCAATAGTCGGATTTTTAAGTCCACGTTCCATGCTTGCATCTCGTATTCCTAAAGGTAGCGAACATATCCTCCACCTACAACAACCCCTCAGCCTAGATACAACCCAAAATATACCTGTCATGGCATCGAGCGGAGATGACAAGTAGGTCGGTAGGATATTTGATTACTTGTCTGCGATGTAGCGGTACTCTGGAGATGAATTTATAGCACGGATGACGATGAATGGAGATAAAGTTGGTAGTATTTTGATTACATGACATACCTGCATATCGGCGTAATTTTCACCGACCCTTCCGCTTCTTCCCCACCCGTTCCGCCAACTTATTCGTCAACTCCAACTGATACTGATTTTTATTATCCTCATAAACCAAAATCGTCCTGGGGTCAGCATGACGACTTAAATGCTGCACCTTGCGGTAATCACCCTCCGCCAAATCCAGAGCATCAGTAATCCCAGAATGCCTTATCTTGTGGGGAGTCATCCGCTTCTTAATCCCAGCCCTCTCACAAGTCCGCCGCACAATTGCATATATCCCGTCCCCCGTCAACTGATTGCCATAATTATAAAAATCCAAAGCAATAAACAACGGGTCGCTGGGCTTTAAATTCATCCGACAACCCAACCAATCACTAATCGCCTCCGCCACAATCGGGTTTAAATCAACCGACGTTAAATCATTTCCTTGACCCTTACCATAAACAGTTAACGTATACTCATGGTAATCAAAATCACCCACCTTTAACTTCGCTACCTCCCCCCTACGCAGAACATTCGCCCAAAGCAACAAAAACAAAGCATAATCCCGCTTCCCCTTCTCCACCGTCGTATCCAATACATCAAAAACCTTATTGTACTCATCCACCTTCACACCCCGCGTATCCCGGTACTTCGTCACCTTCAACGACTCAATGCGGTCCTTGTCAAAAAAATACCGACACCGCTTCAAATTCCGTCCCACCTTAATTAAAAACTTAATCGCCGCCAAATAACGGTTAACCGTCGCAGCCTTCCTCCCAGAATCCACCAAATGATTCTTAAACTTGAGAATCAAAGAATTAGCCACCTCCCCATCCAACCCCCAAAACTCCTCCACATCAGAGCTTGTCGGCTTCCTATTTAAAAAATATTCAAAAAACAAGCGGATATTTCCCACATATCCCCGCTGCGTAGTGGAAGCCTTCTGCTGCAACTCCGCCAAAAAATCGTTACCGACCTCCAACGAAACCGCAACATCACTTATAGAACGAATCGCACCCCCCTCCTGACTAACAGAAATCCCCTCGGATGTTTGAGTATTATTACTAGACATATCTATCTACAGACGTTCATGACAATACAGGTTTTCATTAACGCTCCTATATAATCAAACACAAAGCAACCGAGGTTTTTACGTTTGTATTGTAGTGCTTGCAACATCCCGTTTTTGATGACTATTCCACCATGTTCTGTTAGGAAAGGGGAGTGTAAGTTAAAAGTGTATTTAGCTTTACAATTTTGGCTCAACTGATGTTAAAAACAGCCGTAAAATATATTACCTTTCTGCTCTGGCTCCGGTACTTATTGGAAGAGCTTTAGTTTAGAGTAATAATTAAAGTACCTTCCTCCCATGATATTGATATGACGCTTTCATCCCAGAATCGGCGCACTCGCATAAAACCACCTTCTCAAGAAAATTCTTCTGACTTTAACCGTAACTTTGAGCAGCGTTCGGAGCTTGGTATGCGTTGTCGTGCTGTTTTTGAGCGTTTGCGTCCATCTCTTATTGAAACGCATTACAACTGGCACATTGCTATTGACCCGGATACGGAGCAATACCTTATTGACCCCACTTTGAAAGGTATTACTCAAAAAATTCGCGATGCTTACGGTGAGACATCGGAAGTGAAGCTTACTATTTTTAGGCTCAATGACACGGGAACCTGCGGGAGAATATGATTGAAGGTTCTTTTGGTGATAATGGCGAGCTGTTTTTTGAAATTCAGCTTGTTGCTTTGTCAGGTGAGGAGTTTTCTGTTGAAGCCTTATTTGATACTGGGTTTACTGATGGGTGGTTAGCTATAAATACGCAGGATTTGGAGGCTTTAGAATGGTCGTTGCTTGCCGCACAGGTTGAAGTTATGACAGCGAGAGGAAATGCATTTTTTAATATATATGAAGGTAAAGTTATCATAGATGGGACTGAAATTGTTATACCCGTACACGTAGGTGATGACATTCCAGATACTATCATGGGTTCTTTGTGGCTTGACGTTATGGAGTTGGTGGCGAACAAGCCAAAGGGAATATTGACGCTTTCTATGGTGGAGAACGATTAATTTTTATCTCTGTAATGCGTCTGTTGTCGTAAAAAAATATACTCATAAACCATTAATCTGGCAAGGGTTTGAATGTTCGCCTGAATCATTACTTCGGGGACAATTAAAATTATTTAACTGGATGGTACAACCCATCTTTTTCATTGAATCGCCACGAATATTTACCCCGGTCCCGGTTTTTACTCCATTCTGAGAATTCTTCTTGAGTTAAGGTTGTGCGTTTTTCTTGAAGTGTAGGAATATTAACGTTAAGTCGTAGCGCTAATTTTTGTTCGTCAAGGGCTTCTATTTGGGGTGGTCGTCCGCTTTGGTTATAGGGGTTGCCCGAATTTTTATATCGTCTGTAATTATTAGATGCACCGAAATTATTATGTTGAATAACTCCTAACGCCCCTTCTAGCTTTGCTACTCGATTATTGAGCGATTCTAATTTTTCTTCGGTGCGGGAATCTGTAGGGGTGTTGTCTCGCGAGAAGATGCTACTTCTTAGTTGCTGCAATTCGGATTCTAACTTCTGCAATCGAGTTTCCGCGCTTTGCTCTACACCCGGTATTTCTCCTAATTCGTGAATCAACCCCCGAATAACTATATCTGTGGCGGTTTTACCCGGTTGGGAAGAAGCTGCTTTGCGTAACGCTTGTGCTATTGGCTTGGGTAATTTGAAATTCATCGATTCCCGTTCAACCCGTGTCATGTCAATACCTGGGATACACCTTGTATAGATAGCTTACCTTTATTTGTGAAGACAAGTATATAGATGGTGTATATATGTGAAGCCTAAAACCCAGGCTATATAACGAGCTTCGCGTCTCCCGCTCGTTGAGAACGGGGCGGTAAATTGCATCGATATGTGTAAAACTATTCGCATAAAAAAGCCCCTCAGCCAATTAACGGGACTTAAACAAAAATCAAGCCCAAATATAACCCAAACTAGCTTTGTAAGCGACAAACACGTCTCTATTGTGGTCTAGCCATCTAATAAAACGATAAGAGATAGCTGTACGAAATGCTTCCAATGCTTCAGGAAATGTGTTCAAAGATTTGTTTGCCCATCTTCGTCTTAGTCCTCCAGTAAGCTTATGCCAAAGGATAAATGTATAAGCACAAAAAACTAATATAAAATGTCTTTCCAGACTCTTTTTATCGCGAACTTGATATTCTTTTAATCCTAACCATCCCTTAGCCTCTCGGTAAAAAACTTCAACCCAATTTCTTTGGGAATAAGTATCAATAAACCACTGAGATGTTGCAATAGATGGGTCAACATTAGTTATAAAATAATCAATATCATCAGCGTTCTCAAAGGTTGAAGCATTCATAACGATAGCTATCATTCTGGTTCCTTCAAGACGAGATATTTCAACTTCTATAGTCGTGACCCAGACTTTTTTGGGCTTTTCTAAATTAATTGTGATTTCGCTGAAACTTTCTTCTGGAAGTGATTGTGCTAATGCATCTAGTCTTATCTCTTCACTATTTTTTAAATTATTGATAACTTTTACTTTGCGGTTCTTAGCTAATCCCCCTAAATACTTAAAATTTCTTTTTTCTAATTCAAATAAGAAATTAGTATTGTTGCCATATCCTGAATCTATTAATACTATTCCTGGTTTATAACCCCTCTCCACACTTTTATCAATTAGTTCTAATGCTAACTCTGGTTTTTTCTTAAATTCTGGATCATTTTTACCGTCTGGTAAAGATAAGCTATGCTGATATAATTCTATATCTAAAGGTAGGCTTTTTTTTCCATCATAAAGATGAGTCGTAACGACTACGTTGCCATTATCAGTTTTACCAATTTCTCCGATATACTGGCGACTTACACCTGCTGTAAAATTCCCACTTTTTCTGTGTCCACTGTCATCTACAATCAAACTAAATCCTCTGCTTATTTTAGTTTGATTACATTTGTTCATTATTTTTAAACGACGCTCATTTATTTCAGAAGCCGACCATTTCGCGTCCGTTAAAAAATGGTGTAATTTGTGGTAAGTCACACCTACTGCGTCAGAAGCCATTTGATATATGTTTTTTCGCTCACTTTCTCCTAACAATCCTCCTATATAGTTCCTGAACTCTCTTTTTTGAGCCTTTGTTCTGAGCAAATCATCAAACCGTTTACACCATTTATCAAAACAAGGAGGCATGGCTGAGGGAGTGGTTTCTCTCATAATCGCAATTGCTGACGGTGAGCAACGTTAAAACTATGATGCATAAGCATTTTAACTTATTTTCGCTCTTATAATTGTTTAAGTCCCGTTAAGAAAGAGGGGGTATTTTATCATCTTCTATTATTAATCGATTTCTAAATCTGTACCTATTAATTCCAAAGATAATCGTGTTTCATCATGGGCAGTAGCTAAACCTTGTAAGATATCCCCCATCCGAATTTCTTCTCCATCTGGCAATACTTCTTTAAACATCATGGGATAGTTAGCTTTAAGGTTTTCTACTATTGTTAAAGCCGTACTTAGTTCATTGTGAAATTGTTCTAGGTTGTATCTTGATTTCATGGTGTTAAACAATTGGTAGTTAGTTGCGAACTCTGTTTTAGTTATCCTGCGTTATCAAAGTTAATAGGGGAGTCATTGAAATGACCGTGTATTAGTTCGGGTCGGAACCACGAAGGTAATGTTTTTTCTACATCTTCTAAATTGTTACCGTTCAAATCTTTTAATCCCGTGCGAATGACAACGCGAGGTATCGGTGTTTCACCATTTACTGAGAATTTCTCAATCAACCATCCGCGTTGACGTAACTCAAAAACACCGTCACCAAATGATGCATTAGTAAAGCTGTGAGTAACACCAATAAACAATTCCTTGGCTTTCCTGGTATCAGAATAGGTGGAGGTAACAAAGAGGGGAATTAGAACATTCGCTTCTTTTGAAATCTTCGCTAATTGTGTAAATTCATCAAGAATAAATTGCTCTTTGGATGATGGACGTTGAGCTATTCTTTCGCTTCTACGTTCAATTTGGTCTTGTAATGCTTCCAGAATTGAGGAGTTATTATCATGTCTTGCTTCTGGTTTAAGTAAATTCCACTTATCGCTGTTCTCCCCGCTTAAATGCTTATCAGCAATACGATGAACTTTGTGCCCTAAATTCTCACGAATAAGCCCCAAGCTGACAGCCATTGATGTTTTAGCGCTTCCCATATCTCCTATTAGAAAGATGGGTTTAACAGAATTAACCAAATCCCATAACCAGCCATCCTCGTGGGCTTTGAGCGCTTCGGTAAGCTCTGCCATCCTCAATTCATCAACGTTTTGGGTAGTTGGGGTGTCCAAGCGATTACCATTCTTACCTTGAAGTTTTGCACGTTCGGAGTCAGCCTTGGCAGCATCACGAAGGTTTTCTGAGATGGTTTTATCCATCTCCGAGTTGCCTGCATCAAACTGCTTTAAAGCTGCTGCGTGGGTTGCGTCTTGCACTTCACTTTGCTTTTTATATCGTTCATTAACTGCATCTTGAGATATCAACCCAGTTTCTAGTCTCATCCCTACCCATTGGTTGCGAACTGTATCGGTTTTAAAGTCTCTTTCTTCGCGGGAATTAACACCAAATATTTTAATTTGAGTTTTATATCCTTCTAATTCGTAGTGTGCAGCTAGCTCTATTTTTTCGCATTTTTTAGCCCAAGCAAGTACACCACCACCAACAGAAGCAATAGATACTAAATACCACCAGTAAGTAGTTTTTTCGCCCGGAATATCTCTTATAATAAATGAACTTTCTGGCAGTGGTTTAATCGAAGAGTATTGCTTTTTATCCCACACTTCAGATAGCATTTTATGTTCGTACTGGCAGTATTTTTTATCTAATTTACGTTGCGCTTGTTCATAATTTTTCTTGCGGATATTAGCTGTCTTTGGACAAAATTTAACGCCAACCATATCATATGGACGAAAGGTTTCACCCATCAGCCAAGCGCAGCAAGTACCAATAGCTAACCCTGCTACAGCTAGTCCTCCCAATGGTATTTGAAACAATTTTTTCATTTTCTTTTGGAATCAATAGCAATGTATAAACCAGCAATTGCAACAATCCCACTAAATATTAAAAGCTTGTTTTGGTCATCCTGTGGTAATGCTTGAAATTCTTCAACAGTTTTAGTTAAGTTGTTGTAAGTTTCATTTGAGTTATTGTAAATATGATAAAATTCGCCAATAGAACCCCATAATATAAATGCAGTCCCTATAGTAGTTAGTACGAACTTTAATAGCTTTCCCATTCCTTCTACCTTCCATTCTGCTTCATTACGTTCTAATCGAAATGCATCAAGACAATCTCGGTTAACGATGTTATTGATAAGAAATACCGAAGCAACAGCAAAACCTAAAGCGCTACTACCAGAAACAAGAATTAAAAATCTAGCAAAAGAATAAGAAGTGATACCCCAAAATGCAGATTCAAAGCCTTTTAATATACTTCTATGTTTATTTATTCTTTTAGTTAAATTGGCTTTGTATTCTTTAATTGATTCTTGTTCGTCGGGTGTAAATGCTGTATCTTCTTCTGTTGGGTAATTGCTCTGTTCTTTTTCTTCCGAATCAAAATCAATCATGATAGTATTTATTTGAAAAGTTTGATTCCCCCAAGTCGTGACCGCAAAATCTTTGACTTGAGGGAATTGTTATTTATTAACTGAAGAAATCTCTAATACCATTCCACATTCGCACCACTGGGTTAGTAGTAAAGTGCTTGCGGGGAATAAGACTTAAATCGCTATCCGAGCCATTATCTAAAAGGTGTAATGCTTTCTCTTTTTCATAATCCCTATCGGCTTGCATCTGCGCTACATAGGGTTTATTAGAAGTAGCTTCAAACCGAGCATTGCTGGTAACATCCCGCATATGTGAATCAATCCAAGCTTTCAACTTGATTAAATCCATTGAATCTGTATGCTTCTCTCCTTCCGCTTCCAAATTGGCGAAAAGCTGTTCTTTGTACTCTTCAATCAAATTGTTATAGCGGGTATTCTCAAGAGTTAAGTCACTACCAGCTTTTTTAATTGCTGTAGCACCTTTACCGCCTGCTTTTAAGATGTCGGCAACTGATTGGTTGTACTCGGTAATCCCATCAATATAATCGGTTAAATCCTGTCGTATTTTAGGCATCACAGTTAATATCCGTTCGCCCGTTTTACCCATATCACCAATCTGTTTCAGCGCCGAATTGTCACCCTCGATTGCTTTAACTAGTAGGGCATTAGATATCCCGAATTCCTTACGGGTTGCCTTTCTCAAGTCAGGGGCGTAGGTTGATACTCTATCGCGGATGTACTTAGCTTTCTTACTCATCGGTACAATACTCCTTACAAATAAATCCGTTATCGATTAACTTTTCTCGTTGTTGTCTGTATGTTGCTCTTTGTAAAGAAGGGACTACCCAAATCCCAAAAAGAATGATGCTAATTACCAGGATTAAGAGCAGCCCGCAACCTTGTGAGGCTTGCTTTTTTAATGCTTTTCCGCTCGGAGGCAGTTGCCGCCATACCTCCAAGTATTTGACTTAACCCTTGGTTAATACCTTTATCAATCTGGGATATTTGGTTTTGAGCATCACTTACAACGTCGTTTATCTCACCCAACACTTGAGCCGAGCGTTCCCGGTAATTGTTAACTTGATTAGCTAAGTACTGGGTTATCAATCCCTTAGCTTCTTCCAAAAAAGCTACCCTATCGGCTATTTGTTCGTCGGAATTGGAAGCAATTGCAATTACATCTTGTTCGTTTAAAGTAATTCCCATTGACTCGGATTGCTGTTGCACTAATTCTTGTTTTTCGGTTTTTGTTAATGCTGTTTCTTCCCGTTCGGGTAACGTTACGTTAACGGTGTTTTCTTCCTCCTCAAAGAGGGATAATTGGGAGGATTGCTTATCAATTAAATAATCCACAGCTTTACTCAAATCATCCTTGCTGGGATTATCCATATCTTCCAACCCAAGGGCAATAGCGCAATCAATAAACTCTTGTTTGGTAAACCCTTGATAGCCTTTTTTGTACAAACGATTACGAACGGTATTTGTAAACTTATCAGCCATTGTTATTACTCCTCTCAATGGTTAATCAATGTAATTGTTCGTATCTGTTCTACTTCTTTGCGCTTATTAATTGCCCATTTACAAGCGATAAAAGCAACTAACGCTAAATCCTTACTTTCATAAACTTTGGATGCTTTGTAGTTAATCTCGGCTTTGTTAAACCAATAATATTTGGTACTACGGGGTACATCTTTTATATCGATTTGCAGATAATTAGCAAGGGCATTTAAAAACCCTTTACCACTAAATTGCTTGTCAATATCATAAAAGTGACTGAATGCTTTCCAACGTTCGTTAAAGCCCTCACTTCTACCGCTAAATGTTCCATACTTTCTTTTGAATTCACCTATTCTTTTTACGAGAATTTCTGCGTTAGAAGCCTCTACTTTAAAATCAAACTTCTGCCTTAATGTACTTAGCACGCGCCTCCAAGTAATATCAGAAACTTCCTTACCTATCTCGCTTTCGTAGATGCGCTTAAGCATTCTATACTTAAGACAATAGCTTTTAGTTGGCACTTATCCTCCTAGTTCTTACTTAAATATGTATAAATTAATTGTGCGTTCCGGATAGTCTAACGATTTTGATATAGCCAGTTAGTTGGAACCAAGGTATCGGATATATCCACTTAACTGCACTGTATCGATACCCTTAGAAAAAATCCTTAAAAAGTAGATATTTTTGTTCCAGAAAACGCTGATACCCTACGTGATACCTAACCTTTCAGTGATTCGAGAGTAGTTAGACATTTTTTAATATCCCCGCTTATAGGGTACCCTTTGAAAGAATTTCGAGCAGGTTGAGTCGCGGATTTAGGCTGAGTGAACGTAAATATTGTTACTCTGTTTGTTGTGAGTGTGCTGCGTCGATATCCTCATTAATTTTGTTTATAATTGCCGATGCTGCATTGATTAGAAACTCGGATTGGTCGATACAGCATTGAATACTAGAAGCATCTTGAATCATTGCCATTGCTAATACATTCGATGGTTCTACTTCACTAATAATGTAATTCAAGCTGCCTCGTATATTATCCAGCAATCTATCAGTATCATATTCAGATGTCGCTAAATCCTTTAACTCATTTAACACGTCTATTAATGTTTTAGTGTGGCGTTGATGTGCTTTCAAAAGTTCGGCAATCATATTAATTATTATCCTTGATTAATAAAGGTTTTGTCGGGGCAATCTTCATTCTGTTCTAAAGGATGAATTGCACAAGGTAATAACTTATCTCTACTTGCGTAGATACAACCGTGACAGCTAGATTTGATATTTCTTGCTTCCTCAATTTGCCAGTAAAGTGCATCTACTTTGTTACTAGTTTTGTCATAAAGTACAGAAGATAACACTGTTACCGACGCAGAAGAAACGGCAGCAATAGAGCTTAGATAAAAGATGTTCCTAGCGCATCGATTAGTAATAGGATTTGAGCCAAGAACGGCACCTAGACCTATTAAAGTAGTTACTGTGCTTATTGCTGCAATACTCTCTAGATAGTTGGATAGTTTAAAAAGCTTTGAGCGCTTTTGAATCAATTCTTCAAGCATCTTTAAAAGCCTCATAAGACTGTGGTTGAAATTTTAGAAAAACAGTATTTAACCTACCTTTGATAACAATATCTGGTGCTTCTGCAATCAAATCATTTAGCCGTTGCTCAATCGAATAAGGCTCAAGCAATGATTGTGTATCCATGTTGGTAAAATGTTGATGTTCTATTGCTTGCGGCGGTAGATTCGTCCCATGCCCGTATAAACGGGCATATTTTTAACCGAAGAATTTGCTAGATCCAATTCCAAGATACTCATAAAGTAGCGTAAGTGCATACAACCTGTCAACACTTTGTATATAGTTTTGGATAGTTTCCTCAAAAGACAATAGTGGACAAACTGTGTAATGTATGTAGTCTATTAGTTGTAAGCTTAAGAATAAACTTATGGCAGGAAGAGATGAGCGGGTTACATTCCAAGTTAGTAAGGAGATGAAAGACGCATTAGAAGCTATAGCAGCAGATAAAGAACTATCCGTTAGTACTTATTTGGTTTCAACCCTTCGACCAATCCTTATTAATGAAGGCTACCTGGAATCAAAAAAGCCAAGCGCCTTAGCCAGCGATCGCAAAACGTAACAGATAAAAATATTGATAGTGTGGTACACGATATAGCAAAAAATGACTATACTGATTCTGTACCACAAGTAAATGATATTGATGTGATTAGTAGCCGTAACCCAGAGGCAGAATTAATAAAGGTTTTTGTTCATGTAAACGAGAAGGAACGACTAAAGAATGCTGTTGCAAACAGGAATACCAGCATGAGTCATTTGGCTCGCGCTTTGCTGTTGCAGTGGTTAGAAGCACAGGGAGAAGAGGAATGAATGGAACCCACACCTGAACAGTTACTTACCTTTTACATACTTTGCGTCGAAACCAGCAACCTGTTGAAGACGGTTGAGTTAACCCGGTATGATACGCGGACGAAAAGAGTAGTGGTTTTAATTGGGGAAACAATTCAAGTAGAAATTTTAGGAAACGGAGAAAAAATAATAAGATGAGCGATTACAAAGAATTAACTGAAGCGGAATTACGAGAATATGTAAAATCGCATCCCCAGGACGAAGAAGCGTTTCAACACTATCTTGCAATAGTCAGAAGAAATCCTGGGGTAATTGTTAGCACGAACGAGCAGATGGTAGAAGAATTGAAAAAAAGAACTTAACCGATACAGCATCTATAGAACCCATTTGGTATCTTTTCTTGAAATGCAAAGGCTTTAGGAAAGCCGTTTTAACCAGCCTAGTAACTATAAGGGTTCAGGAAACCGAAAAATCATAAAAAATGACTGCCAGAATCATAAAACCCAGATGGGTATTGCACTTGTAAGTTGGTAAATAGATCCCAAATGGGTTCTATAGGAGTTACCAATGCAGGAACAAGACTGGCAATCATTCCAAAATGATATAGGTCGTCTCAAAGCGGGAGCCGTCAGGAAACCGAGATTCCTGACGGCTAAATAATGTTTTTGTATCGGTATTTTCAATTAAGCGGTAAAATTATCGCAAAAGTTACCCAGTATTGCGTTTTGCAATCCCGTACCTAAACAAAAAAATAGCCTCTACCAACCAAAACCGGTCAATCGTGTTGAAGCACGAGGTAAAGACCAAAACAGATAATATAAAATTTTCTATGACTTAAGTTTACTCCCACATAGGAGTTTAAGCAATAGTGTTTTGGTAGGTAGGGGTTCCAAAAAATAACAAGAAGAGGAACCCAACCGATGAGTACAACTACTGTAGTTCAGAACCACTGCGACTCACAAAGCTTTGATATCCGCAACCACATTGAAAAGTTAACCCCAACGGATCAGAAAGACAGATATTACTGCCCCGTCTGTGAAGGGAATAATTTAACCATTAACAAAGATACCGGAGCATATCAATGTTGGAACGGTTGCGAAGTCGCTGATATCCGGAATGCCGTTGCACCATTAAAAGAAAAATCTACCCGCACCGGCTCCCGAAAACCAATTCCAAAAGCCAAAACATTTAAGCCCGTTCCCATTCCGGAGGGGGCTAAGTTATTGGTTTCTTCTTCATTGGGTGATATTCCGAAATCGAAACCTTTGACGAGTAACCGACCAAGAGGGGCAGTAGGAGAAGTTGAGCAGACCATTTATCATTACTCCGACGACCAATGGGTAATTCGGTATCAATGGGCAGACGCAACCAAACCCAAGGGTTACGCAAAAACATTTCGCCAATTCCACAAAAACGCAGATGGTGGGATTGAATCCAACAAAGGCTCAAGCCCTTGGAAGCCGTACCGAATTGATGAAGTTTTGGCTCATATAAATGATGTGGAAGTACCCGCATTGCTATGGGGAGAGGGAGAAAAATGTGTTGAAATTGCGAGAGCAGAAGGGATTTTATCAGCCACATTGCAAGGTAGTAATTGGAGTGTACGCTGCATAGCCGAAGGATTGAAGCCGATTGCGGAAGCTTCGCCCCAATGCGTTCAAGTGTTTATTACCGATGGAGACGAAACCGGGAAGAAGAAGGGGGAGAAGTTTGAAAAAGCTTGTGCTGAAGTTGGTCTACCATGCATAGTAATTCCTTCAACTTCATTTGAAGTGGAAGGGGACATTGAGGAGATATTACAAAGCATGGAAGTACCAGAATTTATTAGGAGATTGGAAGAAGAAATACACGCAGCGGTAAATAAGATTAAAGTAAATGGCAAATTAAGATTAACACTTGCAGAAAAGGAGCTTTTCATTCGCAGTGCTATTAACTTCTTGTTCGGAGAAAATGCTTGGATCTGTATAGATAATATATTGTACGAATACCGTGACAATTATTATGTGAAAGTACCGGATGAGTATTTGATAAGTCCCGTGCAAACCTACTGCTACAACTACTCATTGATTAATAAACACGGGAATATAACTTACCCATTCGCTAATACCCGCACCGCTGCGGAACTTATTAAACTCCAAAAAAACTTGGTAACAATTTCCAAAGACAAAATTAACCCACCGGGAATTAACTGCACTAATGGGATATTAAAGATTATTTGGGAGGGAAACACCCCGGAGTTCCAACTAGTTGACCACAGCCCGGAGCAATACTACACCTACCCGCCATTGGTAGAATACAACCCAGAAGCTGAACCAACACAGTGCGAACGCTTATTAAAATGCTTAGATCCAGCACAGCAACAAGTTTTTCTCCGCAACATAGCTGCATCAATTGACCTTCCAACCGTTCGCAGGATACGAGGACGGGAGGTAAAAGCTTTATTGCTCAGTGGATTGGGAAGTAATGGTAAAGACGCATTACGTGAAGTTGTCAGCACCATTTGGGGACACGAGGGAATGACAAGTTGCTCTCTCGCGGATTTCCAAAGTTATGACGACGGGAGAAAATTCTCCTTATCCGCATTGCGGGGCAGTCGGATTAATTGGGCTTCTGAAAATCCCCAAACCTCCCGCATTGATAAATTGCAAGCTTTGAAATTGTTTGTAACTGGCAACAAGTTACACGCAGAACGAAAAGGTAAAGACCACATAGAATTTACACCCACAGCAACCGGGTTATTTAATGTAAATGAAGTTCCCGCACTGCAAGGGACTATGCAGGCGATAGTTGACAGAATTGGTGTTATTCAGTTCCGCAAGACCTTTAAAAAGACACCAGACCCCAATAACCCTCACGAAATGTTAGCCGACCCGCGTTTTGCTTACGACTCCGAATTTATTCGCAACGAAGTAGCACCCGCATTCCTCAACAAGTTGTTACAGGCATTGAAGGATTTATGTGAATTTGGGATTGATTACGGCTGCACCGAAGAAGCTTTCGCCGATATGCAGAAGCGGAACAACCACTTATTCCAATTTATTGAGGACGTTAATTTGGTGGAAGATTCCGAAAGCACTGTTACAGCCTCGGAGTTGTGGGATTATTTGGAGCATTGGTACAAAGACCAAGGTACATTAACCATTGCTGAAAATGGGAAGAGGGAGTGGGTAGAACAAACCCGACCAAGCGATAAAAATGTCAAAGCTTCAAGCCAGGTTTGCGATAGACTCCTCCAAATCTTCCCCAATGCGAAGAAAGTCAAAACACCACATCCAATTCACGGGGTTAAAAAACAAGTTACAGCATTGAAGGGAATTAAATTTTTAAAACCCGACATTAATGACAATTATCCTCCAATTAATGAGAATAGCATTGAAGTTAATGACAATCGCACCCCTACTAATGAGAATAGTATTCCAGCTAATGACAATCGCACCCCCAACGCGGAGAATAGCACCCCCAACGCACCCCCAACTAGCACCCCCGATAATCCTTATACAGCAGGCACCGCACCCCCACCACCCCCAATAAACAACATTGCATCAGAAAAAAAAGAAAATAAAAAAAATAATTTTGAAAAAAATAAAACTTATTCAACACAAAAAAAGGTAGAAACTCCCCCCGCTGGGGGTGGTGAGGGTGGAACTCCTACTAACACTGGGTTTTCTGGGGTGCCAAGTGAGGGTGCTAAGGGGGTGCAGGTGTCAACAACGGGGGTGCGATTGTCAATAAAATCAGGTGACACCGTATTTCCGACTTCTGGGAAGTATCAAGCTCGTGAATGCATTGTTGGAACAATTGACGGTAAAAATTACTGGGTTAGACCTGCAAACGCGACGCGGGGGAACGGTCAACCAATCTGTTATCAAGCTCACCAGTTAAATCAACATCAAGCAATTCAACCAGAAACCGAAACTGAAGTTACCGAACAGTTGGACATATTTGAAATTGGAACTAACTATTACTGCAACTCCGAGGAGTACCTGGAAGAAATTGACGATTAACGGGTGACGATTAACGGGAACCGTTCTTACAATCCCAATTTAAAAAATTGACGATTAACGTTCTGCGTTCTTATAATCCCAATTTAAAAAATTGACGATTAACGTTCTGCGTTCTTACAATCCCAATTTAAAAAATTTGGTGTTACCCAAATCAGCGTT
Organism: Rivularia sp. MS3; assembly: GCA_019192545.1. Taxonomy (GTDB): domain Bacteria; phylum Cyanobacteriota; class Cyanobacteriia; order Cyanobacteriales; family Nostocaceae; genus Rivularia. Next base: position 1,906 of record JAHCMI010000070.1, on the reverse strand, counting down.
TGCTATTGGTACCCAAATAATTTTCAACTCTTTGCAGTTTTACATTCGCATACCCTACCTGCTCCTTGCTTCCCTCAAGCAAATGATGGGTAATTTCGATTTGCTGTTGTGCATTCTCTGGTAATGGAGGTGGAGTAATTCCAAAAGTTGCTCTGGTAATTATTGCGACAAAAAAAGAAACAATTATCAAAAATCCTATTGAAGGAATCCACCTATCGACATTACAAATCGAGATCAAAACCGCGTTTATTGACCGTTCCCAAATTTCTTTCATCCTGAATACGTGACGCTGTTCCCTTGAGCGCGTCGTCTTTTTCTGGTGCTTTACTAACTCCTCTATCTCCCTCCTTATCAAAGTCAATTCCGTGTTGTGGTAAATCGTCATTTCCCTTTTCAACTCGCGGATTTGGTTCTGAGATAATTCCACAGTCAAGGTTTGATGGTTCGTCAATACTTGACTCAAGCTCGATAACTGTTTTTTCAGCGTCGGGATTTCTTGAGCGACGCTTCTCAAAAGCGGTGAGATTTCGGTTAAGTTCTTCAACTGCTCCAACTGTTGCTGCGATGTTAAATCGAGCGCGTTCAATGCTGTCCCAAGCTTGTTGCACTTTGTCGCTAAATTGGGCTGATGCTAGAGAAGCTGCTATGAAGTGCCAACGCATCTGAAAGCTTTACTATGAGAGACTTTCAGGCTTTAAATTCTATTTTGCATTAAAACTTAACACAGTTCCTATAAGTATTTGAGTCGGAACTTTTTATCAAATTGGAGGTGAATTTAAAGAATTCTGCACCCAATCAAGGAGTCAATTAAGGTAAAGTTCCGACTTTTTTATTCACATAGAACTTATAAGTGAAGCATGGCACTTCCTGCCACCTTCTCTAGCAATACCCCAAATTGTTGATTGTTTCGCTTTGGTCCGCTGCTGTTTTCAGCTGCTCCGTTGTTAGTTCCGTCCAATCTTCTAGTTCTCCTTGAAGTTCTTCAAATAAATCTTTCCAATCTTGAGGTGCTGTTTCTGTTAGTTGTGCTAAGTAACCGATATATTGCACCAAGCGAAATGCTGGGTCTTCCGGTTGCATTCCAGAATCCAACGCAAAACGCAACACCTTGGCTTGGAATTCTGGTGGTTTGTCATTTAACAGCTTGTCTAAATGAGACGGTTGTTTTTTACCTTTAGAAGTCATCAATTTACCTCACACGAAAAAGTCTTCTAACTGCGGAGCCGAGATATTTGTAAAAACCTGTAAGATACTCTCAAAAGCACTGCTATGTCTGGGTTTTATTGATTCTATTTATTTGCTTTTAATCCACATTCCGAAACAGACGAGAAATTTATACTCTAAAGACAACACCAACTCGTCACAGTTGGTACTAATTACTAAACAACAGGATTTCACTTAAGCCCTAACTGGATTTCTGCTTTTGAAAAGTTACTTTTAGCAGCATCCACCCACCCAAATAATCTCGACTGATTGCTTAAAGTAAGTGCATCATGTTCCAACGCTTCGGAGAAGGACAAATCATTCGAGTCAATAAAGTCAAAAATATCGTCAAACAATTCAGGTAAATCCAACTCGATTGCACCATGAGATAATGCCGTCTGCCGCGCTTTTGAATTGTTGTAACGAGTAAACTTATCACCAGTACCCCAATACAAGTTTTTCACCAGTACATAATCTACTCGATTGCTACAAAACTCCAACAATCTTTTCAATTGCACCACTGAATCTTTTACCCTTCCCAAAACGCTCACCATCGTGATGCGATAACCCAAACGTTCTGCATTTTGAAATAAATGAATATCGTCAGCTAAACTTTCAAAATATTCAGCAGCACCAGCCGGTAAATCTACCAAAGAAACTTGAGGAGAAAAAGAAATTAAATCATCTTGTAATGCATCCGCTC
>JAHCMI010000069.1 GCA_019192545.1 Rivularia sp. MS3 | reverse complement strand
CAGGGGTGTCACCCCTGAATAACCAGCAGTATCCTTATTAAGGAGAGGGGAGATAGGTTTTGAAGTATACCTAGTGGTCTGTCCCGTTAGTTTTGATGGGCATATAGTAAATATAAAAAACATTTTCTTCCCCCACTCTCCCCCTCTCCCCCTCCCTGCCCTAACCCGTCATTTTTAACGGGACAGACTACTAGATAGACTGGGAAACGCTATAGAAAGTAGGTTGGGTTAAAGACGCACTTACCATCCTGCTCCGAAAAATAAAATTAACATAAACGTCTTTAACCCAACATCAGTATTCTCGCTCTCGAATTAGTAATGTATAACCCTGCACCTCGATGTTGGGTTAAAAGCTTGTGTTAAATCTTGAGTTGGAGCAGATATATTATTAGTGCTTTTAACCCAACCTACAAACTATGCCTCCCGCATCCCAACGCGTCCCCGACACCTCCTTGTCAGGTAGGTGTGGGACTTCTCCGGTTCAGTTAAAAATATTTCAAGTCGAAGTCACAGTAATATTGTCAACTAGAATATCTTCTCTTCCATAAACGGCGAATCCAATATAGCCACTAGAAGGTATTTCGGTGGGAGTATAATTTGCGGTTGCATATTTTTTTCCATCAATAGAATAGGTGGCTGTATTGTTAGTAATTTCACATTCCATTTGATACTTCTTTCCAACCTCAGCATTAAACCCAGGATTATGTCTTTGAACGGCAGGATAACCCCTAAAAAGCTTTGTTCTAAATGTAAGATCATGCCTATCTGGGGAGAAATACCAACTGAGTGCATCGCAATCTGCACTAGCCCATTCAGCCTTTGTTTTTGAAAAACACGGTATAAAATCTGAACTAGCATTGAATACAACATTACAATTAAATTTTAATGGTAATTTGTACTCTTCTTGGAGCCACACGTACCGATCTATAATATGTATGGGGTCTAACTCTGTTGGTTTCGCTCGCAATTCAGGGATTAACTTTTTCAAGCCCTCAAATATTTCATCTTCTGTTCTTAACCTTTTCCGTTCTGAAGAAGTCACATCAAGTATATTTTTCACCTCTTCGGCTTTTCGTCTCAGAAGGTTATCGGAAACACGAAATGGCACATCAAATTCCTTGCTAATTTCCTCGGCATCATCGATGATACCTTGTGCATAAGGTTCCAATATACTCAAACTCCTATGATCTTCAATCGCTACCGTTAATTCTTTGTTAATCTCCTTCATTTGCTTGGCAACCGAATCTGCAAATTCATCTCGAATTTTATCCAATTCGGTTTTTCTGAGATTTGAATCTAAACTTTCGTTTTTACCTGCGTCCTTTAATAGCTTAAAGCGAGTATAGGAATTTTCTAACTTGGTAACAACCTGTGACTCTTTAGAATCAATTGTTACATTTTTAAACTGCTCAATCATCGATTCATAGGCAGCATCCATACCATCTACCAAATCATCTAAAGCTTCGTCATAGCCTTCGAGAACCCCTTTATATCCCTTAGCTAAAGTTTCTTTAGCTTCTTCATTTTGCTTTTCTAAGTCAACGTTAAATTCTTTGGCAACAGCTTGGAGTGCTTTTTCTTTATCATTTCCATTTAGGTTTTTGTAACCATTCAACACAAAGTTATAGGTTCTGATATCGGATTCGTAACGTAGCAGCATATCATTTAAGGAGCGTTTCATTTCATCTTCTGCTTTTTGCTCTTGGATCAAAGTATAAATATTAAATCCAAAAGAACCTACAGTTAGGAGTTTGTCAACACCCTTGAGCATGATCTTTCCGTACTTTTTAACACCAGAGGAAACTTTTTGGAACTTAGTTTTTTTCCTGACCCTCAGTTTACGTATCGCTTCTAAATCTGCACCATCAAAAATTCCTGCGTTTCGACGGCGAAGTTTAGGGACCTCAGGAGCATCTTGTTTACCCTTGCGCTTTTTATGTAATTTATAGCCTACAATTGCTGCCCTTAACCCAAGACTAAAACTAACAATACCAATATTCAAATAGCTCGGACCAAGCTGTTTTTGGATAACCTCTAGTTTTTTTCGGTCCTCAACGCTCACATTACCAGGCAGTGCTGTCTCTTCAAACCAACTATAGGTAGTAGGAATTTTGTCATTCAATTTATCTTTCAAGGAATCGAGTGCTGTACTCTGTTCAAATGCCAAACCCTGTCTTTCTTCAAAATCGATATTAATACCATGTAATGTTGTAATAGCCGCAAGTAGATTAGTAATATCTTCATTGGCTTGAGTCACCTCCTTCATAATTGTGTCATATTCAACTCCTTTCTTCGTGACCCGATCGATGAGGTCTCTTATTTCTGGATTAGTTACACCTGCTGCCTTAGCAATTTCATTACCAAGCATAAACACATCCATGCCAGCATCAGCAATTTCGGTTAAAGTCCAAAGTCCCTTGCCGATTTTTGCCGCAACTTTAACACCTTTAGCTGCTTTAGCAGCAGCAGATGCTAATTTAGCAGCATTTACTAAGCCAATAAAACTCATAATTTATTTCTCCTTAATTAAGTACTTGAAAACGGATACAGCTAACTACTTTTCAAAGAATATTTCAAATCGAAGTAGTAGTAATGCTATCAATCACAACATCTAGCATTCCGTAAACGGCGAATCCAATATATCCACTCGTAGGTATTGTACCGGGAGCATAACTAGCAGTTGCATATTTATGACCATCAATCCAGTAAGTAGCCGTGTTATTGCTGATTTCACATTTCATTTGATATCTTTTACCTACTTCAGCATTAAACCCAGGTATATGTCTTTCAACGGTTGGAAATTCTTTAAAAAGCTTCGTTCTAAATGTAAAATCATGCCTGTGTGGCGAAAAAAACCAAGAGAGTGCATCACAATTTTCACTACCCCATTCAGCCTTTGTTTGTGAAAAACATGGAATAAATAAATCTGAATTGGCATTGCAGACAAAGTTGCAATTAAATACTAAGGGTAATTTGTATTCTTCTGGAAGCCAGATGTATTTATCTGTAATCCGTATGGGGTCTATTAATACTGGCTTGGCTTTAAATTCAGAAATTGGCTCTTTCTTAGCAAGATTAATAATTTCCTTCGCTTCATTTTCATCAATTGACGGGTCTATGGCTACAATCATTCTTACGCGAACATTGTAGGGTAAACTCTTAGTATTTTGAGCTACTTTAATCGCTTTATCGTGGATGCCTTCAACTGACACAATACGGCTACGTAATTGCTTCAATTCTTCGGCTTTGTCTTCGACCCAATTATCCCAAGATTCTTCTTGTTGCTTTGGTTCAACACTATTAAGTAGTTCATTAATTCTCAAGTTTATTTCCCTGATTTCCCGTCGTAAATCAGTCAGGTCTTGATTCGATTCTGCAATACCATCATTTAACTCTTTGAGATATTTCTCTAGTTTGTCTTGCTTGCCTTCAAGTTCAGCAATTGATAATCCTATATCCAGTCCAATTGATGCGATCGCCAAAACAGTTGAGGTTCGCCCTGCTAACTTAGCAACCTTCAGAAATTTTGATGCTTTTGAGATTTTCGAGAGTTTTGTCAATTTTGAGGCTTTAGCGAATAAACCAACGGAGGCAAGAGCAGAAATACTACTTGTGGCATCAAGACTCATTCTGGAAATGATAATCCTTTTACCCACTTCATTCCAATCCGTCGTATATTTTCCTATATCGTTTACGGGGGTTGGAGAAATATCAAGTATTTGTGCCCACTTTTCCCAACCTGGAATTTTAGATGCTCTTTCTAGGTGTTCATTAATCTCATCGCCGATTTGTATCAGATCCTTAACATTCACCAGCATATTATCTAGTACACTGGCTCTATTATTCATTTCTATTTCTATTCGCTGCCCTTCCTTGAACAACCTCGTAATCTCACTATTTTTGGTGCGAGCTTCATTTTCCATATCTTTCAAAAAACCATAGTGGTTTTTCTCGATAGCATCAGCTGCACTCAAAACACCTGCATCTGACATAGCTTTTTTTGCTGCCCCCATATCATCACTGAATTGAAAACCGGTAGCGATATCAGCAATGTCAATAGCTGTATCTGTGACAATTCGCGTCGCTGATGTACCAACATCTGTAGCTACCGATACAGTTTCCTTTGCAATTACCTTTACGGCATCTTCAAAGACATTTCCAATACTGTCAAATAGTCCCATTTCTTACATCCTCAATATTCTAAACAGCCAAGAAGCCCGTCATTTTGTCCGCAAACGCCGAATTTTTTAAGTTGTACTACTTCATCACATGGGTATAAAATCATCTCATCGAGATACAAAACTTACTTCGATAGCTAGAAATAAATTCACAATCTTTTCAACTCGAAGATAATTTCTGTTATTTACTATACAGTACAGCAGCAAGTTATTTTTATCGCTATCTAAATAAAATTTTAAGTATTTCTCGAAAAATTGCTTTATTTTCCCATTCCAGCAATATTTTCCGGCTTTGTAACGATTCCTCAAGATTTACTATTCCGATAATGGAATAAACGGCTTTTGAAGCTGATGAAGAGGGTAAGTTGGGTTAAAAGCGTAAGTTAAATCCAACGGTGGGAGTAGATATATTATTCGTGCTTTTAACCCAACCGACTTAAAAAAACTTCGTAATGTGTAACCAAAATCTCTACTAAAAAAAAACCGCAGAGACGCAGAGGGCGCTGAGGAAGAGGGGGAGAGAGAAAAATTTACATACCGGAAGTAAAACCAATTACCAATTACCAATTACCAATTCCCAAAATTAAAATTTGCATAACCCCCAACACCCAACCCCTATGAATTAATAACGAATTAAAGAAAATCTGCGGGGAAAGATGTCAATTTCAACAATCGAAAGATTAAATCCATTTGTCAAAGAAGTAATTAGCGACCCTTATCCTTACTACAGTCTTTATAGAAAAGAAGACCCGGTACATTGGGGAATTTCTGCAAATCCCCGATTGGATGGTGCTTGGTATCTGTTCCGCTACCGGGATGTTATGAAGGTGATGGAAAGTCCGAAGTTTGGTAGAGAAGCTAGTAAGGTTAGAAATGATGGTGAAGGGGCACCAGTACCAAAGGCTTATCGGGGATTTAGTTCGATGGTGAGTAATTGGATGGTGTTCCGCGATGCACCTACCCATACTAGATTAAGAACTATTGTAAATAAAGTATTTTCTGCCAAAATGGTGGAAAATCTTAGACCTGCCATTATCGGAATAGCTGATTGTTTGTTGGATAGAGTTCATCTACAAGGTGAGATGGATTTGGTTGAAGATTTTGCTTTTCCTTTACCGATTATGGTTATAGCAGATATGTTGGGAGTTGACCCCAAGGACAGACCTTTATTTAGAAAATATGCTTTAGCGTTACAACATGCTAGTGCTTCCCGTTTGACTCCATCCCCGGAAGTTTACGAACAAGCCGAAGCAGCAACACAAGGATTTATTGAATATTTTAAAAAAGAGATTGCTAAAAGACATCAAGAACCAACAAAGGATTTAATTACAGCTTTAGTTAAAGCTAGAGACGAAGGAAACAAATTAAACGACGAGGAAATATTAGCTACATGCATTCATTTATTAACTGCCGGTCATGAAACTACAGTTAATTTGATAAGTAAGGGAATATTGGCTCTATTGCGTAATCCCAGACAATTGAAATTGTTGCGATCGCACCCGGAATTAATGCCAGCAGCGGTAGAAGAGTTGGTAAGATATGATTCACCGGTACAAATGGTTAGCCGTTGGGCTTATGAAGATTTTGAAATTGACGGAAAGGTAATTAAACGCGGTGACAGCGTTAATTTAATTTTAGGTTCGGCAAATCGCGACGCAGAAAGATTTGAAAATCCTGACGAATTAAACTTTGAACGAGAACCATTAAAGCATAGCGGTTTCGGAAGCGGTATTCATTACTGTTTGGGTTCTTCTTTAGCGCGTGCTGAAGTCACCATTGCATTAAATACTTTAATTAATAGACTTCCCAATTTGAGTTTAAAAGAAGATTCCATCGAATGGGCTGATAATATCGTATTCCACGGGCCAAAGCATTTACAAATTGGCTTTCGTTCGCCCAGAGAAGCAAAAGGATTGTGGGGACACGATCATGTTTGAAAATCGGTAATTGGGCATGGGGGATTGGGCATTGGGGATTGGGATTAATTAAGAGTTAGGAATTAGGAGTTAAGAATTACTCCCGTTCGGCTCTAAGAAGATGTTTGGAAAGTATAGTTTTTAGCCTAACTCTCGGATTATCCCCCTCTCCCCCCTTCAAAAGGTTAAGTCCCCTTTTTTAAGGGGGATTTAGGGGGATCTTTAAGTCTATGGTCTACTTTATTACTTCCCAAACATTCTCTAAGATTTCCGATAAAAATTCTTCCCTGCCTCACTCCCTCCTCCCTTTCCCCCATCCAACAAAGGGGTGGGGGATTTATTGTTCTTGTTCCCAGTCGGAGACAAGGAACCAGTTAAAAATTATAAAAAAGCGAATTGATTGCATAAATAAAATTTTCTCACCTCTATAAAAATAATAAGAAAGCGGAAATTAAATGACTGATAAAAACAAAATGCTTTCTAACTAATATTTTAGTTGCTGAATGAGAGTCGAGTAAAAGTAAATTTATCAATTGAGAGTAATTAATCATGAATATCCAAAATACAACACAATTACAAAAACAAGGTTGTCCTTTTCATAATCAAACTTGGCAGAAAGAAAAAGTAGCAGAAAAATATCAACCTTTTAGTAATTCTCAACTTTCAGACCCTTATTCATTTTATCAAGAAGCGAGAAATAACGAACCAATATTTTACAGTTCTGAATTAGATGGTTATGTAGTAACTAGCTACGAGGATATAATTACTATACTCAAAGACCCTATAAAATACTCTTCCAAAGATAATTTACAGCCAATTGGAGAATACACAAAAGAAACCATTGACGTTTTACGTACAGGCTTTCCCTTCGTTTCCGATTTAGTTAATAGCGATGGCGATCGCCACAAGTTTTTGAAAGAACCTTTGCTAAAAGTTTTTGCTCCAGCACGTATTAAAGAAATGGAAGGTTCTGTATGTGCGACTGCAAACCGATTGGTAAACAATTTTATTCAAGATGGTAGTGTTGATATTCTCGAACAATTTGCTTTTCCCATGCCGTTAGAGGTAATTCTGAATCTATACGGCGTTCCCTTGGAAAAGATGACAGATATCAAAATATGGTGTAACGACATGGCGGAATTATTCTCTTCCCCATTAACACCAGCAAGACAAGTTGAATGCGCTCGCAGTTTTGTATCGTTACAGTACATGGTTGCAGATTTAATCGAACAAAGACGTAAAACACCCCAAGACGATTTAATTAGCAATATCCAAAATTCGGATTTAACAATGCCCGATATGGTAATGGTTTTATGTGGGTTAATATTTGCCGGACATAAAACTACCAGCCATTTAATCGGAAATGCGTTAAAAATTCTGTTAGAGAAACCCGAATTATGGCAAGCAGTTCGCCAAAATCCATCAATTATTCCTGGAGTTGTCGAAGAAGCATTAAGATACGAAGCTCCCGTACCGACTGTAAATAGAACTACTACCGAAGTTGCTGACATTGGAGGATTAATTTTACCCAAAGGAACCAAATTGTTTTTGATGTACGGTTCCGCAAATCGCGATGAAAACAAGTATGAAAATGCAGAAAACTTTGATATTAAAAGATTTCAGCAAAGAAATACTCCCCATTTAGCTTTTGGTCATGGAATGCATCGCTGTATCGGCTCTAAGTTAGCTCTTACCGAAGCCCGTATCGCTTTGCAAATATTATCTGCAAGACTGCCAAATCTTAGACTTCAACCCAATCAAGAATTTACGTACATTCCTACATTAAGAAGTCGTGGCTGTAGCAATCTTTTTGTTGAATGGGAGAACAGTTAACAGCGGAAATTGCGGTCTTGGGGGTTTCCCCCATGAGCAAATTTCCAAGAGAGTGAACAGTTACTAATCCCCAATTCCCAATTACCAATGCCCCATGCCCTATGCCCAATCCCCAATTACCAATTACCAAAATTAAAACAATGAACAAACCAACTTGTCCGTTTCATGCAGGGAAAGAATACCAGCCTTTTTCTAAAGAACAGCTTGATAATCCTTATCAATTTTATCAACTTGCAAGAAATGAGGAACCGATATTCTATAGCGAATTATTGAATGCTTATGTAATTACACGTTACGATGATGTTTTAGAAATACTAAAAAATCCAACGATATTTTCTTCAGCTAAAAGCTTACAAGCCATTGGAGAATTTAGCCCGGAAGTTATAAACGAATTGCGTAAAGGTTTTCCTGTTGTTTCTTTGATTGGTAGCGATGGTGACGAACATAAAAGATTGCGCGCTCCTTTACAAAAAGCTTTTGCTCCGCAACGACTCGCAAAAGCTGAAGAATCCATTCGAGCTACTGCGAATCAATTAGTAGATAATTTTATTGATAACGGTACTGTAGACATAATGTCTGAGTTTGCCCATCCATTACCCCTCGAAGTTATCCTAAAAATGTACGGGGTACCTTTAGAAAAAATGGCATTGGTGAAAACAGCGGGTAATAGCACCTCAGCTTTATTTTCTACACCTTTGACAGCAGAGCGTCAAATAGAATGTGCGAAAAACTATGTTGCTTTACAAAATTATCTAGCCAGTTTAATCGAAGAAAGACGCTTTGCTCCCGGCGATGATTTAATCAGCGAATTACAAACGAGCAATTTAACTTTACCCGAGCAGGTTTTACTTTTATGTGAAATAGTTATAGCAGGACATAAAACAACCGCAAGTTTAATTGGAACAGCAGTCAAATTGTTGGTAGAAAATTCTCACATTTGGCAGAGTTTATCTGAAAATCCAGCGCTTATTCCTACGGCTGTAGAAGAAGTTCTGAGATACGATACATCAGCACCGACAATGATTCGGGTTACTACTCAAGAAGTTACTCTTGCAGGGGTGACAATACCAGAAGATAGCCGAGTGCTTTTACTTTACGGTTCCGCAAACCGCGATTCAGAGCAATACAAAAATAGCGAGAATTTTGATATTAATCGTTTCCAAGATGCTCCCGTTAACCATCTTGCATTCAGTCATGGAAAACATCATTGCTTAGGTTACAACTTAGCCCGCAGACACGCCAAAGTTGCTATAGAAACACTATCAACTAGAATACCTAATTTACGAATTGTTCCCAACCAAGAATTGAATCATATTCCCACATTATTAGACCGTGGTTACGAAAGTTTAAAATTAGAGTGGGATTTGTAAAGAATTAAATCGTTTTCTAGAAAGCTTCCGGATTAATTAGGGCAACCTGCATACTAACTTACCGCAACGCAGTAGTTCGTTTCCGCTTCTAGATGCTTTATAGAAGGATTTACCTCGGAGGCAGCAAATAGTAAAGATAGATAATTCAAATTGTTTTTTATTCCAAATCTGTATATGTGGTGGGTAGTCGCATTTTGACTACCCACCATTCGTTTGTAAAGCTTAGGAAAAATAACCGGGGATTAATATTTAATTATTCAATCTCAAAAAGAATAACTATCGAAACTTCAAATATAGACATAAAAATAATTAGATTTGATTCCTACATTGGAACAGAAGCCTAAACTGGGTTTGCTGGAATTAAATTCAATTTTTACTACAGTAATTATCAGTAGTAAGCATAAAAACCTATGTGAAATTCATTAATATTTTTATTCCTTTAGGATTATTTGCAATTCTTCACAAGAGATATATAAAGGCTAGTGACCCTTATGAAATAGATTCCAATTTTTCATAGAAATTGTCACGAAGAATGTAAGTTTTAGCAAGCAAAATTATGGCAACTCAAACTATTAGAACTCCTGAAGAAGAATTAAACGGACCACTACCGCAGCAGGCTGCAAACAACCCTCCTGCATCTGATTCCCCTACCGGAACACAAACCGAAACTCCCGAAGCCGGAACAGAAACCGAAACTCCCGAAGCCGGAACACAAACCGACTCCCCTGGCGGAACAGAAACCGACTCCCCTGGCGGAACAGAAACTGACTCCCCTGGCGGAACAGAAACCGACTCCCCCGAAGCCGGAACAGAAACCGACTCCCCCGAAGCTGGAACAGAAACTGATTCCCCCGAAGCCGGAACAGAAACCGACTCCCCCGAAGCCGGAACAGAAACTGATACTCCCGAAGCCGGAACACAAACCGATACCCCCGCTGCCGGAACACAAACCGATACTCCTGCTGCCGGAACAGAAACTGATTCCCAACCCGGAACAGAAAGCGAATCAGAAAATCCAGCAAATAATACTGGTTTAACTGCTCAAAACGATAGCTATACAGTTGCTTCCGGTGAGCCTTTAAATGTGGATGTAGCAACAGGGGTATTAGCAAATGATACGGGTGCTGCCGAAGGTGCAAACTTAAGGGCTACAATTATCGATGCTCCCGACAGTGGCAGCTATACCTTTACTAGCGACGGGTCATTTACCTATACTTCCCTCGATGGATTTAGCGGAACAGATACCTTTACTTATACAGCCAGCGACGGTCAGTCAACCTCAGAGCCTGCAACCGTAGAAATTAATGTTGAAGCTCCACCACCAGGAAGCAATACCGCTCCGGTAGCTCAAAACGATACCTATACTATTGCTGCTGGTGAAGAATTAAATGTAGATGTTGCTTCAGGTGTATTGGCCAACGATACAGATGCAGAGGGCGATCGCCTAACAGCGACGATTGTTAGTAACCCGACCAATGGAGGCTATACATTTACCAGTGACGGTTCTTTTGTATATACTCCCTTAGAAGGATTTAACGGCACCGATAGCTTTACATATACAGTTAGCGACGGTCAGTCAACTTCCGAGCCTGCAACAGTAGAAATAAATGTCGGAACCCTGACGAATACCGCTCCAGTTGTTCAAAATGACGTTTACACTGTTGCTTCTGGTGCAGAGTTAAATGTAGATGTCGCTTCGGGAATATTAGCAAACGATACCGATGCTGAAGGGAATAGATTAAGCGCTACAATTGTTGACCCTCCCGATAACGGTAATTTTAACTTTACTAGCGATGGTTCATTTACCTACACTTCCCTAGAAGGATTTAATGGAACCGATAGTTTTACATATACAGTTAGCGACGGCGAATTAACTTCTGAAGTCGGAACAGTAGCTATTAACGTTGGAAATATAACCGAACCAGCACCAACACCAGAGCCACAACCAACACCAACCCCAACTGAAAATGTTGTTAATGTTGTATTTGACGCAAACCCAGACAATAATTCAATCAACAGTTTGATATTCGATGCAACTCCTACTCCAGAGGGAACCAATATCGTTGCTAGACTGACTGACGATATGTTGGATTTAGGAACAGATGCAGCTTTTGATAACCTTGTAGGCTTTTACGAAATCGCAGATGCCAACGGCTCTATAGATACTAACAACGACGGTATAGGTGATATACTCCCCGGGCAAGAAGGTTATGCCCTAGCTGCAATTGAAAATCGGATAAACAATTTTGTCTTAGAAGCAGGTTCTTCCGGAGAAGAAGATGAAAATACCTCAGTTGAAGAATTCGGAACTGTAATTCTTGAAGGAGGTAACTTGTATGCTCCCTTTATTATTGCTAACGGTGGAGAATTAGGTTTTGATGGGTTTGTAGAAAGTGAAGCCAGCGAAGGCAATGCATTTAACAATCCTGCCGAATCCATTGACGATGCAGTAGCTTATTTCGGCTTTACCGCAGCCAACCCCGATGGAGTTGCACATTTACAAGCCCGAGAAAACAACACTTTTGGCTTTGAAGACCTTCCCAGCAATCTTGGCATTAGCGATAATGACTTTAACGATGCTGTATTTGGTTTCAATTTTTCCTTAGCTTAGCTTGATATTCTCCCCCTTTTTCAGGGGGATTCTTGTTTATTTATCTATGGGAATAGAAAGAATATAAGAATCGGAATACAGCATTCCTGAATCATTTGTAAGACTTGACAAACCCGGTTTTTCAGAAAAACCGGGTTTGTGACACCTATCTTTCTCACCACTTATATAGGATTGCTATAGAAGAAGCTTGAATATATGGCGATCGCCTTTTCACGAATTACGTAGCTTGCGTCGCCGGAGGCGATATTACGAATTATATTCACAAGGCTAAGTGTTGATTCCTAACTCGTTACTTGCTACTCTTTTTTCTTCCTAATTAGGAAAGTACAACAGTACTTGCGGCGGGGGTAATTTCAAGGTCTAAACCGGCGGCTAATATAGCAACTTCAGAACCATTTACCGATAGTATACCCGTTGTAGCCTCATAAGCAGCGTCGTTACTGCCTACGATTAAGATAGAATCTTCGCCTTTTTCAAAATCTAGAAGTACATCAAAATCAACATCTACAAATTGATCTGTAAAGAATTCAAAAACATCGCTACCTGCACCACCAATAAGAAGATCGGAACCTTGATTTCCGACAACTACATCGTCTCCCTCTCCACCTCTGACAACATCGTCACCGAAACCACCGAACATAAAATCGGTACCTTCAGCACCCATGATATTGTCATTACCGCCGCCACCCATGATTACATCAACCTCATCACCACCAGCAGCAACATCGTTGGTGTCACCAAAAAGTAAAATGTTAGTTTGGTCTTCTTTTCCTACAGCAAATATACCTCCACCCTCTTGAGGCTCATCAAAAAACATTGCGCCTGCAAAATCGGTAATAAATAGTGGAGCAGTGCTGCCTGCTTCTAAAATAGGTGCCATTTCCTCGTATCTCCTGTGGAATTATGTGTTTTTTCTAATGCTCCTTGACTGTAATTAATGTCATCGAAAGAAAAATTAGAGTTAGATGAGGGAAAAATTAAACTCAGGTGAGAAAAGGAGGGGGGAGAGGAGGAGGAAATAATTTTTTCAGCTTAATGGTTATCCTGTCACAATTAATGAAAAGAACCACTAGCAGTACTCAACCACATAAGTTATTAGGGCTAAAGATGCCTCTTCGTAGGTTGGGTGAAGCTCCCGCGCAACCCAACACCCGAGTTGGGTTGCACTCCGTTTCACCCAACCTACAACAGCAATTTTATTACCCTTCTCTCTCCCCTCTTCCCACTCTCCCCCATCCCTTATTCTGGACGGTTGTAAAAACGTAGCAGTAATCAGATTTAAATCTGGGTAAACTGATATCAGAAATAAAAATCCAGGTGTGGCAGAAATATAGGGGCTAGTAAAGCAAACACCAATGGAGTTGTAACTCATGACACCTCAAGATTTTTTAGATAGTTTAGCTTCAGCACAAACAGATTCACAGAGGCTAGCAATTTTTGCTCAATACCTGGATACAACTGCGCTGGATAATGCTACAACTCGTATGTGGAGAAGGCTTTCTTATAGTGGGGAGATTGAAATGTCACTCAAAAATCTTGCTTTTCACTTAGAAGAACTTTCCGAAACATTAATGTAGCAACTTTTCCCCTCTCCGCTATTTTGGAGAGGGGTGCCCGTAGGGCAGGGTGCATGACGCTGCAAATCTTATCATCACGTTCAAATTTATTTAAAGCGTCACAGTACCCTACAAATAAAATGTACAATTTGCGGTCATTCCTATTATTAACAAACAATTTTTTTCAAGCCCATTCTTTCTAGAAAAATTGATAGTAGTAATGACATTATAAGCAATACTATCCAACCGATAATTTTTATTAAAATCATTTGCATAAAATTGAAACTTGTTTGACTAAATAATTGCGTACCAATAGATAGAAATATTTGCGATAAAATACCATTTATACAAAAAATTCCTAAGCTATATTTTGATAAGATTTTGATTATTTTTACAATTGGCAGCGGTAAACTATTTTCGTTGACTGATGCAAAGCATATGAACATTATCGGTACGCTAAAAACACAGGAAAATGCGGCATAATCGAAGGGACGTAAACTAGTTGTCACCATCGAACTTAATACTTGGTATTCTGCCATCATTGTGGCAGCAGTTAAACATAAAATTAATATTTTATGGGTTTTAGTTAAAGAATAAGATGTTCTTTCTATCCAATCAAAGTTTTGATAAATATATACTCCTAAAGCAATGTAGCCAAGCCAGTAAATAATAAACGGACGCTCTAAAAATAATAAAAGTTGTAAAACCGGATTTATAAATAAACCGCCAACAGTAGCGTAAACAAATAAAAATAAGATACCTTGAATAACAAGTAAAGTGAAAATATTCTGTTGCTGCTGATACAGCCATTCTCTAATTAAGACAAAATTCCATAAAAGCTGTATTATAACTATAAAATAATAGGCACCGGTAAATATTTCTCCTTGGAAGATTGAGGCAATCACTTCTAAAATTGAATTTCCATTGATTAGTTTTAATGCTGTTGCGATGCTAAACCAAAATAAAATCGGTATTCCTAAACGATTGAAACGTTTTTTAAATAAAGCTTTTTCTGAATCTACGGGAGAATCAGAAATTTGCCTTTCAAACAGCACCAAAGAAATAGTCAGAAGAACTGGAACGCAAAATCTTAAAGGCGCGAATAAGGTTTCTAAAATTGCATTACTATTAATAAAACTAGAGCGCGGAATAAATATTGCATGAAAAGAAACTACGGCAATTATGCTGATTGCTTTTAATAACTCTAGAAAAAATATTCTTTCTGAGGTTTGAGAAGTCAATTTATTTTTTGTTTGTTGCTGCATATTTTCATACAAAATAATATAGATAACCGTCTATCTAATACTGCATATCAATTACATATAAAATAAAGCCATTGATTTATGACTGAAATACATGCTAACCGATATTTGTTTAGATAGATAACCGAATTGATTTCAATGAAGGAAGATTTTCTATAAACTTATTGTATGACTGGTAAATGGGGTTAATTGTTAACTGATAACTTATTATGGTTTTTGAGAGCTACTATTGGATAATCGGGCTAAATTCATCAATAATCGCGGAATTCTACCCGCAGAAAAAATGGATAATCCTGCAACATAAATAGCAATCAGTAAAAGTGGCTGAAAAATCTTTTGTGAAAATATAGATAAATTAGAAATAGGAAAATAAATAACAGTCAAAAGCGCTACGGCAATAGTAAAAGTTGGTAGCATCGCAGGTTTAAGCAACTCGATAATATTCCATTTTGCAGCATGGCTAACTGCCAACCCAAACCATATACTTGCTCCAATACCCATAACTATAGCAACAGCGATCGCAACTCCTGCAACTCCTGCTAAACTAGCCCCTACAAAAAAAGCTGGGATTGATAGCGGCACTAAAATCCAATTAATGGCAGCATTAATCCACGGCTTATCTATAGCATTCAAAGCTGTACCGAGAATCGACATAAAACCTCTGGCATAAGCAAAAATCAACACAATTTTAAAGATGCTTACAGATGATATCCATTGCTCGCCATATACTAAGGGAATAATCCACGGTGCAATTACAAAACCGACACCGTACAAACAGGCATACAATACAGCATAAATTTCTAATACCTGACACAGATAAGTTTTTCTCGCTTCGTTATCTCGCACAGACATTACCGACAAATTAATCCGGTTAATCTGCGACAGCGCAAATGTTGGTAACATAGCTAGCTGATAAGCCAAATTGTAGTAACCTAAAGATTTTGCGCCAATTAACCTGCCAATAATCAAATTATCAGCATTAGTATTTACATAAACTGCTAAATTAATTCCCACCAAGCTACTAATATAAGTACGTACTTCGCGAATTGCTTGGGAATCAGGTTTGAAATAATATTGAAAACGATATCTACTAAATTTTCGTTTTAGTAAAGCATCAACTGCTGACATTGCAATTTCCGCAACCGCAAAACACCATATTCCACCCCCGAGAAACGCACAAACCACCGCAGCAGCGAAACGCGCAAACCCCGCACAGCTATCGTTAATTGCTAACTCGCGGAATTTCATTTCTCGTTGCAGTACGGCACCGTGAGAACCCGCACCGGCACCGATAATAAATATACATGCAACCGTTAAAGTTACCGGAAAAACTAAAGGCTCTTTAAAAAAAATCGCTAAGGGATAAGCTGCCAAAGCTTGAATTACAAACATCCCAATCGAGATATTTACACCCAAGCTATAAACAGTATTCACCAGCTTTTCATCATCCAAACCCCGCTGCACTAACACCGTTGCGATCGCAGCATCTTTAAACAGCGAAGCCAGAGTTGTTACAATCAACACCATACCCCATACACCAAAGTCTGACGGCGACAGCAAACGAGCCAGAAAAACCTGAGAAATCAGTTGCGAAATTTTTGTAAAGCCAAAACTTGCAGTCAACCACAAACCGCTTGCAGCTATTTTTTTACTACTAATTGGGGATTGGGAATTGGGCATAGGGCATAGGGGATTGGGGATTGGTAATTGGTAGTTGGTAATTTTTAACTCGCTACTCGCTACTTACTACTTGCTGCTCACTGTTAACTGTAAAGAATATCGTGTGGAGTCTTTCGCTGAGCTAATTTGACTCCATTGTTTCCTAAATATTCTCGTAGCTGCTTATCTTTACACAAGCGGGTTAGGGCTTGGGAAATTTCTTTTGGAGAATCGGGATTTACTAATAAACCGTTTTCTTGATGATGTACTGCATCTTCCACGCCACCGATGCGAGAAGCGATTACTGGTTTACCGAAATAACCAGCTTCGGCGTAGACGATACCAAATCCTTCGATGCTGGCACTTTGAGCATCATAAAATGTTGGCATGGCGAAGATGTCACTGGCTGCATAATATGCGGCTAAATCTGTATCGGCTACGAATCCTGCAAAATGAACTTTTTCTCTAAGCTGTAATTGAAAAACCTTTTCTTCGAGATGGGGCTGCATTTCACCTCTGCCACAAATTAGATAGCGCACATCCAAGCCTTGATTTAAAAGATGATGCAGATTATCAATTACTAATCCAAATCCTTTACGTTTTACCAATCTTCCTACAGAAAGGATAACTATGGCATTTTCGGGAATATTGTACTTCTCACGAATTTGTAACCGCGATGTTTCGATATACTGCTGATTTTTAGCGCGATCGCCGAATTTTTCCGGTCTAATTATAGGATTAATAATGTGGGTAGAAGTATCAAATTTGAATTTTTCTTTGAGAAAATTTTGTGTAAAAGAACTATTGCAAACAATACCGGCGCTACGCTGCAAAGTTAATTCAAATAACTTTTTTAATAAAGGATTGCGTAAAGGGCAAAGAATATCATTGCCATGCAGGTAGATAAAAAATTTAATCGGTAATATATAGCTTAAAATTAAAATCGCAGGAAAATCGTAACCATGTCCCCATTCAATATAACTATACCGGTAGCGGAAGTATAGTTTTATGGCTAAAACAAAGGAGAAAAACATATTGATAATTTGTTTAATTATCGCTCCTAAACCAAACAATCGCGGTATTTTTGGTAAATGCCAACGATGCACGGTAAACAATTGCCTTTTATCAAAATCTTTATAACCAGAAAAAGCCGCAGCTAACATAATTACTCTTTGAGGATTTTGCAGGCAGCGGTTATATACATACTCTTCAATTCCACCTTCTTTTGGTAAAAAAGTCCGTGAAACAACCAAAATATCTGTTAACGAAATTTCTTCTTTAACTACAGAGTTAATCAATGATATATTCTGCATATGATGATTTTTATTATTTACCTATACCGTTTTCGTTTATATCATAATTATTTATATTTTTTATTTATTTCTCTTTTACTCTTCCTCTGCGCTTTCCGCTTCTCTCTCTTTTCCCCTCTCTTTGATAAGGAGAGGGGTGCCCGTAGGGCGGGGTGAGGTATAAAACTGTATTCCACTCAACTGAAATTCGCTATAAATATCTTCTTAAGTTAATTTAGTGTTTCAAGAATAGAGACAAACCTAGAACAAGTATGCTCCCAATAATAAGAATTTGCAACTTTTTGTCGTCCAGCTTCTCCCATTTGTTTAATTAAATTCGGTTTTTCAACTAATGTATTAATAGCTTGTGCTAAAGCTTGAGAATCAGCAGGTGGAACTAAAATACCATTTTTACCTTGCTCGATTAATTCCGGCATTGCAGAAACATTGGTTGTAATTATAGGTAATCCATAGTGCATTGCTTCTAAAAAAACAATGCCAAAAGTTTCTTTGAACGAAGGTAGAACAAAAATGTCGGCAGCAGCATATAATTTTTTAATATTTTCTTGGTCAGAACCATCATGAAACACGACGCATTCTGTTAAGTTTAGTTTTTCGACAGTATTAATTAATTGGTTGTAGTAGCTAGAGTTATCTTTACGATTTCCTACTAAATCTAGCGTGATTTTTTGATATTTTATTTGAGATAAAGCTTTTATCAAGTAAATAATACCTTTTCTCGGAACGTAGTTACCTACACATAAAATTTTTTTGATATTTTTCTGATTCAATTCATTCCAAGACGAGACAGGGTTGAATGAAAGATTAAATTTATCTCTATCAAGCCCTGGCGGTAAGACATGAATTAAATCGGGATTAATCCCTACGGAAACTATTTCATTTTTAGAATATTCGCTGCTAGTAATAATTAAATCAGCTAGAGATAATCTAGTTTTTTCTGTTATACCATTAATAATCTTTCTTATTAAAAATCTGTCATTAGTATCGTAGCCATAAAAAAGATGAACTATAACGATAATTTTATCTTTGAAGAAAAATCGGTGAATAAAATTAGTTAACCATAGATATTTACTAAAATAATGGTCTTCTACTAAATATCCTCTATATTTAAATAGAATAATTGCGAATATAAAAGAAGCTAAGCTACTACCAAAAAATGGTATTTTGCTAAGTCTAATATAATGTCTTTTTTGATGTAAGCTTACATATTCATGTTCCCAGCCAATTTTTTTTAAATACTGTGAAAGTTGATAGTTATAAAATTCTCCTCCTGTTTGGGGAGGTTTTGCACCCGTAAAAAAAACAACTTTATTCATATTGATAATTGTTTATTTAGAATTGATAATCAATGCTTTTTATGTAAGAATGATGACAGTAGGGTGCTGTGACACTTTGAATAACTTTGAACGTAGTATAATCGCTTGCTAGTGTCACGCACCAACAGCATTGCAAAGAAAGATAAAAGAATAGCCGATGTGTTTCGGGCATCTTGCCCGCTTATTTTATACAAACAAAATACTAAACTAAACCTGTAAGCCGCATCATACTTTGAGCATAATTTTCCAAACTACACTGATTTTTAACCCAATTTTTACCCTTAACTAAAATTTCTTTAGTCAGGGAATTTTTAGCAACATTAATAATAGTTTTGGCAACTGCCAGTGAATCATCAGGATTAACAGTCCAATTAGGAGCAAAATTCTGTAAAATCTCATTAATACCGCCAGTATTGCTACCAACTACCGGCACGCCACAAGCAATTGCTTCTACAACCGTGCGCCCAAAAGGCTCTCTAGGAGCAAGCGTCACAACTATATCTGCATGTTTGTAATAATCCTCGATATTCAAAACCGGAGGCAAAATTGTGAAACAGTCTTCCACCCCTGCATCAATTGCTCTTTGCTGTAAATCGCGACTGTAAATCATATCAGGAGATTTATCTTCCCCGATTATTACAGCTTGATAATTTTCACCCATTGCTTTTAAATTTGCTACTACCGGAATCAATGCTCTGAGATTTTTATCGTTGACAATCTTTGGCTTATTTATCCGTGAAGGAGTAAGGATTATTCGCGCTCCGGAATTTATAATCGGCTGCAAATTATCGGGAATAGTCGTATTTGAATCAGCGTTGAATTTTTCAAAATCTACCGGTTGATAAAGAATTCCTCTAATATCGGGCATTAAATCACGAATATGTTCGGCGGTAAATTGTGAATTGCAAATAGCACCGGGATAAAGACTTGCAAAAGTAATTTTTCTGGCAATATAACCGATATGATTGTACGAAAGAGCTAAATCGTGACAAAAATGATAAATATTGCGGCGACTTAAACGAAGAGAAGGAGCAGCCAAAGTTAATATAGGTAAATAATTTCGCCAAACACAGTTATCTAACAGCAAAGGAAATTCCTGGGGCTGTTTACCTACCCACTGCAATGCCTTTTGTAAAAACTTATTCGGATTAGCAGCAGCAATTAATTTTATACAGTTATCTAAACCCGCATCCCGAAAATATTTTTCCATAAAAGAATCTTTGTGCATGACAACGCACAAGTTTTCTAACAATCCGCAAAGGGCAAATCCTTTAGCCAACATCAACAAACTAACAGTAGTACCTCCTAAAACGTTACAGTATCCCGGTATTACTAAAAGTTTCTTTGTCAAACATTCTTTTTTATCCAACAATTTACTTTTATACTTTGAACTAATCATAAATTTAATTAAAACTAATGAAGAGAGAAGAAGCAAGCAATTTTTTCTTGGTAGGTTGCGTTATAAACGGAACGTTTTAGATTGATGGTGCGTTATGCTCCGCAATTACACACACTACTAGTACCTATACATTTTTAACCGTAATTTTAGACTGAATTGTCATCAATTTAAAACGAAGATAACGCCGCAGGTTTAGCTGTAAATATATTTTCGCTTCATTAGGAAACAAACTACACATACCCCTTCTTACAAATCTTTCAATAGTGTCTTTTTTGCTATGCCCTATAGCCATACTCTCAAGACAAGTTATCCAAAATATCTTAATAGCTTCTTGCAGGGAAACAGATTGCTGCTGCATTACTTTAAAACTACGATAGTCAGCATCACGCTTAATATCAAAACGCTCTTTTAATCCCAACTTGCGAGCAGCTTCATTAATACATTTTGCCGTATCTTCTCGTTGTTCGATTAAATGCTGTAAATTATTAGTTCCCGCATTCATATTGTTACCATGCCGACGGTAAAACATCAAAGGTTCTTTGATATATCCAATATTTCCATAAAAAGGCACTGTAGCAGTTAAATAAGTATCACCACCACGAGGGCGTTGAGGAAAAGGCAAAACTTTTTCTAAAACCCAACGTTTATAAGCTAAAGCTGAAGTTACAGCCCAAGCATATCTACCCCATTTTAGTAATAAGTGAGTCACATCCCCTTGGTTTAAAAAACTTGGATCTCTTCCGATTATTTTTCCATCAACATCAACCGAAGTACGACAGTGAGAAATTTGTACCAAATGAGGATTTTTATCGAAGGCTGCAACAACTTTTGCTAATTTCTCCCGATAGTAATAATCATCCGCATCTAGAAAACAAATAATTTCACCTTTAGCAACAGCAAACCCGCTATTCAAGGCGGCACCTTGTCCCTCATTATCTTGAAATATGGCAATTAACTTATCTCCATAACTTTCTATAATCTCTCGGGAATTATCAGTTGAGCCATCATCTACAACTATTAATTCAAAATTTTTGTAAGTTTGATTGAAAACGCTATCAATTGCTTCAGCAATAAATTTACCGTAGTTGTAGTTAGCAATAATTACGCTAACCAAAGGTTTTTTTGTCATATTTATGGAGTTTTATAATTGGTAACTCGTTTTAAGGCTCTGCCTTAGAATGCCCTTATATAAGGCTCAGCCTCTCGTTTAAACTCTAATAATGTATTTTGCCGGAGACAAGGAACATGTCAAATTTCTTTCTCCTTAATAACGGAGTGAGGTCAAATTTGCCACACTTTTTATACATAAAAAAACATTTATCAATTAAAAAAAATTAAATTTATGCTTATTATTCTCCTTATTTCCAACTACAGCAGCAAGCAAAACTAACATACAGGCTAATAACTCTCCATACTCCATAACCGTAGATAATAAAGTATATAAAACCATTAATAAAAATACCGATAAAGGTCTACCTTTCCTAGTTTTATAAAGCCAACTCAGAAAAGATATCCAAAATATACCAAATAATAAAGTACCCACAATACCAAGATTGTAAAGTAAAGTGCCTAAAATAAAACTATGAGTTCCTACACGCCCTAATTCAAAATCCGGTAAAACCATAGAGCCTGGAACCCAATGACCAAATATTGGTTTATCTGGAATCGCTGCCAAAGTGTCTTCATAAATTTTGCCGCGAACTTCTGTAGAATCAGCCCGTACTTCTCCAACTGTTTCTACTTGCGAGTTGTATGCTTCTACAATTGAATCTGTAACCCTAGGGAAAGATAATGTAGTAAAACTAATGATGGCTAATAACGCTAAAATTAATGCAAAACCGCTATTTTTCGCGTAAACAAACGTACAGCGTAAAATTAAAATAACTGGCAATAGCAGCCATACAGAACGAGTTCCACTCACCAGCACAAAGCCGAAACTAACTAGAAATAAACATGTTGCCCATAAACGATTTTTGATATCAAGAGAAATCAGATTAATGTAAGCTACTACTAAAGCAAAAATCTCCGGAATGATAAAGAAAAAACTCCAACGCTTCAAACCGAAAACACTTTTATGGTAAGGCAAGTAAGGCATCAAATAATTAGATAACCCCGCACCATGCTCGTAAGCTCCCTCTGCATTTTTAGCTAACAGTGAAAAAATTGTCCGAGGATATATATAATCTCTACCTCCTAAAATTATTTCTCCCACTACCCACAAACACAGCATTTGAATTAACAATAAACTAAAAGCCCAAGCAACTACCTCCAAACGCACTCTGATGTCGTGACTTTGAACGTACCAAAGTAGTGCAATTAATCCGTACCAAAACAATATGTAACGAACATCTTCCGTTAAATTAAATTTTCTACCCGTAGTTAATTCAAAAAATATCGAACCAATTAATCTGTAACTCGAAAATACAAATAAAGCTACAACGCTCAAACTGGGTTTTTTTAAACGTACTTTACCAAAATTAAGTAATTCATAACCAACAATTCCCAAACATAAAAATGCAGCCATAAATCTATAGACTCCAATAGCCCACCAAGCTGCAATTAAACTGAGATTTGCACAAACAACCTTTTCAGCAACAGTAAGATTGTTCCATTTAATCCAAATACCGGAGAATAAACTACTATTGTTCGGTATTTTTGCAAAAGCCGATTTTAAACCCAATCGCTGATTCATGAATTAACAAATTAATTAAATTACTTATTCCAAAAATCCTAAACTTGGGCTGTATTTTGTCCGTAGATATAACCTTGCGCTCTATTTTCCACACCGTTAACTACCAACCCACAAATTTCTGCTTGATGTCGAGTTAATTGCTCGATACTGTCGTAAAAATAGTTGCGATGGCTGCTTGTGGAACGAACTACAAACAAAACTTTTGATATTATTTTTGCTAGGAGTGCTGCTTCTGGTGTCAAAGCAACTGGAGAGCTATCAACTAAAACGTAATCGTAATCTTCCCGAGCTTGAAGCAAATTCAAATATTGCTCGAATTCACCGCGAGCCACAAATTCAGCAATTTTATCTTCGGCAATATTCACCGATAATAAATCTAAATTGAAACGAACTTGATTGTGTACAAATCGCGAGTCTAATTTTGCTTGTGGCTGATAACCCAAACATTCCGAAAGCTCTCCCCGACGAAAATCTCCATCAACTAACAATACTTTAAAACCCAACACCAGCAGCGCATTCGCTAAACCGATAGTAGTTGTAGTTTTACCTTCTTCGGTATTAGCACTAGAAATCATTAACATTCCAGAATCCAACTGCATTAAGCTAACTGCCGAAGCCAACCGCTGAAACTCGATTTCTCCTCCTAGTTTCCTATTGTCTTTAATATTGATATGTCTAATATAGGGAATACTTGCAAGTACCGGAATATTAACTTGCACAATATCTTTCGGGCTAAGTAAGGGGTTGCGATTCTCCATAAACAAGATTATCGCCGCACTACCAAAGCCAGAAGCTAACAATGCTCCGAGCAACATCAATTTTAATTTAGGCCCTGCTGGCTTATCATCTACCGTAGGCTTATCCAACACCTGTACGCTGGGATAAGCGCTGAAAGCTCCGAGTTTCGCTTGCTCTATCTGCGCTACTACCCCGTTATAAACTCCTTCAGCAATATCGTATTGTCGCTGTAATTCCAATAACTTAGCTTGCTTTTTAGGTAAAGAATTCAAACTCGCACTTAATTTATCAATTTGGGGTTGCAGTTGCTCGGCTTTTTTCTGCATCCCGATAACCTGACTTTCGGCTAAAATAACTTGTTCGGCTAAATTCGCAGTATTTTCCCCGATTGCCGGATTAACTCCTCCTGCATTGGCTCTAGAAGCAGCAATAAACTGGTTGAGTTGTTGCCGTAAAACCGAGCGCTGGTACAGTAAATTTTGTACTTCCGGATGGTTGCTGGTTAATTTACCCTGAGCTTCTATTAACGCAACTTCAATTTGACTTAATTTATCTCTAATCAACTGAAATTCCTTGTATTCTTTGAGCTTTACAGAATTTACCGCAGCCGCAGGACTCAAAGCGATACGATTCGATAACATCCTAACTCTAGCCGCCGCAGACTCCGCTTCTGCTATAGCTTGAGCTTGCTGAGTATTTAAAGTATTGATAGCCGAAACAATCTGTTGCGTCTGCTCCTCAGAACTAACTAAATTTGTTTTCTGCTTGAATTCACTTAAAGCTTTTTGTGCTTTCAACAACTTCTCATAAGCTAGCTTTACTTCCCCCTGCATAAACTGCGATCGCTGTTTTGCTTCATCAAGTCGTAATTGTTGCAGGCGATCGCTAAAAGCAGCAATCAAAGCAGCAGCTCTATTTTTAGCTAATTCTGGACTAGAAGCCTGCACTTCCAAAGATATAACCGTAGATTCCTTTTCAGGAGAAACTTCAAAAAGCTTCTTAAATTGACTTAATCGAGAATATTCGCTTTTTTCGGGGTCATTTTGCCATACTTCCTCAACAACATGGTCGCTTGTAGCAATAGATGACAAAATATTTAAAGGATTAAGCTGCTGAGAAAAAACAATTCCCTCATCCCGAACATTGCCCAGTTTACCCAAATCTGCATCGCTATGATTGGTAACATTCGGTAATATTAACTGTGCTTTACCCTCCCAAACCCGAGGTGTCAATTTGATATTAATAGCAGTAATCCCAACTAACAAAATATTCCAAGCCAAAAGCAACTTCCAATGTCGGATTGCAATTGTGGCAAATCTACTCATATCAACTCTAATTCCTAATTTCAAAAACTTGTTAAATTACAACCTACAGTTATCTCGGATATATCTGCATTAAATGTTCGGCTAATCTTGGCTCATCAAATATTTGCCCTTTAAAACTAGGTGGAGGACATTTAACAGCTTGTTCAAAATTATCCAAACTAGTACAGTGAGTTATCCCCAACTTTTCTACTCCCCGAGCAAACCATAATTGATGATCGTCGATATGCTCGTTGTAACAAGATAAGCGCGGAACCAATATAAAACAAGCTCCTTGAGCAGCCAAACCCCTGGTTAAACCCTGACCCGCATGAGATATAATCAGTCGAGACTCCCCGATTGTCTTCATCAAAAAGCTCGTCTCAACAATTGGTGTAGTAGTAACGAAAGGGTATTTTTCCAGAATCGATACATCAGTAGTTCCATGCTGGACAAAAACACTCTCGGAAATCACACCCGCACTCAAAAGTCTCTCCAGCCAATCGATAGCTCTATTAAAAGCGAAGGGAATTGTCCCTAAAGTTACAGTAATCATTGATAAAGCCTTTGCTAGCAGTTCTTTTCATTAGCTTTGACGAGTAAGAATAAAGGTTCGTAGTTGCGCTGTCTTCGCCCTTTCCCCCTCCCTTAAGACTACTAAGCATACCCCTTAAAAACCGCTTTCGGATATTTCCGACATAAATTAGGCCACTGTACGTAAAATTCATCGCTTAATTGATAAACTATTTTTCCAGATAAACTTAATTCCTCCGAGCGGGAAATACTTTCCACATAGACAAATCGCTTACCAAATAATTTTGCTGCAAAAGCAAAGCCAACGGCAATACTAGCCCCTGTCGAAATAACTATATCCGGTTGCTCTAAATAAACAGTTTTAAACACCCGAGGAATATTACCTAAAAACGCCCAAATATCTCTGGGAGCCTGATAAGGCAACCAATGGACTCTCTCTTTGTACTCTAATAATTTTGTATCTTTCTTCCAGTCTGTCACCCATACACGTTCGTGATTCGACCAAAAAGACTCTAGCCTCCTCATAGTCGAGAAATGACCCCCGGAAGTACACACTAATAGCAACTTCATTTACTTTCACCCTTCTGATAATGGAGAATAACGCCTTAGCTATAACCAGCAGGCAATCCCAAGCTTTAATCAATACCGAAGTAGATTTACATGGGTCATTTATACCATCTGCAAAGGCAATATAGTAAAATCACCCGACAACCCTGACAGTATAAGGGTAATTCTCAGCATGATTGACTGGAAATATATTTTATTTATACAAATTAAAAACCTACCTTTATAAGTAATACTCCTGAGCTAAAACCATCGCGATCGCATAAACCGCTTTAATCCATATTAAAACAGTTGTCGCCGATAATACAATTAAGCATTATTAACATAATTGTAAAAGTAAATCTTTACTCAATACTTATCTAATTAATATTTAATCAAGATTGCTTCATCGAATCTT
This sequence comes from Rivularia sp. MS3, assembly GCA_019192545.1. Lineage (GTDB taxonomy): Bacteria > Cyanobacteriota > Cyanobacteriia > Cyanobacteriales > Nostocaceae > Rivularia. The sequence continues at coordinate 24,287 of JAHCMI010000069.1, read as the reverse complement.
CAAGTTTATTGCCTATATTGATACATTAATAAATTTATGAAATTTTACTGTTCCATATTATACAAACATTTGTATTTTAGCCAACACAATGGGATAAATGTATCCTTTTTTACTACTATTCTTGGTAAGATATCATGTAATTATTAATACTTAAATAAAAATAAATATTGCAGCGAGGAAATAGTCAGCAAAATTAACTTCGCCCAGTATATTTTTCACTACCTACTACTTACTACTAACTACTTACTACTCCCTACTCATAATTCGTAGATTTGTGCGTCTAAGGGTACGGTTATCTACAGGGGATTTCCCTCCAAAGGTTACTGTCTAAGCATAGAGAGAAACGATAAATTGAATATGTAGCCAGTGAAAAAACTAAAAAAAATCGAAAACTAAAAGTAAAATAGCCAATTACCTGCTAACAAATAATAAAAGACAGTAAGCAAAATACCAGAAAACATCTTTTAAGCATTTAAAGAATATTGGCATCCATAGTAAATAATATTGTTTTTCCACAGACCGTATCATGCGTAAAAAACTACAAAGTGCCATCAGGCCGCTTTTAAAACCTTTCTTAGTTGTGTTCCTAGTGTTGACATTGGTATTTAGCCAAGCACCGGGAGCATTAGCCGCTCGTAGTGGGGGTAGAATTGGAGGCGGTTCTTTCAGGATGCCATCAAGTCGTCCTTACTCATCTCCTCGTACTTATGCACCTCCTAGAGGTGGATATGCACCTTATCCCGGAGGTGGATTTGGTTTTCCTTTCTTATTCCCCTTTTGGGGTATAGGTGGAGGCTTCGGGGGTTTATTTGGAATCTTGATTTTCTTCGCTTTAGCCAACTTTTTAGTAAATACCTTCCGTAGAGTTGCTAGCGATGGAGGGGAAGAATTCAGCGGCTACAGCAGCAACCCGACAATTTCCGTAACTCGCTTACAGGTAGGCTTATTAGCTCAAGCCCGCGAACTACAAACCGAATTAAATCGCCTTGCCGAAACCGCCGATACCGAATCATCAGAAGGTAGAGCGCAGGTTTTGCAAGAAGCTAGCTTAGCGTTGATGCGCCATCCAGAATATTGGGTTTATGCAGGTGGCGGTACAAAGCAAGCGCGTTTGAATTCCGCAGAAAGTGAATTTAACCGTTTATCTTTGGCAGAGCGCAGTAAATTTAGTGAAGAAACATTAACTAACGTCAACAGCCAACTGAAAGCTGCTATATCCAACAACGCTTTACCATCTACCGGAGAACTAGATAATCCCACCGATTTAATTAACCAAGGTCCCGGAGAATATATAGTAGTGACATTACTTGCAGCCACCTTGGGTAAAACAGAAATTCCCGATATCAATAGTTCCGACGACTTGCGTCAAGCATTGAGTCAATTTGGCGGTATACCCAGCGATAAACTGCTGGCATTCGAGATATTGTGGACACCCCAAGCCGAGGGTGACACCTTAACCAGCGATGATTTATTAGCCGAGTATTCTGATTTGAAATTGGTTTAACAGGAGACAGCGAACAGTTAACAGTTAATCCTTTCCTCCTCCTGACTTTGTCAATTTGGTTCCCAGGTTCAACCTGGGAATTATACTTTGGAGGCGAAGCCTCCGGAAACTGGTTCCCAGGCAAAACATATGAACCAGAAAAAACCTGATGAATTTTCCACTCACTGCTCGCTGATAACTGCTAACTGCTCACTGCTCGCTGACAACCCTCAACCCACATATCCTTAACCCTCCTTCGGTTTCATTCCAGCTACGGCTAGCACTACGACAACTTTCCGGGGTGAAACTCCAGGAGCCGCCGCGAATTACTCGACGGTGTAAATCTCCGCCGTAGTGCCAAACTGTTCCGTCGGTGGGTGCGCCATGATAATTTTTATGCCAAGGATCGGCACACCATTCCCATACCTGCCCGTGCATATCGTATAGCCCAAAGTCGTTAGCTACCCCAAAGCTACCGACTGGTTTTGGTTGTTTGTAGTGTTTTCTGATTGCTTCTATTGGATGATATTTATCGATATTGCAGTTTATAAGTTCTGGATTAATACTTTTACCAAAATTAAAAGCAGTGCTAGTACCAGCACGGCAAGCATATTCCCATTCTGCTTCGCTGGGTAAACGATATTCTCTTCGGGTTTTTTCTCGAAGTCTGGCACAAAATTCTTGAGCTTCATACCAAGATACGTTTTCGACGGGTAAAATTGCTCCTTTAAATTTTGAGGGATTGGGATTTATCTCTCGATTAACTTGGGGGAGACATGCGACGGCTTTCCACTGAGCTTGAGTAATTGGGTATTTACTTATAAAAAATGATTTGAGAGTCACAATATGCTGGGGACGCTCTACCGTATCTCCTTCATTGATAGAAGAACCCATAATGAAGCTACCACCAGGAATTTTTACCATTTCTAAAGATAACTCGCCGCTGATATTCTGTGTAAAAAATGCCGCTTGAGAACGCCAGCGTTTAGTTAAATTGCCCGTTTCATCTATTCTGACTACATCAAAATCAAAGTTTTGTAATTGAAGTGGTATCGGTTGGGAAGTTATAGAAGTTTCAGGTTTTTGATTGGATGATAGAGGAAAATTCGATTTTTGAAGCTGTAGATTTTGCAACTGTAAATTTTCTTGACTAACTGCATCCGGTTTGGAATTTTCTTCCAGCAAAGCTAAATCTTTGAGTGCTTCTGCTGCTGAGTGATATCTATCTTTAACTAAATGCTGTAGCAACTTATCTAAAACTATTCCTAACTGCTCGCTAATTACAATACCTTTCTCTTGTAAAATATTTCGCCACAACCATTTACCATTGATAGCATCATAAATATAATCCTGAAATTGCCCGCTATCATCCTGTGAAGGTAAACATTTAGTCAAAAGTCGCACGCAGGTGACTCCTAAAGCATACAAATCGCTGGCAGGAAAAACAAATCCAGCCATCTGCTCCGCTGGGGCATAACCAATAGTGTAAAGTACTGTCGCTTGTCTTTCTAAACTTGTTTGAGTAACTTGTTTGGCTCCACCAAAATCAATTAATACTAGTTTTCCATCGCTTTTACGACGAATAATATTTTCTGGTTTGATATCTCGGTGAATTACTTTATTAGAATGAATAAAATCCAAAACTGGTAACAAATCTGTCAATATTGCTCTAATGCGTTGTTCGTCAAAAGTAATATTGTAAAACTCATCTAGAAGAGTTTGTCCTTCAATAAGTTCCTGTACCAAATACAAACTCGAACCTTGTTCAAAGAAAGCTAATAATCTGGGTATTTGCCAGTGGTTTTCCCCTAATTCATACAAACGAAAAGCTTCTTCTCGAAATAATTTAGCCGCTTTAGCTCGTGACGAACTTCCTTGTACTTGCGGGAAAAACTGCTTGATAACGCAAGGTGCATCTAATCTATCAACATCAACAGCAGCGTAAGTTTTACTAAAACCACCTTCCCCCAACAAATTTAATACCCGATAACGGTTTCTCAAAAATTTACCAAAATTGCTTCCTCCGCAACTGATACAATGTTTACTTCCTTCTACATTGAAGGGATTGGAACAATTAGGAACCTGGCAAATTAACACGATAACAAGAGTAATGGATGATTGGTAATGGGTAATTGGTAATTAGTAATAGAATATTTATTGATATTTTCAAGCGCAGGCTAGCTTAACTAAAAGCTGTAGAGCAGCCCTAGAATTCGAGTAGATATAAAAAAATAGAATTTAGGTTTTATATTTATTAATTATTTGCTTGTAGAAGTCGAAATCGATAAACTATACCTTCACGAACGATTAAAGATAAAGATTCTACAATATTAAAAGATTTACGCTTGATTATTTACCAAATTTATCACTTTTTTATAGCTCTATTTGTATCAAATTTAGCCAGGAATAATCTTAACTGGCTGCAAATAAATAAATAAGAGCATTAGTATTCGTTTTCATTAAAATTGACGGGTAAGGGCAGGGAGGGGGAGAGTGGGAGAGTGGGGGAGTGGGGGAAGAAAATATTTTTTATATTTACGATATGCCCATCAAAACTAACGGGACAGACTACTAGTACAGCACTGCGTAAATAAAGCAACCATTAATCTGACATAAAAAGCTTGAAATATAAGCTTTTACGCCTTTAGCCTATTTTCAGAAGCGCGTCTACAGCCTGCTTCCCAAGAATATTTTTGATACAAGCATAAAAATTGACTTTAAAAATAGATAATGCTATCAAAGTTCTGATAAACAAATTGTTTATTAAAATTTATTAATAATTATTGACGTGAATATATCTCCACCGAAGCAAAAACTGCATATCGGATGGCAGGGGGTTTTCTCACTGCTTATGTATGTTGTGATGTATCTTCCTATAGCGGTACTCGCTTTTTATAGTTTCAATCAATCGCCTTATAGTGGTGCCTGGAAAGGATTTACCTGGGAATGGTATGAAAAATTGTTCGGCGATGAGCGGATTCTATCGGCTTTACAAAATAGTTTGATAGTTGCTTTTAGTGCTGTAGCTATTGCTGCGGTGCTTGGTACTTTAATGGCTGTAGGTTTAGCGCGTTATCGCTTTCCTCTTAAGGGGTTATATCGAGGAATGTCTTATTTACCGTTGATTATTCCCGATATTGCGATCGCGGTAGCAACTTTGGTATTTTTGGCTGCGTTTGCAATACGTTTGAGTTTGTGGACTATCATCGCGGCTCATGTGGTATTTTGTTTAGCATATATAGGTCTTGTTGTTTCTTCTCGATTAACTAATTTAGATCCTCATTTAGAAGAAGCTGCCTTAGATTTAGGAGCTACACCTTTTCAAGCTTTTGTTAAAGTATTATTGCCGCAATTAATGCCGGGAATTATTGCTGGCTGTTTGTTGGCTTTTGTGTTGAGTTTGGATGACTTTCTTATCGCTAGTTTTACGGCTGGCAGCGGTTCAAACACTTTACCGATGGAAATTTTTAGCCGTATTAGAACGGGTGTAAAACCAGATATCAATGCTTTGAGTGTAATCTTAATCATTGTCTCTGCAATTGTTGCTTTTGTCGCCGAATCAATTCGCAATCGAGCAGATTCTCAGCATGGTAATTAATAGCAGTAAACAAAATTTTCAAGATTAATTGCAGATGTAGGGTGTGTTAACAACAAGGATATAGTCTGCCCCATAAAAAATGACGGGCTAGGGCAGGGAGGGGGAGAGTGGGGGAGTGGGGGAAGAAAATGTTTTTTATATTTACTATATGCCCATCAAAACTAATGGTCTTTTTCATTAATTTTGAAGGGTTTATTTTTCTCAAAATTCTTTTCTCTCCCTGCTCCCCTGCTTCCCCTGCTCCCCCTGCTTGCCCTCACCCACCATCAACATATTGCGACAATTACGTAATGCTTAAAAATGTCAAACAATATATAGAAATGACTTTAATATAAATATATAATTTCTTTACAAATTATGATTTTAAATAACAGTAATCGTACTGAAATACTTCTGATTAAGTCAAAAGACAGAGTTTGCATATAATAAGTATTTTCAGCAAACGCACCGATGGCGATTAAGCAATAACACCAATAAACTGACAATAATCTCATTTTCTCTTGATTATGGGGAAAATGAGCTATAACAAACGTTTTTAACTCCTTTTTTACAGGCCAGGCATCTTTATTATGGCTAAGAAAAATAAATCTTTTTTTAAATTTACACTCGTAGCAGTCAGTTTTTTGCTTACCATTTCTTTAATTCCGATATGGATAAGTCCAGCCGAAGCTCGGATTAAATTTAAACCACCAGTAACATCAGCACCTACAGAAGGTGACTATGCTGGAGGAGCTTCCCGCGATAAAGGTAGCTGTGCGATTGGTAAAGCTAGTAGCAAAAATACATCAGTTGTCAAACTTTTACCTAAATCAAATATAGGTTTAACTGCTAAGCAGCGTCCATCAATAATGGTTTATATCCCTGCGACTACTGCCCAAAAAGCATTTTTTAGCGTTCAGGATGAAAACTTTAACCATCACTATCAAACAACTTTAGATTTACCTCAAGAAGCTGGGGTAATGGAAATTAAACTTCCTGCTTCCGCTCCTGCATTATCAACTGGTAAAAAATATCAGTATTCTTTGGCTATAATTTGCGGGGAATATTTGGAACCAGACGATCGTTTAATTAGCGGTTGGATTGAGCGAGTTGATAAGAAAGGAAATAGGCTCGATCGCAAAGTTTCTGTAGAATTAGCATCGGAATTAGCAGCAGAAGGTATGTGGTACGATGCGCTTTCAACTCTGGCAGAATTAAGAAAATCTCAGCCGTCAAATCAATATGTAGCTAATTCTTGGCAGCAGCTGTTAAATTCTGTAGGTTTAAATGAAATCGCTCAAGAATCCATAGTCAACTAAATATAATTTGCGATGTGGTCAAAGTTTAAGACTTTTTTATGGCAATGGCGTATATCGGCAATAACTACTCCTGCTGTGGCTTTAACTGTAATTGCAGCTAGTACGGCGGGATGGTTCCAGCTTCTAGAGTGGACTGCTCTAGAGCATTTTTTTGCAATACGTCCGTCAGAAGAGTCAGAAAAGCGGATTTTAATTGTCACTATTGACGAACGGGACATCACCAGTATAGGCAAATGGCCAATTCCAGATATTGATTTAGCTAATGCCTTAAAAAAACTCAATCAGTATCAGCCCGCAGCAATTGGTATGGATATTTACCGGGATTTGCCAGTGGAACCCGGTCATCAAGAGCTTGTGCGGGTGATGCGAACCACATCTAACTTAGTTGGAGTCAAGAAAATGTTAGGGGAAAAGGTTGCACCATCCCCTACTTTATCTGAACTCGATCAAGTTGCTCTTGCAGATTTATTGTTAGATACAGATGGTAAGATTCGCCGAGCTTTACTATTTGCTGGAGATGAAAATGGTAATACTTTTGTCGGTTTAGCCGCGCATTTAAGCATTTTATACTTAGAAAAAAAAGGTATTGAATTAGCGAGCGATGCAGAAGGTAAATCCATAAAATTCGGTAATGCACTTACTTATGCGCTGACTGGAAATGAATTTGCTTACCGTGATGCGGATGTAAATGGATACCAAATTTTACTTAACTATCGCAGTTCCGAACAAGGTTTTGAGACAGTAGCCTTACGGGATGTTTTATCGGGGCGTATATCTGAAGAACAAGTGCGATCGCGCATTGTATTGATAGGTACGACAGCTAAGAGTGCCAATGATTTTCATAATGTCGGCTACGCTCGAAATTTGAGAAATAATGATGTTCGTATTGCTGGTGTAGAAATTCACGCTCACATAGTCAGCCAAATTTTGAGTGCAGCATTAGATGAAAGACCGATAATAAATATTATGCCTGAGCAAGGAGAGTGGCTGTGGGTTTTAATTTGGTCTTTTGTGGGTAGTTGCGTTAGTTGGCAATTGCTACAGATAAATACTCGGCGAAAACGTGCATTTTGGGGATTGCCGCTAGCGGGTATATCCATATGTGCCGGTGTTTTGACGATTACCAGCTATGGCAGCTTTGTTTTCGGCTGCTGGATTCCTTTTGTTTCACCATTTGTTGCTTTGATGAGTTCGGTAATTATAACCGGTAATTTTCACAAACAGTGGCTTTTGAAGCAGGTTAACGCAAAGTTACAAGAATATTCTCGTACTTTAGAAGTCAAGGTAGAAGAAAGAACTAAAGAATTGGTTGCTGCTAAAGAAGCTGCTGACGTTGCTTCCCAAGCTAAAAGTGAATTTTTAGCAAATATGAGTCATGAATTACGTACACCTTTAAATGGTATTTTGGGTTATGCACAGATATTGCGACGCTCGGAGAATATTGGTAAATCCGAACTCGATGGTATAGGAATTATCTATCAGTGCGGTTCCCATTTATTGACTTTAATTAACGATATTTTAGATTTATCCAAGATAGAGGCTCGCAAACTAGAATTGCATAATAGCGATTTCAATTTTTCGACGTTTTTAATTGGAGTTGCAGAAATATGCCGTATTCGTGCCCAGGAAAAAGGTATCGAGTTTAATTATCAACCAGATGCACAACTTCCTGTAAATCTTCGGGCTGATGAAAAGCGATTGCGGCAAGTTTTGATTAATTTATTAGGAAATGCCATCAAGTTTACCGAATCGGGTGGAGTCACTTTTTCTATTCGGTTAATAGAGAAGACATTAGATATAGATGATATAGATATTTGCAAAATTCGCTTTGAAGTTATCGATAGCGGTGTAGGAATGACACCAGAGCAAGTAAAGAAAATATTTTTACCTTTTGAACAAGTAGGAAATAAACACAAACAAATAGAAGGTACGGGATTAGGATTGGCAATTAGTCGCAAAATTACTGAGTTAATGGGCAGTGGAATTAAGGTAGAAAGTAATTTGGGTAAAGGTAGCAAATTTTGGTTTGATGCTGATTTAAATTTGGGTAAGGAGAATATTCACAAAAAAACTAATTTAGTAAATACAAACATTACTGGTTTTAAAGGTGATAAACACAATATCCTGATTGTGGACGATAGATGGGAAAATCGCTCTATTATTATCAATTATTTGCAAAAAATTGGTTTTAGTTGCTTTGAAGCTAGTAACGGTAAGGAGGCTTTACAACAAGTAAAAGATATAAAGCCAGATTTGATTTTAACTGACATCTCTATGCCAGAAATGGATGGCTTAGAAATGATGAAAATTCTCAGAAGCAATCCAGAAACTAACAGCTTACCGATTGTGGTTTGTTCCGCTAGCGTTTTTGAAACCGATGTGAATCAAAGTCTAGCTGCTGGTGCAAATGAATTTTTACCAAAGCCGGTACAAATTGATAAATTACTAACAATTTTACACAAGTATTTACAATTGGAGTGGACTTATGTCAAAACTGAACATAAGGAGCAAAATCATTTAAATGAAGCGCCTTTAAACCAAGAAATAATTCTTCCGAGTACGGCAGAAATGGATAAACTATTCGATTTAGCCATGCGCGGAAATGTTAACGCTATCTTACATTTATTAGAAGATTTAGAAAATTCTGATAACAATTATAAACCTTTCGTAGGTAAAGTTAGACAACTTGCCGATAATTTTCAATTTAAACAAATTAGACAATATATAAAATCTTTTCAAGTTGAAAAAATATAATTATGAATGATTCAGAGCAGCCAATTATTTTAATCGTCGATGACAACCCAACCAATCTGAAAGTGCTATCTGGAGCCATCGCTGATTCTGGATGGGAAATATTAGTGGCGACTGATGGAGAAAGCGCCATCGAGCAAGCTGAATATGCCAAACCAGATTTGATACTATTAGATGTGATGATGCCGGGAATCGACGGTTTCGAGACTTGCAATCAATTCAAGCACAATCCCGCCACTCATGAAATCCCGATAATTTTTATGACAGCACTTTCCGACACGGTAAACAAAGTAAAAGGACTTTCTTTAGGTGCTGTAGACTATATTACCAAACCTTTTCAGACAGAAGAAGTATTGGCGCGGGTTAACGTACATTTAAAAATGCACTTCTTGAAGCAGCAATTAGCTCGACAGAAAGATGATTTAGAAATACGAGTAGAGCAGCGCACGGAAGAATTACAAACTGCTTTATCAGAGTTGCAAGAATCTCAACTACAGTTAGTGCAAACCGAAAAAATGTCTGCTTTAGGCGAATTAGTTGCTGGAGTTGCTCACGAAATCAACAATCCTGTAAGTTTTATTGATGGTAATTTAGAATTTTTAGAAGAAAATACATCCGATATCATCAAGCATTTACGACTTTATCAAAATCATTACCCTAATCCAGAGTCGGAAATTTTAAAAAACGCAGAAGATATTGAGTTAGATATATTGATTGAAGATATGCCTCAGATTATTTCTTCTATGAAAATAGGAGTTGAGCGTATTGGTAATATCAGTAATAGTTTGCGGAGTTTTTCTCGTACTGATAGTAAATCTAAAGTAGCTTGCAATATTCATGAAGGTATTGATAGCACTTTGATGATTCTTAAGCATCGCTTGAAAGCTAGTAATAAAAGACCAGAAATTCAAGTAGTCAAAGATTATGCAGAATTACCTTTAGTTTATTGCTATTCCGGTCAATTAAATCAAGTATTTATGAATATTATTTCTAATTCTATAGATGCGTTAGATGAATATAACAGCCAATTTTCTTATGAAGAAAAAAAACAAAATCCTCACAACATTTCGATTACAACTAAATACGATTTAAATAGCGATACGGTTACTATTCATTTTAAAGATAATGGTCCTGGAATACCGGATAATATTTTAAAAAGTATATTTCAACAGTTTTTTACTACCAAAAGTGTTGGTAAAGGTACGGGATTGGGATTATCTATCAGCAGGCAGATAATAGAAGAAAAACATCAAGGTGAATTAAGTTGTAGTTCCTCGCCTGGAGAAGGTACAGAATTTACTATTAAACTTCCGGTTGAATAAGTTTAATACAGAATCGTTTGATTTAAAAATGATTTATTGCAATTAGAATTGCATTTTTTGCAAAATATAATGAAAGTTACTTATTTATATCTATTTTTTAAAGTTTATATTTTATTATTTTTTTTATCCTTCGCGAAACTTTGTTATGCACAGAGCCAGCCTATTGTTTCCGATACAACACTACTCAAACAATCTATAATTAACCAAAATGGAAATATATACAGTATCGAAGCAGGTACTGTCAAAGGGAACAATCTATTTCATAGCTTTGAACGGTTTAACGTGCCTGAAGGCACTCAAGCTGTATTTAATAATTCTGTAAATATTAAAAATATTTTTTCGAGAATCACTGGAAACTCAACTTCTTATATTAATGGAATTTTAAAGTCTAACGGTAGCGCTAATTTATTTTTAATTAATCCGTCGGGAATAGTTTTTGGTAAGAATGCCCGATTAGATGTTGGTGGTTCGTTTATTGCCACTAGCGCCAACAGCATTAATTTTATGGATGGTACTGTTTTTAGTGCTGCAACTCCTCAACAAAAACCTTTATTAACAATCAACGTTCCTGTAGGCTTACAATTTGGCGATCGCTCACAGTCAATTACTGTCAATTCTCAGTCACAATTAGAAGTAAAACCCAGGAATACTTTAGGTTTAATTGCAGGAAATATTGATATTAACGGAGGCATTCTTAAAAGTACTCAAGGAAATATTGAGTTAGGCAGCGTTGGTAATGGCATAGTTAATATTGATTATCTTGATAAAATTCCAGGTTTAAGTTTTAGTTATCAAGATATATCAAATTTTCAAGATATTAATTTGCAACAAGCATTAATAAATGCTGATGGTTTCGGTGGAGGTTCCATAAAGTTACAGGGAAGAAATATAGTCGCCAATAATGGTTCGCAGATTTTAATTAAAAACTTGGGGTTTGTGCGAGGTGGAAATATTATAGTTAATGCTTCTGAATCTTTGCAGCTATCAGGAGTAAGCTCGGATAATACTATTAATACCAGTTTAATTAATCATAATTTGGGAAAAGGTGATGGTGGAGATATTATTGTTGCTAGCAAATATCTGCAAGTGCAAGATGGAGCAATTATCGAAACTAGAACTTATAGCGATGGAAAAGGCGGTAATTTAAATATTGCATCAAAAGAATCCGTACAAGTGAAAGGTATTTCGCAATTTAACCCTACTTCCGTTACCGGAATCAATGCAGCTAGTTTTGCTGCTGGAAATGCTGGAAATATCACTTTATCAACAGCTAACTTATCTATTGAAGATGGAGCAAATATTTCATCTTTGACATTGGGAACCGGGAAAGGTGGAGATGTCATAGTGGATGCATCTATATTAGAAGTCGCTGGATACAGCCCGATATCTAATAAGCCAAGTCTTTTGTCTGCTTCTACTATTAATGATGGGAAAGCAGGAGATTTAAAAGTTAATACAGCTAAGTTAAAAATTGTCGGTGGAGCTAACGTTAATACTTCGACTTTAGCTAGCGGTAACAGCGGCAATATTATCATTAATGCTTCCGAATTTATTAAAATAGATGGTTCCCTAAAACAGTCTGGGTTTATTGTACGCAGTAATATCAATTCTTCCGCTACTGTTTTACCGTCAGAATTTCAAGCATTTTTAAATATACCTTCTATTCCAAGCGGTGCGTCAGGTGATGTAATTATCAATACGCCTAGTTTAAGTATTAATAATGGCGCGGAAATTAGCGTTACAAATCAAGGTACGGGAGATGCTGGAAGATTGTTTATTAATGCAAGTTCTCTTACATTAAATCGTCAAGGTATTGTTGGTGCTGCAACTAAAGGTGGTAATGGTGGGAATATTTTATTAAAAACAAAAAATTTGCAGCTTCGTAACAATAGTACTATTACAGCCACAGGTAGCGGTTCGGGGAATGGGGGTAATATTGAAATTAATACCGATACTCTTTTAGCGTTACAAAATAGCGATATTACTGCAAATGCTGAGGATAGCTTTGGCGGCAAGGTAATTATTAATGCACAGGGTATTTTCGGTATTCGAGAACGAAAACAACTGACGCAGCAAAGCGATATTACCGCTAGTTCTAAGTTAGGAGCATCTTTTAACGGTGCGGTGCAGTTAAATACTCCTGGTATAGCCCCTAATTCTGCGGTAGTCGATTTACCAACGGATGTGATAGAACCAAGTAGTCAAATCAGTGCTGATTGTGCTGCACAAACAGGTAGTAACTTTACCGTGACGGGTAAAGGAGGTTTAGCGAATAATCCCACGGTAAAGTTAATAGGAACAACATTATGGCAGGATTTACGAGTTCCCCAAAAAACAGGGTTTAGGCAATCCATCACAAAAGATAAAACTGCTTCCTATTCTCGAATTATTGAAGCTACAGGATTTTTCCAAGATAAGTTAGGCAGGATGCATTTAGTCGCTAATGTTTCTAATACCAGAGAAAAATGGCAACAAATGTCCGATTGTGGGAAAGTATAAGCACGTAAAAATTTAACTATATATTTGTAAAAACTAGAAAAATTACTGATTTAATATCTCTCCAAATTCTTTTCAATGGTTTAAGTGATTTTATGGGATGAAATATCAGTAAGCTGGGGTTATGCTAATGGCGCAAGCTATTAGAGCAATTATTTAAATTGTGTCTCAGAATTATCTTAGCTTTACCGATAGTCACTAGTGCATCTAAATCTAAAGCAATGAATATAAGAAAAAAGCTTTTAAAAACAGTTATTTTAAGTTTGGTATTAGGAATTAGTACAGCATTAATAATTACAATATTTTCCCCCGTATCGGCGCAAGATAATATCAAAATTAGCAATCATCAACATCCCTCGATTGCCAATAATCAACTTAATCATCCTCAAAGGCTATTTGCAAGAGGCAAAATTCTATTTGAAGCAGCAAGGTTTACTGAAGCTGCTGAAACTTGGCATCATGCTGCTGCTGGTTTTGAACGTCAGGGAGATAAAATCAATCAAGGTTGGAGTTTAAGCCTTGTTTCCCTGGCTTGGCAAAATTTAGGAGAATTAGAAAAGGCACAAACAGCTATCAATAAAAGCTTGGCGCTGCTGCAAAATCAGAAAGGCAATACTGAAGCTTTAGCAGTCGCTCTTAATAACAAAGGAAGTATAAAAATGAAGATGGGGCAAGCAAACGTCGCCCTAGATGCCTGGAAAGAAGCCGAACGCATTTACAATAAGCTTGATGATAATGCTGGGGTAATAGGCACTCAAATCAACCAAGCTCAAGCATTACAAGCAATGGGATTTTACCGGCGATCGCAAAAGTTGTTAGAGTCGATAAATCAAAGTTTGCTTCCCCAAGCAGATTCTCAATTAAAGGCTCAAAGTTTACAAAGTTTGGGTGTCGCTCTGCAACTAGTAGGAGATTTAAGTAAGTCTCAGGAAGTTTTGGGGGAAAGTTTAGCTATATCTCAAAGACTTTCCCTCGATACGGGCGAGATTTTATTTAGTTTGGGAAATACAGCCAGGGATTTAAAGCAAACCGCAGCAGCTTTTGAATATTATCAGCAAGCAGCAGCTAACCCAAAAAATCTTTTAATACAAACTGAAGCCCGACTCAATCAACTTAGTTTACATATCGAACAGTCTCAGTGGCAGCAAGCTGCTAATTTGTTACCATCAATTCAATCTCAGTTAGATAACCTTCCCCCGAGTCGCAGTTCGATTTATGCACTAGTTAACTTTGGTAAAAGTCTTTCTAAATTAATCGAATCTCCCGTTGCTACAGCTTCATTTAACCAAGATGCAGCCAAAGTTTTAGCCCGTGCTATCAAACAAGCAGAAACCCTCGAAGACTTACGCGCTCAAGCATACGCATTAACTCAATTAGGAAACTTATACGAAAAAACTTTGCAGTTAAATGAAGCCTTAAATCTTTCGCAAAAAGCTTTACAAATAGCCCAAAATGCCAACGCTTCCGACATTACTTATCAAGCAGCTTGGCAAGTAGGAAGAATTCTTAAAACACAAGGAAGAAATCTAGAAGCAATTTCCGCTTATGATTCTTCTATCAAAATTCTCAAAACTCTACGGAGCGATTTAGTAGCCATCAACCGAGACGTACAGTTCGACTTTCAAGAAACTGTAGAGCCAGTTTACCGCGAATTTGTAGACTTATTATTACAACCCCCATCTTCTCTTAATAAACAAAAACAATTAGGAATTTCCCAAAAAAATCTCAAACTAGCCCGCAATACCCTCGAAGCATTACAGCTAGCCGAGCTAGATAACTTCTTCCGAGAAGCTTGTCTGGATGCAAAACCAGAACAAATCGATCAAATTGACAAAACAGCAGCAGTTATTTACCCAATTATTTTAAATAACCGTTTAGAAGTAATCGCATCAATTCCCGGTAAACCTCTAACCAACTATCAAACTAATTTACCAGCAGCAAAAATAGAAGCAACAATCAGACAGTTACGATTTTCATTAAATCCTGCTGTCTCCGGGCAACAAAGATTAAAAACATATCAGCAAGCATACAACTGGTTAGTTAAACCAATCGAAACAGACTTAGCAGCAAACAACATCAAAACTTTGGCATTCGTATTAGATGGTTCCCTGCGAAACATTCCAATGGCTGCTTTATACGATGGAAAACAATACTTAGTAGAAAAATATAGCGTCGCTTTATCACCGGGATTGCAGCTAATGCAGGCACGCAAACTAAAAGGTGATAATCTCAACGTAATTGCAGCAGGTTTAAGCGAAGCCCGTCAAGGATTCAAAGCTTTACCCGGCGTTAAATCTGAAGTTAAAAATATATCTTCTCAAGTAAAATCAACCCTACTTGTAAACGAAAACTTTACCGATAAAAACCTCGCTAAAAGCATCAAATCAACACCATTTTCAGTTTTACATTTAGCCACCCACGGACAATTTAGCAGCAATTCCGAAGATACTTTTATACTTACCTGGGATGGTAAAATGAACGTCAAACAACTCAGCGAATTCCTTCGCTTCCGCGACGTATCCGACTCCGAGCCAGTAGAATTAATGGTACTCAGCGCTTGTCAGACAGCCAAAGGAGACAAACGAGCCATATTAGGATTAGCAGGAGTCGCAGTACGCTCCGGCGCACGCAGTACTTTAGCTACACTGTGGGCAGTGAAAGACGAATCCACTTCCAAATTCATGGTTGAATTTTACAAACAACTTAGTAAACCAGGAATTAGTAAAGCCGAAGCTTTGCGACAAACTCAAGTAATATTCCTCAAAGACAAACAGTTTACCCATCCCTTTTTCTGGGCACCATTTATATTAGTTGGGAATTGGACTTAATAGTTAACAGTTAACAGTGCTTTTTCTTGCTACTTGCTGTTCTATTTTTTGGTTCATATTATTACTTATTACTTCTTACTCATTACTTAAGCCTGAATGGCTTGGTAATTCTCAATTATGATAGTAGGAATGTAAACAAAAATTCTATCCTCAATCCATGCAGGAAAGAAATGGAATCAGTCAGCGCGAACTTTGTGATTTGTTAGGGCTTGATTATAAAGCTGTTGCAGTTTCAGCCAAAGAGCAGGGAATAAGTACCCACGCTTATCTCCAACAAGAAACTGGCTGGATTCTCAAAGACGAACTTTATTATCCACCCGATACCGAAGCCGCTCAAACCAATCAAAACAAACCAAAATCCCCATCCCGACGCAAAAAATGGCTTAATATTTTGGGATTATTTTGTGTCGGTATTGCTTTAGTTGCAGCTATAACCTTTGTAAATCAAGTTGGTATCGAGCAAATTCGCGCCAATGTTGATAAATTAGGGATTTGGGCACCTATTGCTTTATTATCGCTGAGAACAGTAAGCGTTGTGATTCCGGCAATTCCTAGTACGGCTTATTCTGTTTTATCCGGTACTTTGTTCGGCTTTTGGAAAGGAATCATTGTAATTTTTATCGCCGATTTTGCTGCTTGCTGTTTAAATTTTTATATTGCTAAACGTTATGGACGTAAAATTGTCCAAAGGTTTGTCGGGGAAAGGTTTATAGATAAGATTGATAATCTGGCATCGAAGCATCTTGAAGATAATATCTTTCTAGTAGCTGGGTTTTTGATGACGGGATTATTTGATTTTGTCTGCTACGCTGTCGGACTTACTGAAATGCCTTGGCATAAATTTATTCCAGCTTTGATTTTAGGAATAGTAGTTTCCACACCTCCGATTGTTGCTTTGGGTGCGGGTGTATTTACTCAAGGAAAGTGGATGCTCGGACTTGCTATGTTAGGTATGTTTGGTTTAGCTTTGCTGAGTGGATGGTTAAATCGAAAACGGAATCAGAATTAAGGATTTAATATTAATGTGGTTGAGTACTAGTACTTCTTTGCACTAGTTTTGATAGGTAAATTATTGTTCGTAGTTGCGCTTCAGCGCCAAATATCTGGCGCTGAAGCGCAACTACAAACCCGTCATTTTTATGGGACAGACTAGTGATAACTGATAACTGGTAACTGATTACAACTTAGTGCCGCATTCGGGACAGAAATTGTTTGTGGCAATGTTTTTAGCGCCGCAATTGCTGCAATAAACGGGTTCTTGAATTGCTTTTGGTGGCTGTTTAGCTAAACCAACCATTTGAGCATTGCTCTTGCCGGGGCCTACCATTGGATAGCAGTTTTCGTCTTTGGTGACGCGAGCATTTATTACAACTGGGCCATCATGAGCAATCATTTCGGCTATAGCATCTTCAAGCTGCTCTCGCTTTTCAATTACCATGCCTTTGATACCGTAAGCTTTACACAACAATTCGATATCCGGCATTCCTACTTCCATATTGGAATTAGAATAACGCTCGCCGAAGAATGCCTGCTGCCACTGACGCACCATTCCTTGCCAGCCGTTATTAATAATTACGGTTTTGGCGTTTATGCCGTACTGTGCCAAAGTTCCTAATTCTTGCAAGTTCATTTGGAAACTAGCATCACCACTAATACAAATAACTTCTTCGTCAGGGAATGCTACTTTTACACCCATTGCCGCCGGAACACCAAAACCCATTGTCCCCAAACCAGCGCTGGAAATCCAGCGACGAGGACCATTTTTAAGAAATTGTGCTGCCCACATTTGATGCTGTCCGACATCTGTAGTGTAGTAAGCATAAGGTGCTTGACGGGCAATTTCGCTGATTACTTCTTGGGGAGAAATACTATCAGCATGATGCGGCACTACTAAAGGATATTCTTCCTTCCAACGATTAATTAAGCTTAGCCACTCTTGAGTTTGCTGTGGTGCTTGCTTAATATTCCTTTCTTCGCATCGACGCAGTAATTCTGTTAAAACTCTTTTGACATCACCAACAATCGGTACTTCCGGAATGCGATTTTTACCAACTTCTGCCGGATCTATATCGATGTGAATTACCTTAGCACGAGAAGCAAACTCATCTAACTTACCAGTTACCCTGTCATCAAATCTTGCACCAACGCAAATCAATAAATCGCAATCGGTAACGGCAAAGTTTGCATATGCAGTACCGTGCATGCCCAACATTGACAAAGCAAGTGGATGATGTTCGTCAAAAGAACCGATACCCATCAATGTAGTGGTGACGGGGATCGAGAATAATTCCGCGAGCTTTTGAACTTCCTCATGAGCGCCAGAAGTAATCGCACCACCGCCAACATATAAAAGCGGACGACGGCTTTCGCGAATCAGTTGAATTGCTGCATTAATCTGCCGGGGATTTCCCTTCAACGTCGGACGATAACCGGGTAATTTTGCCGAGCCAGGTGCTACAGGTGTGTAATCAAATTCCTCAAATGCCACATCTTTAGGAACGTCAATTAAAACAGGCCCCGGACGACCGCTAAGGGCAATATGAAAGGCTTCTGCAACAATACGCGCCATATCCCTAGGGTCTCGCACTACGTAGGAATGTTTGACAATTGGTAACGTAATTCCATAAATATCGGTTTCTTGAAACGCATCCGTACCAATTGCCGCACGCGAAACTTGTCCGGTAATGACAATCATGGGCACCGAATCCATATGAGCCGTAGCAATGCCGGTAACTAAATTGGTTGCACCAGGGCCAGAAGTACCAAAACAAACGCCAACTTTACCGGTAGCGCGAGCGTAACCATCCGCAGCATGGGATGCACCTTGTTCGTGTCGAACTAAAATATGCTTGATGCCACCACTAGCTTCATCTCGATATAAATCGTCATAAATCGGTAAAATAGCGCCACCAGGATAGCCAAAAATATGTTCAACCCCATGACGCTTTAAGCTATCAATTAAGGCAAAACCGCCACTAGCACGTTTTGGAAAATTATTTGATTCGGTTAAAGAAGACTGGGAAGAGGTAGATTCAACTTGCTGAACGCGAATTTGGGAAGACGAAGACACGGCAAACCTCAGTTAATATCGTACTTAACTTAAAAAAAATCTGTAGTTGAAACTTCATTTTAATACCGGATGCACAACTTTAGAAATAAGTCTATGTCAACGAGTGCCCAAACCACAGCAAAGCCGTTCAGTCGTTAGAATATTTTATGCACAATTGCGGCTTACATGATGATGATTGAGAAATTTAACTCCTTACTCCTCACTCCTAACTATTCCCCATACCTACTCCCAATTTCTAAATCACATCTTTCAAAACTTTACGAGTATTGCGCCAAGCCCAAATACCAATAGTGGCAACTATAAAACTTATTCCTAAAAGTACGACTCGCAAACCAAAATAATTTGTCAATCTTTCTGTAATTAGTAGCGGTGCCGTCAAAGCTATATTCACCGCGTGGTTTTGGAAGCCAAACATCTTACCGTGCATTTCTGGTGGTGTTTGCTGCTGAATTAAGGTTTGCATCGGTACGGCAATCAAGGCAGCACCCAAACCTAATAAAACACTGAGCGCTAAAGCTAAAGGCAGATTATAAATGAATGTAAACACGGCTAATACAAATGCCATGCTGAGAAATCCGAATAAAGGTAGAGGTTTGTGATGAAATCTTTCACCCCAATGACCTAAAATACCGGCACCTAAAACCATTCCTACCCCTGCTGCCGCGAGGAAAAAGCCAAATTGTTTTTCTTTTAAACCAAATTTCGCTGCCAGTCTAATCGATAATGCAACCAAAGCAGCAAACACGCAGTATAAAGCGGTTAACTGCACCATCGCGTTCATGATTAAGCGCTTTTTCTTGAGATAGCGCAGGCAATCTTTAAATTCGGTTAAAGGATTAACTTTTTCTTCTGCTCGACAAGTCGGTTTATGGCTTTTTAACTTGACGGGTATTTTAATTAATGAAGAAACTAGGTATAGCCCACCGACAATTAGTTCTTGCCCATAACTTTCCCCCAGCCAACTTTTACCCAGACTTAATAAGGGTTCGCCTACAGCAAAGCCGATAATAATAGCTCCCATCATAGTGCTGGTAAACAGCGCATTCGCAGCCATCAAATTATTTCGCTTCACCAAAATTGGTATAGCAGCTTGCTCGGCTGGCGCAAAAAACTGCACAATCACCGAATTTGCAAAAGTGATTGCTAATAAAATCAAAAATTCTCGTGGTAAAAAAGGAATAGCTATGGTTAAAAGTCCGCGTAATAAATCCGAGCCAATCATAATCGGCTTTTTCGGAAAGCGGTCAACAATTATACCGCCTAGCGAGCCGAGCAAAATTGCTGGCAAAGTAAAGGCTAGAAACAAATCTGCACGTCTACCATCTTCAACTACACCTGCTGCAAGTGGGTACTTTTCAAGCAGTGCAATTGTCAAAACAAAAAATATTTTGTCTGCTAGCTGACATATAATTTGTCCGATCCATACCAGCATAAAGTTACGGTTTTTGAGTACCGCACCAAATCCTTTATTAACAGCAGCAGGTTCAGTTGGAAACATTCGTTCTTTTAGGGGTTAGTGACTGCGTTATCGGAGTTAGGAGTTAAGAGTTAGGAGTTAAAAGTTATAAATTAATAATCATCAGAAATTGCTGACTATCGTTTATGTTATAGATTACGGATTATAAGTTATGAGCTACGAGTTTTAGTTGACTCAAATCTTACAGCAATGGCTCTATTCTCGTGAAAGCATGGTTTTCTGGTTGCGAAATCACACAGAAACCAGTTTTCTATATGCTTATCGAGAATGGTGCCCAACGGTTACGTTTATCGATTACGGATTATAAATTATGAGCCATAAATTTATAAGTTAATTTTTAACTCCTTACTCTCCTCACTCCGTCTTGGAAAGTTTTGGAAGAGAAGTTGGGGGGAAGATACTCTTCCCCCAAACTGAGCCGTACCCTGCGGGTGAACGGGGA
This sequence comes from Rivularia sp. MS3, assembly GCA_019192545.1. Classification (GTDB taxonomy): domain Bacteria; phylum Cyanobacteriota; class Cyanobacteriia; order Cyanobacteriales; family Nostocaceae; genus Rivularia. Next base: position 3,522 of record JAHCMI010000069.1, on the reverse strand, counting down.
CGGAAACCGACACTCCAAACTTTCCGCTAACTCTTAACTTATAGATTCTCCTCCCGTATCACTTCAAGCTTTTCCGGACTAAATATCTTCATAACGTTTTAATAATATTTTGATAAACTCAGCCCCATTAAGGGATAGCGGTAATTCCCCTGACGGTGAATCTACAGAATATCCTTCAACAGTTGAGGGCGATCGCCATAATTCTAAATGCTCCACGGCAGGTTGTGCGTAAAAATTATTATCGCCGCTACCAAGCAAGCAGGAACTCCAGTGTGTGAAGTAGTCGTGACTCATCCTATGGATGGGGAAATTACCGTAAATTGGTACCATCCATCCATCTATAGCAATAAAAGCCTTAACATTACCTCCGAAAATTTGCCATAAACTTGCAGCGGTAATGGCTCCAACTACACCAGCACTGAAGCCAACGAATACAACTGGTGATTTTAGCTGATTTGCTAAACTCTCGCGCATAAACTGAAAAATATGAAATCCCGATAAAGCAGATAGATTATTCGCAGGAAAATCAAGTAAATTTACTGAATTCTCATCGAAAAAATTATTATAAATTACATTCTTTAAACTTTCTGTAAAGCATTTAGTTAAACTGTATTCGTGAATTCCAGGACAGAGAATTACGTTCATCGGTTTTAAAGGGTCTGACTTATAACTTGACTGCTCGGTTATTTAGACAGTCATAAATGTAACTTTTGGTTAAAAAGTAGTTATAAAAACATTTTTAGAGAATATAAAGTTTTTATAGTCTCTCTTAATAATTTTAAATCTATTCAGAGAATAAATAATCAATAGTAGGGAGAAAATATTACGGTTCAACACACAATCGTAAATTTTCTTTTCAAAAAATAAAGGGGTATGTAATTAAAAATCTAAATATGTAAATTGTGGATATCCTATCCCCCAGGATAGGATAATTATCTACAGTGAAAGAGTAAGACGTTCTACCAAGGTTGCACAGAGGAATTACATAGTGGTAACGACACCAGAAAAAATCCAACATACCCACGAGCATCCACCAAAGCAAAATCGGGTTGCCGTATTACTTATGGGCTACGGTGAAGTAGAAAGCTACGAAGATTTTGCCAACTATAACGAGCAAGCTTTGAATCTACTGACAGCAAAGTTTGCGCCAGTACCAACCTGGATTTACCCTCCTCTAGCAAAGATGTTGGCGATATTTGACCTTCACGAGTGGGGACATACGCACGATAATTTTATTTCACCCCACAACGCCATCTTTGAAAAGCAACGGGCTGGAATTGAACAGCAATTACAGGAAAAATGGGGCGATAAAGTACAGGTTTTTAAAGCGTTTAACTTCTGCGCTCCCCATCTTCCCCACCAAGTATTAGCCGAAATCCACAATCAAGGCTTTGATAAACTTCTAATTTATCCATTGTTAGTAGTTGATTCTATCTTTACCAGCGGTATCGCTCTCGAACAAGTCAATAAGGGTTTATCCCAAATGGCTAATGGTGAAGAGCATTGGCTAAAATCACAGCGCTACATTCCTACTTTCTACAACGAACCCAAATACATTAAGTTAATGGCGAAACTTGTAGAAGAAAAGATATCTGCCGAATTAGCTAACGCTTATCTTCCTTCAGAAATTGGTATCGTGTTGATGAATCACGGTTGTCCCCATAAAGCCAAAGGATTCACTTCCGGGATTACCGAATCTCAAATACTTTACGATTTAGTACGAGAAGAATTAATTAACCGCTACCCTTTAATTTCTGTAGGTTGGCTCAATCACGACACACCTTTGATTGAATGGACTCAACCTAATGCCGAGCAAGCTGCTAAAAACCTGATTCAAATAGGTGCAAAAGCAATAGTATTTATGCCTATCGGCTTTGCGACAGAAAACCACGAAACGCTCTTAGACGTACATCACATTATTCACAAAGTTGAGAAAAAGCATAAGAATGTAAACTGCATTCAGATGGATTGCGTCAATGACCATCACGAATTTATGATGATGGCTGCTGAGTGGGCTGATTCTCATATCGAAGAATTATTAGCAGAAGAAGCAACAGCAATTAATCCTTCACAAGCAGTTGCTCACCATCACCATCATCATCATTAAATTGGGCATAGGGCATAAGGCATTGGAATATTTTCTAATCTCACTTGCTTGTCACTAATGCTTTTAATCCCATATTTGAAAAGAAAATAAAACAACTCTTGTGGGGTGGGCATCTTGCCCGCCCTTTTTTAATTTGTATATTTTTGCTTGCCAGCCCGGAGGTTGAGAACGAGAGAATGCCCTATGCCCCATGCCCCATCCCCAAATTCCTAATTACCCATCCCCAAATTCCCAATTCCGTTAAAATACATAAATGGCAAACAAACACCTAACAATTAAACAACTTACGGTTATAGTTGGTGGTGGTTTGACTCCGAGGATGGTTAGGCATTATCACAAGTTGGGGTTACTACCACAAGCACAACGTTCCTCCGGTAATTATCGTCTGTATACTGATGCTGACGTGCAGCAGTTGCGGCGAATTTTGGCATTAAAATCTCAAGGTTTTCAATTAGATGACATTCGTCAATTATTGAATTCCCCGGAGATGATGAGTTTTGATGCTTTAGCTTCCCAATTGCAACAGCAATATCATTCGGTTACGGAGCAGTTAGCGCGATTGCGACAAACAGCATCGGCTTTAGAAGAATTTTTGTTAAGAGATAAAGGTTCTCAAGATACTCAGCTAAATGCATTAGAACAATTAAAACAAGTAGAAATAGAATCAGCTTTCGGCTTGCAAGATTTAGATAAACTTTGGGATGGTTTACATGCAGCGCAAAATATTCAACCCGAAGATTTTAGCGAGTCGCTACAGCAAATATTGCCAGATTTATCGAAAAAAAACGAAATCGAAAAAGATTTACTTTCCAAACTGGTATTTGCTTGTGGCGATGTCAGTTTAGTAAACTTTATCAGATTAAGTAAAGATGCAATAGTTGCAGCCAGACATAACCTTAACGAAGACTGCGAGATTGTTGCTGATGTTTCCCCAGTTTTTGCAGCACTCGACCATACACGAATTACACATTTATGTGCAAATGTCAAGACTTTGATTGACGATCCCCACATTCATAGCGTTGATGAAGCAGAAAGAAAGTTTTGGCAAGATAAAGAATGGCTTGAAAAGTTAAAGCAGTTAAAACCGGGCTGTATATTAGTTATCGGTTATGCACCATCGGTGTTAATGTCAGCATTGAAACTCGTAGAAGAAGGACAGTTGCAACCATCTTTAATTATAGGAATGCCTATCGGTTTTAATCATGCACCTTTCTCAAAACGCCGTTTAATGCATTCAAAAGTAGAGTATATTACCACTGTAGGAACCCTTGGTGGTGGATTATTGGCCGCAGTGGCTTTAAATGCTTTAGTAGGTTCGTTAATTGAAAGACCTGATTGTCACTGTTATTTGAGTCATCATCAGTGAGCAGTGAGCAGTGAGCAGTGAGCAGTGAGCAGTGAGCAGTGAGCAGTGA
>JAHCMI010000068.1 GCA_019192545.1 Rivularia sp. MS3 | reverse complement strand
GAGTTAGGAGTTAGGAGTTAGGAGTTAGGAGTTAGGAGTTAGGAGTTAGGAGTTGAGTTGTGTAATTAACGTTAGTTTGGGTTCGGAGACTTACTTAATAAGTCGCAAGTAATAAGTAGTAAGTAACAAGTAAAAAACTAAAAAACGAGGATAAATAGTAAGGTGGCTAAAGTTCTCAATCTTCCGTTTTGGTAATTGTGCAATGTTTTTAGCGATTATACTAACTAACAAAAATATCCCGAATCATGATTAATTACACTTTGATAATTGTTAGCTGCTAACTGTTAACTGACTTTTCTTTATATCCTCCAGCATAGGTAATAACGCACATTTGCCTATAGTAGCTATGAATTCCGAAAGCAACACCCGATACCTTAAAATCTGGGTTAAACATATTGATTCGATGCCCGCGATCGGGAACTCCATCATCAATAATTAGCTGCATCACAATATCCTTTGCAGTGTGGGAACCGTAGCTGATATTTTCACCAGCAGTTACCTGCCATTTGCCGTAACGATTCAAACGTTTGAAAGGGTTGCTGCCATCGCTACCGTTGTGACCGACAATACCTTTAGGACCTTGGTCTTTAACGTGATCTTTAGCTGCTAAAGACATTCCCTTGGAAATAGTTACAGGAGGTACGGGATCGACAGTTTTAAGGTATTTAATAGCTTCATCAACAGCGGATACACCTTCTTGAGTTATTAAATAGACGTTATTAGAAATTTTGACACGTTTACCTTCAAAGCGTTTTCTGTAATCTTCCAATATAGCAGCATAAGCTTGAGGATTTGTGCGAGCTAAATTCATTTGTGCAATGACTCGTTTTTCTAAAGCCGAGAGATTGTTATCCAGCGTCAAAGATTCAGGTGTTTTTAAAGGAGTTTCCGGCACTGTTGGTATTGGTTCAATAATTTCGACACTAGAACATCCAGCAAGTAGGCTAAAGGGGGCTACCCAGTAAAGTATGCGACGCATCAACAACCTCATAAACCCACGAAAACGAAGTATATATATATCTAGATTCACTACGGTAGCATCAGTTTCCCGATTATGGACACTACAAAATTATTGGTAGATAAATTTTTGATATTGATTAGAGAAAAATTGTAATACGAAGTGCGGTATCAATTGAAAATTTTGTGAATCTTTATACAATAAAAAACTGTATTTGAAAAAAATAATAATTAATAAACAACCCAGTTTTTACAATCAAAACTGGGTTGCGAATTGTTTGAGCGGTTAATTTAAAATATCAGGAAAATTTTTATTATTAATTAGCTGTGACTAACTGCTCAACTTGAGAAAGAAATTCATGTTCTAAATAAGGTTTAGTTAAGTAAGCGTTTGCGCCTAATGCTTCTGCAAGTTGACGATGTTTTTCGGCACTACGAGAAGTAAGTACAACTACAGGAACATTTGCAAGATTACTGCTTTGACGTAAATTGCTCAACAATTCAAAACCATTCATCCGAGGCATTTCTAAATCGGATATTACTAAATCAACTTCCGGATGATGCTGTAATTTTTCTAAAGCTTCTACACCATTTTGAGCTTGTAACACTTGATAACCGTATTTTTGTAAAGTTAGTGAAATAGTTTGTCGCAGACTAATAGCATCATCAACGACTAAAACGACTTTTGAAGATTTAGCTTTACCAGAAGTAATTTGAGGATTATTGACAGATTTAGAAGCAGCAAGCAAAGCCTTAGACGTAATAATTTCCCCTGACATTTGCAAAGCTTTCTTGCTTGTAGAAGATGCTGAAGGTAACGCCATCGAATCTAATGATGCTTGCATTTCGCCAACAGATGGTAGCAAAGTACCGTCAATCACTAGAATTAAATTACCATTTGCTAAACTACTACAGCCGTAAACATATTTCGGGGGAGCAATGGCTTGACCTAAAGGTCTAACCACTAACTCTTGCTCCCCAATAATTTGATCTATTTCTAAACCTACAATTTGGTCTTTATTGCGTAATAGTAATATTGGATTTACAGTTTCATCCGCATTATTAATAGCAGACTGATTGAGTAAAGTATTCTCACGCTCGAAGGAACGATGATATTGCATTAAATCTGAAAGATTCAGCAGATTTACCATACGTTCTTCTTTTCCTGTATTCCAGTAAAGAACCTTTTTATTTTCAAAATGTTTAATTTGTTCGGGAGATGGAAGTAATATTTTCGCAATGCTGTCTAGCAGTAGTGCGTAAGCAGAACCCCCTGTCTGAACAATCATTAATTTTTCGGTAGTCATAGAAAAAGGAATTTTTAGTACAAATGTTGTTCCTTGCTGGGGTTGCGAATAGACAGCAATAGAACCGTTGAGTGCTTGCAGTTGATTTCGGACGATATCTAATCCAATACCCCTTCCAGAAATATCGCTAACTTTGCCAGCAGTTGAAAATCCCGCAGAAAATAAACAATCTAATAATTCTTCTTGCATCAAGCCAGAATCATGATTGGAAAATTCTTTATCCGAGCGTAAAAGTCCTAATTCGATAGCTTTATTGCGAATTTTGTCGAAATTCAATCCTCCGCCATCGTCTCGAACTTCGATCACAGTTTGAGAACCTCGGTTGTAAGCACAAATTTCAATTAAACCTTGTTCGGATTTACCGCGATCGCGACGAATTTCTGCTGACTCAATACCATGATCGTAAGCATTACGCACCAAGTGTAATAATGGGTCGTAAAGCTTTTCAGCGATTGCTTTATCTACTAAAACAGAACCACCACTTAACTGCAAGTGTACGGTTTTACCGTGAACGTTGCTCAGATTCTGCACCATTTGGGGGAAGCGATTGAGAATATTACCTAAAGGTGACATTCTTGCTTCGACTAAATTATCAATAATACCAAGTGCTAAACGCTGCTTCTTATCGTGAACTTGAATTGATTGTTGAAGAATTACTTCTGCTGACTCTAAAATTTCCTGTAATTGTGTTGCTTGTTCTGTAGCTTCGTGTAAACCTAAATGAAACTCGGTGTAGTCATCCATTTCTAAAGAATCGAAGTCAACAGAAGCTACATTAAGCATATTTTGCGATACTACTTTTTGAGAATGTAAAGGTAATTCTCGCAACTGTTCTAAAGTTTGTTGATGTTTATTAATTTTTTCATGCAATTGCTGAATCATTAATTTCAGTTGCTCATCTTGCGAAGTGCGGCGCTTTTGATGAATTAGCAATTCTCCTGCTAAATAGTTAAGACGCTGTAAACTTTCTACATCAACACGTACAAAAGAAGGTAATTTGGAATTTTTAGTAGGAACTGCTGGTTTTTTATCTATTTGATTCTCACTTTGAGTAACTGAATTAGCCGCAAATTGAATAATTGTCTCGGATGAATGCTCATCTTCCTCGTTAGTAGATTCTAATGATTGAGTGCTAGCAATTAAATTAGCTGGATTATTTTCTACTTGACTTTGTTTTGTTTTTTCTTCAAAAATATTAGATTCTAAGTTAGCGTCGATTTCTTCTCCCCAGATAGCTTCAAGCATGTTTCCTCCTTGATTGATAGGTATCTGTGAAGAAACAACTTTTTTAACTTCTAAAAGTTTTTGTAGTTTTTCACTATCAAGCCATTTTTTCTCTTCGGCAGTTACCGGAGAATAGTTTTTATATTCTTTTGCTATATCGGATACTTTGCTTTGTAAAGTCTCAATAGCTGAAAAATCGCAAAGATTTTCTTGATAGCATTTAAATTTTGTCACCGCTAAGAGAACTGTTAAAATACCTCCAAGGCGATAAAGACACAGACTAGGGCTGTCCGTGTCTTCTTGCACAAATTCTAAAAATTCTTGGAGCCAATTCTCTACATACTCTACAGAATTTTCTTGATTAATATTCGGAATTAATAAATTTAAATTGAGTTTTTCTTGAGGAATATTTAATTCATGATTAAACCAACCTAAAACACATCTAATTACTTTTAAATGGAATTTGACAGATTTTGGTTTAAGAGGTTCGTTATCAAAATTGCCTTTTGTAAAAAACTCGTATAATTCTTCTATCTCATTTCTTAAGGATTTGGCGATTGAGTCATTGTTTAAAGTATCAGTTGTTAAATCAACAGAACTATCTTCTGTCAACTCGGATGGTATTACAACATTTTCGGTATCTTCTACCTGAGAATTAATAGCTGTAGGTTGTGAAAAAGCAAGTAAGTCTGTTGAAGCTTCTCCACCACGTTCGCGATCGCCCTCTAAAACAGCTTTCCTTGCCAGTTGCAAATCGCGATTAGCTATTTTTGCAATTTCTAAAGCTTGAGAAGAATTAGCGTCTAATGCAGCTAAAATAGCTTGAGTTATTTCACCAAATCCGGGTAAATTCAATGACTCAGATAAGCCTGTAAAAACTTCGGCTTGTGTACGTAAAAAATTAGCAACCTCTTGATTGTTAGGAGGATTTTTAACTAATTCATCAATATTATCTATACGTTGAGTGACACCAGTTTCAAAAATTGATAGTACGATATCAAAACCCAATTCTTCAGAAGTAGGAATATGAGCTTCAGCACCGAATGCATCGCCAAGTTTTTCTTGTAACTGAGCAAAAACTGAAGCCGCTCGCTGCATCAGTTCATCATCGTCAATTTTTGTCCCCGTAATTTCCGAAGTCAAACACAATTGCAGGCACTCAAAAGCTTGTAACAGTAAAGAATGTAGTTGAGAATCAATTTCGACTTCCGGATTATATAAAGCCTTGAAAACATCTTCTAAAGAATGAGCTATTTTATTAATTGATTCTAGTTCAACATTAGCTGCTCCGCCCTTAAGCGTATGAGTAGCTCGCATCAAATTATGCACTCTATTGGTACTTCTGTCTTCAACTAAACTGAAAAGTTCTTCTTCAATAGTTTGCAGTAATTCTGGAGCTTCACTGAGAAAATAGATATACCCTTGTTCGCGAATAGAAGAATCAGTAATCATGATTTGAAGAGTTAGGAGTTAGGAGTTAAGAGTTGGGAATTAGGAGTTAGGGGTTAGGAGTTAGGAGTTGGGAATTAGGAGTAAATTTTACTTATTTGTATGTATAATTATTTATTTAAGTTTGTTTGTTTATTGATTGTTCGGTTGTTTTAACTATTGAACTTAAAATACGAATTATTTCATCTATATATTTAAGTTCTTTTGTAACATCAATATTTACTAATTTAGAATGTTTTAGTAATCGCAACCAGTACTTAGTCTCTCTAGCTTCTTTGTAAGCAATATACATTTTCGCTAAGAAGTCTTTTCTACTTTGACCTCCACTGGCTTCTTCAACATTGGCTCCGATACTTGTCCCGGATTTAAATAATTGATTGGAAATTACATATTCCTTGTGTTGTTGAAGTTTAGTATAAAGATTAATTATTTCCAAAGCAAAATTAAAACTTTTTGTTTGTATAATACTTGTTGCCAAAAACTACCCTCCTACAATCAAAGCCTAATTTATTACTTTTAATTCTGACTTTTACGAATTAGAAGTAATAAATTAGGAGTTAAAATTTATAGCTAGGACTTACGCTTTAGTTTCAAATAGAAAACGTAATACTATTCTATTATTCGTGCGTAAGTCCATACATAACTCCTAACTCATAACTCCTAACTTCTAACTTTCATTGTTAGTTGAGTTTGAATTTACTTACACTTGCTAACAATTCCTGTCCCATTTCAGATAGCTGCTCGAATACTGAGGCAATACTGTTAGCTTCGGTGGAAGTTTTTTGGGAGATTTGGGCTACATCTTTCATTGATGCTGTCGCTGATACCGATTGCAGCATCTGAGTTTGGGTTGCATCGGTAATTCTTTCGAGTAAATCGCTGATTTGAGCGGTTGCGTCAACAATGTCGTTGAGGTTTTGTCTGGTTTCATTTACCAGATTGGTACCTTCGACTACCTGCTGAATACCTGTTTCCATCGCTACAGCTACTTCACCCGTTTCTTCTTGAATTTCTTGAACTAGCTTTTCAATTTCGATGGTTGCAGCTGCTGACTGACGCGATAAGGAGCGTACTTCATCGGCTACTACTGCAAAGCCTTTACCGTATTCTCCCGCACGGGTAGCTTCAATAGCTGCATTTAGCGCCAGTACGTTTGTTTGAGTTGCAAAGTTACTAATTAAGTTAACCACTTTGGAAATCTTCTGGGAAGATTCACTCAAACGCTTAATCTTTTTACTGGTTTGAGAAACTGTCTCGCGAATGCCTTGAATGGCTTCTACAGTCATATTCATGGCTGCATCGCCTGAATCTACAGTTTGATTGGCTTTTTGTACTGCAACTTGCACTGATTCGGCATTTGATACCACTTCTTGAGTAGAATCTACCATTTGTTGAATTTCAGTCAAAGCACCACTAATTTCTTTCGACTGTTGATGTGCTAAGTCTGTCAATCCATTCAAAGATACGTTGCTGTTACCCGAAGTCTCTGCAACTTGTTGAGCAGCTGCTTGAACTTGGAGAACGATTTTCCGTAATGCTTGTAAGGTGTTGTTATAAGCGTCGGCGATTGTGCCTAGTTCGTCTTCTGTAATTGGTGCGCGTACTGTTAAATCTCCGTTTAAGGCAGGCCTAACTGCTGAGAGCAGTTGCATCGCTCCTTGCTGTAAAGATTCTCTGGCTTGCTTTTCTCTTGCTGCTGCTTCTGCAACCTGTGAAGACTGTGACTGTAGCTGATGGAGAAATTCAACTTGCTGTAGCGCTACGCTTAATTGGTTGGCGATTTTAGTTAACAGGTTAACTTCTCCATCCTCCCATTCGCGGGGACCGTCATTCTGATAAGCTGCTAGCATTCCCCAAAGTTGTTGTCCTTGATAGATGGGGACAATAGCGTAAGCCTTACATTGATATTGCTCCAACACCTGGACGTAACAATCGTTAAATCCCTTAGCGTATATATCAGAAACAACGTAGGATTGATTTTCTGAACCTTTACCAGCTAAACTACTTTGTAAGTAAGGGTCTGCATTACCCGTAGTGCCTATTTCGTTTTCCTTAAACAGAGTTCGCATCCGACTACAGCTACTTATACTTTCTTGTAATCGTCGAATTTGATGCTGTCTATCTACCAAAGGCAGCCAACCAGGGCTTACAGACTCAGCGATAAATTCCCCACTGTAATCTGGATTGAGACGGTATACTGCTACGCGGTCGGTATTTAAAAGTGCCCGCATCTCTTGAGTAGTAGTTAGAAAGATGCTTTCAATGTCGAGTGATTGTCTGATTTTGTCAATGACTTTAGATAAAGCGCGATCGCGATTTGCATCTCGTTCCATCTTCTTGGATTGCTGCTCGTATCTATCTAATGTTTGTGACTGTTGCATAGCTACGGCAAGCAGCACGGCAATCTGCTCCATAGCGCTGATTTCAAATTCTTGCCATTGACGAGTAGCAGAATGTTGATAGCTTGCTAATAATCCCCAAAGTTTATCACCTTGGAAAATAGGAACGGTAAGATAAGCTTTAGCTTCAAACTGGTCTAAAAGCTCTTTGTAGCAGGGAGGAAATCCTTGTTTTTCTACATCGTTAACAACGAAACTAGTTTTTTTCTTATAACGACCTCCTTGATTATCTTGAAGATAAGTATCTTGTTCTTTTATAGCGTTGAGACTGCGAAGAGAATCGCAATGACCGTTTTCTTGTAATAAATCTTGGTCAATTTCTGTTTCTACAAAAGGCTTCCAGTTTTTACCTACAGATTCGGCAATAAACTCACCGCTCCAATCTTCGTTAAAGCGATAAACTACAGTACGGTCAGTTTCTAATAAGCGTCGAACTTCATATACTGTTGTTTGAAGAATTCCATTAAATTGAGATGAATTAGTAACTTTTTCTGTAAGTCCTTTACCAATCTTACGAGTCAAGCTAATAAGACTTTGCTGACGTTCTGCTGTCTTAGCTAACTGCTGTGATTTTTCTTCACTCTGCTGTGCAAATTCTGCTTGAGATACAGCTACACCTAAGTTAACTGCAATTTGACGCAACAGTTTAATTTGCTCTTGCTGCCATTCATAGGTACCACTATTTTGATAGGCACCAAGTAAACCCCAGAGTTTTTGTCCTGCAAATACAGGAACAATTACATAAGCTCTAACTTGGAACTGCTCTAATATTTCTACATGGCAAGGAGCATGATTCATCTCATAGATATCGTTAGCAACTAAGATTTCATGCTGCCGATAACGACCTCCTCTGGTTTCCTGTAAATGAGTATCTTCCCAAACAGTTTCAATCCCTGGTCCAACAAGAGGTACCCAACCATTAGCTACAGATTCGGCAATAAATTTACCACTCCAATCAGCATTGAAGCGATAAACCGCTAAACGGTCGCACTGTATTAATTCGCGGACATCCTGAGTCGTTGTGCGGAATAACTTATCTAGACTAGAAGCAAGCTGAATTTTATCAATAACTTTGGTGATCGATTTAAACTCGTGGGCTTGCTGTTCGAGTTTTCTTTCTAATTTAAAGCTTTCTAACTTATGAGAAATTTCGGTGGTGACTTGAGATAACAAGCTAATTTCCGATTCTTCCCAATGACGTGCAGTTGCACAATTTTGAACGCCTAATAATCCCCAGATTTGATTTTCAGCTAGAATCGGAACACTTAAGCTAGCTGCGATCTGAAATTTTTCTAAAATCTGTGCTTTGTAAGCTGTAAGCTCAACTTCCTTAATATCGTTAATGCTGAGTGCTTCTAAATATTCTTCCCTTGTATCTAAACCGAAAATCATCGCTGGGATATTTTCGTTGATTGCAGGAGTCCAACCGGAAGCAACTGATTCTCCTATAACTACCCCAGAGGTTGAAGAATCAAAACGATAAAGTACGACTCTATCGCTGGAAATTTTTTCTTTAATAACTGCTGTTGTAACCTGTATTAATTCTTCTAAGTTTTTAGCTTTACGAATTTGATTAAGAATTGATGTTAACTGTATTCTCCAACTCTTAAATTTCTGCTCGCTGTTTGATGAATCTGAAGCTTTCTTATTTAACTCGCTAAGTTTATCGGATGGTTCAATACCAGGAATATGATGTCCATTTCCTGTATTTTCTTGATATGCGCTAGTCATTTTTGCACCTCAAATTATTTTAAATTACGTTAAATTGCATTAAATTATGGATGGGTAAATATATAACTTTACTAGAATATTTTTCTTCCCCATTCCCTGATTTGTATAAATCTAATTATGAATTGACCATAGAGGAGATTGCAAAATTGCAGAGGCATCTAAGCTGACAATCATCTCTTCTGAAGAATTAATAAAATATCCTTCTAGAAAAGGAACGACTTCTTGAGAAACTAATTCGGGTGATGGTGGCTTCATTTGTTTTAAATTAAACTCTTCAATATCCATAATTTGCCGCACCAGCAATCCCAAAGATTTGCCTTCTTTCTCTAAAATAATTGCCATCATTTTTGAAACAAAGCTACTACCATAGGAATAAGGTAAGTAGCCTAACATTTCTTCTAAATCAATCAACCACAGCATTTCACCGCGCCAATTATAGATACCAAATACACAGCTAGGCATCTGAGGAACGCAGCAAACTTCATTTAAAGACACGGGTAAAATTTCTGTGACGTTGTTCAATGAAATAATTGCTGTATCTTTAACACCCAAATTGAAGCTTAAAAACTTTTCTTCCGTCGTATCCAAGGTTATTATTCCTTAAACGTAATTATTCACATTCATCTACAAAACATCTGTTTATATTTTCTTTATTTATTTAATTTTTGCAATACTCCTTCTAACTCGTCTTTCTGTACGGGCTTAGAAATATAGGCATCCGCGCCTAACATATCGCCCCACATTTTATCTACATCGCTATTCTTAGTAGAACAAAATACTACTGGAATAGTCTTAGTATTAGGATTGTCTTTCAGTTCCCTACAGATTTCAAAACCGCTTTTACCAGGCAAAATTACGTCCAGAAATATCACGTCTGGTTTATTCTCGGTGATTTTTGCTTGAGCTTCCTCGCTACTTTTTGCTCCCATGACGCGATAACCTGCTTGTTCTAAATAACGGCTAATCATCTGCATATCAGTGATACCGTCTTCAACAACTAAAATAGTACTCATAGTAATTACCTATCAGATTTATTTAAAAATGAAAAACAGCGATTTAACTGTCAAACTAGTAATTTTATAAACTAATCGCTTTCTCTAATTTTGATGCATTTTTTGTTAATTAAGCTACAGTAAAAACACTCATGCTTCCTAAAAGTGCAGCTTATTTTACTAAACTTAATAAATGTATCATCACTATTGTTTCAGTCTGAAAAACGTAAAACAGAAACCGCTTATTTCTTGCTTGTAGAAACAGACCGTCCTAAGAATGTCCAAATGACAAAGTTTGGCTATCAGAATTGTTTTTATTCTGTGGTGGAGTTTGTATATACTTTCGTATAACTCCCATTACTTTGTCAGCAACAACAGGCTTAGTAATGAAGTCTGTAGAGCCTACTACTTTGGCACGAACTCTATCAAATAGACCATCACTACCGGTAAGTATAATCACCGGTGTGTTAGCAAATACTGAAATTCGACGCAATTGAGCGCAGATTTCGTAACCACTTGCAACAGGCATCACTAAATCCAAGAAAATCAAATCTGGCTTGTTTTCAATCAAGATTGGTAGAGCCTGAACGGGGTCTTGAATCTTAATAAATCTCAGCCCTTTAGGAACAAGAATTTGTTCGAGCATTTGGCAGACTTGCGGACTATCATCCACGCAAGCTATCAAAGGTCCGGACGGAGCTTCAGGTTCTGGTTCTATATTCGATATTTGTTGACCATCACCTATCTTGAAAGGCAGATCGGGAACTTTGATTAGTTCAATTATCCCTTTAAGCACGTAAGGTAATAAAGAACGAGCTATAGGTAAGGGATTTTGCTTCATTTTGACGGCTAAATCTCGTAAAGTGTATTTGCCGTTCATCAAATTCACAAAATTTTTGTAGACAGCCGGACTCACCATTTGCTGTAATTGTTCCGGTCTGCGGAGAATTGGTGCTAAGTCTGGAGAAAAATTTGCTAATCCAGCTTCCGACCAATGCTTCCAGCTATCTTGCATGAACTTCAAAGACATATCTGCACTTGTAAAGCTCATTGGGGCTTCCAATATCACATCATTAGTGCGATCGCACTGGATTTGATTGAAATGTGCTTGTTGAGCTAAATCAAACAACAATTCTGCTATAGTCCTTTCTACAACAGAGTTGATATGCTCGCGTTTAATTTTCTGATTTTCATGCAAGACTTCAAGCAGTTTATAATCCCAATAATCATTAGATATTGATAATTCTTTGGAATCAAACTGCATTTTGTCAATATCAATTTCCGGGCAATGTTGAGTCATGTGTCTGCGCCAACGTCGGAAAGGATGAGTTCCTCCAGTAGCCCAAACAATACGTCCCAATCGATAGTAGAATGTCCACTTATGCCCTTTGGAACTTTTGATATTTAATTTGCCACTATATTGTATTTGAGTACAAGTTCTAAATTCATCGAGTAGTTCACTCGATACCATCATTTCCGGATGGCTCATACTTTGTTCCCTTTATTAATAGGTCTTTCCTTTAATTTTCCAGGCTAGCGCTTATAGCAGTCAGGAGGTATGTTTCTTTGTTTGCAATATAAAAAAGCAAACTAACTCCGGATGGTTGCCCTAACTCGAAGTACAGTTTAATAATTCTTTTTATTAAAGACCGAGAATATCTGTTACATGAATCTACAGAAAAAATTATTGATTATTTTTTCTATACATCTGTAGAGATTTCACGAATCATTTCAAGAATGGCTGTAGTCCTACGAATATGCACCAACTGGTTATATATCATCTTAGATTGAATGTCACTATAACTGAATCAGTGTATATTCTGATTTTCTCTTTTTACACATATGTTGTTTGTACGGATTTAAACTCGTGCAAATGATTATATTGAAATATTATTTATTAATCATATATAATCTAAAATCCTATAAAATAAGTTGTAAAAATATATTTATAACTGACGCAAACCCCCATTGTAAAGGGTAGTTGGGGAAATCTTAAATGTCTGGAAAACGCTGATTAACGTTGCCGTTGCGTAAGTCCTGATATTATCAAAATCTCAAATAAAATTAATAGCAATATAATTATATTTGCATACACTTTAATCAAGATATTTTATTGATATTTTCAACTTTTATTCAAAAATAAAATTAAAAACATAATAAAATAAAATTATTATTTTTATCTTATATTATATTATTTACGTTACCCAATGTTTTTATCGTATCCTAAATACTTTTTCTTATAAATTGTCTGCTGTTAAGATAAAAATGTTACATATTAAAGTATGTTTGAAATCTCTATAATTTCAACATAAACCTATTTAATATAGTTAGGAATGACCGCAACCGACACATTTATATTGTAGAGTCTATGATTATAATTCGTAATATGTCACTTCGTGCCACTTTTGGCTACCTAATTTGTGACATTTTTTTAATTCTGAACGTATTAAAAAAGTTTTAGTATCATGCACCAATCGGGCATTGTGAAAATTGCGGCCATTCCTGATAGTTTTAAGCCAAAGAGGCTATTAGAACATTTTGGTATACATGAATGCGTAATTATAAATAACTCACAATAGTAAAAAATATTCTTAGTTACAAAATTTGTACTAAGCCGAGAATAATTAACCTTATTTTTTAACTATAGTCTTATAAATAAAGAAAATACACTATTTGCCAGCATTAATGTATATCCAAGATTCCAGCAACCAATAAATATACAGTTCCCAAATCAGGGAAAATAAATTACGTCCTGTTAGTTTTCAACTTTTGTTTTTAGGAAACCAACCAAATTTTGTAAAAATGATTGACTGACATCAATACCACTGGAAAAACTAGGGGTTTTCTCTAATATTTTGTTCTCTACATCTACAGTTTGTTCTTCTCTAGAGTTCAAAGTATATGAAGGTTCTTGAGTATTTAAAGTAAATAAATTTGCTGCAAAAGCCTCAGATGATAATTGACCAAATCCATTTGTAGAATTTAAATCAGCAAATTCTTCAGTATTTTCAACTATAGGAACTCTGTTGTTATGCATAATAAAAGCCTCTTCTACTAAATTGCTGACAATTAATCGGAAAGCAATCTGCTGTACTTTTTCTAATGGAATTAACAACTGATTAGCTATTTGGTTCAAGTCAGTTTCACCATTCGCATATTCCCAAACTCTTGATTCTTGAGAATCCAACTGTACATTAGATATAATCTCTGTTTTCTTTAAGATAGCTGAGGTGGGATCTGGTAGTTTTGCTGTTAATGCAGACCAGTTTCGCAGGCTTCGTAAGCCTTTGATTGTGGCTTCAGTAGTTATCATACTTAGTCCAGTCATTTCTGCAACTGGGATAGGAGCTTGAAAATCAAAATTAAACTTACCATTTTCAAGTTCAAATAAACGAGAAACTTGTCCCATTATTTGGGCACGAAACAATAGTGTTAGCTGTTCTGCTGACAGCAAACCTTGAGATTTAAGGCATAAGCCCATTGCCATTTTTCCACCGCTGGCTTGAAACTTTTCCATAGCACAATTATGGCTTACCCAACCTCTGTGATTAATCAGTGAAACTAATCCCTGATTATCTAGTTTGCTAGCTGCCGCTATGATACGTCCTTGACGCAGCCATATATAATGATTCTCGACTGGTTCATCCTGCTCGGATTTTAAAGTACGAATACTAAGCAAGCCAGTTTTGAATCCTTGCTCTAAAAATTCAAATATTTCTGGTAAAGAAAATTTAGATAAGTAACCAGTAAATGCCATATTTTTCTACGTAAAATACTCTTTTAATGAACACTAATTAATCTATTTATTGTACTGTCTCAGACCGGATACACTGACAAATAAGTGCTTCATCTAAGTTTGAATAAAAATATTATACAAAGCACTTATATTATAAATTCATTCTGCATCAAAGATTGTTATATTTTTTATAACAGATTGGTTTTGATACAAATATTTAACTTTAATGAGACAAATACAAGAACAATAGCTTAAGACCATTTCGAGAAATAAACTTATACTAATCGTGCTTAAATAGAAAATTATAGCTATAATATTTTATTTATTTAATAAAATATTTGTTGTTAATTGCATTAATAAAACAGATAGAAACATTTTCTAGTAAAGGCAGATATTAAAGAATTACACAGCCATAGCTTTTGAAGCATTATACTGTACGTAATGTTGTACTAATTTAATGACGGCATTAGCAACAGAAGACATTTCATTAGGATTAACAATAACAACAGGAGGTTGAGAACTGATATCGTAATAACCTAAAGCAGCGATAATATTTTCTTGAGACCATGCATCAGGACAATCCATATGAGTCAACCCAATAATCATGGGAATTTGCGCTCTTTGATTCATATAAGAAATCACTTTACGAGCATAACGAAATTCTCCCGGTCTATGGGCAGCTACTAGTAATATGTAGGCATGAGCCTTACGAATTAACATATCCCAGATAAAATTAAATCGTTCTTGACCTGGTGTACCGTAAAGATGCAGTGCCATATCTGGGTTAAACTGCAATCTACCAAAATCAAAAGCAACAGTAGTGTTTTTCTTGAGTAATGAACTTTCATCTGTTGCTTTGCGGTCTGTATCTACAGCTTCAATTTCGCTAATTGAACGAATAAATGTAGATTTACCAGCCCCCACCGGACCGGTAACAACCATACGCATGATTTCCATAGAATTTGCTAAAAAAAATAGACAGCAGAATGAAATAGCCGATTATCAATAATATGACTTACGCTTTTTTTTTCTTGATAATTGTTGTTATTTCGGATAAAAATGAAGGTTTACTAAACCTTCTACTAACGCTTTCACGTCCGGTTAGTTACTTGGATTTTTAAAATTAGCATTTATCTAGGAATTTATTTATGAACTATTGTTTTCCTATTTAAAATTAGTAAATCAAGTAATAAACGCGGACTACTATCAACTTAGTGCAATTGCTTAATAAATCTTTTGAATGCAAACTTTTTTATTTTTATGAGTGCCGAATTTACATCGGAGCCAAAAAATATCCTTGATTCAAGCTTACATTAAAACCAATTTTAATTCTTCTGTGAGTCGCTTGATTTCCAACATCAATAAACCTTGTTTAGCTGATTGACTAGCTAATACTAGTAATACAGCATCATCTCCACAGTTGGTTAATACACCATAGCCTTTATCGCCTTCAACGTAAATACGGTCTATACTGCCTCTTGATAATTCACTACCTATACGTTCGCCCAAAGATAGCATCGCCGCAGACATCGCAGATACTTTTTCATCGTCCATCGTACTTGGTAAAACTGTAGCTAAAGATAAACCATCAGGAGAAACAAGGGTTGCTCCTTGAATATCACTAGTACCGCTTACAAAATTTTGTAAAATACTTTCGATTTTGCCAGCGTTGATAGGCATTTTATTGTCCTTATTCCTTGTAATTAATTAACCAAAATTTCTGATAGCCAAATCAATAAGGCTATTAGATTTCATCATCTTTATACTAAAGGGGTAAATTCAAAAACATCGTGATTTCCACCACGAAGTACGGATTCGGTATGGCTGCCTTTTAAGCGCTTGCCACTAATTTCTTCTATCACTCCCCAAACCGCGCCCAAAGTATAGGTGCATTTACGAGTTGAGCCTTCAGGTTCGCCAGCCGAACACAAAGTTTCTGAAGTGAATACTTTAACTACATCGTCTTTTTCAACAATACTTTCTATTTTACAAAGCTTGGTTCCATTGATACCTAGGGCGAAACCAACTTTATCTGCAACTAAATCCCATCCAATATTTGATTGTGACAAACCTAATTCTTTGGCAAGATTTTTACCGCGACTGCGGCCTGCTGCGATTAAAGCAATTGCAGTTGCTTTTTCTCCTAAAGCTTCTTCCATTCCAGTAATAGCAGCTTTGAAGCAAACGATACTGGAAAAATCTCCAAGTTCTTTACGTAACATGATTAACTAGCTTTTAGATAACTGCACCTCCGATTATCTGTGGACAGTTTTCAAACGCCAACAGGGTTTATACCCATTGAATAATTAATTATTCATGTTTTTGTATAAGTACAATCACTTAAATATCACTATTGAATGTAGTTATATTTATCTTAAGAGAATAATAAATAATTTTGGATATATAAAAGCAAATTAATTTACGATTTCAAGCAAAGAGCCAGACAGTTTGACTATAAATGTGTAATTCATCAAAATTAATACGGTTGGTAGTTACTATTGTGTTCGGTTAAACATTTGTAATTCATTGATGCAAAAGCGCAATTTGACTTAAACTTAGCTGCAAAGAAAAACTGATGATAAGTAATTATCCGAATCAGATAAAACAACCATATTAATCTTGATGGGTGATATTTAACAATCTTTGTTTTGTTACTTATCCATAATTAAAATAAACAGATGGGCTATTATTTAATCCTTTACTTTTTCGCTTCAATTGCTTCTCTAAGGTTCCCCCGATGTTGAGAAAGAAGCTTGTCACCTTGTTGTTTATCTAAACCAGTTTCATGCATTAAAATTGCTAACTTAACCCATTTACCGCTACGTTCGAGTAAAGTGCTAGCAGCTTCGCGACTTAAATTAGTTAAATCTTGTAAAATTCGTAAAGCTCTATCTTGTAACTTTTGATTTGTAACTGCTACATCTACCATGCGATTGCCGTAAACTTTACCAAGTTTAACCATTACGCCTGTAGAAATAATATTCAGAGCTAACTTTGTTGCAGTACCGGCTTTTAGACGAGTTGAACCGGCTAATATTTCTGGCCCTGTAAGCAAGCGAATATCAACGTCAACTTCTACACTGACTTGCTCGGATGGAACGCAAGCCATGAATACAGTAGTGGCACCCCGGCTTTTAGCTGCATCGATTGCACCGTGGACGAAAGGAGTAGTTCCGCCTGCTGTTATACCTACTATCACATCAAGCTGAGTAATTTCTCGTTGTGCCATAGCAGCTTCGCCATCTTGAGCGCAATCTTCTAAGTCCTCTGAACTACGTACTAAGGCACCGGCACCGCCAGCGATTATACCTTGTACTAATTCTGGAGGAGTACAAAAAGTCGGCGGACATTCAGCAGCATCTAATACACCTAACCTACCAGAAGTACCCGCACCAACATAAAATAAGCGTCCGCCTTTTTCAAGACTTTGGGCTGCTAAATCAATCGCTTTCGCTAAACTTTCTTTTGCAGCAGCAACCGCAGCGACAGCTTTTGCGTCTTCGCGATTAAACAGTTCGACAAATTCCACGCTGCTTAACCGATCTAAATTAAAACTATCAGGATTAACTTGTTCCGTTAGTAAATGTCCGCGCTCTTGCAAATCAGTCATGTATTTTAATCCTTGATTAATGCCAAACCAATTTTAGATTTTAGGTTGAGTTGCTTGTGAAATCGAAATTTTGTAGAGACGCTGATAATATTACGTCTCTACATTGTAATTTATACCCGGTTTTATCCGTAGGTTTAATCCAAAATCACAAATTTTTGCACCTTATAACAATCCTTCCAGCTTGCGACGGATATTGTCTAGTTCAGTGTTTGACATCTCCTCTTCTGGCTGAACTTTTGGTTCGGTAGGAGTTGAACCGTCTTCACGCCAATCAGTTTCATCGACGTTTTGTTCTGGAGGAACTATTAAGTCACCGTTAGCAGGAACGACTTCGTAGTCATAATCAGCGCTTTTACAAAACTGTTCGATTTCTGACATATCCATTGCTTCGACTGCGGGAGTAGGAAAATCCTGCGCTTCTAGCATTAATGCAAAGCGCGTAGCGTCGTCTTCGGATTCAAACATCAACACTTTATTGCGATCGCCAATCCGAATTGTATGAATTCCCTCATTTTCTGTACGGGCATTAAAGATTAACACAAAAACGCGCCCCATCTGTAATCACCTTTCCTTTTGTTTGGGTTCTATCCATATTAAAGTTCTAGGATGCACTTGGGGGAAAGTTGAAGTAATAATTCTCGCTTTCTTAACATTTTCCTGACTCGGCTTTTATTTTGACGGGAATATAAAAAAGCGTTGTTTCAATTAAGCGTGCCGTTTCAGTTTTGGTTATTTTTGCCTGGATTGCTCAAAACTACTGTTAAAAATGGGTTAAATAAACTTGATTGATCGAGAAACACGTTAAAACAAGCAAGCAATTCTAAATTATTCTTGTTATTCAAAAATTATTAAGGTTCGAGCAGCAAGTTATTCTAGAAGGGTTTATGGCAAGCGTACTATGAATCCCATATCAGCCTGTAGGTTGCATCGGCTAAAGTCAGAAGTAATATAACATGACTAATTCCTCTTCCACTAAAAAATGTTTTAAATCCAAAAATCGCAAACGCTTGTGGTTTTTGGTACTTAGTCGCGGCGGATTGGCTTTTGGTGGATTGCTAGTTGTGGGAATTTCCGTGGGAATCTGGCGGCTACAGGTTTTTATTCAACAAGATTTAGCTCCGCTAGTAGAAAAAAATCTGACTAATATCATCGATCGCCCGCTTGAGTTAGGAGAAGTAGAGGGTTTTTCGCTTTCTGGTGTCAGGTTTGGAGCTTCGGCTGTTCCTAAGACAGCAACAGATGCGGATACTGTTAAAGCTGATGCTATAGAAGTTGGATTTGACCCGCTAAAGTTATTGTTCAATCGTAGATTAAAGCTAGATATAACTTTAGTCAACCCAGTAGGCTATGTGGATCGAGACGAACAAGGACGTTGGATTACAACTAAAATTGTGTTACCCGAAGAACCCGGAGCCATTGCCATAGATGTAGATAAAGTTAATTTACGTAATGGAAGTGTAACATTAATGCCTTTTGGAGAGAATCGGCAAGTATCTCCCAAGGTAGTATTTTCAGAGCTTAATGGTTACGCTAAGTTTTTCGATAATTATCAAACAGTTAGATTTGAAGTTGGGGGAAAACCGGGACGCAGTGGTAATGTTTCGGTGAGGGGTAAGGTAGGAATTAAAACAAAAACGGGTAATTTACAGTTACTCTTAGAAGATTTAATTGCATCAGAGGTTACGCCCCTTGTCGAGCTACCAGTTAAGTTGCAGGGAGGGAAAATAAACGGGGATTTACAGGTAAAATTACCATTCGGGGAAAAAATACAGCCTTTATTATACGGCAAGGCTCGAGTTGAAGGGTTGAATTTTCAAGTTGCCCGGATGCCAAAGCCGTTGGTTAATTCTGTGGGAAATTTGCAGTTTGACGGTACAAAAGTCAGATTAAACGATGTAGTTACCAGTTACGGGAAAATTCCTTTGAGTGGTGGCGGCATCATTGATTGGAAAACAGGTTACGATTTGACGGCTCGGGTGAATGCTGTTAGCGTCAACGATACTTTACAAACTCTTGATATTCAGTCACCTTTACCGGTAGGCGGAGTTGTCAAAGGCGATTTGAAAATGACGGGGGCTATTACTCAACCAGTTATTTCCGGTACTGTTGCCACTGTTAAGCCAGGTATCGTCGATAAAGTTAAATTAAAAACCGCTAGCGGTAAATTTGCTTTTGTTACAGCCGATTCAACAATTACTTTTACAGATATTCGCGGTACTGCTGCTGTAGGTGGAGATGTGCGCGGTGCCGGTAAAATTTTAATTGGTGATGATACGGTAGGTAGAAGTTCTCAAGTTAATTTTAATTTTCTTACTAGCAACGCACCGGGAGATAGTTTAGCGACAATTTATGATATCCCTACACCTTCGTTTCAAGTTGGGAAAGTCGCAGCAGCTGCTAATTTAAGCGGTACGCCGGAAACTATCCGTACTTTAGTTAAATTTAATGCTCCTCAAGCTACATATCCGGCAACGGGGGAAGTAATTGTTAATCGGGATAGGAGCTTAAAGTTTCAAAGTGCTTTGGCTGTGGCTGGCGGTACGGCTTTGGCTTACGGGAGTTGGAATCAGCAGCGCTGGCAGGCTGTGGCAAATACTAAAGGGATAAAAATTAATCAATTTGTCAGTCGGGAGCAGTTGGAGAAGGTAAATCTTGAGAGCGCTGATTTTAACGGTAAGGTGATTGTTTCGGGTAGTTCAACACCGTTTAAAATCGCTCAAATCAAAACTGAAAATGCCGATATTAAGGTTGCTGGGGGAAGAGTTGCGGTTAATTCAGTTAAGTTTGACGAGCAACAGTTTTCTGCCGATTTAGTCGCTTCTGGGGTTCAAGTCGGACGTTTGTTGAAAAATGTTAGTTTACCTATTAATGGTTCTTTGAGCGGAAAGTTTCAGGTATCGGGTAATACTAGCAATTTCGATATGAAAACTTTGCAGGTGCGAGGGAATGCTGGTTTAAGGGCTGCTGGAGGAATAATTACAGCGTCGGATATTCAGGTAAAAGATGGTGTTTATTTAGCTAGAGTTAAAGCTAATAATTTACAGTTGCAGCAATTATCCGAGCAAATACCAAAGTCGTTTAAAGGGAAATTGAGGGGAGATTTCAACGTTGCGGGTTCTTTGGATTCCTTGCAACCAGAAAGTATAGTAGCTAATGGTAAAGCTGAAATTGTAACCGCCGGTGGTGCGATCGCAGCTAATAATATTCAAGTCAAAAACGGAGTTTATTTAGCCGATGTCGTGGCGAATAATGTCCGAGTGCGGGAATTATCGCAGCAGATTCCTCAGTCTTTTGCTGGCGGATTGAGTGGTAAATTCAACGTTGCTGGTTCGTTGGATTCTTTTGCACCGGAAAACTTGATTGTATCGGGAAGAGGAAATTTAAATACTGCTGCCGGTAAAATTTTGGCGAGGGATATTGAGTTTGCCAGGGGAGAATATCGAGCTAAGGTTAAGGTAAATAATATAGATGTACGTCAATTATCCCCGCAGGTTCCCTCATCCTTCCCAGGAAAGTTAACGGGGAATTTTGATATTGCAGGTTCGACAAAATCCTTGGAAGATTTAACTATATCTGGAAATGGTTTTGTTAATGCCGCAGGTGGTAGGATTGCAGCTTCAGATATTGCTGTGTATAACGGTAGATATCAAGCCAAGGTTGTTGCCAGCGATTTGTTAGTAAGGCAATTATCGCCGCAAATACCTAAATCGTTTTCGGGAAGATTAACTGGTAAATTTGACGTTGCAGGCTCGGTAAATTCCTTTGAAGATTTAACTGCATCGGGAAATGCTGCGATAAATACTGGTGCTGGGAAGATTGCAGCGTCGGATATTTTGGTTAGTAACGGTAAATATCAAGCTGTAGTTGCTGCAAATCAAGTAAACATAAAAAAAATTGCACCACAGGTACCGGAAGTTTTAGCTGGAACATTAACCGGTAAACTTAATATTGCCGGTTCGCTAAATTCCTTTGATAGTTTAACTGCTGCGGGTAATGCTGCCATAGATGCGGCAGGTGGTAGAATTGCAGCCTCTAATATTCAACTGAAAAACGGAAGCTATCAAGCAGTTGTTAATGCTGCAAATTTGGAATTAAACCAGTTAAATCAAAACTTGCGCGGTAAATTTAACGGTAATTTACAAATTGCCGGTAATTGGAAAAATCCCAGTTTGGCTGACGTGCGGGCTAATGGAAACGTGCAGTTTTCTCAAGGGATTCCAGGATTTGAGAAACCAATTGATGCGGCGATCGCCTGGAATGGTAATAAACTCAGAATTGCACGAGCCAGCGCACCGGGTTTATATGTTAGCGGCGATATTTTTGCTAATGCTAAGAGTGCGGGAATACCTACAATTACGCAGTTAGATTTGAATGTTCGAGCTAATGATTTTGATTTGAAGCAGTTACCCGTAGATATTTCTAACGCTGTCAAAGTCGCTGGTAAAGTAGATTTTAACGGTAAAATAACTGGTAAACTGCCTTTACCAAATATCCTAGGGCAGGTAGCATTAAAAGATTTTGCAGTCAACGATATTGCATTTGAGCCAGTTTTAGCTGGTAACGTGAAATCCCAACAAGGAAGCGGTTTGCAATTGAATGTTGCGGGAAAGCAAGATAAAATTGCAGTTAATTTAAATGGTGATAATCGTCCCGAATCTTTTTTAATTAAACGTGGTGAAGCATTTGCTTCCGGTGAATCTCAAGGAGATATTTTAGCACTGAACGTAAATAAATTTCCTTTACGGCTATTAAAATTGCCTTTACCAGTTAATCGCTATCTCGGTTCCGGTAAAATAGCTGGAGAATTTAGTGGAAACCTGCGAATTAATCAAAAAACTTTTGCTACAGCTTCCGGAGAGATTGCAGTCAAAAACCCAGAAGTTGGACGTTTAAAAGGTGATAGATTAGTTGCCAATTTTAATTATAATGGCAAAAAACTTAGGGTTATTAAAGGTGAATTTATCAAAGGAGAAAGCAGCTATAGTCTTGCCGGGACAGTAACTAAAACAGATACAACACCGCAAATTAAGGGTACGGTAAATGTCAAAGAAGGTAAAATACAAGACGTTTTAACCGCACTCCAAATATACGAATTAGAAGATATTCAACGTGGTTTAGAAGAACCAACTTATGGTAAAGCCAATCAACTCGAAACAACCCCAGTCGGTTTACCAAATCAAAGTTTATTAACTCAACTGCGTCGCTATTCAGAAATACAAGCATTATTAGCGCAGCAAAAACAACAGCGACGCGATGCTTCTCCTTTTCCTGAATTAGGAAACTTGAAAGGAACATTTAATGGTGAAATTAGCTTAGATACAGCCGAAGACAAAGGAATAAGTACGCAATTTGATATCAAAGGAAAAAACTTTACTTGGGGAACAGAAGAAGATCCAGAACGCTATAAGGCACAGCAAGTTATTGCCCAAGGAGCTTTTGAAAATGGGGTTTTGAGATTAATACCGTTACGAATCGAATCAACAAATAGACTTTTTAGCTTTAGTGGTGCGGTTGGTGGCGACGAACAATACGGTACTCTACAAGTAAATAATTTTCCGATAGAAGTACTCAATAGCTTTATTAATTTGCCTGTAGGCTTAACTGGAAATCTTAATGGCAGAGCAGCTTTAGCCGGTAGCGTTGGCAATCCTTTAACCAAGGGAGAATTTAGAATTACCGATGGAACTTTAAATCAAAAAGGAATAGAATCAGCAGCAGCCAGCTTTAGTTATAGCAACGGACGCTTGAATTTTGCTAGTAACATCATGGTTAATGATGCCGAACCCGTTGATATTAATGGCAGCATTCCTTATAAATTACCTTTCGCTTCAGTGGCTCCTGAAAGCAATCAAATTAATTTAGATGTAAACGTCAAAAATGAAGGTTTGGCTGTACTTAATTTAATTAGCAATCAAGCAACCTTTGAAAAAGGTGAAGGAGAAATTCAATTAACAGTACGCGGAACTTTACAAGAACCAGTAGTTAATGGCAATGCGACTCTTAATAATGCGACATTTTCGGCTCAAGCTTTACCAGAAAAACTCACAAACGTGACTGGGAAAGTACAATTTGATTTTGACACCATAGTCATAGATGCTCTTCAAGGAGACTTTAGTCGAGGTAAAGTAGTCGCAAAAGGCGAAATTCCGATATATGACGACCAATTTATTCAAATTAACAACCCACTTGCAGTGACTTTGGATAAATTAGCGATAAATCTCAAAGGACTTTATCAAGGTGGTGTCGGAGGTAAAGTAGTTGTTAAAGGTTCCGCATTGAGTCCAATTATTAGCGGTAATATAAATTTGAGTAACGGCTTGGTATTGCTACCAGAAAATGAAACAGAAACTGCTGCCGCGAGCAGCAGCAAAATCAAACGCTTACAGGCTAATAAACAAATCGATCGAGAAGAAAATGCCAGAGGAAAATTTGATAACCTAAAATTAACTTTAGGTAAAGATGTCAAAGTCGAACGCCCTCCAATAATTAGCATTACAGCAAAGGGACTTTTAAACGTAAACGGTACATTTAGCAATCCCATACCGGTTGGCACTCTAAAATTGAAAAAAGGAGGAGTCAATTTATTTACTACCCAATTCAATATAGATAAAGGTGAAGAAAACACCGCCATATTTATCAAAAATCAACCCCGCGATCCAATTTTAGATATCAGCTTATTTGCTAAAGTATTAGATGTAATTCAAAATTCCGACTTTAGTAGAGCAAATGCCACAGGTTTAGCAGCTTTAGAAACGGTTCGTGTAGAAGCACAAGTAAATGGCCCAGCTAGTAAAATTAACGAAAACCTAGAATTAAAAAGCAGCCCCGCACGCACAGAAACAGAAATTGTAGCTTTGTTAGGAGGTGGGTTTGATGGTGAGGGAAGAGCTAGTTCCGCCGTAGGATTACTTAATATTGCTGGCTCCGCAGTTTTTGGTAATTTACAAACCGCATTTAATGAAATCGGTACTGCTTTCGGTTTAGACGAACTGCGAGTATTTCCAACTATCATTTCTGATAATCCCGATGCCGGAAAAAGTAATTCTACTGTTGAACTTGCAGCAGAAGCTGGAGTCGATGTCACCGACAAAATTTCGATTTCTGCTTTAAAGATTTTAACAGCAGATG
The DNA here is from genome assembly GCA_019192545.1 of Rivularia sp. MS3. GTDB lineage: Bacteria > Cyanobacteriota > Cyanobacteriia > Cyanobacteriales > Nostocaceae > Rivularia. Next base: position 26,435 of record JAHCMI010000068.1, on the reverse strand, counting down.
ACCCATTCCAATTTGGTATTAATTACCGATTAAAGGATAGAATTCGTCTTCGCGGCTCTACCAATTTTGATGATGATAGTCGTGCTGTGATTGAATATCAAAGAAGGTTTTGACAGTGAACAGTTAACAGTGAACAGTTAACAACTAACAACTAACAACTAACCACTAACAATTATTCTTTATGAAGAAAAATATTGTATTTTTGCTGTTGATATTAATAGGTGTTGCGGTTACTTTTTTTTTCGGAAATAATTTTTTTGGTCAATTTCAAGAAACTGCTGAGTTTAATAGTATTAAGATAGAAACTCCCACAATTCAAGAAGAATCAACAAAAATTGAGAATTCACCAACTCAGAATACACAACAAAATACACAACAAAATACACAAACTAATATTCCTCAAGTAGAACCAGAAAGATTGTTTGCTGACTTAAAAAACTTGAGTTTTCAGCGTTTTACAACTTCCGAACGCAGACGTACTCGCAATTATATTATTAATGAATTAAAAAAAATTGGTTGGCAATCTTCTTTGCAACAGTTTCCCCGAGGTATTAATGTCTTTGCAGAAAAACCGGGAACTGATAGCGAAGCCGGAGCAATTTTACTAGCCGCACATTACGATACTGTTTTAAATTCTCCCGGTGCTGATGACAATGCAACTGGTGTTGCCGTATTGCTAGAAGCTGCCAGACTGTTTAATTCTGTAGAAACTCCTCGAACTTTGCAATTAGCTTTTTTCGATAAAGAAGAAGCCGGTTTGTTAGGTAGTCGTGCTTTCGCTAAGAATCAAGCCCGCTTACAAAACTTACGCGGTGTAGTTGTCATGGATATGGTTGGTTATGCTTGTTATACAGTAGGTTGTCAAAAGACTCCCTCTGGTTTACCTATAACTCCCACTAGCGATAAAGGTGACTTTTTAGCCGTAGTAGGCGATACCGAACATTTACCATTAATTAATACTTTTAAGAATCTGGATAAATCATCTGAATTACCACCAGTATTTACTTTACCGGTTCCTCTTAAAGGATTTTTTACCCCCGATGTTTTACGTAGCGATCATGCACCTTTTTGGCTGCAAGGAATCGGAGCTTTATTAGTAACAGATACAGCTAATTTACGTAGTTCTTATTATCATCAACCAAGCGATACTCCAGCTAATATTGAACGTGATTTTTTTAAAGGAGCAGCACAGTTAATTGTTAATGCCACCAACTCTTTATTGCAAGGTAGCGGTAGTTTGGCAACGCCGAGTTAGGTATAGTAAATATCACCCAGGGTGCAATACAAATTTAACCTCACCCTCATTTCTTCTCTTTATTAAGGAGAGGGATGTTCTGAAATTTAAGATGTATTCGTTCAATCAAAACCTCTATAACTGATAACTGCTCACTGTTCACTGCTTACTGTTCACTGTTCACTGATTTCCTGTTTCATAAAAGTTACAGGAACACCAATAATTTTTTTACCTAACTGAGATATTTTAAATTTGCTTTTGAGAGATGCAGGTAAATCTTGAAAATCGACTGCAAAAAAACCAAATTTTTGGTAGAAACTCACTAATTTTTTACCCAAACATTCTAAATAAAGCGGCTGAGTCGCTTGCTCGATCAAATGTTGAGTCAGAAAGCTTCCTAAACCGCGATTTCTCCAGTTGTTTTTAACTACTAAGCTTCCAAGTTCTTGAGCTTCGTTAAAATTGCGTAATTGTCCGCAAGCAACTATATTGCTATTAAATTCGATTATCCAAAATTGCTGCCATTTTAATTGTGTGGGGTCAAGTTTCGCTTTGAATACTAGCCAGCGAATTGATGAAGCGTCTTTAGAGATGGCTTTGCGGAGAATACATCCTTTTGGTAATTGCTTCACTTTGATTGCTCCGGAATCGGATGTGGTTAATCCTAAAATAAGCCTATTTTTACCTCTTATTTCAAAAATGATGTCAGATTTAACTAAACGCAAAACATATTCTGTTAAAACTATTTGCAATGAATGTGCTTTTCACACATTATTAGATACTAAGTTAAATAGTAAATCAAATACTCAAGTGCAATGCACTCATCCAGAGGAATTGCCAGTGAATTGTTCTAACGTGATTTTTTGCAATTCTTTTCAACCAATGCAGGAAGTTGATAGTCCCTGTGTATCGTTTGATGATGAAAAGTAAATAGATACTTTCTTGCTAAGAGATGATTACCGATAAAAAAAACCGCAGAGACACAAAGTACACAGAGTCAAGAGGTAAAGAGAGATACTCCCTTCCCGGTAGAAGATTACCGTTTGGGGTTGAGGGAGGGAGTGAGGGAGAAATTTTCATAGGAAATCTTAGAGCGGAATGGGAGTAGTTAATCTGGCGTTGCCCAATTGAAATATAAATATTTTGTATTTTATTCAGGTAAAAACAGTTATATTTCAAGGGCAAAACCATTAAGCAAAAAGCGCTCCGTAGGTTTGCCTGCCGCATATTCCGTCAGATAAAAGTTGCTTGTCTCGTTGAAATTGTTTAACTGTTGCTTCGGTTGCTGGGCCAAAATCGCCATCAATTGCAAGTTGATATCCTTTATTCTTAAGCTGACGCTGCATTTTCTTCACATCTTCACCCTTAGAACCTCGTCTTAAGGTATTGCGAAAATCTGGTCTTAACTCTCCATGTACGCTGACAACAGATACTCCAGCTTTCGTATTGTCATGAATTCGTTTTGCTACTTCTTTGTTACCAATGCGAACGCATCCGTTGGAGTCGGGATATTCGGGAACATTGGGGTAGTAGTGAAGGGCAATTCCACGAGAATCATCTTGAAAACGTGTTACCCATTCAGCTTCAGGGAACTTGCTAAAACGGCGCTCGTGACGAATTACCTTGAATTCACCTTTTGGAGTACAGTTTGTTCCGCCCTTTCTGCTGGTTGTAACATCATCACAATTGAGTCCCGGCATACCTTCACCGGGAGTACAGTGAAAAGGGCCTTTCTGTTGTGCCGATGCATTCGCTCCTGTCCATTCCAAGGTTACTTCTTGTTTCCATAAGTCAACATTGACTTTTGATATGTAAGTTTGTGCCATTTGATTATTTTTGATAAAAGTTCTATTACCTGCATGGTAAAAAACATGATGCATTATTTACAGTACCCTCAAGGGTGATTTGTTTTACATGTTCTTGTCAATTTGTATGACAAATTATCATTTATTAGCAATCTAAATTACTTGATTATCTATCGATAAAATTGTGATAAATACAGTATGGGTTGTGTTTTTTGTAGCAGACAACAACTAAATATACGCAGTATTATCTAACAACAAGTATCTATATTTACTAGTTGTTTGTGTTGCAAACCCATCTGCGAGGTACCCGAACTATGAAGCGTTTATTGTCCGGTATTCTCTTGACGAGCGGTTTATGGGTGCTAACAAGTAATTTATCTTCGAGAGCGGAAACTTTAGTTGTAAAAAAGTCACAAGAGCAGGGCGAACTTTTTTATAATTATGATGGCAAAAAAATTCATTTAGAGCAGCGAAACGATGTTATTGCTGTTGCTTTTAAGCCAGAAGCTACACAGAATACTAATGTACCGCTGTATATAAAACTTCAGCAGGATTTTCGACGCAATCGAGATACAAAGGTAGAAATAGAACCTTTAAATAAGCATTATGCATTAATGAAGTTAGCTTCAGATAGCAGCAATTCTACTGTAATGCAGTTACGTTTGAGTCAAAAAGCTTATGTTGATAAAACTTTCCCCGTATTTTCTCGGCGGAAATATAGTGAGGAGATAATACTACCAAACGAGATTATTGTCAGCTTCGAGGAACAAATTTCACCATTTGAAAAACAAGTAATTTTAAATAGGCATAAATTAGAAATAATCCGCCCTTTACGCTTCAGTAAAAATCGCTATGTAGTTAAATCCACTTCTACATCCGGAACGGATATTTTAAAAGTTGCTAATCGAATATATCAAGTTAGAGGAGTTAAATCTGCAACACCTAACTTCATTTTGCTACGAAATAAAGATGTTGCTCGCAAAGCAAAAGAAGCAATAGATAGATTAAAAAAAAGTCAAATAAAATCGAAATTGGATTTTCAAAGTAATCTGCTTTTACGACAATGGCATCTTCAGAGCAATCCTTTAAGAGTTTGTTTGACTAAGTTTACTGATGATGTAGATAAATGTTTAAGTAAAGCTTTGTATAAAAAATCTGGTTTATCTCTACCCAACACAGGCATACGTGCAACAGAAGCTTGGCGTAATTCCAAAGCTGGTAAGGGAGTTGTTGTTGCTGTGCTTGACTCTCTGATTCAATGGAATCATCCAGACTTGGTAAATAATGTTTATAAGTCTGGAGATATAAAAGATAAGCGTCGTGGTGAAATCAATGGTTGGGATTTCGCTGACGATGATGCCGATACTAAGATGAGCCAAAAAGAATTCTCTACATTCGGCTCTATCTTTCAAGATTCATATCGATTAAGTGATGATAGCTTGTTAGAAAAGTATGGTGGTATCCCGTTAGTGAGAAAGCTTTTGCGGTATAAGCCGCAGATAGGTTTGAGTCGGAAAGATATTGTGGCAATTCTTAGAGATTATTTACGCTACGAAGTTACGGGTTTGTTTCACGGTACTTTTGTCGCTGGGGTAATTGCAGCAAATTCTCCTGAAATAAATGGGCTATCTGGTGTTGCTCCTCAAGCAAGCATATTGCCAGTAAATATTGGTAAGACTTTGTTCCACCCCTTGTATGGATTTGAACAATCAATAGAAATGTCTGACGTTTTAGAAGGCATTGACTACGCTGTGGCTAGGGGAGCAGATGTGATAAACATGAGTTTTGGTGGTTTTTTGCCAACAGCAGAAGTCAAAAATTCAATTATCCGCGCCCAGAATAAAAACCCTAATATAGTTTTTGTAGCTGCGGCTGGAAACGAAACGGATTTAGAAGTTAGTTTTCCGGCGGCGGTAAAAGGAGTAATTGCAGTTGGTGCGACTAATATTAATGGATATCGCGCCCCTTACAGCAATTTTGGTAATGGTTTAACAGTGGTTGCTCCCGGTGGAGATAGCTCAACAAAAATTGGTTTACGCGGTGCAATTCTGACTACTGGAGGCACGGGAACAGATAATTTTTGGCGAGGAATTCTCATTCAACCTAAATCTCCTTGGGGTTCATCATTCGACAATAGAGGCAAATATGTAAGAGTTGAGGGAACTTCTTTTTCTTCTCCAGTTGTCGCCGGAATCATAGCTTTGATGAAAGGAGAAGATCCACAGCGCCGTTTAAGCCGCAAAGATATTATTGCTATTCTTAAGCGCACGGCTTCTTACGATGCGCTTTCTGTTCCTAATAGAGAAAAAGAGGTTTACAAATTTTTATTACTATCTGGAAATATTCCTGATGGAGTTTCAATTGAGCAATACTTCTTCGGTAACGGTTTAGTGAACGCCCATACAGCAGTAAAGGAAGTTCAGCGTCAGTTGAGGAAGTATGGGAAATAAGCGGTAAAACCTCACCCTCACTTCCTTATTAAGGCTACGGTGTACATCCAAATATTCTAAGTTTCTTTCACAACGTTTAGATCCCCCCTACCCCCCTTAAAAAGGGGGGATTTTAAATTTTATTTCCCTATATATCATTTGAGAATGGCATCTTCGGTTGCATAATCCAATAAAAATGGTGCTACCAATTGCTGCATATCGGTAGATAAATTATTTCTTTCCCATTCAATAGTTCTCTTCAACGCTTCCTCTACCGATACAATTTCTTTGTATCCCAATTCATTACGGATGCGAGTGGAATCTAAACACCAATCTTGCTCTGACTTAAGAGGTAAATTCCAGTCTTGTGGAAACTTCTCTTTAGATAAACTAACAACTTTACCTTTCCATCCTGCGAGTTTTCCAATTTTAGTAACTCGCTCCCCTTCAGAAAATGCTTCTGGCTCGGCAACATGATAAATTCTACCTGCTGCTTTTTCGTTAGTAACAGCTAAAGCAATTGCATATCCAATATTTTCAACATAACCATAAGAACCCCGCCATTTAGCAATAATATCTAAAAATATAATCGCATCGCGACTATCATCCATACGTTTTAAATAGGGTGATATTCGGTTCAATGGGTCATTTTCTCCATAAACCATCGGTAATCTGATGATTGTTCCTGGTACTTCAGATGACATCACGACTCTTTCAACTAAAATCTTGTCGTAATCGGCAGGTTTCTCAGAAAGTTTTATTGATAAATCTTTAAAAGGATATAGCGAAGTACGTAAAGCTGAATCTTCCGTTAGCGGAACTTTTTCTGTACCGGATTCCTTACCTAAAATAATGGAGTAAGCGCGGTATACATCCATGCTGCTGATTGCCACAACGCGCCGCGTAATGCCTTTAAATACGTTTATTAACATCCGTGCTTCCGATTCCGTATAGCAAATCATATCTACTACAACATCGGGTGAAAGATTCTCAAATTCACTTTTAAAATCTTGAAGTTGAGAGCGATCGCCGTATATATGATGTACGTTTTCGGGTAAATCAGCTTTCGTTTTTCCGCGATGAAATATAGTTACATCGTGTCCCATAGTAACTAAATGACGAACCACCCACGGACCAATAAAATTAGTACCACCGATAATTAAAATTTTCATGATTTAAATCCTTTATTGATTACAAAATTACAAATTTTGACTAAACCAAGTGGCTATAACTTGTTGAAGTTCGGTTGTTGATAGCTAGTAGTCAACCAAGGAAACTTTGCGGGGTGTATCGTCAAGAAAAAAATTTTTTCTTCCCCCTCTCCCCCATCTTCCCTCTCTCCCCCTCCCTTGCCTCACCCGGCAATCTAGGCTTGTTCGAGTACTAGGTTCTCGCCTTTTGAATCATCTCTTGGATTGTTTCAGTTTTGCCAATTTCGTAAAGGCTAATCAAACCATCCTCAATGGTAAAGATTTGCACAACTGTTGCATCCCCAAGTAAATTGCCCTGTAAATCTTTGATGACTTGATGGACGGTAACGACGTTGCGATTATTTTCATCCGTCTCGAATTTTAGCGTCTCAAGCTCCACTTGAATATTCTTAAATTGATTGCACCAGTATTCGCGCACTGCGTCACGCCCGTAAACAAAACCGCCTTCCAATCCGTTTGCCCATTTTACATCCCGGCGCATAAACGAGATAATTGTTTCAATTTCACGGTTGTTAAAGGCATCGTATAGATTTTGCAGAAATTGTTGATTTGAACTCATAATTATCGCCATGTTTACTTTTTGTTTTGCTGTCTTTATATTTAATCGTTTTCAAATTTCCCCATTTCACCCAGACGAATAGTCAGAATCTCTACATCTGTAATCGCCTTATGAGAGCCGTTTTTAGTATTAGCAGGAGTAAACCAGAAGGTTCCAGACTTGCACTCTCTTCCTCCGGTTTCAATAGTTCCTTCGAGAACATAAACATACTCGTCGCATGGATGAGAATGAACTGGAATTACCGTACCGGCGCTCATGCGTAATTTATGAATTGAGCCTCGGGGAACTGCTTGAGCTAGAAAGAGTATTTCTGTTTCTGGAAAAGAGGGTAGTTTTTCCCACTGTTGATTGTTGGTGTCGATGAATTTTTGGGACATTTGGAATCTAATTTTTAACTTTTAACTTGGTATACAGTATTTAACCTCACCCCCTTCCCCTTATTAAAAAGAGGGATGTAAGATGTTTATCCCATAAGCTATAGACTTGTTGGTAGTTGCTACAAACGTCGTTGCAAAATTTCTCGAATATTGGGAAGGGCTGCTTCAATCGCTTCCGGAGGAGCATCAGTTTGCTGCCAACTGTCTCGTTGAGCAAGTCTTTCGGTTAAAGCTTTTAAGTTTGGATAGTCTTCTAAAGGTAGGGAAGGAATTAACGTTCCAGCTACAACTTCTGCAAGTGTAAATTCTTCTCCTGCGAAGTAAGTTTGTTTGCCTAGCAACTCTTCAAACATTTGCAAAATACTGGTTACTCTCTGCTGAGCTAATTCCAGCTTCTGAGATTCAACTTCAAGCCCTAACAACGAAGCAGTTAAAGGAATTGTCGCAGGTTGAAGCTCAACAACCGTAATTGTTTCAATCATCCTCACAGTAGCAATTGCAGAGGGTTCGCTAGGCATTAATGATGGAGTCGGATATTTTGCTTCTAGATAGTCTAAAATTGCCAATGATTCGACAACCCGCAATTTGTCGTCTAATATCACCGGAATTCGCCCAAGCGGATTAATTGCTGTGAAATCATTGTCAAACTGCTCGCCATCAAGGTTGACTTTTATTAGCTCAAAGGGAATTTGCTTTTCAAGCAAAGCTACCCAAACTCGACGAGCATTTACAGAAATTGGATTGTAGTAAAACTTCAACATAGATTTTATCGGGGGAAAAGAGACTTTTTTTCACGATACACCCCGCAAAGTTGACTTGGTAAAGTACTAGGAATGGCTGCAATTGTCACAATGTCCGTTGGTGCGTGACTACAAAAAAAATATGCCAGTTGCGGCTATTCCCAATGACATCAAAGATAAAATTCAGGCAATTAATATTTTCGGTAACTGGTTGCAAAGCTTGTCTTCCCATCCCCCATTTAAATAAGATTCCAGAATAAAACTTTGGGATAGTTTTATATTTACAGGCTGCATCTGAGAATAAACTGGCTTTCTCACACCGCTTATAGCAGTTTCTCTTATGCGATGTTGCAAACGCAATTGCGTACCGCCTTCAACAGCTTGCAAAGTCCAAGTAACGATAGAAGGTTGATTCATCATGCAATCTTGCCAGGTATAAACCAGACGCTTGGGTTTATCAACTTCGATTACTTCGCATCTAATATTTGTATCTATTCCCGGTAAAGATTGACTGTAAAAGCAAAATTTACATCCAACTCTCGGCTCGAAGTCGTTTTCCATCAACCATGCAGCTAAAGCACGACTGTTAGTTATTACTTGCCACACTTTCTCGGGAGGATGAGGTAACAGCACCTCTTTATTTAACTTTACAAACATCAATCTTCCTCCAAATAATTGCCCAAAGCATTAAGTTTTTGCTCCCAAAATTGTTCGTAATTAGCAAGCCAAAGTGAAACTTGTTTTAACGGTTCTGGCTTCAGCTTATACAACCTCTGACGACCAGATTTACGCATTTCCACTAAGCCAGCTTCACATAAAACTTGTAAGTGCTGAGAAATAGCTGGCAAACTCATCGCAAAGGGTTCGGCTAACTGCTTTACAGGCTGCTCACCAACAACTAACAAATCCAATATTGCCCTTCTGGTTGGATCTGCTATTACTTGAAAAACATCTGCACTAGCGCATTTTCTGCTCATGTCAACTTAAAACTGATAATTCATTCATACGTAAAGCATTGATAAAATTACCTTCTTAAATGAATACGTAAATTTACTCAAATCAAACTTAAGTGATTGCTTAATAATTATAGTTAAGCAATTGCTTAAATGTCAATTTTTATGGACGTTATTTTTTTCCTGAATCATTGTTTGTGGGCATGAAACAAGATTGTCAGATTATTCATATTGTTGTTTATTGGAATGCAGGTTATTTATATTGTTGTCACTCATAGAATTAATAAGCTAAAACTAAAATCTCGCGCTTATATTACTTCAGTATTTTGTCAGTATTTTTGCGTAGGCAAATATCAATCAGGGTACAAATATAAATGAAATATAGTGGGAGATGTTTGAAGATATTTGTAAGTTTATTTTGTACTTTAATGATTGGACAGTTGGCAGATAAACCATTACAGGCAGCAGAAACCGTAGTAGTACGTTACGGTTCGTTTGCGGAATCTATCTCAATTGCTGAATTAGAAAACATAGTCAAAACGGGGGATTTTCCTCAGAGTTTCAAATCTTACACTAATAAATTATCTGAAGAACAACGCAGCTTAATTGTGGGAGCATTAAGAACAAAAGTTCCAATTAATGTTGCGACAATGAGTAATTTACTTAATACTCAAGTAGGGGCGACAATTTTAGAAGATTTAGCAACAGTAATACACACAGAAGATGATGCCGGAGCAAAAGCCCTTAGAGACAGTTTGATTTTAGGTGCTAGCGAACCAAATGGATTTTCTTTGCTTTCTTCTATTGCTGCTTATCCCAGCGAACGTTTAGAAATTGATTTATCTCAAGCATTTAGAGTATTCAAAAATTTAAATACAGCATTTTGGCAGACTCAAGAGTTTATGAGTGCAATCGCGCCTCAGCTTGCGAGTAGAGATCCCGAGGTTTCATTACCCTTTGATGCTACTCAACCGGGAAGGGGTGAAGTAAAAGAAATCAATTTAAATTTGAACGATAACAAAAGAAATAGAGACTTACCCGTTGATATATATTGGTCAAATATTGCGAGTGCAGACAAGCCAGTTATCGTGTTTAGTCACGGTATGGGTTCGGTGCGCCATGAATTACGTTATTTAGCTTCACATCTTGCATCTTATGGTTTTGTAGTGGCAGCAGTAGAGCATCCCGGTAGTAACGAAGCAAATACCAATGCGGCAATTGCAGGTAAAACCAGACTTTTAAAACCACAAGAATTTTTAGAACGTCCTCAAGATATTAGTTTTGTAATAGATGAATTAGAAAAAATTAATAAAACAGCAGATAATCCTTTAAAAGGAAAACTCGCAACCGATAAAGTCATGGTGGTGGGTTATTCTTTCGGAGGTGGAACAGCTTTATCAATAGGTGGGGCGCGTTTGCAACCAGAAAGTCTTAGAAAGCGCTGTCAGGGGAATTTAGCGATTTTGAGCTTTGGGCAAGGGCTTCAATGTATAGCCCAAGAATTGCCAGAAAATAGCTATCAACTACGTGACGAGCGAGTCAAAAGTATAGTTGCTCTCAATCCCACAAGTTCTTTGATGTTTGGTGAAACGGGATTAGAATCTGTAGCAGTTCCTACTTTAGTTTTAGCGAGTTCTGCCGATAAAACCAACCCGGCTTTAACCGAGCAGATAATCGGTTTCCGTAAAATTCCTTCACCAAAATGGTTGGTTGGTATGGTTGGAGCAACACATCTGAGCGTAAAAGATCCTAGTGCAACAGTGAGCCAAGAAGGAAAACCTAATACTCCTTTGACTGGTGGTGAAGTAATCGGGGAACAAGCTGCTGATATTCGTAAATTTGTTAAAGCGATTGTTTTAGCCTTTGCTGCTCAACTGACTCCTGAAGCAGATGAATATAAAGTGTTTCTTACAGCAGATTACGCTCAAATTGCTTCCACCGAAGAATTTCCATTTCGTTTAGTTACAGAAATTCCCCCCGAAGCTGCAAAAGTGATAGAAACAGTTATCAGTGAGCAGTGAGCAGTTAACAGTGAGCAGTGAACAGTGAACAGTGAACAGTGAGCAGTTAAGAGTTAGGAGTTAATAATATTTTTTCTTCCCCCTCTTCCCTAAACTGCGTAATATACTTAAGTTTTGTTCAATATATACAAAAAAAATCAGTGTCAAGGCTGATTGACATTTTGTAATGATTTCATTAAGATTATTTACATAAGTTCACAAAACCAAAGCTTGGTTGATATGGCTTTGATGTGAATTGAAATTTTTAATATCTTTAACAACGGTAGACATTTGGTTTTCTTCTACTAACCTCGGATTGAGACCCGAGGTTTTTTTGTATGTATTCTTAAAGTTCTTAAAACTGTAATAATTACCATTAACCAGCTTATGTCCTTGCGGACATGCTCCGCTAACAGCCTAGTACCGCTTCGCGGAAGTAAGAAGTAAAAAGTTTGATATCTGTGGCTTTTCAGCTATTTTTCATTACTAGCATTAACACCAGAAGAATTTTCTCCGTTGTTAATACATAGGAATGGCCGCAACCGGCACATTTTTTGTGTAGGGTGCTGTGACACTTTGATTAATGTTGAACGTAGTAACAATGTTTTCAGTGTCACGCACCAACCGAGTGTTGTGACAATTGCGGCCATTCCTGATACAGTTATCCCGCGAGCAATTGATTTGTAGATTTAGACAATAGTCAGTTTATTAATTACCAAGGATACGTTGCGAAAGTTAACAAGCCGCAACCTTTTTCATTTGCACTTGCAAGAGCTTTCGGCAATGCATTTAATACATCAGAAGCATCATCGCTACCCATAATTAAGCTACTTGCCTGAAAATTTAAGGTTTGATAATCGGTTTTACTGAATATCTCTTCAACTAATTTCAAAGTTTGCTTAATTTCATTTTGACGAATAAACATATTTCCCATAAAACCCGGAATTCTATCTGCGAGTTCGGGTTTTAATGCGTAAAATAATGCAGCTATTGGAGAGCATCTATTAACTGATATGAGATCTAAATAGTTATTTTCATTGAGTTGCCATCCTGGAACTAGTTTTTCGGAAATAAGTTGTTCGCCAAAATTTTGAAAGCTAGGAACTATAAAAGACGAAATAAATTGATTGTAAAATAAAACCCAATCATCATTTGTAAATATAAAGGTTTCGTGATTATCTCGCCACTGTTGCAAAATGTCTTTTGAACTATCCGATAAGACAGCTTTTTGCAAAGCATCTTGATAAAACGGCAGAATCTTGGTTTCTTCGTCGTCAGAAAGGTGAATAAAAAACCACCAATAATCTATGCTCATATTAGTTTGTTTTGATTGTGAAATTAAAGATTATAAAAAACCGCAGAGACGCGGAGAACACGGAGGTAAGAGGTAGAGAGATATAGATTTTTTAATCTGTAAATAAGAACAAATAAAGATTAAAATTATTTTATAAGTGCTTAAAGTTAATTTACAATGCAAACAGTTGAAAAATCCTCGAAACAAGCCTGGGCTAAAGCTTTTGAAAAACCTGCAACGGAATTTCCTTTAACTCCTCTTTCAATAATTGAAGGTGAAATTCCCCTAAGTTTAAATGGTACTCTTTACCGCAACGGGCCGGGGAGATTAGAACGTGGTGGTATTTCTGTAGGGCATTGGTTTGATGGTGATGGTGCAATTCTTGCGGTGCATTTTAATTCAAATCTGCCTTCAGAAGGGGCAATAAAAAGGGGTAATGCTTCAGCAGTTTATCGTTATGTTCAAACTGAGGGATTCAAAGAAGAAGCGAGTGCAGGAAAATTGCTTTACGGTAATTATGGGATGACAGCACCGGGTGCAGTTTGGAATCAGTGGTTTAAACCGATTAAAAATGTTGCGAATACTTCAGTTTTAGCTTTACCGGATAAACTTTTAGCTTTATGGGAAGGTGATAATCCGCATAAACTTGATTTACAAAACCTCGAAACTTTAGGAAAGGATAATTTAGAAGGATTGGATGCTGGGTTAGCTTATTCGGCACATCCAAAAGTTGATTCTGAAACGGGAGAAATTTTTAATTTTGGTATCTCAGTTAGTGTAAATGCAACTCTTAATATTTATAAAAGCGATGCTACTGGAAGAATTATTAAGAAAGCTGCACATAAATTAGATGGTGTACCTTTAGTGCATGATTTTGTTTTGGCTGGAGAATATTTAATATTTTTTGTTTCCCCAGTGCGGTTAAATTTATTAATGCCAGCAATAGGATTGAGTTGCTATAGCGATGCGTTAGAATGGCAGCCAAGTAAAGGTACTCAAATTATAGTTTGCGATCGCGATTTAAATATTGTCAGTCGTAGCGAGACTGAGCCTTGGTTTCAATGGCATTTTTCTAATGGTTTTATAGATAATAGCGGTGCTGCAATTATTGATATTGCAAGTTATGAAGATTTTCAAACCAATCAATTTCTTAAAGAAGTTCCCACTGGTGAAACTCATACTGCTTCAAAAAGTAAGTTAGCGCGAGTAATTTTAAATCCGCAGACTGGTAAAGTTAGCAATATAGAAACATTATTCGATAGACATTGCGAATTTCCTATCGTACCGCAGCAAAACGTGGGAAAACCTTCTCGATATACCTATCTTTCTACAGTTAAGCAAGGTACTGATATTAGTAAGGAAATATTAAATAGTATTGCTTGCTTTGACCATCAAACTGATACTATTACCGAAGCAAACTTTGGCGAAAATCTTTATCCTTCCGAACCCATCTACGCGCAGGATTTTATTTTGACGGTTGTTTACAATGGTAATTCTGACAGTAGCGAATTGTGGATATTTGATGCGGATAATTTAGATAAAAAACCCGTTTGTAAATTGAGTTTACCAAGTGTAATTCCTCCAGGTTTTCACGGTACTTGGAAGAATGCGTAGATTGTTCGTAGTTGCGCTTTAGCGCCAATTATTTTTGGCGCTCAAATAGCTATTCACCAACCTTTGCGAGGCTTGATGTAAATCGTACATCATATCTTTCTGAATTTCTAAAGATAAAGCTTTAAAAATACTTTTATATTCTTCGTAAAAGCTTTCTAAAACATCTTTTTCTAATAAATAAACTATTTGCTGTTGCTTTTCTCTATCTCTCTCTGTAACTCTTCCGAATTTGGAAATGACATTATCTAACCTTGTTGCAGTCACCAAAGCAAGCATTTCCTGACATAGTTCATCTTCAAAGCTTAATTCTTGATTTTGATGTTGATTTTGGTTAAACGTATTTTGATAATTCCATTTTTGTGCTTGATGATAGCGACTATCTTCTGCGAACTCCGGTATTTTATATTTAATAATCGGACGAATTCTACCTTTACGAGTTTCTATATAAAATGATTTAACTGGCTTAATTACAATTCCTTCCGCTTTATTTTTCTGCTGTAGCTGCGGTAAACCCAAACTTTGGGGAATTGTAGACTCAAATTCAATATTATATGCCGTTGCTTCTTCGTATTTACCTATAAACAAAGGCTTTGCAGCCATCATTCCTACTTTTTCAAATAGTTGCAGCGCAATGTCATAATCCAAATAAATTTTCTCATCGTTATTGGTATTTTCTACAATGCCAATATCAAAAGCATAATATTCAATATTCGGAGAATAGTAGACTCCTGTTTGTATTGCTTGTACTCCACTAACAGGAGTTACTTCCGGATGGGGATATTCTCCCCCAAATAATTCTCCATAAATATATATTTTCTGTAAGCTTGTTTTTTCAGCTTGTAAAATTTTAAATATTTCTTTAGTTTTGATAATTAATTGATTTTGCAACAACTGATAACCGAAAAAATCTTCACCGGAATCCAAAAATTGCTTTCTTTTAGCAAATTTAACCTCTAAACCATCCGTGACAATACCAAAATTAGCACCATGAATCTTTTCTGTTACTACCCAATCACTTTTGTTAAAATTTCGGTAATCTGACTCTGTTAAATTCCATCGATTGGGATTTTCGGGTATCTTCTCATAAGCTATGTATTCGATATCCATTCTTATAGTAATTTAACGATAATTAGCGATAAATCGCTGACTACATACTTTGTTTGTAATTTATTGTAGTATATATAAAATCAACTTTATATATTGCCTAGTAAAATGGATAATCCCAAACCAACGAGGAACAAACCTAAAAACGTGTAAAATATTCGTGCGCCGCGACGACCAATTATTTTAACTAGAAAGCGAGCGCGATAATTGTTAAAGTACCAATCCCAGTTAAAATAGCTAGCTGTAACTGAGAATAAGCCGATTAATACGAACAGTATAGGGGCTAATAATTTGTACATATTTTTGGAAGACAGATAATTTTATTTATTGAGAGTATTTTAATTTATATAAATATAGCGGCAATATTTAATAGAACAATTTTATGTAAAATTGATAATGAAACTAATAAATACTACATTCCCCAACGAAAAATTACCAATGACCACCAAACGCCAGTACCACATTATTACCTTCGGTTGCCAGATGAACAAAGCCGACTCAGAGCGCATGGCTGGCATCTTAGAAGATATGGGCTTTGAGTGGTCGGAAGACCAAAACGATGCAGATATAGTTATTTGCAATACTTGCTCTATTCGGGATAATGCGGAACAGAAGGTATATTCTTATCTTGGCAGACAGGCAAAACGCAAACGTGAAAAACCGGATTTGACTTTGGTTATCGCCGGTTGTGTCGCGCAGCAGGAAGGAGAAACTTTATTAAGAAGAGTTCCCGAATTAGATTTGGTAATGGGGCCGCAACATGCCAATCGTTTAAAAGATTTACTGCATGAAGTTTACGGTGGTTCTCAAGTAGTAGCAACCGAGCCAGTGCATATTATGGAGGATATCACCAAGCCGCGCCGTGATAGTAAAGTAACGGCTTGGGTAAATGTGATTTACGGTTGCAACGAACGCTGTACTTATTGCGTGGTTCCTGGAGTGCGTGGTGTAGAGCAGTCGCGGACACCGGAAGCGATTCGTGCTGAAATGGAAGAGTTAGGAAGACAGGGTTATAAGGAAGTTACTTTACTCGGTCAAAATATTGACGCATACGGCAGAGATTTACCAGGAATTACGCCAGAAGGTCGTCGTCAGAACACTTTGACGGATTTATTGTATTACGTCCACGACGTACCCGGTATTGAAAGAATTAGATTTGCAACTTCTCATCCCCGTTATTTCACGGAAAGATTAATTAAAGCTTGCGCCGAATTACCCAAAGTTTGCGAGCATTTTCATATACCTTTCCAATCGGGAGATAACGAAATTTTGAAACGCATGGCGCGTGGCTATACCCATGAAAAATATCGTCGAATTATCAATAAAGTTCGCGAATATATGCCAGATGCGTCAATTAGTGCCGATGCAATCGTAGCTTTCCCTGGAGAAACCGAAAAACAGTTTCAGAAGACAATGGAACTAACAGAAGATATCGGTTTTGATTTGTTGAATACAGCAGCATATTCCCCACGTCCAAATACCCCTGCGGCAGAAATGGGCGAGCAATTGAGTGAAGAAGTTAAAAGCGATAGATTGCAACGGTTGAATCATCTTGTAGGTACAAAAGCAGCCGAGCGATCGCAACGTTATATGGGGCGTATTGAGGAGGTTTTAGTAGAAGATGAGAATCCTAAAGATAAAAATCAGGTAATGGGAAGAACAAGGGGAAATCGTCTTACCTTCTTTACCGGTGATATTAAGGAGTTAAAAGGGAAGATAGTTAAGGTGAAAATTACTGTCGTGCGTCCGTTTAGTTTAACAGGGGAAGTTGTGGAAGTGCGGGAAGTTGTTGGTGTTTGATTGATAATAATAATGATGTAAAGACGTTGCAGTGCAACGTCTCCTTACAATTTGAGGATATAAACAATGCAAGCCGACAAAATATCAGAACAAAGACTAATCGAAAAAATACGTCAGCTAGTTCCCGAACAAGTGGTGTTAGTTGAAAACTTTATTGATTCCTTATCTGGGCAAAATGAAGATTATAACCTTACCCTAGCTGCGACAAAGCTTTCCGAACCAACGCTGCAAAAAATTTGGGATAATCCTGAAGACGCGGAATATGACCAATTATAAAGAGGCGCGATGTTGTTTTAGTACCTTTCCCCTTCACAGATCAAACTACTACTAAAAAACGTCCATCTATACAAAACAAGACGCTTCATTCAAAAATGTATGTTGGATAATTTCAGATCGAATCATAAAACGCTTTGTTGGGTTACGACGCAATTTAAGTTAGTGAGTTAATCATTAAATATTGTTGTGCGTCTAACCCAACCTACCAGTAGTTAATATTATTAGAAAAGAATTAGTTATCTTCTCAATTTCCGATAAAACAACCGAGCTAAAGCATAAACTAAAAAACCAGCAGCCATACCGGGTAAAACTTCATAAAGTGCGCTCGATAGTTTTAAACCCAAATTCCAAATCAACGCAGTCGCAGTTCCAGCGAATATCATTGCCAGAGCTAAAGGAGTATCAACTGGTTTTTGCCAAGCCCGAATTACCAATAATGGCCCCAATCCCGCAGCTAATACCGACCAAGCAAAGATAGTTAAAGAGAAAACGCTTTGATTGTCAGATAAAGCAATGATTAAAACAACTGCGGTAACGGTTAAAGTACCTAACATTGCTAATTTACGAGATTTAGCAATTCCGGGAAAGATATCTTGGGTTAGTGCCGCCGAACAACAAAGGATTTGAGAATCAGCAGTGGAAACAATCGCCGCAAATAAACCCGCTAGCATTAATCCTACTAAAACAGGTGGCAGTAAGTCCGCAGATAAGTATAGCAGCGCTAATTCTGGATCGCCTCCTGTTGCCAGTTGCGGTAATAACACTCTAGCTGCAAGCCCGATAACAATAGCACTCGAAGAAGCTACTAAACCGCACGCAGTTTTAAGATTACGGGCAAATCCAATATTGTCTGCCGAATCTATCGCCATTGCCCTAGTTAAAATGTGAGGCTGTCCGATAGCGCCAAACCCAGCCGCTAACCAACCGACAAAAAAGGCAGTAAAACCCCAAGCTAAATTAGAAGGAAACACTTCAACTAAGTTGGAATCAATCGCTTGTAATTGCGTCCAAATATTATCGATGCCGCCACTATGAGAAATCAGCGTTACCAATAGCACAATCAAAGACACAATCATTACCACAGACTGAACTGCATCCGTCCAAATATCGGCACGAATTCCTCCAGAAAAGCAGTAAATCACCACAATTACCGCACCAACAATTGCACCCAAGGAATAATTCCAACCAAATACCGTATGCAGCGTCTTGCTACTTGCTACCAACTGTGCCGCAGCGTAAGAACCTAGAAAACCAACAATAATTAAAGCTGTTATTGATTTAATCCAAGGGAAACCACTTTTTTCTTGACTTAGAAAAGCCGAAACCGTTTCTGAATTAGTATCCTCAGAAACAACTCGTAATTTTCTAAACACCCACCACCAAGCAAGATAATCGCCGATCGCCCAGCAAATTACCAGCCAAATAGCAGAAATTCCATTGAGATAAGCATAACCAACTTGTCCAGTAAACAAAAAGCCGCTTTGCCCGGTAGACATTGCCGATAAAGCAGTCAACCAAGGGTTTACATTCCGACTCGCCAACAAATAATCTTCAGTAGTGTTTGTCTTATGTTTGGCGGATAAAATTCCTACGAAGGTAAATGATAGTGAAAAAAATATGAAAGCAATAATAATGCCTATTTTGTTGTTCATATATCTAATCGCGTCTCACGCGACAACAGCTAGCTTGAAATCTTACCCACCCCAAGCAGCTTGACGACGCACTTCTTTGAGAGGAGCTTCGCTAACAACTACTTTGAGGACAGGGATTCCATCACCTCGCTGCTGTTCTTTTTAATTCCCGTGCCAACTGGAGCATCTTTACCGATACTTGCCTCGCATCCAGTCCACGAAGATTTTCAACTTGCTTTCCCTAACGCAGAAATTTCCAGAATTTTGACTTCCTAATTAGCTGCGACAACCCATGTAGTTGTATATTTGCACTCATGGCAGGTATACATTAATTATGACATTATTTACTCGAAATTTCCTCGAACTTGAATCTTTCCGCGCTTTACCCAAATATGTCTGCTGGGTAATTTCAGGTTGAATCATAAGGTGCTTTCTTGGATTACCACCTAATTTAAATTAATTAATTAATTATGAAATCTTTCCGTGCATCTAATTCAACCTGCCAATTACCATTAGAACGGGTTGAAAGCCAATTCCCTAAGAAATCAAGATATTAAAATGTGTTCTACCGTACAAAAACTATGCCAAAAAACTTTTTCAAAAACTTTTAAACTTTCCGGAATTGACATCTTAATATTAGTATCCTATCTTAGATGAGCGACTTATTGCTTGCTAACTATATTTAACTGGGGGAACTATGGCCCCTATCTTTATATGAAACCTTCAAAAACTCGGTCTTTATGGCTGGGTTTTTGATGTTTTAATTGTTGTTTTAATTCATGTTTAAAGATTACGTAGTAAAAAATATTTAGCAATTTTTATCGGTTGTGATAATCTAGGTCGCAATTAGTTATTTTATTAAGTATTCAAGATGACAAAATTACGGGTAGGTTTACTATTTGGTGGTCGTTCTGGAGAACATGAAGTTTCTATTGTTTCAGCTAAAGCAATTTCAGAAGCTCTAACTGCCGAAGAAAATGCCAATAAATACGAATTACTGCCTTTTTATATAAGAAAAGATGGTGCTTGGCAAAGTCCCGACGTTGCACGAGTGGTTTTATCATCGGGAGTGGCTTTATCTTGTGAAAATTCCCAACCATTACTTTGGCAGTTTCCCGCAGAAGCAGAAACCGTAGATGTATGGTTCCCTATTCTTCACGGGCCAAACGGGGAAGATGGTACTATTCAAGGATTGCTCAGTTTAATGCAGGTTCCCTTTGTCGGTTCTGGAGTATTGGGTTCTGCTGCTGGTATGGATAAAATTGGCATGAAATCCATATTTGCTCAAGCAGGATTGCCACAAGTTAAATACATGGCTTTAACTAGAGAGCAAGTTTGGTCAAATCCCTGTATCTTCCCCAAACTTTGCGATGACATCGAGCAAAATTTAGGATATCCTTGTTTCGTCAAACCCGCTAATCTTGGCTCATCCGTTGGTATTGCTAAAGTGCGATCGCGCTCGGAATTAGAAGCAGCCTTGGATAGTGCGGCAAGCTACGACAGGAGAATTATTGTAGAAGCTGGAGTTACTGCAAGAGAAGTTGAATGCGCTGTTTTAGGGAATGATAGTCCCAAGGCTTCAACAGTCGGTGAAATCACTTACGAAAGTGACTTTTATGATTACGAAACAAAATATACTTCTGGTAAAGCAGATTTACTGATTCCGGCACCATTGCCAGATGGAGTAATAGAGCAAATACAAGAAAAGGCAATACAGGCATTTACCGCTCTTGATTGCGCTGGTTTAGCACGAGTCGATTTCTTCTATGTTGAAGCTACCGGCGAGATTTTAATTAATGAAATCAATACCCTACCAGGTTTCACGTCAACAAGTATGTATCCGCAACTTTGGGCAAGCAGCGGTGTTTCCTTTCCCGAACTAGTTGATAAGCTGGTACAGTTAGCCATCGAAATTAATTCAACATCGGAAAAACCCGAAGTATCCTTAAGTACTTGAAGAAAGCAATATTTAGCAGATTAGGTAGTGTAAAGTTTCAAAAAAGACTACTTAAATTTAGATAAAGAATACGGATACGTAAAACCTTCGTACTCAAGTACAATCAATACTTTGAGAAGTACAAATCTGAAAAAGGTCATGGAAAACACTCAGAGCGTACAACAAGAGTCGTCTGAAGTCAAAGAGTCCGCACCCATTTCAGACAGTAACGAACCGGAAAGCAGAGTAAATCGGCTCAAAAATGTAGCCGTATACTTATTTATGCATTATCCCTGGCTGTTCTTAGCAGGTTTGTTATTGATGTTTTTGGGAGGGGGTGCCATATCAATATATAGTTTGGGCTATGTTGATGAAAGCATAAGGCGCAAAGGCTCGGAAACAACGCTACAGGCAGAGGTAATACCTCCAAAAGCTCCTGTCGAAGAAAAAAGCCAAAACCCTATACCTTTATGGATGGTAGCCGCAATAGCTCTTAGCTGTGCTAGTGGATGCTTGGTGATTTTAAGAGTTCTTAACCGTCCGAAGCAAAAGCCGAAAGTTAAGAAACAGGTTGTCAATCGTCATGAAATACGTTTGGCACAGCGACGCTATCAAGCGATGGAAGCACGGTTGCCAAAAAGAAAAACACCTGCTCGTACCTCTAACGGACCGAGAAGAACTCCTATAATGGCTATGCCTCCACAAAAACCGAAGCCAAAACCTGTTGTAACCGTTTTACCGCCAGAACACAATTTTGAGCCAAATCAACAAGATAAAGATTCTTTGGCTGACATCATGGATATTCGCAAACAGACACCTTTGTCTTCAATGTTACGTAAGTAGTAATCAGTTAAAGTAAGCTAATAGTTTTAAAGCTAGGTTTTAAAAGTTAAAAAAATAAAGGGTTATTTATCCACGCTTTCGAGTATTTACCATCGAGATGCGTGTTTTTTTGTTTTTGTAGAGGAAACAGAAATGAAAACAAGAGTACTCGCTTTCATTAAATATTATGGGTGAGGACGAGGAGTGGGGGAGGGGGAGACTGGGAGAGTGGGGGAAAAAAATATTTTTTATATTCACGATATGCCCATCATAATTACAGGAATGGCCGCAATTGTCACAATGCCGGTTGGTGCGTGACACAGCCTGCATGTTATTACTACGTTCAGAATTAGTCAAAGTGTCACAGCACCCTACGAGAAAAACATGCCAGTTGCGGCCATTCCTAAATTAATGAAATGCACCACTCACTACTAATAGTCAATCACATAAATTATCAGGGGTAACACCAATTTTACTTTTTAAGATTAATTCTCTAAACTCTCTTTCTCAGCGTCCTCTGCGCTCTCTGCGGTTATATAAATTGAGCCATCAGAATTGATGGGATAAACCAATAGTACTCCAACACATAAGTTATAAGAGGTATTTTCTCAGTCCTTTACGGGTTGGATGACACCTAACAAAATTAATATGGTGAAATAGTCTCCCGATTCACTCAGTTAGGGAAAGCAGAGCCATATTGAAATTAAAATGCTCCATAAAACCTGGGAGGGGACATTCAAAATCCGCTACAAATCAAGCAACTAAGCATTTTCTTGCTTGTTTTTCAAAACAAATTATAAAACCTGCCAGAATGGCAACCAACTTACAATTAACTCAGTTATCTTTAATCAAGATAAACGACTTCAAGGGTGTTGTTATCAGGGTGTATCACTTTAATAACGACAAGGTGATACACTTTCTACCGGTAAATTATTTATTCTTTAAAGGATGTTTTTCCTTTGTTTTGAAGGATATTTATCCTAACAAAAGAATTAAATAATTGTCAACAGAAAATTTCCAAAAATTTAAGTTTAGTTTGCTGCATTAGGAATACCAACCGCGTACAGATATTGCGTTGACCCAAAAACAGCCCCCAAAATCAAGGCAATGTTTGTACGTATTCCGAAGCGCTTCAGCAGCAAACGTAAGAGTGGAAGTGATTGCTTGTGGTATGCATCCTTCCACTCTTATTTTTTTGGGGTGAAAACAGTCTTTTCTCTTGGCTTTAAGTAAGGTTGGCTAAGGTTTACACACAAGTCCGCCGAGGGTTGGAAACCCCCGGCTAATAGCCCAAGTCGTCTTCTCTTCGAGAAAGCTTCGCTTACAGACGACTAAAAAATTACCTAAAACAACATGATAGTTATTAATTTAGTCCTATTTATAGGACTTGTGCTATTAGCCAGGGACTTACAGTCCCTGGCGGGTAATGGTTTTAACGACTTCTGTGTACACCGTAGCCTTAGTAAGGGAGAGGAGTGCCCGTAGGGCGGGGTGAGGTTTCGAGTGTGTTGGATTCGACTGAAAACCGCTATATTACCTCTAATAGAAGCTTTGATTCTTGCTTAACAAATCGTTAGCATCGGTAATTTATTCCCAAACCCACAAATAAAAACGCCTTATCTTTCGTATAGGGTGAAAAGATAAGGCGCTGTGCTAGGAACAATCTGTCAAAGTCAGAAATTGCTTTAATTCTTTATCGTAGAGTAAAACTAAAGCTGACTCTCATAAGTTTAAGAATATTTACTTAGAAACAGCATTCAGTATTTTCCGCAATTACAATCAAATCTATCTACTTATAATTACCTACTTCCTAAAAGCCGATCGACTCTCTTTGGGAATAATTTTGAAACCTAAAAGTACTAGCAGCCCAGTCTTTCAAATCGGGCGCTAAACGAATCAACTTGCGTAAAATATCTTCATTCACGAACAGTACCAAAGGAAACTTAAACTTTTTACCAAATTCATCTCGCATCAAATTTGTAGAAATAATCAGTTCATTAATTGCTTCTACAGACTCCAAACCCCTAACAACTAAAGCATCGGGTTGAGCGGAACCCAGTACGGAAACGATATTAGAGTAAAGCGTTTGTGCTTTTGATGAAAGAATCACCTTTCTGATATTCACCGTTGAAAATTCTCTCAAAACGCTGAGAATTTCTTCTTGCTTGTTCGCAGAATTGCAGCACGCCAAAAGCAGCGAAAACTCTCCATTGGCAAATCCATTCGGCGCAGCAGCGAGATTAATCGCTCTTGCCAACCTTTGAACAACCGCCATATCACTTGTCGTACTGTTCTGAGAATCAATCAAGCTAATCATCAGTAATTCACTCGTTTCTCTTAATAGAAATATCCAAACATGGTATTCAATTTATCAGTACAATCACCCAACAAACTCATGCTAGTAGATGATATGTACAAGTAAACTGAATCACTTTTTTGCTTCAACTACTTAAGTATACTCATAAGGTAATTATTGAGGATGTAGTGCCACACCCCGCATTTTTATTTACTCAGTATGATGTATCGGTAAAAATACGAAGGGGATAGGAGTTAGGAGTTAAGAGTTAGTTGTTAGTAGTGCGTAAACGCAGTGCTTAGTATTTTCATTTCCCATTACCAATCCCCAATTCTCAATTCGTGCAACATCCGCCTTGTTATGGAAGTCATCAAAGTTGTGAAGTTTTGTACTTAGTATAATTATGAGAAAATTTGTCAAGTGGTGTATTAACCAGTTTTCGTTGAGTCAACGCAGACAGAAACCGGCGTTTCTTGCAGCTGTTTTTACTCTTTCGCTGATGGCTGGGGTGATGTTTTCTGTTCCCGCACCGGCTCAAGTGATTATTAAAACTCGTCAGCAACCAACCATTATCAACCAAAAGTTACCAACTGTTATACCACCCGTACCAACGAGTAAACCTGGTCGATTGCCAACGGTTACACCAAGGCAGCTACCGACGATTAAACCTCCTCAACCGCAAACTGTTACAAACCGCGAGCAATTAACTGAGTTACGAGGGGTATGGTTAACTAACATTGATAGCGATGTTTTATTTTCAAGTAGAAATCTTACTAATGCTTTAACGCGCCTCAAAGATTTAAATTTTAACGTTGTATATCCTGCGGTATGGAATTGGGGTTACACTTTGTATCCTAGTAGAGTTGCCAGAAGAGTTATTGGACGTAGCGTAGATCCAGAACCTGGACTTAGAAGACGCGATATGCTTACAGAAGCAGTTAGTGAAGGACACGAAAGGGGTTTAAAAGTAATTCCCTGGTTTGAATTTGGCTTTATGGCTCCTGCCGATTCCCTATTAGCAAAACGTCGTCCTCAATGGCTTACAAGTAAAGTTGACGGCAGCAAAATCAAAAAAGAAGGGGTTCACGATAGAGTTTGGTTAAATCCGTTTCGTCCTGACGTGCAGCGATTTATCAAAGATTTAATCGTGGAAATGGTGCAAAATTACGATATCGATGGCATTCAATTTGACGACCATTTCGGCTTACCATCGGAATATGGATACGATAGATATACTGTAGCGCTATACAAAAAAGAACATAACGGTAAAGCACCTCCCAGAGATAATAAAAATCCAGAATGGGTAAAGTGGCGTGCAGATAAGATTACCGATTTCATGAAAGACGTATTCTTTGCCATTAAAGCCGTCGATCAAAACTGTATTGTTTCCGTAGCGCCAAACCCCCAACGCTTTTCCTACGAATACTTTTTAGCAGATTGGCAAAGATGGGAGCGTATGGGATTAATCGAAGATTTGATTATTCAAATTTACCGCAATGACATGAACGTGTTTATCAAAGAATTGGGGTATCCCGAAGTCATCGCGGCTAAAAAACATATTCCTACAAGTATCGGCATTCTTTCCGGCTTAAAAAACAAACACGTACCAGTAGAACAAATCGAAGCACAAGTAAAAGAAGTTCGCGATCGCAACTTTGCCGGAGTATCTTTCTTCTTCTACGAAACCCTGTGGAACCTAAGCAAACAACCATCGCAACAGCGTCTGTCTGGTTTACAGGAATTATTTTCCACCCCAGCCAAGTATCCGAATCTTTTAGCTAACTCGAAGAGTTAAGAATAGATGAGGGGATGGGGAGATGGGGAGATGGGGAGATGGGGAGATAGGGGGATGGGGAGATGGGGGGATGGGGAGATGTTTATTTTTTGAGAATCCAGATTGATGAGTTGTTTATCATTTTTACTAAGCTACCTAGAATTTGGTTGTAGGTAGTGTAAATTTCCCTTCCGGATTCGACATTTAAATAGTTGCATTTGACGGCAAATTTTATCCAAATTTGTGTTTCGGCCGCTTCTGCTTCTGAATCATTTAATTTTGCGATAAAAGCTGCTTGGTAACGGCGCTTTCTCCATGCTTCGGCTAAATTAGCACATACGGAACGAGATGAACGGCGAATTTGATCCGTTAGCGAATATTTTTCTTCAACAGGAAATATTTTCGAGCATTCATAAATTCTCATAGCGGCATCAAAAGCAATCTGCAAAACTTCCAAATCCTCATGACTCTTAATATGCCCTCTCCCCATCTTTATAATGCTCCAATCAACTTTTCTCCTCTATAATTCCCCAAAAACCTTCATTACTAACAATCTTTTAACTCCCCATCTCCCCATCTC
>JAHCMI010000067.1 GCA_019192545.1 Rivularia sp. MS3 | reverse complement strand
CTCTTTCAATTCACTTATCTAATTGTATTTTTAGCATACTAAGTACTGAAGAGCCTTATTTTTTTATTGAATATTCCCTGCTGCTAAAACTTGTTTTACAGTTAAATCTAATTCGGTAAAAGTACGAGAAACAATTCTTTGATTACCGGTAAATTCTGTATCTTCGTATAAACCTTCTTCCAACAACAAAACCGAAACTTTTGATTCGATTGGATCGACAATCCAATATTCAGGTATTTCCAAAGCCGCATATTCAGAACGTTTATAACGATAGTCACGCTTTACCGATTCGGGACTAACTACTTCTATAACAACTAAAGGTGGAGACTGACATACAGCAGATTTATCTAACAATTCCATTACTTGTTCAGATGTCACAACATAAACATCAGATAGCCGCGATTTTCTCCAACCAGTTCTAATTCCCGCTTCTCTAAAACACATCCAAGGTAACTTTTTACTTTTAATTTGTTCATCAAAGTTTTGTTCGATAAAATCAGTAATTAAAATATGTCTAAAAGTTGGAATAATTTTTAAATCAAGCTTTCCATTAATCAGTTAATAACGATTATTCGTACCGTCATCGTAGACAAGATACTCTTCAAATGAATATACAGTTTTTGTTGTAGTTTGAGTCATGATTTTACAATTATTTATTTCAAGTAATTTATATATTTAAGAATAGGTAGTTGATAAAATTATAGCGGTGATTCTGTTTTTATAAGAAGATTATTGATAAAAAAAACCGCAGAGACGCAAAGAGCCCAGGGTAAAGAGGTAAAGAGAATAACTTGTAACTAATTAAAAAATAAAGGAAGTATCGGTAGGGTGTGTTACGGCTTTAGCCTAACGCACCGAAAGACTCATTCACTCAAAAAGCGAATAAGCTCTACGAAGATGATTGCAAAAATTATCGTCGAATATCTGTAAATTCAAAATCTGGTAGATTTTCTGATAATTCCTGCGCTAATTCTATCTGTTGTGCCGATGAAATCTGATTCCAATCGGGTAGATTAAAAAATTGATATTTCATCTATCAAGTATAAAATTACTCATTCAAATTAAAAGATTTATAAACCATCAAGCAAAAAAGCTGTCATACATAATTCAATGTATTACCATATGTAAATCACCTGACAATTATTAATGCAAAACTTATCCTACTACCCTATAAATATATGCGTTTTCCATACTGGCTTCCGAATGTTCGCTCTTGGTTTAATGCTGTAGCCTTAATTTTACTAATGATTGGCATAGGCTACTTAAGGGGTTATGCCTTTGATATTATAGGAATGCTGATAGATTCAGCACCTTGGTTAATAGGAGCATTCTTGTTTTTAGTATTCGCATTTCCAATAGTAACAATTGCATTTTTGCACCATTGGCTACATACCTTCCTAGATGTCTTTTTTCCAGATAGTAGATTTCCTGAAGATGAACTACATGCAGGATGGTTTCCCAGTATTTTTAGCTGGTGGGAAGCAGTCTTTGGCTGGACAAGTTATGTATTAGCTTTTGTTTTCGTATTGTTTTTCTTAGGAATTTTTAAGTCATACTGTTACTCGCCTGATTTATCTGTTTTGAGCCGAAATTTATCTAATTACATTTTTTCTCTACCTTCTGCTCGCTTTACAATTTTGCAAATCATTGTTGTAGCTTACTTATATCAGCTTGAATATTTAGTTAGACAAAGGTTAATTGCAGCAGTTAGACAGTAGTTTCACATTTTTTGATTAGATTTTTGAAGGGAACCCGGCATTTTTTATGTTGGGTTTTTTGTTGGTTTGGTTGAATTGATAGCTACAAAAATGACTTTCAATTATATCTACCTTTCTTCCTCTATAGAAATGACGTTGTTTATTAATCTCTTCAAAAGTTTCAATTAAATCTGGTTGATGTTTCCAAGCTCCAAATAATTTATTTAATTTTGCTAATCTTTCTTCAATTGTTTGAAAATTTTGTTTGCTCATACTATGAACCTCTTCTTTAGACAAGAAATTTCGTTAGTAGCATTTTTACCAAAACTTCCACCAGGGCTTTGATTCTTGTTTGTCCATAATTATATTTCTATTCTGTATAATTTTGTCTTTAACCTCTTGTGAAACATTAAATAAGGGACAAAAATTAGGATAATCAAAACCGTTTCTTGATATTACGCTAAACTCATTGCTAATAGCTCCAGCATATTTAATAACTGGTGGATAAATTATCCAAACATCCATATTAATTGCTCGCAATTCAAAAGGAATCTTATCTATATCAATATGGATTATACAATCATCCGCTGAAATATCAGGATATGCCATGCATCGCCAGTTTGTATTAATTTGTATGGGAATATTATGTTTATCTAGTAATGCAATAATTTGCCCTGGAACAAGTCTACAGGAATAATAAAGAAAACCATTACAAATATTTACAGGATGAATAGTATACCATACTGTATTTCTCCAAGAGCGTTCATGCTCTGAAAGCACAGTATTTAGTAGTTTATCAAGTGCCAGCTTCTCTTCTAAATTTAGCTTGTCTACATCAAAATGTGGATCGCAATCAAGAAAATGCCACCAAGTTTCTGGAGAAATAAAAATATCTTTTGGTAAAGTAGTTTGCTCAATTAAAGTTTGATATTTACTTACCCATTTATTCCAATTTAAACCTTCCCGGTATTCAATGAAACACTTAGCATCTTTCACAAAGCGATAAAAATATCTACGTGATTGCATATAAAAATGATTTTTAAATGATTTATTATAAATAGGACTTACGCAATTGTCATAATATCTGGTTGGTGCGTGACACTGAATACCTGAAAACTACGTTCAAAGTTAATCAAAGTGTCACAGCACCCTACGAGGAAATGTGCCGGTTGCGTAAGTCCTAAAAATTTATTAATTAAAATTAGTCCTCTTAAGAGGACTTTTGCTATTAGCCGGGGAATTGCATTCTCCGGTGGTGTTGATAACAATGCAAATTATTAATTTTCGCGATTATTATTAACATCTGATGGTGCGTTACGGCATGATTTAATTAACAATTAAAAATCAAAATCACTTAAGCCGTAACACAACGGCAATAAAGCGGGAAGAGAATCTACACCGCTTTTTGCCTCCCCTACAATTAATTATTAACTCCTAACTCCTAACTCCTAACTTTCAACTCACTTCCCTACAAGCCCGATACAAATCTTTCCAATCATCTCTTTCTTTGACAACAGTTTCTAAATATTCTTTCCACACGACTTTATCCTGCACTGGATCTTTAATTACTGCTCCAATTATTCCCGATGCGACATCTGAAGCACTCAAATTACCGTCGCCGAAATGCGCTGCTAATGCCATTCCACTATTAACTACGGAAATTGCTTCAGCGGTACTCAACGTACTTGTGGGAGATTTGATTTTAGTTTTCCCGTCTTCTGTTATGCCGCTTCTTAATTCCCGAAATACCGTAACAATACGTCTTATTTCTTCTAAAGCTGGAGGCTCTGCCGGTAATTCTAATGCTTTTCCTAAACTTTCTACCCGCTTTTGAACAATTTCGATTTCTTCTTCTACTGTCTTTGGTAATGGTAAAACTACTGTATTAAAACGCCTTTTCAGAGCGCTGGATAAATCGTTTACTCCTTTATCTCTATCGTTAGCTGTGGCGATGACGCTGAAACCTTTATTTGCCTGCACTTCTTCCCCTAATTCGGGAATTGGCAGTGTTTTCTCTGACAGAATGGTAATTAATGTATCTTGTACGTCTGCGGGAATTCGAGTTAATTCTTCTACTCTTGCTACCTTCCCGTCTTCCATTGCTCGCATTAAGGGGCTTGCTACCAAAGCTCCCATCGAGGGGCCATCAGCTAGTAATTTAGCGTAATTCCAACCGTAGCGAATTGCTTCCTCACTGGTACCCGCAGTACCTTGAATTAATAACTTAGAATCTCCCGAAATCGCAGCCGCTAAATGTTCGGAAACCCATGATTTTGCAGTACCGGGAACCCCAATTAACAACAACGCTCTGTCAGTTGTCAAAGTCGCGATCGCAATTTCTATGACTCTCCTATCCCCGATATACTTCGGCGATACTTCAAAACCGCTATCGAGCTTCCCACCCATCAAATAAGTCATCACAGCCCAAGGTGATAACTTCCAATTCGGTGGGCATTGACGCTTATCAACTTTACCTAATTCTTCTAATTCCTCAGCAAACTGATGTTCGGCATGTTCCCTGAGTAAACTTGTCTCTTTACTTACCTCATTCCTCTTCCTCTGCGTACTCTGCGCCTCTGCGGTTTTATTTTTTTCAGCCATATTTCCCCTTCTTACTTTTAATA
The DNA here is from genome assembly GCA_019192545.1 of Rivularia sp. MS3. Lineage (GTDB taxonomy): Bacteria > Cyanobacteriota > Cyanobacteriia > Cyanobacteriales > Nostocaceae > Rivularia. The sequence goes on along the minus strand of JAHCMI010000067.1, from coordinate 46,721 downwards.
TTCAATTGATTCGCTTTCTAACCAAAAATCTGAAGATTATACTAACAATGCTTGTCTCATCTCATATCTAAACTGCAATTTAGTTAAAAATCTGTCAATGGCATCAATTAGAGTTTTATGAATATTTTCAGATGCTGCAAAATTTAAATCTTTGACAGCTTGACTATAAACTGAAGGTGATATCTTTGAGGAAAAAGTTGCTAAAGTAGAACCAAACTGCCAATTATTAACTTTATTATTGCTTTCAATACAGCTTTTGATACTTAATATCGCAGCTTGACTAATTTGCTCATCCCAAATATAAGGAGTATGAATTAATAATGAGAAAGCTGGATTAGCGGAACTAAAAATGTTATTCGGGTGCTGCTGCAAAACCCCTAAAATAAAACTTTGAGTTTGAGATTCAGGAATTACTTTAAATAAACTTTTAATTGAGCCATCACTATTAGTTAAATTTTTCGATAATTTTAAAGAGGCTTTGAGTAAAGCTTCAGCCCATATCGTATTTTTACTTCTAATGGTAGCTGTTGTCCAAGCTTCTAAAAAGACTTTTTCCCATTTACTATTTTCAACAATTTTTATTAGTTCGTCAGGAGTCTTCTTCCAATCACTGCTCCATATACTTGGAGGCACAAAACTCAGCATTTGTAATAGTAAACTCGCTTTCTCTCCCAAAGAAGGTATATATTTTGATTCATCTATACCGTCTTGAGTCATTTCTAAAGTACATTTTTTTGGTAACGTTACCTCTATTCCGTTTCTATCCAAACTTAATAAAGGACGAACTCTTTCTACCATTCTATTTACAAGCTTTGATTCTGGGATTTGTGCGAGCAATCGTGCTGCCACATCTCGCACTAATTTACTTCTATCTTCAAGAGCATCTTCTAAAAAGTTTTCATCTTCAACGCTCAAACCAACTTCCAATACTTCTAGCAAACTTGCTCTTTCCTGCGCCCTCTCCTTGCTCCAAATACTTTGCAACTGCGATCGCGCTGCTTCTGCTTCCGATTGACGCAATTCATTCAACACATTTTTTCTAGCTTCCAAACTACCATTTTTCCAAATTTTATTAGTGTCTTCGCTACTAACATAATTCCATTCTGGATTTTGCGTTGCCAACCATATCCCCCGTTTACCTAGAACTGGTAAAATATATTTTCGTAAACTATTCTCTCTATTTCCTAACGTTAATAATTCTGGTAAATATTTAGGAGAAACAACTTTTTTAGTATCTGCCAATAATTTCAACCATTCCGGCAGAATTTTGCTGTATTCTCCACCTAACATTATTTCCAAATGTTGTTCTGAAACATGACTGCAATATGGTAAATCATCTAAATCGCAAGTTTCTACGGTTTTTTTACTATCAATCGCAGTTAATTTACCAGCTTTTTGATAAAAATAAATTGTCCCAGCCGCACCAAGCAAACAACCTTCCTTATCCTTAGTATCGAGATGATTTAAAATTTCACCTAACTGATTATCTTGTGTAGGAATTTTTAATTCCAATCTTTGAGTACCAACAACTGCCGTTTTTACTAAATCTTGCCAAATATTCATTTATATAGATCTGTTTTTATTTGTCAAATTAGTTTTTGAGATTGGGCTTGGGGCATTTTTCTTGTAGGGGAGGCAAAATGCGGTGTAGATTTTCTTCCCGCATTATTAAGGCAAAATGCGGTGTAGATTCTCTTCCCGCATTATTGCCGTGCCGTTGCTGTGACACTTTTAGTATTGCAGGAACGTAGTAATAACCTTTTATAGTGTCACGCACCAACCAGTCCACCAGACAATTGCGGCCATTCCTAGTTATAATTCCTAACTTTTAACAATGCCTAATCCCCAATGCCCAATCCCCTATTAACAATTAACAAACCGATTATCTACCCAAACGCTTAAAGGTAAAAAGCATTCCCCATCCCACTCGCCAAATATATCTATTGGATATCCTCCACTCAGCGCTAATAACTGCCAATTATTTTTAAATCTTGATTTCAAAGCAAGCAATCGCTTGTCTTTATCGCGTACAAACCAGTTATCATTTTGTTTTACTGGAATTACTTGCCGCATTGCGGCAGGAAACTGTTCTATCCAAGGATTACAAGCAAGAGCTTGAGAATATTCCTGTATCATATTTGAGATATTACTATATCCCGGCATTACATCCATTTGAGTGACTTCGTCTTGACGAGTTTTGACGATCGCTCTTAAAGGAAAAGCACTTTCAAAAAATACTAATCCTGCATTTATGCAGCTTCCAGGTACAAGACTAGTGTCTAATGGCTGACTGCCGTGAGCAAAGTTAAGAATTAATGCTTTTTGTTGCGTTGTTTTACCCCAAAGCCAAGTACGCTGTATTTTTAAACGGTCTTCTACTGCTAAACTTTGTCCTAAAATTAACCATAAATCTTGTACTCCTTGTTGCGTCGATAATTCTTGTTGATTCTGCGAAAAACCAATTTGAGTACGAATATCAGTTTGTACCGGAACAGTTAAAGTTTCCAAACGCTTAAAAGCTGCAATTAACAGATATACCCTTCCTAATTGCGATAGTAATCTTTCTTGCCATCCCGTACCAGAATGAGCAATACTCCCGATTTCCTTCACCAAACGAGCCACCCCTGGGGCTTGTGCGTCTACTAACCGCGCTGCTGCTTCATCCCAAAAGCTATAAGGTTTCTCTTGGGCTGCTGCTAAACCGTTACCGATCAAATCCCGCAGCCAAACTTCTAAATCCTCCATCCCCGCACTCACTTTATTTAAACGCTTCTCGGCACGCTTGGCTTGCGCTTGGGGGTTTGCTTCTTTACTGACTTTTTCTTCTGCTTTAACTTTTTCTTCTTTTTTAGCTTTTCGCATACTCCGGGCTTTGTGCCAATCATCAACCCACTCCGGCGGTGAAGTTTGAGTAAATAACTGTTTTTCGTTGGCGAGTAAAAGAAACAAAGCAATACCGTGCTTACACGGAAATTTTCGAGACGGACAACTACATTTAAAAGCAGGTTCGGTTAAATCAATTTGAGTCCGGTAAGGATTTTTACCGCTTCCCTGACAATCACCCCAAGCAGCTAAATCATTGCAACCTAATGATGACCACTTACGAGAAGTCGCTAGAGCGCTACCATTCTTAGCAGAACTTGCATCTGGTGCTAAAGCCAAAATTTGTTCCTGCGTCCAAGTTGCAGACATTGAAAAAATTGCAATTAACAGAAATTAGAACGGAATATAAATCCCAACCAATTGTACTTGACATTTTCACTCTTACAAACTCTGTGTTCTCACGTACCGCAATATTTTTTAAGACAAGAAATAGCTTTGATTTAAATATGATTCTTTGTACGAGCAACAACATTTCTTTCTTGATAAAAACGGCAACCCTCGCAAGGGCCACTCGGATTAACCGCACACCTTATATAACCGGAACGAGCATTATATTCACAGCTAATATCACCAACAAGATAACCAACTCCTTCCAAATAGTACCTATCCTGATTTTCTACTCTATGATGATTTTGGCTTCTTGAATGTCTGGGAAAACTTGTAACCGCAGCCCGTCGCAGCAGCGCCCGCGTTCTAGCTTTGTTTTTACGCATTAACCATAGGGAAAATAGAGACGGTAAGAAACCAATGGCAATTACCAGCAGTGTCTTCAACACGTTATTTTTCACCTCCGAATCAGTGAATTAGACGTAAACATTGAGCTTTGAGTCTCACAGAGCAGATAACCTATCCCTAAAAAAATTCTGTAAGAATAGCCACACTCAATTTAAGAATAGGATAGCTTTAATTACCAGGTGGCATAGATTTTACTTCAATTTTTATAATATTTGCCGATAAATAATGATTTTGCTTGGATATGCCGCTTTTAGCTAGCCTAATAGATTTTATCTAAACCGTTTACCTAAAACAGAAATATTCAGTTAAGTAGAACCCATATACTATTACATACTATAAAAATGTATATTAATTTGAGAATATCTTTCAAGTATGCCTAAATGCATTTTTGCTAGCTCTCCACTGTTCCAAATCCCTTATTGAAACTGATTTAGTAGTAACATTAATGCTATCTCCACGCCAATCAATTTCAGGATCTGTTGTAAAAACACCGCACTGTAATTCTCCTACCTGAATATTCCAGTATTGACCAAACCTATTTTTTAAAGTAATCACCTGCTCAAAAACTTTATTTCGATGCTTGTTCCTTCTTTTCCTTTCCGTTGCTCCGGATGCTGTCGTGTCAATAAATTTAGTCTCGATTAGAAATAGCCGTTTATCCGAAGTTAAGTAGACAAAATCGCACTTACCTAAATCGGTGTAATCAGCAATCGGAGACTTTTCAAATAATAACAATTCCGAACAACTCGGAAAAAATTTTTTAATATTTAAATACAAATAAGATTGTAATAGGAGTTCCTTGTCGTAAGGAAAGCCTATCACACCCTCGAAAAATCTTTTTATGTCTTCTGGACTTTGAGGTTGCATCCTTTTGCAGTATGAAACAAACTGATCCAAACCCTCAAGCGTCATTAAATTTTTACTCCTCACCCTGCTTGCCGCTATAAAGTTCATGGCATCAAAAGATACCACTTTTTAAAATCAAATATCATCAGCGAAAGCAACCAAAAACCCGATGAATACCTTATAACGCTGGGTAATTTACTGTTGACGATTTGAAAAATACAAAGTAAAAACGTTTAATGCATCAGTAGCATATAAAACATTCATACTGAAATCAATGATTTTGTGACAAGATTTTTAGTTAAACAACTCCCGACTTTTAAGTTGTCGCACTCAAAGGTTGAATTCGGGCATTAAATCTACCATTATGCAAAGCCATGATTGCGCTTCTAGAATCTTGTACCCAATATTGTCTGCCAAAACGAACTAATTGACGGGAATTTTCAGCCTGAATAATACCGATAACGGGTATTTTTCCTTTTTCTTTTTCACCTGATTTTTCTTTTAAATCTTTTAAAACTGTTCTTAAACGATGATGTTCCTCAATAGTAGTTGCTTGTTGAGGAGTCATTTCTATGACGATTAATTCTATATTTTCAACCGGTTCGGCATCGTCAACAATTAATTGAGCCTGGTCATCTTTCTTATCAACTTTTCCCCAGATAATTAGCTTAGCATCTACTAGCAAAATTTCATTAATTCGGTCGTAAGTCTTGGGAAAAACGACAGCTTCCCCTGCTGTAGTCAAATCTTCTATCTGTAAAATTGCCATTGGATCGCCTTTTTTCGTGATTACCTTTTTCACGTTATTCAGCATGACAACCACACAAACTTTTGCTTCCTCTCGTTGGTTTTTTAACTGCGTCATATTGATAGGAGAGAGAATTTGCATCGATTTACCTATCGATTTGAGGGGATGATCCGACACATAAAAACCTAACAGTTCTTTCTCCATTCGTAACTTTTCTTGAGGAGGAAAATCATCAACATCTTTCGCTTTCGGAGGACTTAATATTGCATTCCCCGGCATATTACCTGTATTTGCTCCTCCACTCCAAGCGCCACCTAATAAATCAAATAAATTACCTTGTCCGCTGGCTCTGTCTCTAGCGCGAGACTGTGCCCAATCGTATACAAACTCTAAATCTTCAATTAGTTGATTGCGGTTATCATTTATTTTGTCAAAAGCTCCACAATATATTAACGACTGTAAAGCTCGACGATTTACCGTACCTAGATCGACGCGATCGCAAAAATCAGCCAGGGATTTAAAATCTCCTTCAACTCTTGCTTCTAAAATACAGTTTCTGGCATTATCTCCAACATTACGTATTGCTGACAATCCAAACAAGATTTTGTCGTTTGCAGGAGTAAAATCGACTTCCGAAGAATTAATATCGGGTGATTCTATCTGAATCCCCATATTCATACAGGTTGCAATATATTTTTGCACCTTATCTTTATCACCACTGTTAGCCGTCAGCAGCGCCGCCATATACTCTAAAGGATAATTAGCCTTTAAATAAGCGGTTTGATATGTAACATAACCATAAGCTGTTGAGTGAGATTTATTAAAACAGTTAGAAGCAATCAAACCATGCTTAATTACAAAATTATGGTCGCCTTCGAGCCCAATATCATATACATTCTCTGTTTTTAGCGCTTTTCGAGATATGATTTTGACCATAATTTCTAACCCACCTTCTCAGCATTCGTTAGTTTAGTCCATATAGTTTGATTTAGAGCAAAATATTTTTACAAAAATTGACAGAGCAGTGAACAGTGAACAGTGAGCAGTGAACAGTGAACAGTCACCAATTACCAATGCCCAATGCCCAATGCCCAATGCCCAATGCCCAATTCCCAATTACCAATATTATTCAAGATGTACTAAAATCAAACATTTGAGTGAGTTAGTAAATAAGGAGCAGTAATGCATGGCATCCATAAGCGAATTGCACAAACAGTTAGTTAAGAAAGAACGCTCTGCAACGGAAATTGCCCAAGAAGCTTTGAACCGCATTGAAAAATTGGAACCGCAAGTTCACAGTTTCCTGCATGTAACCCAGGAAAAAGCCTTGGAACAAGCCCGGAAAGTGGATGCCAAAATTGCCGCAGGGGAAGAAATTGGTTTACTTGCAGGAATCCCCATTGGTATTAAAGACAACATGTGTACTAAGGGAATCCCTACTACTTGCGCCTCTAAATTTCTAGAAAATTTTATACCACCCTACGAATCAACAGTAACGCAAAAACTCATCGATGCTGGCGCTGTGATGGTGGGTAAAACTAACTTAGATGAATTCGCGATGGGCAGTTCCTGCGAAAGTTCTGCCTATAAAATTACAGCTAACCCCTGGGATTTATCTAGGGTTCCTGGCGGTTCCTCTGGCGGTTCTGCGGCGGCTGTAGCGGCTCAAGAATGCACTGTTTCTTTAGGTTCGGATACTGGGGGTTCGATTCGTTTACCTGCATCTTTCTGTGGCGTAGTGGGAATGAAGCCAACTTACGGGTTAGTTTCCCGTTACGGTTTGGTGGCGTTTGCTTCGTCTTTAGATCAAATCGGACCTTTTTCCCGTTCGGTAAAAGATGCAGCTATACTCTTAAATGAAATTGCAGGATACGATCCCAAAGATTCAACTAGTTTAAAAGTTTCCATACCCGACTATACCGAAGGTTTAAAACCAGATTTAAAACCTAGAGGTAAACTGCGAATCGGCATTATTAAAGAAACATTTGGCGAAGGTTTAGATTCGCAAGTAGAGCAAGCAGTTACCAAAGCTATAAATGTTTTACAAGAATTAGGCGCGGAAATTCACGTTATTTCTTGTCCTCGTTTCCGCTACGGTTTACCTAGCTACTATATAATCGCTCCATCTGAAGCATCCGCAAACCTAGCTCGTTACGATGGAGTTAAATATGGCTATCGGGCTGAAGATGCCGACAATCTTTTATCTATGTATACTCGCACCCGCTCTACAGGTTTCGGTGCAGAAGTAAAACGCCGGATTATGATTGGTACTTATACTTTAAGTGCTGGTTACTACGATGCTTATTATCTCAAAGCTCAAAAAGTTCGTACATTAATTAAACAAGACTTTGACAACGCTTTTAAGCAAGTAGATGTATTAGCTTGCCCTACCGCACCAATAGCTGCATTTAAAGCCGGTGAAAAAACTTCAGATCCCCTGAATATGTACTTAACCGATTTAATGACAATTCCCGTTAACTTAGCAGGTTTACCAGGAATCAGCATTCCTTGCGGTATCAACGACGAAGGAATACCAATCGGACTGCAATTAATTGGTAAAGTACTTCGCGAAGATCAACTATTCCAAGTTGCTTACGCATACGAACAAGCCACAGAATGGCATTTACGCACACCAGGCTTAGTTGAGTAACGAATAGCAAGTAGCAAGTAGTAAGTAGCGAGTAGCGAGTAGCAAGTAGCGAGTAGCGAGTAGCGAGTAGTAAGTAAGTGACCTTATATAGATAGCTCAACTTTTTGTTTATACTCGTTATTCGTTACTTAAAGAAAGAGTATTGATTAGCAAATAAATTACCATTACTAGATAGCTCAACCTTTTGTTTATAAGCTGCTGCTTATTTAATTTGTATACAGGAAGCGGGCAAGATACCCGCACTACAATAACTCCAAAATTTTTGTTTACACAATCTAGCTACACATTAGCTTACTCATTACTCATTATTCATTACTCATTACTCGCTACTCATTATTCATTACTCCGTTTCCGTTTCCGTCTCCGATGTATAGGTAACAGTTTTGGGCATATTTGGAGGACCTAAAGGAACGGGTTTGTTTTCATTTACTGAGACAATCACCGCACCGGGATTACCAGAACGTATTTCTAACTTTTCTTTAGCATCAAAGCTCTTCTTGTCTCCTTTGTTTAATGTTCCTTGAAATACCTCCTTGCCGTCGCTTCTTACTCTTACCCAAGATTCAGCTTTTACGTCTAAACTAACTTTTACACCTTCAACCGGTTTTGGCGTTGGCGTTGACGTTGGCTTTGGCTTTGGTTTTGCTGCTGCTGGTGAAGATGAAGCTTTGGGTTGAGGCTGAGCTTTTGGCTGCGAAACATTCGATGAAAACTGACTTTGACTGACAGTTTGCTCTTCTGTTTTAGGACTTAGTACATAAAATAACCCCAAGGAAGCACCAATTATTAACAAAACATAGGGTACTGCTAAAGGTATGTATATATTTGCTTTATTATTTAAATTATTGTTGTCCTGGGGTATTGGTGGAGGACAAGCAATAGCCCCAAATTCTTGAGCTAAAGCTACACCATCAATTCCTAAAGCATCTCCATAACGACGGATGAATCCTTGAATATAAACTGGTTCGGGTAGCTCCTCGAATCTTCCTTGTTCTAAAGCATTTAAAAAAGTCGGTCGGACAAGTATTTTAGCTGCTATTTGCTCTATATGTATCCCTTTTTCTTCTCGTATTTGCCTTAATTTATCAGTTATATCCTTAAGTTTCTCCCCTTGTTGTTCGTTTAACAGGTTCACTGTCGTCTCCCAGTTATCTTTAATGTCTTATATTCAATAGAGAAATCACTGAAAAAGGTGTATAGAATACAACTTTTTAGTTCAAATTATCAAAAATTATTTTTCAATAATACATTTTTATGGCGATGGTTTTACATGCAAGTAGATAGGGTTAAAAACCATCCATACACCCTACAAAGGTTACATTGAAATCTTAAATACTTGATTTTACTCTCAGAAGCCTCCATATCGGATTAATTAAAATAAATAACTTCATTGTTAAAAAAATAGTTAGGTACAGCTATCATCACTGTTTATAATTCTTCACCTTTAGTTAGGAGAAAATCAAAATAATTTATTTCTACCGCAATGCGGTTGTAAAAATACAAGTAATTTTTCCTTACAAAATATAATGCATTCCATTAGCAATAACCATAGAAAATTATTCTCACGACAGATGTCAATATATGTATCATTGCATGAATATTTTGCTCGGCTTTATGCTTAATAAAATTACATATTATTTTAATATTTATACATAAATATCTAGTTTAATTATAGGAGTGAAAATGCCTTCCAAAATTGGAATTTGCAGATTTTTGTCATCTCTCCTAGGTAATACTTGCATCTAATATAAAACAATTTGATGAAATAAACAATTATAATTACGATTTCATCTAACTGCTTAGTATAAATTAATAATCAAGCATTTTGACAAAAATATTCTATTCTTCTTAAGTACATTAATAGAAACAAATTATACGTACAAGTAATAAAATAAGACAGATGCAGATTTCACCGTATAGTTCTAGCGGTAATCGTTGTATAGAAATTGGGAACAAAAAAATACTTATAAAATCTGAAATACTAATTACGGATGCTAGCAAAAAGCCTCTGCTCTAAAAGCTATTATTTTTTTTAAAAAAGGATATAGGGTTTATACGCAACAATCCGGAAATGTCAAGAAAAGTGAGAAGAAATTACACAGGTAAATTTACCCTCTCGCTTAAGTACTCTTCATTTACTCCTGTAATTATGGTTATGACATCTATGTATTCTTTATCAGTTCCTGGGCAACCCGCCATTGAAATTTCTCAAGATGAATTGCGATCGCTATTAGGTGAAATCGAGGCAGAGCTACACAATAGCAAAGTTTATCGGCGTGCGGTAGCAACCGTACAGAAGTTGCTGGGTTCTTCATCCGAACAAGCAAAGCTGTTATTTAAAGCAGTAGGAAGAGAAGCGATTGGTGTAGCTTTTCGTCAGCTTTCGTTGCATAACCAGGCAGTTACAGATACAACCCCAGAAATTGAGCAGAAGGTGCAAGAGAATACACAAGCACAATCTGTTGAATCAAGTAGCGACTTATCTAACTGTCTAACAACCGTACAAGCTGGGGCTAACAACCTTGCTCCACAAGAAAAAACATCGAAAGAAACCGCGATCGCTATTTCACCAGCTCCTCAAGCGCATCGCCAAGAGAATTCTCAAAACAACAATCCATTAAAATGGCTGAAATCTGGAAAACCTTCTAAAGCAGAAATTGCCAGACAAGCAAGAATTGAACAGCGTTTAGAAAAGTTTAGTGAAATTGGGCAACAGTTAAAGCAAGCTAGAGAATCCCGAGGGCTTTGTCTGAAAGACTTACAGATGTATACTCATATTCCCGTACATCAAATGGAAGCGGTAGAAAGAGGGGACATGGAATCCTTGCCCGCAGAAGTTTACGTTCGCGGTTTTATTCGCGTCATGGGTAATGCTTTAGGAATTAACGGTACTTCTTTAGCTGCATCTTTACCATCATCAGATACTCAAGAATCATTGGTACCTTCATTATTTCAATCGGATAATAAAACTCCGAAATTAGGATTAGATATCAGCCCAATGCATTTGTATGTAGGTTATACAGCACTTGTAGCAGGTGCAGTTGGAGGATTATCCCTAGTATCTCAACAAACAAATGCCGAGACACCAGCAAACAAAGATAAAGTAACTTCTGCTTCACAAGTTTCCCAATCGTTTAAGCATCAAGAAACCGGTACAAAACCAGGTATCAAGTCTAGCGATGCCCGAATTACTGTCGGTTCGGATATTGCTCCACCAGAAGCACTTTAATGGTTGGAAGTTGATGAGAATTAATCAAATAGTTGAATAATGATTGCGTGTGATGATATATCACCAAGCACGCAATCTAAAAATACTAATAGCTTGCTTATTATTACTCAATCTTAATTAATCTAAAAAATATAGGGCTTACCCGAAGGTGCTGTTTCGCAGGGAGATTAGTGCTTATCGAATATTTTGGTAGACTACAGATTTAGCTCTCACCATGTAAGTCCTTATCCAATACCAAATTCATTAAAAATCTCAAGTCGTCATGCATCTTGAGAAGTATAATCGCGATTATTTTTAGCTAAGATTACCGAAATATTAATAATGTCTGTAGGGTGATAAAAACCTTCGAGGAATGTTTAATAATAACTAATGTTTATTAAGAACAATCCTCATGCAACAAGCACCACCAGATAGAAATACATCCGAAGAAGAACGTTTTCAGGATGACTATTATTCATATCTAGAGTCACCTGAAAACACGCCAAGATATAAGCCGACAGTTTGTTTTTTAAATGATGCTTTTCCACAGCAATCGTTCTCTTTATTGGATTTAGGTTGTGGAAATGCAGCTTTATGTAAATATCTGCCAGAACGCTGCGATTATCTCGGTGTAGATCATAGCGACTTAGCAATAAAACATTGTTTAAAACTTTTCCCTCAGAAAAAGTTTATAGCTGAGGATTTATCCGCAATCTTGCCTCAAATGGTCAAAAAAAACCAAAAATTTGATGCAATAGTGATGGCTGGTTTGTTATTTCACAGCACTGATAAAAACACTTTAGAAAAAAAAGACGACCAAGAAATTATTGAATTTTGTTTGCAAAAGTTAGTCAGCGATAGAGGTTATTTAGTAATTATCGTGCCTTTTGCTTACGGCGATCGCCCTTCTCATAGTTTGTTTGCTAGGGCACAATTATTGCAAAATTCTGTCAAATCGATGATAGAAAAAGCTGGCGGCAATATGGCGTATGAGAATATTTCGTTACTGACGGGCTTAGAAAACAGAATTAGACAGCAAAAAACAACACCAGACTGGTTTGTTGAAGATAGTAATGCCGACTATGCAAATCTCTATGCCGGAACATACATGGCAACTTGGACATTTATCAGTTCGCTTCATTCAGGAATAAGTCCCTATTCTTAATTCCCGTGCTTAATTTCTGAATAATGTACGAGATATTGCAGCAAAAGGAGGATTATTTAAGATGCACGGTAGTACTACGCTTCCAATTACTGACATAAAAACCAAAGCAGCAATTAATTACCATGAAACTGAAAACAAGTTTATCGAATTATTGTTAACGGAAGATTTAGATAATCGTTTAGATGAACTGCATTCGGTAGTTAGTAGCATTGAAACAACCATCAACTTTGCCATCGAAGCAGCTTATAAAACTGCATCGGAGGATGAGGCTGCACATTTATTTTTGCAAAGGATACTTTATCGCATCAATCGCTTAAAGCTGTTTTGGTACGATGATTTGCAAAACTACGTCAACGAAGATTCTTTTTATCTAAAAAAGCTAAGTCATAAAATTGAATCAGTTTGGCAGCAGTGGGAAATAGCCCAACTGCAAACAGCATCCTTTAAAGGAATAGATGTCAAACAGGCTTTACGCGAAAGAGTTGCAGTTGATATCGAACCATCTTTATCTGAAGATAATTTATATTATCGCGACAAATTAACAATGGCTGGCTATCGTCGCTTGGTAGCAATTGGTTCCCTTGATGGATTAGTCGAAGCTAGTCAACTATCTCGAACTTTAGGAGGTGTAGGGAATGAAGTTCATTCCGTATTAACTCGCCTACTAGTAGAAGAATACGGTGGTGGTCGTCTTAATCGCAAGCATTCTTCTCACTTTACAATCATGCTGGAAAAACTAGGAATGGAAACCCAGCCAGAAGCATACTTTGATTTAGTTCCCTGGCAATTATTAGCGATAATCAATCATAGCTTCTTACTTACCGAACGAAAGCGTTATTTTCTACGCTATATAGGCGGACTTTTGTACGGTGAACTTTCCGTACCATCCGGGTTTCGCCCTTACGAAGCAGCAGGAAAGCGTCTGGGATTATCAACCCAAGAAATGAGTTATTGGGATATTCATATCAAAGTAGACGAACTACATGGAAAATGGATGTTAGATGATGTTGCATTACCTTTAGTTGATAAATACCCCTCAGATGCTTGGGAAATGTTGCTGGGCTACGAACAGCAAAAATTTTTAAGTTCCCGTGCCGGAAAAGCCGTAACTCAATCGGTGAAAGAAGCGGATATGCGTGCAAGGGAATAGGAATTAGGGCATTGGGGATGGGGAGAGAGGGGGAGAGGGGGTAGAAAAAGGGAGAGAGGGAGTGAGGGAGAGAAGCATAAATTATTTCTTACTTGCTACTCCTAACTATTCCCCATGCCCAATCCCCATTCCTATTCATAACGAAGTCATTATTTGAATTAATTCCGAAGACAAATCAACCTTCGCTTGATTGCGAGAAAATAAAACTCCAGCCAAAAGATAAATATTGTCTGAATAAAAAGCCATACCTTTTCTTTGCATTTCTGAAATAGTGCTTTTTACTTTTGGTTCGGAGCTATAATAGCCGAAATTTAAAGGCGAAATAATAAAATTTGCTGTAGAATAACCATTCTGATTCGCATATTCAATCAAGCTTCGCGGATTAGAATAGCTCGATACCATCAACAATACATTTTCATAATTTAGAGATAAAAGTTTTCTGGCAATTTCTGAACCATCCGTACCACCATGTAACAATGGCTGGTAAATTTTGTTATCTATTGCGGGAAGATATGGTGGATTAGATATTAGATATTTTTTGTTATTGTTCGGCGAATCAAAAAAACTTTGATTTATAACTATATAGCTATTGTCAAGTTCGTGCTTGCGAATATTAGATTTAGCTAACTCGTAAGCTGAATCATTTAATTCAAATCCGTAGATTTTACCTTTGTAATTGCTTTTGAGCAAAGAATTGATTACTGGAATACCGTCGCCAGAACCAAATTCGATAATGATTTCATTGAGATTGCATTGTTTAAACACTAATTCTTTGATGCATTGAGAGTAGAATTCAGATTCTTGCGGACAGTAAAATACATCTCTTAAAGTTTCTTGAGTCAGCATTAGAGCTATAAGAAAGCTACAAAAGATAATTTAATCTTTCATGAGCGATGCTCACATCTACCCCAAGTAAGTTGTATATATACATTAATAAATAGAATGCGTACTCCCAGAGCATATTTTTTATATAAATACTGAATAATGCTGTTGCTAAATTGCACTAAGTAATCTAAGCAAAACTGACTTCATTGGATTTGAAAATTCTTAATTTTCTAGAAAGAACTTAACTAAAATTAAAATTTTATTAGTTTTAGTTTTAATCATTTCAATTACAAACTACTGTTTTAACAATTTCGAGATACATATTTTTTAAATCAAAACCAAATTATCTCGATGTACGACAGTTTCTACACCTTGATAACCTAAAACTTCTTGTATTTGACTCGAACGTCTGCCGCGTATTTTTTCTAATTCGCTGCTGCTGTAATTAACCAACCCCCGCGCAATTTCTTTACCATCGCGATCGCATAACTGTACGGCTTCGTCTTGTTGAAATTGTCCTTCTATCGATGTAATTCCGGCAGGTAACAAAGATTTTCCTCCCACAGAAATTGCTACTACCGCACCCGCATCTAAATATAATTTTCCTTCGGGAACTAATCCATATGCTATCCAGCGTTTGCGGGCTGAAGTTGGTTCCGGTTGCGGTTCAAACTGCGTACCGATTGCTTCCCCTTGTATAATTTTTTGAATATTATCCGGTTGTTTGCCTTCGGTAATTACCGTTCTCACCCCGGCAGCAGTAGCAATTCTGGCAGCAGAAATTTTTGTTGCCATACCCCCAGTACCCCATTGCGAGCCTGAAGAACCTGTTTCTACTTGCAATTTAGTTAATTCCTCAATACTGCTTACCAAACTTATGGGTTTAGCATCGGGTACCGAACGAGGATCTGCTGAATAAAGTCTATCGACATCGGTAAGTAAAAATAACCAATCTGCATGTACTAAACTTGCAACTAAAGCTGAAAGAGTATCGTTATCGCCGAATTTTAATTCTTCTACAGCTACAGTATCGTTTTCATTAACTACCGGAATAACGTCTAACTTCAATAATTCCTGAAAAGTATTGTAAACGTTAAGATAACGGCTGCGCTGTACCAAATCGGTACGGGTAAGCAAAACTTGAGCTATAGGTTGCTGCAAACTAGTAAATAAATCGTCATAAACCCGCATTAATCTTCCTTGCCCAACCGCAGCCACTGCCTGCTTTACACTAATTGCTTTCGGACGTTCGCTTAAACGCAGTCGGGCACAGCCTACACCCACAGCACCAGAGGAAACCAAAATTACTTTGTAATTATTTCTTCTTAAATTGCAAAGAGTTTCAGCCAAACTTGCAATTGTAGAAAGTGCTAATTGTCCTGTTTCCGGACGAGTCAAGCTAGAGGTGCCAATCTTAACAACAATTATTTGATTCATCTATATTAGTTATTCTCAAAAAGTTTTTGTCTTTCTTCAGCAATACCCCATTACCTACACAAGCACAAGCTTTCTTAAAATACTAAATATAGACGTATAATAAAGTACTTTTAATATGGAATAATTAGATTTATCTTAAATATAAATATTAGCGATAAATATTTATGCAGCAAGACTTTTCCGGTCAAAATCTTCGCAATCGTTCCTTTCGAGGTCAAAATTTAATAGGTGCAAACTTTAGCAATACCGATATTAGAGGAGCAAATTTTAGTAATGCTATTTTAAAAGATGCAAATTTTAGTAATGTTCTTGCAGGATTACCAAAAAATTGGCTAATTACTTTAATTGTAATATCCCATAGTTTTACAATTTTATCTACGCTTTCTTCTATTAGCATTATCAGTGTTATCAGATTTTCAATTAGCAACATTTTTTTTGAAAGTAATCTGATATTGATAACTATATGCATGACTTTATTTTTTGCATCAATAGTCATTGCAGCTAAACACAATTTTTTAAAATCTATAATACTAGTAACAGTAATTATTATAGCCATTTGTGGCATAACGTTTGCCATTAGTAATAGCATTTTAATTGAGTTCAAAACAAATATAGTTTTTCTTGTAACAGTAGTAGGTTCTTGTTTAACTATAAGTTCAATATCAATTATTAATATTGCCTTTTCTATCACTGCAATTAAAACTCTCAGTCAAAGGTACTACCCTATTGCTATATTTACTGCTTTGATTGCAGGTTTTTTAGGAACAATATTTAGAATTCTATTTAGAGGTGGAGATACAGCAGCACTTACAGTTTTTATTGGTAATCCAGTTTGGAATTGGGCTTGGATAGATATAATTTGGGGTTCTATATGGTCTTGGGCTGTTACCATAATTGGAGTTTATATTGGTTTACTCTCTTTTAGAGGACATAAGGAATTAACTTTAATTAGAAAAGCTGCTGTTGCTTTCTCAACTCTCGGTTCTACAACTTTTTATCAAGCCAATTTACAAAATGCAAATTTTGAAAAAGCTATCCTCAAAAATACAGATTTGCGTTTTGCCGATTTCAAAAAAACTTGGTGGTATCAAACAAAATACTTACATATAGCTCGTGTTGGCAATAGTTATTTACAGCATCCCGTAGTTAGACAATTAGTAACTTCCGGATGCGGAGAAAATAGAAATTTTGACAGACTAAATTTAAAAGGTATTAATGTTAAACAAGCTCATTTAAATAATTCTAGCTTTATCGGTACAGACTTAAGTGAAGCTAATTTACAAGCTGCGGATTTATCCAATTCATTATTGATTCAAACACAGTTAGATAAAGCTGATTTTTCAAATGCAATCCTCACCGGTGCGGTTATTCAAGATTGGAATATTACGGTTAATACTAAATTTGATAAAGTCAGGTGCGAGTATGTTTTTATGCGAGTCCCTACTGAAGAGAACCCAAACCCATTACGCAAACCAGATAATAAAGAAGAAATATTCGCGGCGGGAGAATTTGCTGATTTTATTAAACCAATAATTGACACTCTTGACCTTTATCATAACCAAAATGTAGACCCCCGTGCCATTGCAATTTCATTTAAACAGTTAGCCGAAAATCATCCAAAGGCTCATTTACAAATTGTAGGTATGGAAGTCAAAGGTGAAGATAAATTTTTACTTCGTGCCAAAGCTGATAATCATGTTGATAAATCATCTCTTAGTGCCGATTATTTTAAAATTTATAATCAAATAAAAGCATTAGCTCAACAAGAATTAAAAACATTAATAGCAGAAAAAGATAGCAGAATTAGTAGCCTAGAAACTATGGTAACAACTGCACTACAATGCCCCAGCTTTTATGTAGAAAATCAAACTAATATTAATATCATGTCGCAACCAGATATCTCCTCTGTTGCAACAGAAATTAAAATAATTTTAGAAAAACTAGATAAACAAAAGCAACCCATTACCGATATTGAAAAACTAGCTACTGTAGCTTTAGCCATCGAAGAAATTAAGAAAAACCCTACATTAGAAGCACGAGTAATAAACGCACTCAAAGCAGGTGGAATTCAAGCATTTAAAGAAGCAGTTAAGCATCCATTAGTAAACATTTTAGTAGCGACTATACAGGGATGGTTGTCATAAAGAGTGAAAAGTCAAAAAGCGTAAAGCGCCAATCCCTCTATACAGTGAAGGTTGACGCTTTACAAAAATGTATCTTCTTATTATATGCAGAGTCTTTATTCGGCTGACTCCGTTTTATCTGTATATATAATTGCATATGCAAGATAATATACTTTTGTTTTTAATTATTTTTTTATATTTTAGTTCCTCAACTTTTGTTAGGATTTGTTACTCTGCGCTTTTTAGGAGTAATAGAGGCTCCCAGAATTTCTGAAATTACAACTTCAATATTGCGTATGGGATGAATCCGTATAACGGTATCCGGGTGAATAATTGGTTCAACCAAGACAGAAAACATACCCATACGATTTCCAACAACCACATCGGTAAAAAGGCGATCGCCTACCATTGCAACTTGATGTGCGGGTAATTCCATTTGTTCGAGTGCCTGCCTAATTTTGCGGCGGGAAGGCTTAGCGGCTCCGAGATAATAAGGTAAATCGAGCGAGCGAGCAATAGAACCGATTCGGTTTTCGTTGATATTATTACTTACCAGCCAAATTTTCACCAAAGGGCGAATTTGATTTATCCACTCTTGTAAATCATTAGAAGCGAAAGCTACAGTAACAGGAACAAGAGTTTCATCTACATCCAAAACTAATCCTTTGAGTTCGTACTGCTGAATTATTTCTGGGGTTAGGTTTAATATAGAACCTTCTAAAATTAAATCGGGCTGCAACAATCTATTCCAATTCATAGCCAATATTTGAGATACCAGTGGCAATTATAGGGAACAAATAATTATAAAGGATGAGTTACATATACGAAACAAAAACTCAAAAATAAAAATTATTAACAGTTGTTCACCCGTAGGGTGTGGATCGTCAGTTACCAGTTGTATCACCCCGATCCTAGGTTCCCCACCATAAGCCCTTTACTCTGTACTGTTCACTGTTCACTGCTCACTGTTAACTGTTCGCTGTTCGCTGTTTAAATTACTCTTCCACTGGTAAACCCAAAACTTCCAACCAATCTTCACTGTATATCGCTTTATCCCAATTAGCTGCTGATTTAATCTGTTCTTCAGTCAAATTTTGAGCATTAGTCAAATTAGTGCCGTTGAGATTAGCGTTTTTAATATTTGCACCCTCAAGGTTGGCATTACTAAGGTTTGCATTTCTGAGGTCGGAACTATTAATTTTTGCGTTAGTTAAATTAGCATTACTAAGGTCTGCATCTCTAAGATTTGCATACCTCAGATTGGCATCCTTAAGGTCAGCATTAGCAGCAATTAAATAAGTTTTGAAGCCAGCCATCGAAAAATTTTGAGGAAATTTAGTTTTTTCATCGTATATACAACCTTTAAGATATGCACCTCTAAGGTCTGCACGAATTAAGTTTGTTCCTCTAAGATTGGCACTAGTAAGATTAGCACCTCTAAGGTCTGCGTCGCTAAGGTTGGAACCTCGGAGGTTTGCCCGAGCTAAGTTAGTATCTCTAAGATTGGCAATTGTTAAATGGGCACCGCTCAAATGAGCGAAAGCTAAGTCAGCATCTTGGAGATTAGCATTTGGAGAAATCAAGTACATCTGATGATTCCCCGGTGTAAAATTCTGAGAAAACTTTGTTTTTTCGTTGTATAAACAACCTTTGAGTTGGGCACCGGCTAGTTTAGCATCTCTGAGGTCTGCCCCTCTGAGATTAGCACCGGCTAGTTTAGCGTCTTTTAGATCCACGCCTTTAAGGTCTGCTTTTCTCAAATCCGCATTAGTTAAATCGGCACCGTTGAGATTTGCGTATGTAAGATTGGTATCCCTTAAATTGGCATCTCTAAGTTTAGCGTTAGCAGAAATCCGATACATTTGATAATTATCGGGATTAAAACTGTCAGGAAACTTAGTGTTGTCGTTATACAAACTACCTTTGAGATCGGCATCTTTGAAAATAGCATTTTCTAAATTAGCTCCTCGAAGATTAGTTCTTCTGAGGTTAGCAGCATTAAAGTTAGCATTTTTCAGGTCAGCACTATCCAAGTTAGCACCTTCAAGATTGGCGCTATTGAATTTAGCACCTTTAAAAACTGCATTACTTATATCGGCATCGACAAGGTTGGCGTAACTTAAGTTCGCTCCTTTAAATTTTGATTCTCTCAGGTCAGCAGAAGAAAGGTTCGCACTTTTTAAGTTAACCTGACTCAGGTTTATTTGCTGCAAATCTGTTTTTTCAAGATTCAATCTTTCTAAAGAAATACCATAATCTTTTAAAAACTCTAAAGCCCTAATTCTTGCATAGCTAGTTGATACCTTTGCTGCTGCTGCATTATCAATCACCTGCCATGCTTCATATATTCTGGTTCTTATCCGCTCCGGACTTTCTAAAACATACAAAAACGCTGCGGATAATATACTAAAGCCTTGGACGTATTTTACCTGAACTACCGAAAATACTTGAGAGCAAACTGATTGTGGATTATCGCAATTGACAGATGACCAGTTTTCAAATCGGTAGACTAATAAAATTACTCCAAAAGCAATACTAAGAGCAAGTAATACCCGCACGCAAACAGTTAAAATTCTCTTTCCCCACGAAAAAGATAATCCATCCATTCCCAAAAACTTCCCTACATTTCCACCCAGGCACTAAATAAAGGTAATATATTTTCTAATATGATGGTTGTTTGTTTACCTACAAATCTTATTCATATTTATAGTTTTATACTATTTATGGGTTTATTGCTAAAGCTTAAATAGCAATTATCTTTGGATAGGTTTTTTGTGTATAACAATATCTTAAATCTATCTGTGTGATACCGAAATTAAGCATTTGGGCTTATTTTAATGCCTATTAGCAAAATTATTAACTTCAAAATATGGGTTTAATCCCCCACCGTCATACAGTGAAACAATTGGGTTGGGTAACAGCCGCTTCCAATTCCAGCCTTTTCTCTTGGTTTATTAATTACTGATTTTTTCTCGGTTTGATGGTTCCCAAAGATGAGAAATATCCGGGCCATCAGGAATTATCCCTCCCGGATTCAGTGGAAATAAATTACCGTAATAATCCTGCTTCACGCTTTCTAAATCGCAAGTTTCGGCAACTCCAGGAAGCTGATATAAATCCCGTAGATAAGCTCCTAAGTTTTTGTAATCCACAATTCTGTGGCGGTTACACTTGAACAAGCTGTAATAAACCACATCAAAACGAAACAAAGTAGTAAATAAACGCACGTCAGCTAAAGTTAGCTGTTCGCCACATAAATACCTTTTATTTTCTAGATTTTCATCAATCTCATCTAAAACGCTAAATAATTCATCGCAGCATTTATTGTAAGCTGCCTGAGTTTGAGCAAAACCGCAGCGATAAACGCCATTATTTACGGCATGATATATTTTTTCGTTCCATTTTTCTATTTCTTCCCTTAATTCTTCTGGGTAAAGATTGAGTTCGGAATTACTTGCAAATTGATTCAAACCAGAATTTAACATGACGATAATCTCCGCGCTTTCATTGTTGACTATCGTGTTTGTTTGCTCATCCCATAATATCGGCACCGTACAGCGCCCTTGATATCCTGGTTGTGCAACTTGATATAGTTCCGGAACAGTTCGACAATTTTTTTCCCGATTGTTTAAAAGCCAAATTCCTTCATTGGGAGAAGGATACACAATAGATACTTTGAGGACATCTTCAAGCCCTTTTAAAGTTCTAACTACTAAAGTTCGATGTGCCCACGGACATCCCAAACCTACATACAAGCGATAGCGCCCCGCAGAAGGCTGATAGGGATTATTTTCTTCCTCACCTATAGAATTACGAAACTGACTTGAAGGTCGAATATATTCTCCTTTATCGTTACTAGGTGCAAGCTTAGACATCATTATCTGCCACATAGTAGTCCAGACAAATTTTCCCAGCTTAATAATCAACCCCCCAGGCAGCGATTTGCCTTTTTTATTAGCTTTACCATTAGAGCTTTGAGTATTTATCCGATTTAGCTTTTCTTCCGGTGATTTTATAGGTGTTGACATCGCAATATACCTTAAGTTAGATTTTCATACTTGAAATATTTTTCAATTACAACTGACAAAAAAACTTTTATAAACAGAATATTATTTGGAATCGATTTAATCTTAAAAATATTGAAGACAATACAATTTACTCAATTTTAGATGTTTTGACTAGACTTTATTTGCCATATTCATATCTTTTATCTTAGATATTCTACAGGGATTATTCCCATAAAATAATTTACTTTTGTAGAGTTTTAGCACAAAAACATCAAAATGAATCTACTCATAGTGTTAACAATTTAAACAAAAATTTAGGTGAGTAAATCTTTCTCTAGACATAGCAAGTAATCTTTTCTGCGATGGAGATTAAAACAGACGGAATGTAGTTATCTGGTATTGGATATTAATTATGCAAAAATCGAGCAAATTCGTTAGAAATAATCATGAAATTCACAAGTATCTTAAAGCAGCTTGGAGCAGTAGTTATCAGCGGCTTACTAGTAGTAACAGTTTGGCTCGGAGCTATACCCTCAGCCCAAGCTGCTGCTACCGGTACTCCAGTAGTGCCTACCACCGAAAATAGCAAACGCATTCAGGCGATCGCTACTTGTTTACCCGAGCAGCTAACCGCTCAAAATAAAGATGTAGGCAATCGTGTAGCTCGTGCTTTCTCTGAAATGACCAACGACCAATTAGAAAGAGCATTTGACGTTACCGATACCCCTGAATTAAGCAAAGCTGAAGTCCAATTCAAAACTTGCTTGCAGCAAAAAGGCTTTACACCTCAAGCAGCCCTTCAAAGCTAGAAGCAAGAGATATTAGGGGAAGGGGATGGGTAGACAAGGAGAAAGAAGGAGATAGTCGGCTATTGTAATAAAAAACCCAATGCCCAATGCCCCATCCCCTATCCCCAATTATTATTTTTAATTTGCATCGCTTATCGCTACAATTTTTTGTGATGCAAAAATATAAATGTTGACTTAGCGTTGCAGCAATTAACCAGACAGCAGCCCGAAACGAAGAGTATTCGTGCTACAGGAAATTTAGCTGGATATATTTTCCTTGCACCAACAATTCTGGTTCTAGGAATTTTTGTGGTGCTACCCATACTCTACGCTGTATTTCTGTCTCTACAAAAAGTGCAGCTTCTGGGCGGTATTAAATATGAGTTTGTTGGGTTTCGTAATTTTAGTCAATTAGTTGAAGATGAACGAGTATGGATTGCTCTGAAGAATACAGCCGAATACGTGGCAATTGTCGTACCTTCACAAACCATATTGGCTTTATTTTTAGCAGTAACCCTTAATTCTGGTATTCGCGGTAAAAGTTGGTGGCGAGTTCTGTTTTTCTTGCCTACAGTTACATCTTCTGCGGTGCTAACCCTGATATTTATGTGGATTTATAACACTAACGGGTTGCTGAATGATTTTTTGAGCGCAATCGGATTTCCTACATATAACTGGTTGGGAGATCCTTCAGTTGCTCTCAAAGCCATTATGATTATGAATATTTGGTCAACAGCGCCGTTTTTCATGGTGATTTATTTGGCGGCATTGCAAGATATACCCAAATACCTCTACGAAGCAGCAGAATTGGACGGTGCTAATGAATGGCACAAATTTATTAATATCACCATACCTATTCTCAAGCCAGTTACCTTTTTTGTCGTAACAATGGGAATAATCGGTACCTTTCAACTATTTGACCAATCTTATATCTTTTCTAAAGGTACTGGCGGCCCAAATAACGCCACCTTGACTTTAGTTTTATTGATATACCAAGCTGTATTTCGTAATTTGCAAATGGGATATGCAGCAGCTATAGCTTTTTTACTAGCAGCAGTCATTATAGTTATTACCTTGATTGGGCGGCGACTTTTTGGAGGTGAAAAAACTTGAATAGAATTTGGAACTATTCGTGGCTGAAGATACTGCTTTACTCAGTTTTAATACTTTATGCCATTGTTACCTTAATTCCTTTTCTGTGGGCGATTTCAGCTTCCTTTAAATCCTTAACAGAAATCATCGCTGGCGAACCAAATTTCCTACCCAAAGAATTTACCCTTGATAATTACAAACAAATCTTTCTAGAAGAACCATTATTTCTACGCTGGTTTTTCAACAGCTTAATTATTGCCATCAGCGTCACCGTGCTGAACTTACTATTTAACTCAATGGCTGGTTACGCTTTAGCAAGACTAAGGTTTCGGGGTAGACGCTTTTGGTTTTTTCTAATTCTGGCAGTATTAGCAGTGCCAATACAAGTTACACTCATCCCCACATTTTTAATTCTAAAAACATTTGGCTGGTTAAACTCTTACCAAGGGATGATTGTTCCTAATATGGTAAATGCCACATTTATTTTTATGATGCGGCAATTTTTCGTTAATTTTCCCAAAGAATTAGAAGAAGCTGCTGCTTTAGATGGTTTAAGTAGCTTCGGAATTTTTCGTTATATAGTACTTCCCTTAGCCAAACCAGCATTAGCAGCCCAAGCAGTATTTATATTTATGAGTAGCTGGAATAATTTCTTGCTTCCCGTAGTGATTTTATTCGATCCAGAAATGTTTACCCTACCCCTTGGACTCAACAGCTTCAAAGGTCAATATATCAGCTACTGGAACTACATAATGGCAGCTTCAATGGTATTCACCCTACCAGCACTGCTTATTTACGCCTTTTTCAACCGATATTTTATTCAAAGCGTCTCATTTACAGGAACTAAACAGTGAACAGTGAGCAGTTAGCAGTTAGCAGTTAGCAGCGAGGAGTGAGCAGTTATAAATTTATTTCTGCTTCTATTTCCCCATCTTCATCGCAACTTGAAAAGTAGTTCGAGCTACAAATTGCACGCTTGGAGTGATAATTGTATTACAGTGACTTAATCTTATTGTCTGAGTTAACGCCATTATGGGTTTTACAAGCCTAATCTACGCGGTTTTCACGGCAGATTACAGCTTATTAAGGCTGAAACAGTCAGTATTCCATGTCTGGGTAGGAATAATTTACAAATATTTATAAATTCCTGCATTATGACATTGGAGGATACCGCCATTTATTTATTTCCTAATTTTTGTCTGAACCAAACCCTTAGTGCAATGACGACGGTAAATTAAACCGACTTCATTTTCTAAAACAGGGTTAATAGCAAAAACACTTTGAAAGTTAACTAGACGCATTAAGACATTAAGCATCGCTGTCAGCAAGCTGTGTTGAGCATTAAAATCTTTGAGGGGAAACATGATAACGAGATTGATTAGCATTTTTATTGCTGGTGCGTTCCTGAGTTTTCAGTTATTTGTTGGTAGCGCTAATGCAGTAGAACTCGATGAAGGTACTCGCACGGTAAATTTAAATGAAGACGGCGATACCTACGTGCTGAGCTTAAAAGAAGTCAAAGAAGGCAAACGGTTGTTTAATTACGCTTGCGCCCAGTGTCATGCTGGTGGTGTAACCAAAACCAACCAAAACGTAGGACTAGATCCCGAAACTTTGGCTTTAGCAACTCCAGCCCGCGACAACCTTGAGGGTTTAGTGGACTATATGAAAAATCCTACTACCTATGACGGAGAGGTTGAAATTTCTGAACTGCATCCAAGTATCAAGAGTGCGGATATTTTCACAGAAATGCGTAATTTAACTGATGAGGATTTAGAGGCGATCGCCGGTCACATTCTGTTACAACCTAAGATTGTCGGTCAAAAGTGGGGTGGTGGTAAGATTTACTACTAAATCGACCATATTTTTATAGTCAGTAAAGTTTGATCGTTAGTCTATAGTTTAGTATTTCAAAGTTTATGATTTGCTGGCTATGGACTAATGATTGTTTGATTTTCAACTTCATAACAATGCTGTATAGATTTACGACTCGTTTAATATTTATTTTGATTGCGGTGCTAATAACGCTTACTAGTAATTGCATACCCGCCCAAGCCGCCGGTATTGAACCTTATATATCTCGTTATTTAAGAGTTAGGGAACCGATTGCTTTGGAATTAGATGACATGGGCAATAAACGAGAATTTTCTCCACAAGAGCTATCCGACGGTAAAAGATATTTTGAAGATAGCTGCATTAACTGTCATGTAGGCGGCTCCACATTGCCCAACCCAAAAGAATCTTTGGCTTTAGATACTCTCGAAGGCGCTAATCCTCCCCGCAATAACATCAACGCTTTGGTTTCCTATATGCGACACCCCATGACTTATGACGGTAGCGAAGAAACTTTTTGGTGTCGTGAAATAACCCCAAATATATTATCGAGCGGGCAAATCGAAAATTTAGCCGCATTCGTTCTTACGGCTGCTAAAAAGGCTCCCGGTTGGGGCACTGATTCTTTCGGACTTGGAGAATAAATTTAGTAATTCTGATAAACACATTTGACGTAAATAACGCCTTTTATTTACAAAAATTTTTATCTACGACAGATTGTCGTATTTGAGCGCAATTTTATTTAAAATAGAGATGCATATAATAAAAACTGTTGTTAGGAGAAAGCAATGAAATTGATTGCATCCACTTTACGTCGTTTAGGTTTAGCCGCGTTGACTATGCTATTAGTTGTTAGTAGCTTCGTTGCTTTTACCCCTAGTGCTGCGGCTGAAACATATACCGTAAAGTTAGGTAGCGACAAAGGTATGCTGGCGTTTGAACCATCTAAGTTATCGGTTAAACCGGGCGACACCATTAAATGGGTGAACAACAAAGTTCCTCCCCATAACGTTGTGTTTGATGCCGCTCAAAACCCCGCAAAGAGCGCGGACTTAGCTAAAGGACTTTCTCATAAGCAGTTAGTAATGAGTCCCGGACAAGAATTTACAAGCACTATTCCAGCGGATGCTCCTGCTGGTGAATATACCTTCTACTGCGAACCTCACCGTGGTGCTGGTATGGTTGGCAAAGTTGTTGTTGAATAGAAAATTTGAGTTTAGTTCTCGGTTGAAGAGTTAATCTAGGCGGCAACTTATTTGTTATTTATGCCTTCCTCGGCGTAAACAATTGATAAGTAGTCGCCTATTTTAATTGATTATCAAAACCATCAATAACGATAATAGAGACGCAGCAACGCTACGTCTCTATTTTTGTTTGTATTTTAGTTACCTAAGCAATAGAATCAAATCCTTAATTGGAATTTTCTCTACGCTCTTGAATTTTACGCAATCTCTGGATTAGCTTCTTAGAATCTGAGTCTTTCTTAGAATTCTCATCCGAATCTTTCTTAATATTTCTCAACCTATTAGCAAGTGATGGTTTAGAAGTAGCTTGCGGTGTAGGCTTATTTGTTGTTGTGCTGACTCGTGCTTGAGGCTTGGGCTTTGATGGCACCTTGGGCACTTCCTGACTATTTCTAAGCCTTACTTCTACCGGTAGCTTATCTTTACTTACCGATGTAGATGCTGGTTTCTTAGTTCTAATCTCAACTGGTTGCTTTAGCTTAACCGGTGTAGAAGTTTGAGTCGGAACAACTACTGCACCTGGAGAAGGTTTGACATCAATTTTTACTGGAGTCGAGCTTCTAGATACGTTTTCTGGTTTCTTCTGAGATGGTTTCCCTTGTATTTGTACTGGCTTATCTTTAGCATCGCGCAAGCGTTCGACTAGTTTATCTTCTGGCTTGGTAAATTCTACGCTGCTATTAGCCGTCGCATCAGATTTAAAGTCAAGGGTAAACGCATACACTTTTGCTTTACCGTTTTTACGAATGGGGTTTTTCTTCAAATAGTTTCTGATATAGTTTCTAGTTTCTTCATTGAACTTAGAAGCCACCGATCTATCAACATATTTTAAATAATCTACTTTTCCATCCGAATCAATTACTAAAGTACCTTCAACTTTTCCTTCTTTCCCCGGTTTTGTTTTGATTACATCAGAAATTGGTTCTTTTGTTTCAAAGTTGGGATAGCGCTGCTTAACTTCATCAAACTGTCTAGCAAGAGCTAAAGTTGTTGTATTCTTTGGCGGTGTTTTGCTGTTTTGGGGCGCTGTTATTCCAGTTGTATTTCCTGAAGGTTGGTTTGGTAGCACAATTCTTCTGTTACCAGATTGTTGCTGTCCAAATTGCGGCAGATTCTGTCCTGCAAAGGTTAATTTGTCCCCAGGCTTAGGAATGTTTCTGTTAGTAGGAGCGATAAAATCTTCAGGAGGTACTCTTACTGGCTGATTTACAGAAACATTATTATTCGTATTTGAGTTAATTCGTGAATTAATAGCCACGCTATTACCATTACTAATACCTGGATTTCCCATCGGAGGAAGAGGAGGCGGTGCCGGTATTCTAGTAAGTTCGGCAGGTAATGGTGCCGACTGTATCGGAGGTATATTTCTGGGAGCGGGAGCCGCTGATTTTCTTGAAGATCGATTTCTTCTTGATACCAATGGCGTAGGATTTCCTAACTCAAAGTTTCTATTGTAACGACGATACGAAGAACCGCTAGATTTTGTTTTAGCGTTAAATGAAGAGTCAACCTTAAAGTTTGGCTGAGGAAGTATTGGTAAAGACTTTGGTTGCGGCAAAGCCGAAATACTAGGATTTCCAGATGATTTAGGTAAAGGAGGTAATATCACCTTTGTAGAATCCGGATTTCCTGGTATTTTCGCTAGCGGAGTTGGTTGAGTCGCAAAGTTAGGTAAGGAAATTCCAGGCTGTGAGGGTATTCTAGGCAAAGCCGATATTTGAGGCCTCTTTGTTTGAGGTAATCTATTTTGTTCTGCCTCAGATAATTCCATGATTCCGACGCTTGCCGGAGATGCTTTTTCCTTTGGTTTAGAGTCAACAGGCATCAAAGGCAGGATAAAAGCAATAGCACCATGTATGCCGACGGATGCTATGGCTGCTATTCCAGCTGGTTGGCTTAAGAATTCCGGTATATTTTTGAGTACTGAGACGTAAGACATGGCTGTTATCGCTCACTTAGCTTGGTTGCGGTTGACTAGCAATTTAATATATCAGGCAATAATTTCAGGTAATAATTGTTTGATAAATTTAGCCCTTTCAGATGCGTCCCTCTACAAATAATAACTTTTTGTGGCAAAACTAATTATATTCTTAATTACCAGTTGCCCAGGCAGTTTTGTGCCCTTAGTACGCGGTAAATTATTTTATATTCCACAACAGAGCAGTCTTTAATTTATAAATTCTACTTGTTGTAGGAAGGACGCAGAACAATTATCGCTTTTAAACATCTATTTAATATTTGGGCAGGAACAAATGTATAACGGCAAATATACTCACCTTAGTATCGGGTTTATATATATTTTTTTACAAAATACTTGCTGATTTCCGGAAATTTTTCTTTTTTGTAATTGGTTTTACTCATCAACTTATGTTTGATTAAACTCCTCATAAAGTCTGTAGAGGAGAACAATGCAGCCTTTAATAAATTTACGGATTTTGACCAAGGCTCAATGCCTTTGCTACTCCTACTAACAAAACATTTTAATTTATGCTTTGTTTCAGAAAAACTCAACTTTAAAGGCTAAGACAATCATCAATTATAGTTTATCTTCACCCATTAGCAATGTTTACATAATACTAATCTCAGTCTCAAACATACGTATAAGTTATACATGTGGATTTTTTTTAGCAAGTCTCAAGCTTTAAATTTTGCCGTCTTAAACTACCCTAATGTCTTTACCTACAGTTATTCTACCCGGTTTTCTAGAAAGCGCTGAAGCTTACTACAGCTTAGAAAAATCATTACAAAATTTAGGTTTCCCTACAGTCACGGTACCTCTACAAAGGCGCGATTGGATAAACACTTTAGGAGGAAGGGCTGTGACTCCAATTCTCAAACAATTGAGCTGCACGGTAGAACATATACTGCTGCAAAAAGGAGCTTCTAAAATTAATTTAATTGGTCACTCTGCAGGAGGTTGGATATCACGCATTTATTTAGGAGAAGTGCCTTATGGCAAAAGTAATCTTAAACTATTGACGTGGAAAGCTTATCCAAAAGTTGCCACTCTTGTAACTTTAGGTACACCTCATTTCAGTTTGGAACGTTGGACTCGTAGAAATTTGGATTTTGTTAATGATAATTACCCTGGTGCATTTCATGAACAGGTAGATTACATCTGTGTTGCGGGAAAAACCATTTTTGGTAAAAGAAAATTTGGCAACTGGTTGGCATATAGTAGCTATAAATTGACTTGCGGTAACGGTAATACTTGGGGAGATGGCATTACGCCTATTGAAGCCGCTCATCTAGAAGGAGCGAGAAATTTGGTGATTGAAGATGTAATGCATTCCCCTCGAAGTTCTAAAGCTTGGTATGGTTCGCCACAATCTTTAGCTATCTGGTCGCAACACTTAGCATAAATGTGTTCTTTTTCATCATAGTTTAATATTTCTTCGTTAAAATCGGAATAAAAATAAGGATTTTTTCACAGAGGAATCTTTTATGCTTATCCAAGAAAGTCGATTCGATACAGTTATGCGACGGACGGCAACAATTTTATCAGTAGTAATTTTAACTCTTTGTTTAATTGCTGCTAGTACGGGAATCATGCTTTCCATCTACTACGAACCAGCTTCTGGTAGGGCATATCAATCATTAAGTATGATAACCAAACAAATTGAATACGGTTGGTTGTTCCGTAAAGCCCACTATATTGCTGGTAATGGAATTATCGTTGCAGCCTTAATTGAAATTGTTGTAATGTTTTTGGGCAGAAAATTTACTAAAAGCTGGTATACAGCTTGGGTTAGTGGAATATTCTTAACCTTAACTGTAATTGGATTAAGCTGGACTTCAATGATTTTAGGTTGGGATCAACTTGGATTTTGGCGCTTCAGCATAGAATTAGGAACCATTGAAGCTATTCCATTTATCGGTCAGCAATTAAGAGAAATTCTCACTGGTGGTAGTGGTATCAGCACCTTAACGGTTCAGCGCCTTTATACCATCCATAGCTATATTCTCTCCATTGCTGCCATTGTTTTGTCTGTAGTCCATCTATTGAGCGCGCTATGGGTTGAAAAACAGGTCAGCAGCCCTCAAGAGTTGGTTCAAGGCGTGGGTGCATCAGTTGCAGAAAGTTGAGATAATTTCCCTATGGGAATTTCTTCAACTTCTGGTAAATTTTCTAAAGAAAGACGAGTCGATTGATTACCACCAGACAAGCGTTTAAGTAAATCCGGTCTGGGATCGTGCAATAAATAAATTAGGCGATCGCCAACTTGCCAAGTTTCACCGGCAGCCATCAAGTTGATTTTATCGTCTCTTTCTACAAACAACGGCAACAAGTCTCCAGTCCGGATTAATGCTTGCAACTGAATTTTTTGTAAAGAAAAACCAGGATTTTTTAAAGTCATAGTTCCTAGTTTTACCTGTTCCTCATCAAGATGTTGGTTCCAGGTTTTGATTTTGAAATCGGGAAGAAAAGCCTGAAGAACTTTACTTTGATTTTTAGTACTAGCTTGAGGATCGCGAGGAAATACAGCTAAAACACGGGGTGGATCGAATTCTTCTGCCGCACGTTGAGCCAAAACAAAATTTACCTCACCATTTTTGGTCATTGCCAAAAAAGTACCTACAGAATCAAGTCCTGCTTCTTCTAAAACATTGGCATCTAAAGCACTACTAGTTAAAACTCGTAGATTCTCAGCTTGTGCTTTCTGACTTGCCTCCGGGTCTGTATCAATCATCACTACAGTTTCTCCACGCTCCTGAAAGAAGCGGGCAATCAATATACTCAGAGGATTGCAACCAACTATTACGGCTCCAGTGGCTTGTTTTAAGGTAATGCCTAATAATCTGGCAACCCACCCTGCTGTAAGTCCTTGACAAAATACTGTCATCAATATTGTCAGAAAGACCAAAGCTTTAATAGCGTCACCACCATTGATACCACGCTGCGTCAGTAAAATACCAAATAATGAAGCAACCGATGCTGAAACAATGCCCCTCGGCGCAACCCAACTCAAAAATATCTTTTGTCTCCAGTTAAGGTCGCTATTCCAGGTACACAAAAGAATATTAATCGGTCGCACTACGAACATTAGGGCTAATACTGTAAATAAACTACCCCAACCCAAAGCAAATACGCTGGCAATAGATAAATCAGCCGCTAACAAAATAAATAGTACCGAGATACAAAGAATTGTTAGCTGACCTTTAAAGTGGCGTAACAAACGTTCTTCCGGTACCGAGGAATTTGCAAATACGGCCCCCGCCATTACTGTTGTCATTAGTCCTGATTCGCTACGAATCATCTGGGCTAACGTAAACAATCCCCACACAGAGGCAAGTACTACCAAATTCTTCAATTCAAATGACAAAATATTGGCTCGCTTGAAAAACAGCGATAAAAGCCAACCACCAGCCCCACCGATTGCCGCACCAATACCCAAACGTACCAACAAACCTGCGATCGCGTTTATTGGGTCTGCATCGCCATTCAAAATAGTATCGAGAACAACAACTGCAAGAATTGCTCCTACGGGATCGATGAGAATCCCTTCCCCTTCTAAAAGCGTTGCGACCTGTCGGTCTACTTTAATTTGTTTGAGCAGGGGAGTAATGACTGTTGGCCCGGTAACCACCACAATCGAAGCGTAAAGAAAAGCAATTGGCCAAGGAAATTCTCCCAGCCAATGAGCAGCCATGCTTCCGCCCATTAATGTAATTAGGGTTCCCAGAGTTACAAGTAATTGCAGACTGGTAGAAACCCTTCCCAATTCTCGCAATTCTAAGTCTAGTCCGCCTTCAAATAATATTATTGCTGTTGCAAGAGCAACAATTACTTCTAATCCAATGCCTAACAAATGGGGATGTAATAACCCAATGCCATCCGAACCAAAAAAGATACCAAACAGCAGTAAAAATACAATGCTGGGCACTTTAATGTAGGCAGCCAGCACTTGGGCACTGATGCCTGCAACGACAGCAATCACCATTTGCAGGGTGATGTCAAAAGATGCTTCCATATTGGAGATTTTGAGCCGTGTATTTCAAAATCTTTTGTTAAGAATAATTGATCTGAAACTTTATCGCTTTAAGGTTCGTACCCAAGGTTTCTGCTCCGACATGGAACCTTAAATCTAAGATAAGGCTTAATTATTTTCAGATGTCGGATAAACCAAAAGTACATTTGTTTTAAAGCTTGCTTAATTGTTCCCGAAATTATCAGCCCTCATTTTTCGTTGAATTAATAATATTTTCCTAGATTGGTTATGATACAGCATTTTTTCAATCTTTGTACAACAGCCACTTAATGCTTTTACATTGCGTCCGAGAATTAAGCAGAGGATATAGTAAAACACAAAACCAGATTAGTTACTCTATGTTACTTTCCACCACTTTAACCTGCTGTTCCCAAGATAGGAGAATTATTAACCATTATTTTTTTCTGAGGCTATTGACATTTTTTCAAAAACTCGTTAAATTAATAGAAGTCAAGAACGCAAGCCCCCATCGTCTAGAGGCCTAGGACACCTCCCTTTCACGGAGGCGACAGGGATTCGAATTCCCTTGGGGGTATTTTAAATGTAAGCTCTAATGTTAATTTGATTAGAAAAAGGGTCACTTTTGAAAAGTGGACCCTTTTTTCAAGATTTGGATAATGTTTCCACACGTTGACGAACAGCTAAAAGATTTGACTGCATATCTTGAGCAAGACGAGGTTCGATAATCCTTATAGGCATGGTTAATTTTGGCCATACTTTAACCGTGTAGCAAAGTATGGTGCCTGTCTTGTCATCTAATACACAGTTGCTTAAATGCCAGCTGCCAGAGAAATCTTTGAAATCTCCCTCTACCATTTGGAAACTGATTACATTCGGGAACGATTCTTCTAAATCTAAAACTACCCGTGCAGAAAAATTAAGTTTTAGCAGCCTCTGCGAACCAACTTGTTCTAGACGAATACCACCACTAGGATGTTCTAGTTTCCGGGAAGAGGCAAGGCTGGGAACAAACTCGGCTAAAGCTTGATAGTCGGTTAGTACTTGCCAAACTTTTTCTACCGGATGAGGAATTTGAATTTTAGCTGTAATTCGGCGCTGACGTTCTTTTATTTTCTCAACTTCAACAGTAACAGCTTGTAAATTCGGATTTTGGCTGTCGATTTCTGGAGAATTTAGCTTATCTTGCGGCAAGTCTTGTTCTTTAATCATGAAGCATTAGAGGTTTCGCTATCATCAGAAAATTGTGGGAAAGTTAAAGTAAAACAAATCTTACTCAACTCAGAATCTTTGCAAGGAGTACTTTCTACACTTATTTCTCCATTTAAATGTTGTATCAAGGATTTAACCAGAGCTAATCCCAAGCCGGTACCTGGAGTCCATCTACCTTTACCTCGACGGAACTTGTCGAATATAAAGGTAGCTTCTTCTTCAGATATACCACGTCCAACATTGATAATCTGAATTTGTAATTGTTTCGCTGCTTTTTCGCGAATTTGAGAAACCATTAGTTCTACAGAAGTATCGTGTTCGGAATACTTATAAGTATTGGTAAGCAATTCTTGGAGAATGCGGTCAAAACTTTCAACTTCTGTTTGCAATTTTAGCGGTTCTGACGGTAACTCTAACGAAATACTCAATCCTTTTTCTGCTAGTTTTTTATCAAAATTAGCTACTGTTTCTTGAATTTTCGTATTTAAATCGATTGTTTCAAACTGCGGACGTTCTTGATGAGTTTCTAGTTTCTGGAGAGTAAGCAAGTCATTAATCAAATTAATTTCTTTAGTACATTCCTGTTCGAGAATATCTAAATATCTTGCTTGCCTTACCTCATCAATCTGAGGTTGACGTAAATTACGCAGCGCCATACGCATATTTGTTAGAGGATAGCGCAAACGGTCGCTCATGTTGCTCAAGAACTCATCTTTAAGTTCGTTTAGTTCGCGCAGCTGCTCGACATATTGTCGGGTTCTTTCATATAGCTTGGCTTGAACTTCCAAACTGCGTTGTAGCTGAGCCGTGCGCTCGTCTACAAGGGTTTGTACTTGCTTAAGCGTTTGTGTCTGAATAATCGCATTACTGATTTGAGCGCAAACCATTTCTACAATATTTAATTCAGCTTGCTGCCAGTTGCGACGTTGTTTTTGCTGTAATACCAAGAAACCCAATACTTTACCTTGGCTTTCTAAAGGCATTAGTAGTGCTGCTGGTAATTTATCTAAAACAAATACTGGAGCTATTGTAGAAGTATCTTTACGCCTATCTGAATTGTCATTTATAGTTACGGGCTTAGAAGCCTTATAAGCACGCTGAGATATACCGCAATCTGCAAGCCAATAAGATTCCTCAAGAGATTTTAATTCTTCACAAAGCGAAAAATCTGCTTCCGTACACCATTCACTGACAACGGTAGCTTTAGCTTTGGGAATTTGGGTTTTAGCACGAATTCTAAATAAGGGGTCTGAGTATTTTAATAATATTAATAAACCACGATCTGCTGCTAAAGCTTCTGCTGTAGAAGAAACCACCAGCTGAAGCATTTGATTAAATTCTAAGTTGCTGCGGTTGAGTATAGTTAATTGCTGAATCAAACTTTGGTGCTGTTCGCTTTTTCGCACCTGCTGTTTTTGTAAAGCAATTGTGCGTGACTGTACTACTTGAGCAAAAGCAATAGCACAGCAAGATTCCACAGCCCTTAGAAGTTGTTTTTCTGAATCACTCCAATCATAAGGCTCGCATTTTATCAGACTAATTACGCCGTTATTCTCACCACTGAAACGAGTTGGAATTGCTAATACAGCTTTTACTGGTAAAAGAAAATTTTGGCATCCAATTACTAAGCTTTCCTGAATTGTAGAAATATCATCGATAGTAAACGGTTCGGCTGCACATTCTACTACTGGTAATTCCAATTGTTCTATTGAAAACGCTTCTGTTGGATTTGGTAAACCAAGATAATCTTTTTGAGCGCCCCAACTGCCAGTGGTAGCTTCTTCTCCATTGCGATCGGTTACTAAGCAACAGTAATCTACCTCGAAGGCAGTTCCTACCAGTCGAGCGATTTCTTGCAGCATCCTATCGGTAGGGGTACTACTAGAGATAATTTGATTGATTTCGTATACCAACCGATGGGCAGGTGTTTCCTGATGCTGCATCAGCTCAAAATGGTACTTTTCTACTTCTTGTTGTTCATCTGGGCACTGCGGCGGCGATGTTATTATACGCTTTTTCATTTGTGGCACATTCTTGGATAATGACCCCATTGTCGTTTTACCCAACCTCCTGGTATTTTACTTACCTTGACTTTTTGTAACTGCACCCGAATGAACCAATTTCGGTTCTGTAAATAAATTCTTTCACCTGTTATAGCCCCTTTCTATCTAAAATGACTTTCGTCACTGGTATATAAAAAATCTTTCCGCAAGTAAATAAATATTATTAGTATACTCAAATGCTTCTCATACTTTGAGTAAGTATTGGCAGATGCCAGCTAGCATTTTTTTTCTCAGACCCAGAATATCCTTATCTACAAGTTCAGACAAACCGTATTTTCTCTAGAGTAGAATCTAATACTCTACGAACACCATCCGCATTCCCACTGAAGACAAGACCTATAATCGTACTATTTATTGCCGTTTAAAGCGATTTTCAGGATTTTACTTTGATTGCTGGTAGAGAAATAAATTTCGATTAGCGGCAAGTAAAAAAGCCAAATGGGTGATGGTGTCGCTTATTTCTAGTTGAATGCAATTCGGACATTTATTTTCAACTCCTATTGTTAAGGGTCACTTACTTATTAGGCTCAAGGTTTGCATATGTCAAGTATTGCCATACCCCTTATGAAGCATCAAAATATGTTAAAATGGCTTATAAAATACATACGATTATAAGATTTTATTAATATTCTTTTTTCCATTAAATATTTAAAATCAAAAACATAAATAAATAAGATAGCCCAATGATTACTTCGGATGGAATCATTGGGCACAATTGTAAGAGAATAAACTAGCCTTTCTGACTTTCTATACTTAGAGGAACCATATCGCCGGTTTTTGTAAGTCCTAATAGCATTGGTTGTTGGGCTTGAATTAATTCACCTGTCAGTACGCACCGTTCTTGCTGCTCGGATGTAGCGGCTATAGTTGCTCGAATATCAGCACGCGAGAATCGCGGCTTCCACTCCCCTGATTTTTGCTGGACATAATTCCATAAAATATCTCGAATTAATGCTTGATATCCTTGATTTCCTGAAAGTTCTTTCAACTTATCTTTTAGCTCCCGTTCTAAACGAATGCTTGTAACTTCCATTTCGGTGGTAGGCGTGCGAGCAATTGTATGCATGATTTTCTCCTAAAAATATAGACAGGATAGTAATACAAGTGTAGTATGTTTATAGAAATGTTCAACAAGTCAAAAGTTCTTAGTTTAGTTTCGACTCCAAAAGTTTATTCAGGAGCCTGCAATCAAAGACATTTGACCGTTATCAAAGTAAGACTTTCAACTTAGGTGAAATTTTCTGTGATTTTTACTCAGCTAAACTCCACTTCCTTAACGATTTCTAACTGTTCTGCCAGTTGGGAATTGACCAACTCGGAAGTGGAGTATTTATTTATGAGCGAATGTAATTGGAATCACGGGCAATCGGTACAAAGTAGTCGAGATTATGAATATATCAGAATAATTTACTTACTTAATCAACTGAAACCAGATAAAACAAGCGGGAGGTACTGGCAACAAGGATGCCATACCAAACATTAAATAATAGACTTCAAAGTCAACATTTAACCCCCGCTTTCTTGAAAAAAGAAGTGGGGGTTTTTCATGAGGAGCCAAGCTGCGATGAGCATAACGCAAGTACTAGAAAAATCTGTGGTGGTGTTTTCACAAAACTACTTACCGCTTTGTCGAGTGAACATCAAGCGAGCGGTGGTGCTTTTGGTAACCCAGAAAGCAGAACCATTGGATATCACCACAGAAAAGGGGTGGCATATCAGTTCCCCCAGCTTGATAGTTT
Source organism: Rivularia sp. MS3 (assembly GCA_019192545.1). Taxonomy (GTDB): domain Bacteria; phylum Cyanobacteriota; class Cyanobacteriia; order Cyanobacteriales; family Nostocaceae; genus Rivularia. The sequence continues at coordinate 9,025 of JAHCMI010000067.1, read as the reverse complement.
ACGTACCGAAGCATATCCGCCTAAAATTTTCTTCTCGCGAGCGGATGTGGAAATTACCACCAGTAAATCGTCGTGGAATACTGCGTCGAGACCACAATAGCTGTCAATACTGCGGTAATAACAAAAATTTAACCTTAGATCATGTAATTCCTAGATCTCGCGGTGGTCGTCATACCTGGGAAAACGTTGTAGCTGCTTGTTCTGAGTGTAACTCTCGCAAAAGTAACCGCACCCCTTCAGAAGCTGGGATGCCACTTCGTACAAAACCGAAAGCACCCGTCCATCCTACTGTTTCCTTCGCAGAACAGTTTTGGAAAGGTGTTGTGCAAGCAAACCTGGAATAGCAGGAGAGCATGAAGAATGCTGAAATTAACTTATACAGAAAACAGTTTTTACCTAGAACTTTTAACTGAGTCCGTTGAAGAATGGATACAAGCCCGAGTCGTATTAAGTTTGCGAATGGGTCAAGGTTTGTGTGTTGAACCCAATACCGCTTCTTTTTTGCTTCCTATTGATTTACCAGGGCTAGGAAAATTACGCAATGAAGTTAAGCAAGATTACAACCGTGAAGTTATAGAGTTGTGCGCTTGCGATACAGAATTTCTAGAAGTTTCTTTGCGAGGTTATTGGCTATCAGTAAACGCAAAAAGTATTAACGGTGGTTTTGTTACGACTATGAGTCATAACACAGAATGTTTCCTCCACAAACTCTGGTTGGATGCTTGTAAAAGCGCTTCCTTTGCAATAGAATGAGCGCTTTAATATGGAAATAATTAGGCAACCTAGACGAGTAAAAGTTTACTTATATTTAGTCTGGTTTGTCTTTTTATTTTAGATTGTAGATTTTGAATTTCGGATTGTGAAATATATCAAAAAACTTTTTCATAAAACCACTTGACTTTTTTGTAGTATGAATGTAGTATTTAGTTGTTGAAGCGCAAAATAAATGTTGATAGAGCTAAAAAAAGAACTAATCATTATATTCTTTGTGACGAAAGCATAGATGTAATTCTGAACCTTGAAAATTGTATAATATAGCGGTTCTCAATTTGGTGAGATACACAATTTCTGGTTTTAGGGAACAGGAAACAGGGAATAGGGAATAGGGAAAAATTTAGATGTACCTCAGTTATTCGAGAAAGGCTATATATTATTTTAAATATTAAAAGTGGGTTAATTTTTTTAAAAAATTACTAATGGGTTATTTGATATTTTAAGAGAAATATAACTTGATTCTCGCGCCCTAATTTGTAAAGCTTACATACTTGTTCACATATTAATGTGTTGTAGGTTCAAATCCTACCATCTCCGCTAATGGGGATGTTGCTGAATTGGTATAAGCAAACAAAGTAATTAATAGCTTTACTAACTTGCGCGGGATATTTAATTTTAAGAGATAATATTTTGAAAGTATCAAGCGGTTGAAACCGCACTTCATTTACTATAAATTAGGCAACCTCGGCAACGCGATGGCTCTGCTACACAAACAAAGTCTACCTGCATAGACTGAATTTTTGATAATTCACCTCGTATCCCGACGGATAAAGCTTACATACTTTGAATAACGGTCCTAAGGTAGTGAAGTTCGGGTGACCGAATCAGCGACAGCGTTCACAGTCTCGCGTTAGACTCCGGATGCGTGCCCGCTGCTTGGATGAAACCAGGTAAGAGCGGCCGTAATAGGTAAAAAACGCTTTTTCAACTTATATGAGGGTAAAAATAAATTAGGAGTTAGGAGTTAGGAATTAATAAATAACAAATAATAACTAATAACTCATTTCGCGCCCTGATATAAAAAGCTTACATACTAGCTCATTGGTAGAGCATTCGGCTATTAACCGACTGGTAACAGGTTCAAATCCTGTGTATGAACAACAGCTTTTTAGACTTGCGCGAGATGATTAAAAAATTTAAATTAATTAGCTTAATTAGCCTTAATTGGCTAAAGATGGAAGTGTATCATGTCCGTTCAAATTTTTAAAATTGTAGAACAATTAAAAGCGTTAAGTTTAATCGAAACGAGTCAGTTAGTTAAACAGATTGAAAATACGTTTTCAATATTACAGGGATTTACTGATGTCTTGGTCAGATCGTAGTGGTTGGGTAAAACCAGATTTGAAGGCTTTAATTTAGTCTTTACTCAGCAATAATTGTTACCGTACCCCAACTAATAAAGCTTACATACTAGCCAAATGGAAAAGGCAAAGGACTCAAGTTCCTTCATTTCCGGGTTCGATTCCTGGGTATATAACCAACAGCTTTATTGACTTGTGCGGTGGCATTTATAAATCATAATTTCTATTATTTAACTTAAAAAAAAATGTTGCTGCGCCCTAATAGAAAAAGCTTACATACTAGTTAAGCGGCACCCTACTAATATATAACTTTTAGATACAGAATTAATAGTAATTGTTTCCGCACCCCAACTAATAAAGCTTACATACTAGCCAAACGGTAAGGCAAAGGATTTAGGTTCCTTGATTTCTAGGTTCGATTCCTAGGTATATCAACAACAGCTTTCTTGACTTGTGCGGGGACATCTAATAAACGAATAAGGATTAAATTCCTTACTACGAACATTTTATTATAAAGATAGTTGTTGCCGCGCCCAAACTAGCAGGAACTTACATACAAAATCTCTCTTCGGAAGGTTTTATTTAAGTAATAAAGTTCTTCAGACTTGCGCGGTGATTATAATAATCATTGACAGGCGTGCGACTTCTATCTCCTAAGAGTTTAGCAACGGATATATTGATTTTTTATTTTTATTTTGAATCAAAGATATACATCCGTTGTACAAATTAAAAAAATTTAAAGGGGAGATTAAAAATGAATACAGCAGAAAAAGATTTACGTTTAGAGTTAATCAATACTTTACTAACAACTCCTCACCGCGAGTTAGAGAAAGTAGCAGAATTTCACAAAATAATTATTGAACTTGACCCTCTTTTTTACGGGCATTTAGCTGTTTGGTATCAAAAAAATGGTGATGTTCGCGACCATAAGGAAGTTTTTGTAGGACATTTGTTAACTAGCAATATTGAAGAACATCGGGATGCTGGTTTTGTAATGTTACAGCAATTTCCTCCTTATCAAGTTGCTCGAATTGTTGACTTTATGAAGCAGCAACGTGGTAAGGTTCCGCGTTCGACACGTACTGCTGTGACTCGTTATCTGAAGGCACGGGAAATAAACCCACAATTTTTTGATCGTGCAGCTTTACGGGGACGTAAAGCGATGAAGCACCTTTACGCTACATTACACATTAAACCCGGTCAGCGTGCAGATGCGGTGTTGTTCAAAAAGACACCACCTGATGACAGTCTTGCTTATATGTTGAAGCAAATTGCTAAGGCTGAAACTTCAACAGAACAAGCAGCTTTGATTGTTGAGCATAATATTCCTTATACCATTGCTATCGGTGCGGTGAAGCAATTAACACCGACTGTATTAGTGGCTTTAATCAACTCTATGTCACCGCAAGAGGTTATTAACAACCTTAAATCATTGCAAGCTCGGGGTGCGATGGAACACTCAGAAGTTAAAGCTTTGATCGATCGGAAGTTAGAAGAAGGTGCAGCAAGTAACCGAGTATCTGCATTCAAAGCGACTGTTGCTAACGATGTAGCGAAGTTGGATGCTAAAACTGCTCAAAAGTTAGAAAAAGTCACCAACGAGCAAGTTAAGAAACGCGGAAAAATTCGTAAATCAACAGCTTTGTTGGTTGATAAATCTGGTTCGATGGATAAAGCAATTGAAATCGGTAAGCGTTTAGCTGCGATGATTTCGGGTATTACTGAAGCTGATTTATTTGTCTACGCTTTTGACAATATGCCCTATCCGGTGAAAGCAGAAGGAAGCGAGTTAACTGATTGGGAACGTGCTTTCAAGATGATTAAAGCTGGTGGTGGTACAAGTTGCGGTTGTGCTGTGGAAGCAATGCGCTTGAGAAAGCAAGTAGTGGAACAGTTCATTATGGTGACTGATGAGGGTGAAAACTCAGCGCCTTATTTTGCGGAAGCTTACAGCAAGTACAGCAAAGATTTAGGTGTTACACCCGAAGTGCTTATCGTCAGAGTTGGTTATGCGAGTAATTGGGTAGAAGCTCGGTTGAAGCAGAAGCAGGTGCAGGTAGATACTTTTACTTTCAATGGTGATTATTACTCTTTACCCAACCTGGTTCCATTGTTATCTCGTCCGTCAAGATTGGAATTGTTGATGGAAATTATGGAGACTGCTTTACCTGTTAGAGATGATAAGTAAATAGGTTAAAGGTTAAAGGTCAAAGGTGGTTAAGGTTTAGTTAGGAGTTAGGAATTAAAGTTCGTAGTAAGATTTTTAAATCTTATATTGAGGATTAAAATCCTCACTACGAACCCTTTAAAATAATTTATTGTATTTTCCTTATTTCTTTCCTCTGCGTCCTCTGCGGTTTTTTAATCCTAAATCTTCCGATAAAACGAAATACTTGTAACTAATCAAAAATTGAATAATGGTTAATATAAACGCAAAGCTTGTTCAACAACTACGCCAGAAAACCGGTGTAGGAATGATGGACTGTAAAAAAGCGCTGCAAGAAACTAATGGTGATGTTAAAGCAGCTATTATATGGTTACGAAAAAAATCATTCGGTGTCTCTGTTGAAAATCAAAGAATTACAGCAGAAGGAACTATTTCTAGCTACGTTCATACAGGTGGTAAAATAGCTGTTTTATTAGAAGTAAATTGCGAAACTGATTTTGTTGCTAAGACTGAAGCTTTTCAAGTTTTGGTAAAAGATATTGCTATGCAAATAGCAGCTTATTCTAATATTAAATATGTGAATGTGGAAGATATTCCGCAAGAAGTTGTTGATAAGGAAAAAGCTATCGAAATGCAGCGTGATGATTTAGCGAATAAACCCGATAATATCAAAGAAAAGATTATTAAGGGACGGGTTGATAAGCGCTTGAAGGAAATGACTTTGATGAATCAGCCTTTTATTCGCAATTCAAAGTTGTCTGTGGAGGAGCAAGTTAAACAAACCATTTCTGTTGTTGGTGAAAGTATTCGCGTTCGTCGGTTTGTGAGGTTTGTTTTAGGAGAGAAAATTGATTAACCTCACCCCCAACCCTCTCCAAGTTAGCGGAGAGGGAGCCGATAATTTTTCGGAATTTAATATCAGATAATTGACACGCTTTTATTTGCTGATTACACTTGTAATACGCGATAAATGAATTTTCCTCCCAACATAGATTCAAAACTTACAAACTACCTATAAATAAAGTTATTTATAACCTCAAAACTTTCCAAGAGAGGTGATAAAATGAGCATATTCAAAGTCGAAGTTGTTGAAATTAATTGCATTGAATCTCATCCCAATGCTGATAGATTAGATATTGTATTTATGAGCGGAATGGGATATCAAGTTATCTCAGCAAAGGGTAATTTTAAAGTTGGCGATTTAGCCTTTTATTTTCCTATAGATAGCGTTATTCCCGATAAGTATGTGGAAGAATTCGGGATAGGTTCTTATTATTCTAAAAAGTTGCGTGCTGCGAAACTCCGAGGTATTTTTTCGGAAGGTTTACTGATTCCTGTAGGTGAAGATTTTACCGGAAATATCGGAGACGATTATACTAAGCATTTCGGAATTACTAAATATGAATATCCAATTCCTAAAACAATGAACGGGGATATGGAAAATCATATTGGGCATTATAAATTTCCTGCCCCTCAGCATCTAAAGCGCTATCCAGATATGTTTATTGATGGAGAAGAAATAGTCATTACCGAAAAAATACACGGAACTAACTTTACTGTTTTAGTAAATGCTGATTCTACGGTAAAAATTGGTAGTCACAATTATTTTTGGAAAGATAATGAGACTAACAAAAATCTGGTGTACATTCGCGCTTATCACGAGAATGAAGCTTTACAGAAACTTCCTCCAGATACGCAAGTTTTTGGAGAGATATACGGCGTACAAGACATTAAATATGGTTTAAAAAACGGTAAAATTGGTATTGCTTTATTTGCTGTACGTCGTGGTAAAGATTTCATTAATTACAATAATTTTGTTGCTTTCTGCGAAGAATTTGGTTTACCAACAGCACCCTTACTTTACTCCGGTGCTTATAGCGAGGAAATTGTCTCTAAATTCAATAATAAAGATAGCGCACTTTCTCCAGATTGCATGATGGAAGGTGTAGTTATTCAACCTGCAATAGAAAGAACTCATCCACTTTTCGGAAGAGTTACCTTGAAGTTAATTAGTGATAGATATTTGCTTCGTAAAGGTGGAAGCGAATTGCATTAATTTAGGAATGGGTAATTGGTCATTGGTAAATAATTAATTATTATTTACCTTTCTCATTATCTTTATCTTCCTTCTCTTCCTCTGTGCGAACCTTGCGTTATACACTGCGTTCCTTTGCGTTCAAAAAATGAATAATCAATCTATACTCTTCAATTTTATAAATCATTTATCCGTTCAAAACCAACCTTTTGTATTACGACATAACGGTCAACCTCCGGAATGGGATGATGAAGCTTTGCATCAACAAGCATACAATTTCAATCCCGAACTGTACGCTCTTTTCAGCCTTATAGAAACAGTTACACCAGAACAGCGTTTACGTGTTCTTTTCCAACTTTTAAAAGCTTCTCGAAACAGATTCTCTTACAATCTTCGTTTAACTCTAGAAAGCGTTACCAATTTTCTATTAACTATTCTTCATCCGGATAAAGTATTAACCGTATTTCTAGCCTTAAAACGAGTGCGAGCAAATCACAAACATACAACTAGAGCAATTCTAAAATACATATTCGAGCATCCCCAATCTTTAGATATGGTTGTTTGTCGTCGTCCTGCTATTGTGGATTGCTTGGAACATGCTTTGGGTAAAAATGTCGCTCGTGGTTGTGTAAAATATGTTACTTATAATGAAGAAGAAACATATTTGAATCAAAATTTATTGCGCTTTGTTAACAATAGAGAAAGAATAAAAACTATTTTGCAATTACTTTACCGTTATCAAGAATTGCAAACTGCAACTGGTGATTATCAAGAATTACACCAGAATTATATTCAAATTTTAGCTAATCAGCAGGAAAGACCTAAAACCGTTACAGCGACAAATCGCGGTGATATTGCAGCAACTTTAGTTCATCTTTACCGTGGTGGTAAATCCGAACAGCTTATGGAAGCTGTAGAGAATTACGTTAAGCAAGCAGTCGCTCGGTTACCACGGTTTGATGGAACTTTAGCCTTAGTTTTTGATGCTTCCGCTTCTACCCGGAGTTATGGCGATCGCCAATATTGCTGTTTGGCGCAGTCTGTTGCTTTAAAGTTGGTTTTGCAGCGATGCTGCACTAAACTCAAAGTTTACCAAGTTGGCGGTACGGCTGATGTATTACCAATGCCGAAGGGACATTCCGATATTGCCACATCTTTATTAGATGCTCTTAACGGTAAACCAGATTTAGTTGTAATAGTTTCTGATGGTTACGAAAATATATACCCTAGTGACTTAAGCAAAGTCGTAGCAACATTACCTCAAATAGGCATCGCCACACAAATAGTATTTTGTCACAGTAAATTTACTAAACAAGACGATTTAGAATTGCGTCGTCCAGCTAAAAATCTTCCTCAATTAGAATTTTGGCATCAAGAAGATTTCAAGAATTTACGACTTTCTATGATGTCAATATTTAGCGATAAAAGCGAAGCTAACTTACGCGAGTTTCTATTGGAAGAACTTTCACAATTTAAAAAGCAATTTATTTCATATGAAAGTAATTTAGAAAAATCAAAATTACAGGCTTTAGAAGTATCCAGTGGTTGAAACCGCGACTAAACGAGCAAACTGCCTCCGCCGGGTATCTTCTTCCGGGAGACACTGCGCTAACGCGCTTTTTGAAGGAAAGTTTGCGAAAGTACAGGGATGACAGACGAGACGATCCATGCCACGTAAGTCGCCCTGGAAACCGACACTTCTTTCCTTGTCTCACCACCGTAAGGTGAACTAATTAACTTTTAAACTTAACCCGTGGAGACGGGTTTCGTTTCTTTAGCAGCGGTTTTAGCCGCCAGGTGAAGCTTCTATTCCCCAATTACCTATTACCAATGCCCAATTTCCAATGCCTAACTATAAATTATGAACTACCATCAATTAGTGCCCCAGGCTTTTGATTTGTCTGCTTACCGATTTGGTATTCCCCAGAAATCGGGAATTATGACAGTTGTACCAATTTTTGGAAGTAATGTAGAAAATGCAAACAAGTTCGCTCCACCACTCTCAGGATTAAAACTAACTCAAATACGCGGTTACGGGAATATGGAAATTACTAACCATTCTCAAGGTATCGCAATCGTTCCCCTACATATGGGATATATCCAAGACAAAGCCCAAAATCATGCTTTGTGTCGCAGCGCTTTTATCGCCCAAGGACAAAAGCTGATGTTTGAAGATGCTTGTTGCGTCCAATCCGGACAAGGGGGATATTTAGAAGAACGCGAACAGTGGTTTTTTATTCTACCTTTGTTCTTACGAGAAGAAGCGCTTAATTTACAAGGTCAAAAAAGCTATAGTAAGCTGTGGAATGCTATTAGTAAATTAAACCAACGTTTTGGTTTACAAAATCGCGGTCATTTAGAACAAATCCTTAGTCGCAAACGAGCATTTTTAACACAATACCAGAGTCGTTTTGAATTAATTCGGGGACAAACAGGAGCTTTATTTATTCTGGAAGACAAGTTAGCTGGCATTGAAATTGCTCCTAATACAGCCTATTTTCAAGAAGTTTGGATGGCTTTAGTTTGCTTCTGTTACGGTGTGGCAGCGATGCATTTTGACAAAGATGGAACATTTGGAGAAAATATTCCATTTTCTGCAACGAATTTAGCAGATTTACGCCAGCAATTAGTGGAAAGTCGCCAGCAAATGTACGCGGAAGTTCAAAATAATTTAGCAAGCACTCCAACAGAAAAATTGGCTCTTCAGTACTTAGTATGCTAAACTAACTGCTAAAATTCCAATGGAGT
>JAHCMI010000066.1 GCA_019192545.1 Rivularia sp. MS3 | reverse complement strand
CGACGATAGTTGGAGGGTTGCCTCCTGTGAAAATAGCTCGGTGCCAGGTTTTTAATTTGAAAAATCCTTCCTTGATATATGGGAGGATTTTTTAATTTTTTATATGCTTCAAAATTAAACCGCATCATAAGCATGGCTATGTTTTTCTAAAAAATAGTCAAATGATAATTTTTGGACTTTGTATATACTCCAATTTTCATAACTCAAAGCTATTTTGCAAAGTCTAGCTAAAACTAACCAGATTCCGCCGGAACCAGTAATTCCACCTTCTTTCTCAAAAATAATGTAATTATATTCTGTTATCCAAAAATCAAGCAGTGAATGAATTTCATATTCTAAAATAAGCACTGTTTCTTCTTTAAAGCCATAAGATTTACAGAGCATTTCTTCTATACTTCTCATTAACATACAAGTTAAAAAGAAAATTGGGTTATAAACATTACAATGCACGGAATAGGTTTCAACCCAGACAGGTGTAAATTCTTTAGGTACAGCATCCCATTGTTCCGTAAAAGTTTTAGAGAAAAAATTGAGTAAATAGAAAAGTTCAGATATATTATTTGAATTTTCAGGTGATTGGGATAATTTATAATCGTTTGTCTCGTTCATAAACTAGATTTTGGAATTGTGATGCGTATAACGTCACGCACTGTCAATTGATTTCTACACAAATAATCAATTTTGAATATATAAGAAATTGGTGCGTGACGGTAAATTGAGATCATTTTGTTACAGTTGATAAATTACCGTAACCGTCACAGCACCCTACAAGAGAATAAAAATTTATATTCTATTTATCTTCGGTTTCAACTGTAATAACTTGCGGTGGTGTTGCGTCTGGGGGATAGAGTAAATCTACTTCTACGAGTCTTTTATCACCTGGTTTTATATTTAATGTTGTTAAAGGTTCGCCTTTTTGACCTCTGTTTTGGACTAAATGCAGGTAGCGGGTACGGGGTAATCCTTTATCATCCGTGTAACGCACTCTTACCGTACCGCGAAAGAAGACTCGTTTAGATGGATTATCAAAGAAGCGTAAACCGTTTTTAGTTAATTTATCTTCTTTAATTGGTGTTTGCAATGATACTTTTACAGTCTGCGGTGTTGAAGATTTATTTAATAGAGGTAACTGCAAACTATACTGAATTCCATAGTTGCCGTGAGCGTAGTATGCTGTATCTGGATACCTTGCTAGCATTTTAGCGGTTTGAATTTGGTTGGTTCCTAAAGTTCCACGATGCAGAGTAGCGATACCGTAGGAGAAAGCTTTACCCGGTTGAGGAATTGTTAAATAAGTTTTTTTTGGATTATCAACAACTAAAGAATTCCATTGCGAACCTTTTGCTACTCCGGAGACTCTACCGTAGATAATTGGTTTGTTGATGTCTTCTGGTGGTGTAGGTGCTTTATCTCTTGGCCCTGCTAAATCACCATTGTCAAGTAAATTTTGCCATTCGGGTAAAGTTGGGGGACGTTCGCTTCCATCTGCGTTGGTAGGTGCAAACATTGCTAACGATGCAGCATGTACTTTACCACTACTCCACAATCGCATTAAGGTAGAGCGTCCATTTATTGGTGGTTCTAATTCTTTTACGGGAATTGGTGCATTCATGATCGTGCGAGTTTTTCCCGGTGGAATTATTAGTTGAGCAGGTATTGTCGATTGACGACGCTTTCTCAAAACATCACTGGTTACTCTACTTCCTGGGCCTGCGAAAACTCTACCAAAATAATTGTTTTTTTGAGGTGGTAAATCAATAAATGGTGCATCTGGTTGACTTAAATAGCTTGCTGCTTGCAATACATTTATCGTTACAGGTTGTGAAGTTGGATTGTGCAGCATTATCCCCAGGTATAGCGTCCTTAAATCATCCGGCGTAGATGCTTTGGCAACATGATGGGCAAATATATCAAACCGTCCTTTAAAGGGAAAATTAAGGTGTGCTTTAGACACCTTTTTACCTTTACCTGGAAATGTTGAGAGCAAAATTCCTTCTTTGAGAACTAATTCTGGACTATTGCTATTGAAAACTGGAATGTTATCAAGCTTACCCGGTAAAGGGCGTACTTGTTGTGGCTGTACTACTTCTACAGGTGTAGGGGTGGGAGTAGTTGCTTGAGCGATGAGAAAATTAAGTAAGAATGAGAACATATATCCTTAGTTTTTGCGTTCCATTAAAGACGCACCGATATTGATGAAAGTGCCTATACATCAATCTATAAATCACAAATTAACAGCAAAATAAGCTATTTTTATTTGTCAAAATAATAACGTGAATAACTACGACGCAACTTATGATTTAAGAAACTACTCACTCATCTAAAAATAAATCATAAAACTATTCAAAACAAATTCACCTCTTAAATATTTGATGTCAGTTCAGAAAAGCGATGTTGGTTTTTAATTGCCTGAAGTCAACAGTTGTATACAACACATAATATTCGATCCTATATTATTTACTGTTGTAACAATATATCTGTACTATAGTAGCTATTAGATGTTGGTTTAAAAAATAGGTAATAGTCAAGATGAACAAGTTGGTTTCTATCCACTCAATTTTAAAAAAAATCTCAAATAAAGCCTCAACTCTATTGTTTTTATCATTTAATTTTTGGAATTAATGGCTTATTACTTTGCATGATTGAGCCGCTTAGAATAGCATAGAGTTAAAAGTTCACTGTTCTTTAATTTTCCTTAAACTAACAGGTTGTAAATTTCCAGGTAAAATTAGCTTTGAGAATCAAATTAACTATGACTATAACAATGTAAAGTAATTTTAAGCAGTAAGTCTTCAGAGTAAATTGATTTGTAACGTATAAGCCAAATTTTGTTCGGAAGTTAATAACAATCTTTGCGGCACAAATTTTATTAGTAATAGATTGTTTACCCTCCATCTATGAATTTATCGGGAGTAGGTTAATGGCGGTAATTGCAGTAATCGATTATGACATGGGAAATTTGCACTCAGTTTGTAAGGCTTTAGAAAAAGCTGGTGCAACCCCTAAAGTTACAAGTTCTTCCAAAGATTTGGAAAGAAGCTCGGCAATTGTATTGCCTGGAGTTGGTGCCTTCGATCCAGCAATGCAAAATTTACGAACGCGAGGTTTGATTGAGCCAATAAAAAATGTCGTGGCTTCAGGTAAACCTTTTTTAGGAATATGTCTGGGGATGCAAATTCTATTTGAATCGTCCGAGGAAGGAGTTGAAAATGGATTAGGAATCATTAAAGGAAAGGTGAAACGTTTTCGTACAGAGTCTGAAATAAGAATTCCTCATATGGGTTGGAATCAGTTGGAAATAACTCAACCACGGAGTCTTTTATGGGAGCATTTACCCCCCCAACCTTGGGTATACTTTGTTCATTCTTTCTATGTCGATCCAGTTGAGAAGAAAGTGAATGCAGCAACCGTAACTCATGGTAGTCAAACTGTAACTGCTGCAATTGCTTACGATAATGTCACCGCAGTTCAGTTTCACCCCGAAAAATCTTCTAATGTCGGACTACAAATTCTTTCTAATTTTGTCTCTCAGGTACGTGAAAAAGTTGCTGTTTAATATGTTGCAAGCATTCCATATTTAATTGCCGATGCCAATGGTTTTAATTTTATGCTTTCAGCAGTGCTTTGTGGTTTCTGTTATAGAATAGTGGCAGCAAGTTTTACTATTGTCGCCAAAATCTATCTCTAAAGACACAAAAACATTTTGTTAAGAATATACGGTAAACGTCAGTTAAAAACATTACCAGGGAAGCAAACCAGACCCACAAGTGCGAGAGTAAGAGAAGCTATATTTAATATTTGGCAAGGAAAGATTACTGATTGTCGCTGGTTAGATTTATGCACCGGAACTGGTTCTATGGGTGCAGAAGCTTTGTGTAGAGGGGCTAAACTCGTAGTTGGTATAGAAAAATTTCAAAGTGCTTGCGGTATTATAAAGCAAAATTGGCAGCAAGTAGCAAGTTCCGAACAGACGTGGGAACTTTTGCAGGGGGATGTATTACAGCAATTACCCAAACTCAACGAACAGCAGTTTGACAGAATTTATTTCGATCCACCTTATGCTAGCGATTTGTATAACCCTGTTTTAGAAGCTATTACTCGCTACAAGCTTTTAGATAGAGATGGAGAAATCGCAGTAGAACACAATCCCAAATTATGGACACCGCCACAAATACCAGATTGGGAAATCTGCCGTCAAAAAGTTTATGGCAATACTACCGTCAGTTTTTACAGTTACTAGTTACCAGTTAGCAACGCTGGTTAGAGTTTGTTTTTTCAATTATTGCTTTAACAAAATAATTGTGTAAATCAAGCAGACTACCTATGGCGCTATGTAAACCTTACTTTTATAATTCTTAAATTAATTTTTGTAAATAGCTTTCCCATTGATGGTATAAAACTGCTTTTTAATCGCAAAAGTCCTCTTTTAGAGGACTAAATGAAGATTTTCTTTTTTAAGTACAAGCGATTATAACTTTAATGCAATTAAATTATGCTTACCAATTACCAGGAAATGGTCGCTGATAACTGGTAACTCTTCACTCATAACTATTACAGACCAAGTTCGTTACCGCGCTTGTACTGTTCGTAGGCTTTATAAAACAAACCGGCTAAAGTAACGAAAACTAGACCTAAAACCATTCCATCAAGTAGAGGTTCAACCATGATAAGTCTCCCGATCGCAATTTTTCATATTTGTTTACTGTCTTTCATCTTATCAAAGAAAGTAGCCTCAGAGCGCTCCAGGAGAGAATTTGAGATACATTTTGAGTCGAAAAATTAGCGATTAGTGCTTGCAGAGACAGTCAAGAACTTTTAAGCTATGTGTATGAAATGAAATATTTTTGTAGACACCGACTTTGACAGCAAACCTTTTGGATAAGCAGATTACCAAACCGGACACTCTAATGGGGCGAATCGCATTCTTTTCGTTAGCGGTTTTGCTAGCAATCCTATTAGGCATTTTTGCTGTAAATATGGTGAGAACTTCCGACCCCTATGTCAAAGGCGTTCTTTCTAAGACAGGAAATCCCACTCAAGGACACGCAATTTTCCAAATTAACTGTGCTGGCTGTCATGGTTTGGAAGCAACGGGAAGCATAGGTCCTTCTCTACAAGCAGTATCCAAACATAAATCCCGGTATGGACTGATTCATCAAGTTATTAGCGGAGATACCCCGCCAATGCCAAAATTTCAACCCAGTACGGAAGAAATGGCGGATTTGCTCAGTTATTTAGAAAGCCTTTAACCTGGGTGATAGATTGGTAAATTAAATCTTCTATTCCCCACTTTACTCTTTAAAGCTAAATTGAATAATTGAACTTAAGTCATAACCGACAAACTGATGATTGAAGTTGATTATCGTTTTCCGTTGGGTGTAGATGCCGAAAAACAAGCTAAAGTTATTGCTGTTGGACAAACTGCGGGCACTTGGGATGCTCGCTTCGCTCATCGAGAAGCGGCTTTAAGCAAACATCTTGGACAAGTTATTACAGTAAAAAGGGAAAATATTACTGGTTGTAGCATTGCTACAGTGAGGTTTCCCGAAGGGAATGTAGAAAATGATATTTCCAGCTTGCTGACAATGATATTTGGTAAATATTCGATGGCAGGTGCTGCAAAAGTTGTAGCGGTAAGATTATCAAATAATTATGGTTTGTCACCTAAGCTTGGTATTTCTGGAATAAGGCAAAGATTGGGAGTATTTAACCGTCCTTTAATCATGGCAATATTTAAACCTGCTTTAGGACTTAGTGCAGAAGATCATGCTGCTATTTTAAAAGAAGTCGCATACGCAGGTCTAGATATTATTAAAGATGATGAAATTCTGGGAGACTTAGATGTTGCTCCTACCCTGGAACGTCTTAAAGCCTGTCGTCAAGTGATTGATGAAATCAAGCAAAAAACCGGACGCACTATATTGTATGCCGTTAACGTTACCGGAAGCGCAGATAAATTATTAGAAAAAGCGCGTTTGTTAGTAAGAGAAGGTGCTAATGCATTGTTACTTAACGTACTTTCCTACGGTTTTTCGGTACTGCAAGCATTAGCTGCTGATGCAGATATAAATGTACCTATTTTTACTCACCCAGCCCTTGCAGGCGCTTTGTGTGCGGCTCCAGACCACGGTATATCGTATTCTGTAATACTAGGAACTTTCATGGCTCATGCAGGTGCTGATGCGGTGTTGTATCCAGCACATTACGGAAGTTTACCCTTTGATGCATCGGAGGAAGCAAAAATTAAACATAGCTTGCGCGATCGCAATGTTTTTCCGGTTCCTTCTGCGGGTATTCACCCCGGTATCGTACCTCAAGCAATAGCCGATTACGGTAAAGATGTAATTTTGAATGCGGGTACGGGAATAATGGATCATCCCGATGGTGCTGCTAGTGGAGTCAAGGCATTTTTTCAAGCTTTGGAAAAAGTTGAGCAGCAAGAGTCTTTTGAGTTAGAACATTTGAATGATGGTGCCTTGAAGCGAGCCTTGGAGAAGTGGGGGAAAAAGTGATTTATAGCAATCGTTAATTTATATAAGGGGATAAGCTAGAAGTTATTTAATTTGGAACCTTTAACTTCTAAGTGTTGATTGTCTAGATTTTGAGAACAAACCAACTGCTACAAGAATACAAACACCTGCTAATGCTACTATTTTCAAATTTGAATTTTGCCACTGTTTGACTGCGATCGCAATTAAAGCCCAAACTGTAACACCGCTATATGTAAAATCTTGACGTTGGGTTAATGAAAGAGTAGCTATAAATGTGGCAATAATAATCATAATTGTAGTCCAGTTTTCTGGTGAGATACCGAAACCATTCCAATCATTGATATATAAAGCACTTGCGACATTAACAATAGTCGCAACGCTTATCCAACCGAGATAAACACCGATAGGATAGCGAATAAACCATCTTTCACCACGCGAAGCAGGTAATGTTCCAACTCCTAACCGCAGATACATCATTATCAACGGTATTAAAATCCACAGCATTGCAATAACCGAAGCTGCAAAATACCGTGATAAGAATAGATACACCCAGACACATTGAGCGACGGATGCAATAGCTAATAGATATCCAGTTTTACGTAAATTGGGATTTTCTCGTTGCGATGGTAAAACTTGGTAAATAGCAAAAGCGAATAAGCCGATATAAATTAATCCCCATATCGCAAAAGCATAATTAGCGGGAACGATTAAAACGTCTTTGAATAAAGTATTTGAGACTCCACCGATAGTAAGTCCGTTTAGGGGAAAGATATTAGATAGCACGTTGATAACGAAAGCTAAAATTACCGCAGCTAGAGTCACCCACTGCCGTATAATATCCGAAGAATTAGTTTTACTATTAGAATTAGACTCCTGCATAGAATTAATTTTATGAATAAGCTTCTATGCTTGATAGCCTATATTGTCTTGGGATAAATATTCAAATTTTATTAAACTTTTTATGATTTTAATCTTGATTTACATAAATAAAACTGATTATAAGCAATTATTGTAACCCTATGTTACTTTTGTTTGGTATCGTTTGTATCAATAATGTAAATTATAAAAGGTTAAGATTATAGAGGTTTGGATAGACACAAATCTATTTAAACAACGTTAAATTTTGGTTTTCCGCAGAATTACATTAGTCATAGTAATTCTCGCAATTTAGGAAGAAAGGTAGATGTTCCCCGTATGCAGTTTAGGGGTTTCGTCTTTGCGTTCGATTTTGGAGACGAACGTAGTATGAAGTTTACCATAATTTTGTTCTTTCGGAGAAAAGTATTATTATTTTAGATTTTTCTAAAGTTAAGTAAACTTCGTTGGATCTAAATTAAACCTCACTCAGTAATTATTGAGTGAGGTTTGTGTATTGTAGTTTTGCTTAGCCATTGTCATATTGTTTAACTTGATTTGTTTGATGTAGAGAGCAAGTATTGTAATACGGCTTTTTAATTGTTAATTCCAAATCCTACGCAATTTCAGCGCAAAACCTGTTAGAATATCTTCACCGAATAATTCAGCCGGATTTTCTAATACTTCTACTTTCTTATCCAATCGATAAATTTCTACTTGGCGATTTTGTGGATCGAGTAACCAGCCAAGTTTTGTGCCATTGTCCATGTATTCTCTCATCTTAGCTTGCAAAGGTTCAATTCTATCGGAACTAGAGCGTAACTCAACTACAAAATCGGGACAAATATTAGCAAAAGTTCCTTTTTTTTCGGGAGCAAGCGCATCCCATCGCTGTTGAGAAATCCAAGAAGCATCCGGAGAGCGAGTAGCGCCGTTGGGTAAAATAAAGCCAGTAGAAGAATCAAACACTAATCCAGATTCGCCGGAATTGCGCCACCATATATACAACTCTCCAGAAATACTCGAATTAAATTTTCCAGTTTGCCAACCAGTTGGTGGATTCAAAATTAATTCTCCCTTTGCGTTTCTTTCAAGTTTCAAATCTGGGTTTGCCGCACTTAAGGCGAAAAACTGTTCTTGAGTAACGTATAATCCAATGGTTTTTGGTAGCTCAAGTAAAAAGGTTTCTTGTGGGTTGGTAGGTATCTTTACCATCTTGACCTCTTGTAAAATAGAAGTTTGATGAAGCTACTTTATTTAGTAGCATATTCTTTTTTGGTCTTTGGAGAGAGGGGAGAGGGGGAAGAGTAGGGAGAGGGGGGGAGAATAAATTTAAACAACGATCAAATTCTTGGTAGCTGAATTAGTGGCTTATGGTAAAGTCGGTTGCAAAAATACCTTTAACTGAATTTCTTTCTCAACCTAATATTGAGGCTTCTCCTGTATTGGAATTAATTAATGAGGAAGCGCTACAAAAACCGATGCCAACTCTTTTTCAACATAAATAATATTCAATTTTTATTTATAAAATCTAAATTACTCGTTGAAATGACAAATTACATTTAACGATAAATTAAGGATAAAAAGTCTTAATTTTAACTAAATTGCCTTGCATAAAACCTGGCATACCGACGCTCAAAGGCTAACAATTCATCATGGGTACCCGATTCAACTACTTCCCCATGTTCCATTACTAATATTCTGTCGCATTTCCTCACGGTACTCAAACGGTGAGCGATGATAAACACCGTGCGATTTTCCATTAATCTTTCTAATGCTTCCTGTACTAATGCTTCCGATTCCGAATCTAGTGCCGATGTCGCTTCATCTAAGATCAATATTCTCGGATTTAATAATACAGCACGAGCGATCGCTATCCTCTGTCTTTGTCCGCCAGATAGTTTCGCTCCTCTTTCCCCAACCACTGTATAATAACCATCGGGCATTTGACTGATAAAATCGTGAGCGTTAGCAACTTTCGCTGCTGATTCTACGGCTTGCATATCAAAATCAGTTTGTCCAAAAGCAATATTACCAGCTATGGTACCGGAAAACATTATGGTTTCTTGAGGTACTATACCAATTTGTCTTCTCAAGCTATTTAAAGTAACATCTTTGATATCAATTCCATCGATTAAAATTTGACCTTTGATAACGTCATAAAAACGCGGTAAAAGATTGACAAACGTAGTTTTACCGGCACCAGAAGCTCCTACCAAAGCAATTGCTTCCCCCGAATTTGCTAATAAATTAACGTTTTGAATTACGGGTTTATTTGCTTCGTAGGCAAAGCTAACGTGGCGATACTCTACCTTCCCCGTAACCGGTGGTAAAGGAATTGCATCTAATTTTTCTACTACTGCTGGTTTAATTGCTAATAATTCAAAAACTCTGTCTACAGAAGCTTCCCCTTCCTTAAATAAATTATAGTTGTTAGTAGTATGACTTACGGGATCGATTAATAAAGCTGCTGCCGAAAGATAGCTAAAAAAGGTTCCAACGGTAATATTTTCGATAGAAATCTGCCAAGCTGCAAAAAATAATAATAATAAAAAACTTAATGCCTGTAAAAATCCAATAATCGGAATTTGAATCGCTTTTAATCTTTCCGTATTATACTTAGCCTTTAATGTACCTTCCGCTTCCTTACTAAATCTTGCAACCTCGTAAGACTCCGCCGCAAAAGCTTGGATAATCCGGATTCCACCAAATACTTCTGTTAAAATTGCCGATAAATCCGATACTTGATTTTGGCTGCGTCGAGAATACCTTTGCAAGCGATCGCCAAACCAAGCAATCAACACTCCCATCAAGGGAGCAATAATTAATGTAGCTAAGGTTAGTTGCCAACTAAGGTAAATCATGTATATGGGAATGGCAATTAACTGTAAGGAAGAAGGAATAAAATCATGAAACATTTTATGGACAACTTCCCCAACTCGATCCACATCCTCGGTGAGTCGGTAAGATAAATCCCCGGCTTTGGCAGTTTCAAAGTAACTCAAATTCAACCTTTGGAGATGAGCATAAACCTGCTTGCGGAGATTATAAGCTACCCTTAAAGCAGCTTTTGCCATATAAATATCTTGAACTGACTGAAAAAATCCCCTAATTAAGAAAACTCCTCCTAAAATAACCGCAAGTTTGGCTATCTCTAAAACATTACCTTCTCCAAAGGGAGCAGATAATTCTTCTACCAGCTTAATTAATCCTAATGTGGCGATAACATATCCGATAATTCCCACAAAACCCTTAGCAATAGTCTGCCATTGTGGACGTACATAAGGTAAAAGTTGCCAGTAATTAGAGCGATTCAAACTCAAAACCCCACTCATTTGATTTACCATTGTTCAGACGGTATCAGCTTTGTGGTAGTTTCTCAAATAATTGGGAATTGGGGATTGGGATTAAGTTGATAATGAAACCTTGATTTTATAGAGGTTGGATGAGGAGAAATTTCATCATAATAATTTGCATAGAGAAAAAATTTTGGTATGATAAAAATATAATGGGAATAGGTGCGCCTATATATAGGGTGTTTTTGAAAAAATGAACGGGTAAAATCAAACAAGCTTCAATATTTACCCAGTTCGCAGAATAATTAGTTGGTTTTTAGTTGATTTAACCTTGCTTATGGAATTGGTAATAGTTAAATTCAACCAATTGCCAATCCCCAACTACCTAATATTAGCTTCCCACTTCCTTGGCTGACTGGCTCGACGTATATTCCGCCAGATTTGAGTAGCAGCCATCGTGCCGTCAGCGACTGCAACGGATACTTGATTCAATCCTTTTTTCAAATCTCCCAAAGCAAAAATACGTTCGTGAGTCGTTTGGGCCAAGCCATGAGTGACTAAATTTTCGCCATCCCACTCCAATCCATCAATACCCTTCAAATATTGATTGTGGTAAATCGAACCCATATTAATCAAACCAGTGGTTGCTTCAATTACCGTACCGTCTTCTAATTCCACACCGCTCATTTGATGCTTCTCACCCAAAAATTTAGCTATCTTCTGCTCGTACAGGGGATAACCATGCTCTGCTAACTTCTGCTTCATCTCGTCACCGACTTCACAAAGTCCGTGAGTCAACACGGTAATATAAGGAGTAAACCAGTTCATCACAAAAGCAGCATTAATTTGAGACTCCTTCCCTGCAATCAAAACTGCACGACGATCCCACATATCAAAACCATCGCAAATCATACAGACGTGTAATGTATACCCTGCATAATCATAAACATTCTGCATGTTTTCCAATTCGGGTAAAACATCAATCACACCCGATGCAGCAATCAAATATTTACTTCTAAATACTTGATAAACGGTGTCTTTTCTACCAATTTTAACTTTCACTGCGAAGGTATCGCCTTCGTCATTAACATCTTCTACAAACCCCTGCAAATGATCGGCACCCCATTCAATCGCTTGTTTCGTAGATTGATTTACAATCGAACCTCCGCTAGTATCGGGACTTAAGCCTACATAATTTCGTAAATCCTGCATCCATATTGAACGTCCCTTCCCTTTTTCAATTACCAGGCATTTTAAACCGTAGCGAGCTAGATAAATAGCAGCCGATAAACCTCCCATGCCACCACCGACTACGATGGCATCGTATATTGTATCCGCACGCTCGGCAAGATTCTTTTTAGTTAGTTTCACAATAGGATTCCCTCTTATTAGTTAAGTATTTAATTAAGTATTTAATTAATTATTGAATTAAAAAATATTTTTCTGTCAGCTTTAAATATACATATTACTTTCAGTAACTAAGACTTGATTAAATAGCTGCTTATCGGAAAGTTTGAGGGAAAATAACACCCCCAAACTTATTAACAAATCTAAAACTACTGACTATCCCACAAATGCGCGACGAGGTTGGGAAACACCAGCAGATTCTGTTCCCTTTAGATAAGCCAGCATTGTATCAGCATCGGAAACTTCAAAAGGATCGATAGGACAGTTATCGCCAAAATCTGGCTCAACAAACATCTTTTCAATTTTGCCATCGTTCACTAACATCGAGTAGCGCCAAGAACGATATCCAAAACCTAAATTTGATTTGTCTACAAGCATACCCATCTTCCGGGTAAATTCACCATTGCCATCGGGAAGCAAGTAAACGTTTTTTGCTCCAATTTGCTTGCCCCATTGGAACATTACAAAAGCATCATTTACAGAAACGCAGATGATTTTATCTACACCCAAAGCTTTAAATTCATCATATAGTTCTTCGTAGCGCGGTAAATGATTGGAAGAACATGTGGGAGTAAACGCACCAGGTAATGAGAAAACTATAACTTTCTTACCAGCAAAAATATCTTCGGTAGTTTTGTCTTCCCAACGATAGGGATTAGGACCAGGAACGGACTCATCACGAACCCGAGTCTTAAATACTACGTTAGGAACCTTTTCGATTGCAGCCATAATAACCTCTAGAAACTAAATTTTACTCGTTACTAACTCAGAATAATTCTTAAATAAGAATAGTTCAATAGAGATAATTACTCATTTATTATTTTAATGAATTTGTTAAAATAATACTAGTATATAAAATTTTGTCTTTAAATTTACCCGTATTGGTTGACAAGGTAAAAATAAGCGATATGAAAAAGCAAGCTTCGGAAATAGTTCAAATATTAAAGTCAAAGGGATTGCGAGTCACTCCGCAGAGGTTTGCGGTGTATGCCAATTTATTAAACCGCCAAGACCATCCCACGGCCGAACAGATATTAGTTAGTTTGAATCAAGACAGTCCTATTTCTTCCCAAGCGACGATATATAGCTCTTTGCAAGCTTTGAGGGATGTGGGTTTGGTGAGGGAAGTTTTATTAGATGAAGGTGTATGTCGTTACGATGCGAATATTTCTTCTCACCATCATTTCCGCTGCAATAAATGTGGCTGTATTGAGGATATTGATTGGGAGCAGGTTGAAGGAATTAGTTTCAAAAATCTTCGTTCTGGATTGACTGTAGATAATTACGAGTTGACGCTAAGAGGTGTTTGCGATTCTTGTCAGGATTAAGATTCTGATTTGTGTGTTACAAAAACAGAGGCTTATTATTTCCCCTTCCCGCTTTTGGATACTGCTGGCGAATAGTAGGTTATACCCCTCACCCCAACAAATTAATAGGGATTTTAAGTTATCAGCAGGAGTGCGATCGCACTCCTCAAACCCTTATTTTTTGCTCATTCAGGGGTGTCACCCCTGAATGACCAGCAGTATCCGCTTTTGGTAAGGGGGGTGAACTACCCACACTTCCCTCCTAGGGGTGAGTGCTGGCTTCCAGCTTCACGCAAGATTGCCGCATCTTGGATTTACGTCCGCGAGGCAGGGGTGGGCGATACAGTTAAATATTTGATTCTGCTGTGTCAAATTTAAGTTCAGAAATTGCTTTTTCTTCTTGGTGCCAGCCAGAAAATACGGTTAATTTCTCTTTATCGACATAAGAAGCTGATTCTAGGGATTCCCCAGCACATTGAAAGTAAATTCGCGAGCCTTGAGTTTTTGTCTGCAAACCAAAACAGCGAGATGCATCAATATCTATTTGATATTCTGCTTTTTTACCATCTTCTTGATAAACCAAAAAATAGCGGGGTACGTCAAAAAATAATAGGTCTGCTTGTTCGTAAAATTCAACGCGATAACCCGGAATATCTACTGCATAACGTGTTTCTGAAAAAAGTGTATTAAATGTATAAATTGAAGCGCATATAAACAAGGATAATATTGCTAAGTGGCTATATTTTCGCTTTTTATGAGGTAGAATTTTTCTGAAAATAAGTCCAATTATAAACAGCGGTAATCCTATTAAAATAAGTGTTATTAACGCTATTATGCATAATACAATTAAGATTTCCATTTCTAATTATCTAAAATTAAATAAATAATTATTCAGTCAAAATGAAAGTATATCTTATTACTTGCTTAACTTGTTAATGGTATTTATACCGAAAAGCTCGATAGCTTAATTAAAAGTAGCTACCGAGCTTTTCTTTGATATAGCGATTAATTTGTAATTGCTAATCCAAAGATTTTAGACCAATAGCAATTTTACTATGCTGTTCAATTTGTCCCATTACTTGTTTAGCTCTTTTAATAACAGTTGCTGGTAAACCTGCTAGTCTTCCGGCTTCAATACCGTAAGATTTATCAGCACCGCCGGGTTGAACTTGATGTAAAAAGATAATTTGTTCTGGCATTTCTTTCACCGTCACCTGATAGTTAGCAACGTTATCTAGTAAAGATGCTAATTCATTCAATTCGTGATAGTGAGTTGCAAAAATTGTTCTGGCTAAAAGTTCTGTAGCAATATATTCTCCTACTGCCCATGCTATAGAAAGTCCGTCAAAAGTTGCCGTACCTCTACCAATTTCATCTAATAATACTAAAGATTTATCAGTACCATGATTGAGAATATTTGCAGTCTCGTTCATTTCTACCATAAAAGTTGATTGTCCGGTAGCTAAATCATCCACTGCACCTACGCGGGTAAATATGCGATCGCAAACACCTAGAGTTGCTGATGTTGCGGGAATAAAGCTGCCAATCTGTGCCATTAATTGAATTAATCCTACCTGACGCAGGTAACAACTTTTACCGCTGGCGTTGGGTCCTGTTAAAATGATTAAATCGGGAGAATTTTTATTTTTACTTTTATTTTTATTTTTATCTTGATTATCTTGATTTTTCTCCCTGCCTAAATAAGTAGAATTTGGTACAAAGAAACCAGCGGGTAAAGATTGTTCTACTACCGGATGTCTGCCGTCAATAATTGTAATTTCTCTTCCTTCAACAATTTCGGGACGACAATAACCTTGAAATACCGCTAATTCTGCTAAACCACAAAGTACGTCGGCAGCTGCAACAGCACGGGAGATATTACGGATAATTTCTGCTTGAGAACCAACTTCTTCCCTCAACGCCAGAAAGATATCAAATTCCAACTTATTTAAATCATCCCTCGCAGTTAAAATCCGAGCTTCCCTTTCTTTCAACTCTGGAGTTATATATCGTTCTTCATTCGTTAAAGTTTGCTTGCGAATGTAATTATCCGGTACCTTCTCAGCTAATGCGCGAGAAACGCTGAGATAATAACCAAAAGTCTTGTTATAACCTACCTTTAATTTAGGAATTCCCGTCCTTTCCCTTTCATCAATCTCTAGATTAGCAATCCACTTTTGGTCATCTTCTACCAATTCCCTTCTTTCATCTAATAAAGGGTTTATTCCTTCCCTAATTAAACCACCTTCCTTAATCTGTATCGGCGGTGATTCCACAATATGAGCCTTAATTTTATCCGCCAACTCTTCCATACCCGACGGAACTTTTTGCAAAGCTTTTAAAAAAGGAGAGCGAGCATCCTTAACTAAATTACCTAACTGCGGCAATTTTGATAAAGAATCCGCCAAAGCAGATAAATCTCTCGCATTCGCAGTACCAGAGCCAGCACGTCCAGATAACCTTTCCAAATCGTAAATTTGCTTCAACAACCCCCGTAAATCTTGACGCAAAGTTGTATTTTCCGTTAATTCCTGTATCGTATCTTGCCTAGCCTTAATTCCCTTCACATCCAACAAAGGCTGCAACAACCATCTTTTTAAAGCACGTCCACCCATTGCCGTAGTTGTTCTATCCATAGCCCACGACAATGAACCATGATAAGTACCGTCGCGAATCGTTTGGGTAATTTCTAGGTTACGCCTTGTCGAATAATCTACAACTAAAAAGTCAGTAAAAGTATAAGTTCGTAAAGGTTGCAAAGGCACCTTGTTTTCCTTTTGGGTTTCCTCCAAATATTCTAATAAACCACCAGCCGCACGAACAGCTAAGGTCAGATTCTCGCAACCAAACCCTTCCAGAGAGCGGACTTTAAACTTTAGTAATAACCTACTTCTAGCTTCTTTGCTCGAAAACGGAACTTGCGATCGCAGTGCATAACAAAAAGATTGTGGCAGACATTCTGGTAAACTATTTGACTTTTCACCAGGTCGAAGTAAAGCACCTAAATCGGGAGCATTAGTAGGAAATAACACTTCACTAGGCTGCAATCGCATCAACTCTTGAGTTAAATGTTCTAAATTATTAGTTTGAGTAGTTAAAAATTCTCCCGTGGAAATATCGGCATAAGCCAAACCCCAATTATCTCCCGCAATTACCACAGCAGCTAAATAATTGTTGCGACTTGCCTTTAACATCCCATCTTCTAACAAAGTACCGGGAGTTAATATTCTGGTAATTTCCCTTTTTACTAATCTACCACCAGTTACCTGAGAAGCATCTTCCACCTGGTCGCAAATTACTACTGCATAACCTTTTTCTACTAAACCAGTAGCATGACGCTCCCAAGAATGATGGGGTACACCACTCATTGCCACCCTGCCCACATCAGCACCAGCTTGTTTGCTAGTTAAAACCAGTTCTAACTCTTGAGCTAAAGTTACAGCATCTTCAAAATAACATTCAAAAAAATCACCCACCCGATAAAAAAGCACCGCATGGGGATGTTTTTCCTTGGTTTCAACATAATGCTGGTACATCTGACTCAGCTTTGTTATATCCACCGTGCGATGGTCGGTAATTGTTGTACTGGAATTTTTAGATGCAGTCATGGATAAATGATACAGATTGCCAGCGGACAATATATGATAATAACCCGATTGCAGGCTTATCCGGAAGTCGCTCAAGGTTTATTCATATGCACGCTGATTTTATTCAAGGAAAGTAAAAAACGTTTTAATTTTTGGTATCAAGTTGACTACAGGTTATTTGCTGCATTTTTTACAATTAACATTTATATAAAGCCGGATTTTTCTCAATATAATTACTATTTTTATCTGATTAGAGTAAAATAAAAGACTTTTTTTAATGCAGAGGAGAGCGAAGTAAGCGCAAAGGAGCGCAGAGTTTTTTCTCGGATGTTGCGATGGTTATGGGAGTTAGTAGATTGGGTTAGATACCAAGATACAGTGGATTTATCTTAATGAAGTACAAAGCACTAGTTTCAGGCAAGGGAGCAGGGGGCAGGGGGCAGGGGGAGAGTGGGGGAAGAAAATGTTTTTTATATTTACTATATGCCCATCAGAACTAGATGACGCTATGTTAATTCAGCAATTCAACCTTTAATTATAAAGTCTTCCCTTCATTTATATATAAGAATTATTCAAGCGTTGAAATACGGTTTTATAAATTTAGTTTTAGTATCAAAGATATTTTTGCTTTACAAAATTCAATACTCTCAAATGTAATTGATGGGTTTGAAGCTGTATATTGTGATAAAAATTTACTATATTTTTGTTAGTTGAGAATGGCATCAATTATATTGCAAGTCTTATCATTTAATTGACGATTCTACGTTGTTTGAGTGGCTGTATAAAAATGTTGTCAAAATTTAAAATAATTTTTTGGTACAATCCTGTTGGGAGTTTTATATGCTGTTTATAAATGAAAGATAAAAATTAATTTTGTGTTTGTATTGGTTTTGATTTAAATGTAGCTGTTTCATTCAAAGATTATAAATAAAACATTTTTCACGATTCTCAACTTTTTAAGTAGAGTTTGCTGAAAAAGTCCCAAGTGTAAGGCTAGGGAATAGGGAATAGGGAACAGTTTTACCCCAACTTTTTTTCACGTTTCAAAGTTATTTAACAAGCCCTAAATATTCGCTACTAAAAATAAGAAGGTTAGATGTTTGCTGCTCAAGGTTTAATAAATCCCCGCCGCTTCTTGAAGCTATTATCTAAAATCGCTCAACTGTTAATACCCAGTTTTACTTTTTTCAGATAATAATATTTTATCATCATTGCGAGACGATTTAAACCAAAATATTTTCAACTAATGGGATTAGTTGATTAAATTTCCCATCTCTTTAGGTATCGCAACAGTTTGAATAAAGCACAATTAATTCAAGTTTGTACCGCAAATTCTTCTGGATCGATTCCCCAGTTAATCCAAGTTATTGCTTCCCTTGCTGAATTGATATCGGGTGGAACTCTTAAAAAATGAATGAATCCGGTACTTAGACAAGTCATTTTAAGTAAATGCATTGATTCTGAATAATTTTGAGGATGTTCGGGATTGATTTCCGTGTAGTTCTCGATTTCTAGTAGAGTGTATTCATTCCAAGAATCTAATTCAATAGCTCCCAACTCCCGACAAATCTTGTCGTAACCAATTGCTTGAATTAAAACTCTTCGTAATTCGGCATTTTGTTCGGACAACAACCAGTGCGATCGCCATTCTGAAGATGGGATTGAACCGTATTTTTCTGGAATCCAAACACCATGATAGGAATAAACTTTGAATCCGTCAGCGTATTCGATTGCGGGTTTTTCATCTGCGTGGAGATTGTTTTCTTCGTCGAAGAATAATGAAGTGGGGCGATTGGATATTAAGCAAATATTTTGGTATTCAAAAATCCATCCACAGTATCGAACTATATTTTTAAAAATTTCCCATTTCTGTTGATTGTAAGGTAAATTTAAAGCACCAATACAGAAATCATAAAAACACACTTCAGATATCACGAAATCATTTTGAATACCACCGCTCGTATGTACATCATCTTCATATTCTTCTAATTGATGTTTTACAGCGTGCAATTGTTTTATTGCCAAATCAAATATTTCTTTTTTTAGCTCTTTTAACTGTTGACTATTAGTAATATTATGAGAGCCTTCATATTCATGATTTATTAAGGGATGGCGTAGGTTAGATAAAATAGAATAGTTTAAATAACTATAACCAATAGAATTCAATTTTTTAAACGCTGCATAAGGACTATTAACAAAAATAATCTCAGGTATTTCCCTTGTTAACCACTGATAAGCTGTTTGAATAGCTTTAGTTACTTTATATTCATCAATCCTTTCTGTTGAAAGCGCAATTTTCAACCATTTATCTTTATAAACCGGAATTAAAGCTTCTTGTTGTGGAGTTAATTCGGTAATTATTTTATTTTCGGACATCAGGGAGTAATTTTGATTTTTTCAAAGTTGATATTTGAATTATTCCCATATCAGAATTGAAAATTTCAGTTATATTAAATTCGGTGACGTAGGAATAAAAAAACCTTTCTATAACGCAGAGAACGCAAAGGAAGACTAAGAGAGAGAAAGTAACTCAGCATTAATATTGAAGAGAAATAAAAATATATTTTGGATTCATAACTACTAGAAATGTTGGGTTACGACGCTATATAAATTCTTAATTCAAACTCTAAACCATAAAAGCGTCTAACCCAACCTACAACTGTTCACTGTTCGCTGTTGACTGATAACTGTTTCCTCTTAACCGTCAAAAACTCATCCTTATCTCGTAATAAAAATAAAGCAATTAAACCCCCCAAAGCAGGAACAGCAGCCCAAAATAAAGTATTTGGACTTTCATAGGGATTAAATAATTGTTTATAGGTAGATAACACCGAAACAATATGCATTCCTAAAATTATTCCATAAGTCCAGGTTTTAAATAAACCCACCAAAAAAGCAATTATAAATAAAGTTTGAAGTATACCAACTCCATAAGAAAAAATCGGCGAAACTTCCATCATATAAAATTTAGAAAATATCTTTTGAGTTGATTCTGGTTGAATTATCTTTCGTAAAGACCAGACCAAAAAAAACATTGCTGTAGAAATACGAATAACCGCTAAACTGATTTGAAGTTTTCTTTCGTCTGTCATGATTTTTCACCCTTTATTTATTTTGGACTTTTGATTTTGCGAAAAGTTGATGGAGTCGGTTTTCGTCCCCGAAGTTTGCTCAAAGGAGCGCCACCTCTCTCAACGCGGCGGCAGTAGCACTCACAGAGATTGCCTGCGGCTTCTAGGTCGAGAAGTTGGGAGGAAGATACTCTTCCCCCTAACTGAGCCGCATCCTGCGGGTGAACGGGGGGAGGAGACGGAGGCTACCCCAGTTGCAGAAGAGGCAGGAAACCTCCGCACGCAACTTCTCTTCATCAAGCCTTTTAAGACAGATTTTGGATGTTTTGAAACCCAAATTAATGCTGAGAACTACTCCCTTCCCGGCAGAAAATTACCGTTTGGGGTTGAGTGAGAGAGTGAGAGAGGGAGGGAGTGAGGGAGAAATTTTCATAGGAAATCTTAGAGCGGAATGGGAGTAATCAACAAAGAATGAGTTTTTAACCTTTAACTGGAATTATTAATTCTTTAACTTCCTACTTCCTACTTACTACTTACTACTTGATAATAGATTCTTGGGAACGTTTTGTGGTACCGTCCACTGGTAAATAGTATAGCTGCGTCCGTTTTTGTCTTTTACTTGCTCTACGCGCTCTGGTTTCCAATCACCCATATCGAAAGCGTGGGAAACGATGCGGGTTCCCGGTTTAAGTTCTTGTAATAACTTTGGTCGTAATTTCAGATTGATTGCGGGTAATAAATACAGAGTTACTACCGTTGCATCGCTGAAATCTGTTTTAAATAAGTCTTGCTGTAAAAAGCTGACTTTATCGCTGACACCGGCTTTCTTTGCATTGTCTTGGCTTTTTTGGACTAATTCTGGATTAATTTCTACACCAGTAGCTTTTTGAGCGTTGTATTGTTTAACCGCAGCGATGGGAATACGTCCATCACCGCTACCTAAATCGTAAACAATATCGTTACTGGAAACTTTAGCCATTTCCAGCATTTTTTCTACAACCTCATTGGCTGTCGGTACATAAGGTACATCAGCCTTATTGTTTTCTGAGGTAATTACTGTTGGTGTTTCAGTCTGTAATGAAGTGCTTGATTCCGCTTGGACACTCTCTTTACTACAGCTAATCATTCCTAAAGTTGAAATACTCAAACCGACAACAATTAAAGTTTTGATACGCTCTATAATCATCAGATTTTCTCCTCGATTAAAACTGTTCGCTGCTAAATGTATTCGCTGACATAGGAATTCCAATCAAAACCATAACTACACCAACAAGCGAACCTATCCCCGTATAAACGGTACTTGAGTAAATTAAATAACCACAAGTCAGACAGAAGATAATCGGTGTTAATGGATAGAGAGGAACTTTGAAAGCTCTTTCTATATGGAATTCTCGGATTCTTAAGATAAACAGAGATAAACCACAGAGTAAGAAAAAGAACCAAAAAACAGGGGCTGTAAAATCCACCATAGTTTCAAATCCTTTGCGGGTTATGGTTCCTAACACTATCAATGCTAAAGCAATGCTTCCTTGAAGCAGATATGCATTTATAGGGGTATTAGTAGCATTGTTCCACTTTCCTAAGAAAGAAAATAGCGAGAAATCCTTCCCTAAAGCATAGTTACTTCTGGCTCCGGTGAGAATGCTGGCATTGAGCGCTCCTAGAGTGGAAATACTGACAAGCAGGCTAATAAAAATAGCTCCGGATTCGCCATTAGCTTGACGCATTAAGTCAGCAGCCACAGCCTTAGAGTTAGCCATTGCATCGATTCCCAAACCTTGGAGGTAAGCGAAATTAATCAGTATATAAATAGCCGTGATGATGCCAATACTCAATATCAGAGAGCGTAGAATATTGCGTCTGGCATTTTTTAACTCAGCAGAAATAAAGGCTGCTTCATTCCAACCTCCATAACTCAAAAGCACGAAGACTAATCCTAAACCCAAGTTATTAGCAGGATTTGATGAGGTAGGTGCTGCTGGAGCGGGAGCAAAAGTGAATGCGAAAATTAATCCAGCTACTACAACTAAAACCAAACCCAAAATTTTTAAAACGCTTAACCAGTTTTGCGCTCGTTTGCCTTGTCGAATCCCAATAATATTCAACCCAGTTGAAACAATTATGGCTAAAGCTGCATAGATAGATGCAGAGTAATTACTAATATTACCCATACCGTCTAAACTAAATATCTGTGCGGTATAGTCGCCAAAAACAAAAGCTAAAATCGCAATTGAACCAGTTTGGACTACACTCAAACGTGCCCAAGCAAATAAAAAAGCAATTCGTTTACCGAATGCCCGGTGTAGATAGTAATAGCTACCACCTGGATGGGGATAAGTTGTTGCTAACTCTGCGAAACATAAAGCCCCAATTAGAGAGATGATACCACCAGCAAACCACAGCCCTATTACCATCATTGGATTACCAGCATTCGCAGCAACCAAAGCAGGTGTTTCAAAAATACCTGCTCCGATGACAATCCCTACAATTATCGAAACAGCATCAAATAATCCTAAAGAAGCCTGTTTTTCTGAAAATTCAAACGATACTGTCAGTTTATTTCTTGATTTACTCACGTTAGTACCATCCTTTGATGCGAAAATTTATGATACTAACTGCATTATTTCAGTCTCGGGACTGATATTAATATTTTTCTTCCTCTTCCACAACCAGAGTTGATTCATTACTCTGTAACCCCAATTCAATTGTGTTTAAGCATCCCAGACAAATGTGACACAGAAATGACAATATGAAGAAAATATTAAATTAAGTTCAATTTTCAATTTAATTATTCCTAATTGTCCGTCCCTTTAGTTTTTATGATTAATCTTGTTAGCAATGAAATCATATTTATTGTGGTCTAATAGTAGTACTCCACCACATAAGTTATGAGGGGTAAAGCAATGAAATAAGGTAGGTTGGGTGAAACGGAGTGTAACCCAACGTTGGTGTTGGGTTGCGCTTCGCTTCCCCTGCTCCCCCTGCCTGCCCTTACCCGTCAATTTTAATGAAAACGAGTAGTAGTCACAGCTCTAACTTTTCTTCTTCCAACTGCTTTTTATCAACTATATTAAATTCCCCATCTCTCCAACTATCGGCAACGCTTTTAATAAAGCTACCTAGGGGGATGGCAACCAACAATCCTAATATTCCTAACAATTTTGCTCCAATCAACAACGAAATTACTACCCAAACTGGATTTAAACCCGTAAATTTACTTAAAATACGCGGCGCAACAAAATTATAGTTAAATTGGTCAATAGCTACAGCTACAATTAAAACCTCCACTCCCAACCAAAAGTTTTTCAAACCTACCAATAAACTTACTAAAGTAATTCCTATACCAGTACCGAAGGGAAATAACGCAAAAAATCCAATCACTAAACCAAATAATAAATTTAAAGGAACTCGCAACGCCACAAAAGCTAAAGATAAACCAGTTGCCAAAATCGTAGCCAAAGTTGCTTGTCCAATAAAATAATTTTGAAAATCTTCGCTTAAAGACTCCCGAACATGATTACCAATGCGCTCCGGGAACCATTTTAGTATTCCCTCCCACAGGCGATCGCCGTTTAAAATCATGTACAAGGTAAGGACAACAGTCAGCAAAATATTGAAAACGCTGCCGATTGTACCGAATGCTAAACCTATTATTCTTCCGCTCAAACTTTGAACTTGATTGGATAATCTTTCGAGAATATCGGGAAGTAAACCACTAAGATTAATTGGTAGCTGTTGAGTTGCAGCCCAATTTTGAAAAGTTTGTAACTGTTGCGTACCAGAATCAATCCAAGCTGGCAATATATTAACTAGTTCGTTTATCTGTTCGAGAATTAACGGTAAAACTGTAATTCCTAAACCTATAAATATTATCAACGCTAATAACAAAACTCCCGCAGTTGCTAAATTACGGTTTACCCCCCGTTTTTGCAAAAAACCCACGGGATATTCTAAAACAAAAGCCAGCAAAATCGCAGCAATAACTATATTTACCAAGGGTTGAAGATATTTGATAACTCCTAACAATACCCAAGCATTTAAAATAAACAACGGAAAAGCCAATCCTAAACTTAACCATCGCGGCAGTTTGAACATAACAGCCATAATACCGTGAGTCCACAATAGTTATTAGTTTATTGCGGTTTTAGCCTGTTGGGCTAGTTCAAGGAAATACTTTTTATTCGGGAGTTGGTTATTAAGGGAGATGAAAACAAATTTTAATTGTTAACTCTCAATTCCTCATTACTACCTTACAAAATGGTGATTTTGTCAATATCAGTATTAGTTTCAGCAGCTTTTAGTATGATAAATCACAACAGAATTTACATTGCTTAATTTGAACGCAGAGGATTTTTGACTGTTTTTGTTTAAATCATCAATCTTGTAGTACGTTGATGATGTCAATTCATGGTTATTTGCTGTTATTTGAAGCGATTTATGATTTAAAATTGTCTAAATTTTGAAAAGTGAATAAACTGCTTCCCTCAGAATAACAATAGCATATTACAGCCAAAACTCCTGTAATCTCATCAGCTAATTGAGAATAGTGTCAATAATTTTGATAATGTAAAGTTTAGTAACTCAGTTGTAAAGGAATATGAATACAGAAGTTTGATTGATTAAGGCTTTTAAGGAAAGTTTTGATTATATCAATATGGTGAAGGGGTAATTACTTTTGTTCAGGCGATCGCTAATTAACTAAAAGCCATGATATGGTTTCTAGAAAAAATTTTGTCAAGTAGTCTATAAAACATAAAGATTAAAAAAATATAATATATTTAAGGCAAAAATTCAAAATTGCTTAAATGTAATTTAATTGACATTTTTATGAAGAGCTAACAATTACTTTTAAGAGAAGTAAATTCACTTAGGCAAAGAATGAAAAATAGTTATTCTAACAACAATTTTGAAGTAGAAAAACTACAGACGACAATTGTTGGTTACGGACGCTATGGCAATAAATATATTGGGCCTAAATATGCTAAAAATAGTTATTCTTGGGAAACAGTAGCAGTTGTTGACCCTCTGATTACAAAGTCTAAGTTCTCCGAAAGTGTTTTGGGGAGAAAGAGACCTCAGACTGAATTATTCAAAAGCTTTGAAGAGTGGTACGAAAATTATTTTGCCAAACTAGATAATAATGAAAAATCCAGACAAGTTATTGAAATAGCTTTAAAGCCCGAACTAGTTTATTCGCAAGCTTTGTTATACATTGAAGCTGGTGTTAAAAATATAATTTTACCGAAACCTGTTGTAGTTAACCAAAAAGAATTATCTCGGTTAACAGAGCTTGTGAAAAAGCATCAAGTAAAAGCAGCAGTATCTTCTCAATGGTATTATTGTCAGCTTCCTAAATTTATTAAGCGCGAAATCAAAAGAATTGCTCCTAATTTTTATCATAAAAACGGTATTCCATCCATTCATAAAATTGAAGTAGATTTTTCAAAAGAAAATGGATGTGCGTATCAGACAAAACCACCATTATTAGAATTACCTCATGCATTACAGTTGGTTTCATCTATTGGATTAGCTGATTTAAGTAAGGACATTCCAGAAGTTAGCGGTACGGATACAGCAGTAAATATAGTTTATCGCTCTGAAGCTATTCGGGAAGGAATTCACATTCATACAAATATAGATATCAAGCCTTTAACATATTTGAAAAAACAGTTTCCGCTGTGGGATATACAAGAACGTTCTTTAAAAATATATCTTTGGGAAAACAGCGTACAGCCAGAATTAGAAGTAGATTTTTGGGTTAAATTTGATAGTTCTGGTGAATTAGCAATTCGTCCTGGTAAATTAAGAATTTTAGATTCAGAACTTACAGATAAACCAGAGATTTTAGAATTGACCTTTCAAGAAGACCAATTACTAAGGATGAACCAATGTATATATCAAGCTTTTGCACAAAACGCAGCAGAATTTAACAACAATGAGACTGTATTATCTTTGGAGAAATATGGTTCTATAGGTCAGCAAATTATGCAAATTATGCGACTATGGGAAGCTGCAAAAAACAACAATTTGGACTCCGGTACTAAAGTTGGAGAATTACTCGAAGTGTAATTTGATTTTATATTTATTTATCAGGTTTAGTATCTACTTTTTAAACTACCAGTAATAAGCTCTCCAAAAACGTTAAAAGCCCAGTCGTTAAGACTGAGCTTTTGATAATTTGCGGGGTTATAATTGAAGTCCCCCGGTTTCCTTATAAAAATTGGCTATATAATTCGTCCTGTTAATTATTACTACCACCGTATTTCTATCTATTCCGGAAAGTTTGTGAATTATTTTTTGGAAAAAGAGAAACAATTAGGGAAGAAGGATAATTTCAACATATAGCGAATTTCAGTTGAGTCCACTACATTTTTAACCTCACCCCGCCCTGCGGGCACCCCTCTCCTTAGTAAGGAGAAGGGAAGGGGGTAGTTTCGTGTATTACATCCAAATGAAAACTGCTATATTCCCAATTTCATAAAATCAAGCAAAATCTGTTGGTGTACATCACCTAAAGGTCTTTCTTCTCCTGCTGCTGCTGAATAACATTTACCGCTGCGAATTTCTTCGGGGCTAACTAAACCCATATCCCAACCTTCACCGAGGACTAGTTTATCTAATTCAACTTTTAATGGTGCGTGGAAAACGTGACGTACAGCTTTTTCCGAATCATAACGACCGAATTCGTAAATTTTTTCTGGTAACGTATAGCTAATTTCTTCGATAATTTCCCTTCTCACGGCGACTTCAGGAGTTTCACCGGGTTCAATATGTCCGCCAAAAAATGCCCAGTAACCCGGATAGGGAATAGTTGGGATATTGTCTCGCAACTGCATGAGAAATTTATTGTCTTTGTAGAGAATAGCGATCGCTACATGATGCACCTGTGTATCTTGATTGTTCATATATGACAGTAAAAATAGAAATATTTATGTATAGCAAGCAAATTTAATATTACCCATGCCCCATGCCCAATTCCATTACTTCTCTTCCAAATAAACTTGCCCTAAATCAGTACCAGATACAGGAATACTTTCGTACTGGGGTAATGCTTTAACTACAACCTTGTCTCCTACCTTCCAATTTTTCTGATTTGTTAGCACCCAAACTTTGCCAGTAGAGTCCTCGATCTGATACATTTGTTGCTCTAACAAAGGTACTTTTCTTTCTACCTTGCCTTGGATGTAAACGGGAGCTTCGTTATCGTTAGTTGGAGGTTTTAACTCGCCAATGGAAGTAACATTTACGCCGATGGCGTTCATTCCGTATTCGCTCAAGTTGCTGCAACTCAATAGTCCCGATATTAAACAAGGAGCTAAACCCCAAACAAAAAGTTTGCTTCTGACTTGCTGCATTGTAGGCACCATATTGATAAATCTACCCATTACTCGCTTGGTTTGTCGTAATTTTCATATATATAGTTCCCAGTAGGGCAAAGTTTATAAAAGTTATTAACAAATAAAATTCTCCAACGCTTACAGCCTTCCTATCTGAGAAGATATTTAATATGGTGAAGACGAGGGCGTACTTACTGACCTACAATTGCTCATGGAAACAAAAACAGCACAACTGCTTGACGGTAAAGCTCTAGGATTAAAAATTCACGAACAGCTTTCTACTAAGATAGCCCAATTAAAATCTCAGGTAGGACGTACTCCAGGTTTAGCGGTGTTGATGGTTGGCGATAATCCCGCCAGCGCTGCTTATGTCCGCAACAAAGAACGAGCTTGCAGCAAAGTGGGAATTACTTCGTTTAACCGCCATTTTCCCGGCGATACCAGTTTTAACGAACTTCAAAAAGTTATTCATAATTTAAATTCTGACGAACGAGTTGATGGGATTTTAGTACAGTTACCTCTCCCTGCTCATTTAGATGCAGTAGCTCTACTACACCAAATTGCTCCGGAAAAAGACGTTGATGGACTCCACCCGCTAAATTTAGGAAAATTGTTAAGAGGAGAGCCGGGATTACGCAGCTGCACGCCTGCGGGGGTAATGCGTTTGTTGCAGGAATATTCCATTCCCTTAGAAGGCAAACAAGCTGTAGTATTAGGACGTTCGATTTTGGTAGGCAAACCAATGTCGATGATGTTATTAGCAGCGAATGCCACCGTTACTATGGCTCATTCGCGCACCCAAAATTTACAAGATATTACAAAAAATGCCGATATTCTCGTTAGTGCGGTGGGAATTCCTCAATTAATTACTGCCCAAATGGTGAAAGAGGGCGCAGTTGTGGTAGATGTGGGGATAAACCGCATAACTGACGAAAACGGCAAAAGTCGCTTAATTGGTGATGTCAGGTTTGATGAAGTTGCAACCGTTGCAGATTATCTTACCCCAGTACCTGGTGGTATAGGGCCTATGACTGTTGCAATGTTGTTGGAAAATACTGTTAGCAGTTACCAGTTAACGGTAAACAGTTGAGTTAAAACAGGAAATTAAGGAAGTTTACAATGGTTGCAGCTGATAATCTACCGAAAAGTTCGCCAGAATTACAACAATCAAAATTTGATTTATCGGTTTATCTCAAGGAACGAAAAAAGCTTGTGGAAACAGCTTTGGATAATTCGATTACCGTAGTTTATCCAGAGAAAATTTATGAGTCAATGCGCTATTCTCTGTTAGCTGGAGGCAAGCGCCTGCGTCCAATTTTATGTTTGGCTACTTGTGAAATGACTGGTGGCAATATTGAAATGGCTTTGCCTACGGCTTGCGCTTTGGAAATGATTCACACCATGTCTTTAATTCACGATGACCTTCCGGCAATGGATAATGATGATTATCGTCGCGGTAAGTTAACCAATCACAAAGTATATGGCGACGATGTGGCAATTTTAGCTGGGGATGGTTTGTTGGCTTACGCTTTTGAATATGTAGCAGCTAACACCAAAGATGTCCCGGCAACCCAAATTTTACAGGTTATTTCCCGTTTGGGGCGTGCGGTGGGTGCTGCTGGTTTGGTGGGGGGACAAGTTGTAGATTTGGAAATGGAAGGGAAAACAGATGTTTCTTTAGAAACTTTGAACTTTATCCACAACCATAAAACAGCCGCTCTTTTAGAAGCCAGTGTAGTTTGTGGCGGCATCTTATCGGGAGCATCCCCCGAAGACATTCAAAAACTCGAACGCTATTCGCAAAATATTGGACTTGCATTTCAGATAGTTGATGATATTCTGGATATCACCGCAACCCAAGAACAATTAGGTAAAACTGCTGGTAAAGACTTAGAAGCACAAAAAGTTACCTATCCCAGTCTTTGGGGTTTGGAAGAATCGAAGAAACAAGCACAACTGCTCGTAGAAGCCGCTTGTGCTGAATTAGAACCTTTTGGAGAGCAAGCTAAACCTTTAGTTGCCCTTGCCTATTTCATCACCAGTCGCAATAACTAATTCAATGTTTAGATTTGGGATGTGTATAAGTAATGTCCCACACTTCCTCACGCGCACAACCACTGCTAATATTACCCTAATTCAACCGTAATACCATGCAAGACATAGGCAATATCTTTGACAACCACGTACTAATAGTTGCCTTGATAGCTTGTTTAACAGCCCAGGCTTTAAAGCTCTTAATCGAGTTTATCAAGAACCGTAAAGTGAGTGCGAGTGTTTTAGTGACAACTGGAGGTATGCCCAGCGCTCATTCAGCTTTAGTCACTGCTTTGGCTGCTGGTGTCGGACAAACTATCGGCTGGGCTTCCCCAGAGTTTGCTTTGGCTGCTATTTTCGCCATTATTGTAATGTACGATGCTGCTGGTGTCCGTCAAGCTGCCGGAAAACAAGCACGCATCCTCAATCAAGTAATCGACGAAATGTTCCACGATCACCCAGAAATCGCTGCCGAGCGTCTCAAAGAATTACTCGGACATACACCCTTTCAAGTCATAGCCGGTTCGGCTTTGGGCGTTACCGTTTCTTGGTTAGCTCAAGCAGCTTATTAATCAGCGAACAGTTAACAGTGAACAGTGTTAGCGAAGCGTGTCCCGGAGGGACATACAGTGAGGAGTTAGGAGTTAGAAGTTAGGAGTTAGGAGTTAAGAGTTAAGAGTTAAGAGTTAGAACTAATAACTAATAACTAACAACTAATAACTAACAACTAATAACTAATTCGGCAAATTAACAACGGAACGTAATAGCATCACTTTCTCACTATCAACGATGATGGCGAAAAAGCCGCGTTTGGAAAGTTCTTCTAAAGTTTGATAAGCTTCTTTTTGGTCGCTGGTGTAAGTTGCTAACAAATAAGGTCGTCTTCCATAAGCAACAAAACCTACGTCTCCTTTAACAGCTTTACGAACATCGGTTGCTAACTGAGGACGATTATAATAATCGACTAGTACAGCATAACCACTGCCCAAACGACGAGGTTTGTAGCTAACAGTAGTTGCTCGCGCTCTGGGAGTACCTGCTTGAGATGGTGTTGGTGTACCTGTAGGTCTTGTTGTAATTATTGCAGATAAGCCAGCAGAATCTTTAATGTATCTTGCCCAGCGATTGGCATCGTCAATTTTCTTAAATCCACCGATACGGGTAACTGTATCGTCAAGATATTTACAGGTATTGGTTTTAATTTTTGTTGGTAAAACCCGTTTTAATTGGGTTTGATTATCTTTTGTCGGACTAACTACTAATAATAAATATTCGCCCATTCTTGGAGCTTGACAGGTAGGAGTATTGCTTTGAGCAGATGCAGAATTGATACCGTATAGCAAACCTGCTGTTGATAATATTAAAGCCGCTGGTATTTTAAATTTACTTAAAATACTTTTACTTAAAATACTCTGATTAATTGGATTCATAGATTTTATTCCCCTAAAATATGCCATAGTAAAAAAACTTTATCAAAGGTTCAAGGTTCAAGGTTAAAGGTTAAAGGTATTAAATACCCTCGCGATTGATTGCATAATAAATATTTTTTTCTATTCCCTATTTTCCCTTCCCTATTCCCCTTCCCCTACTAAGAGACTGTTGCCAGACTGGAGACAGCGTCGGGAATTTCCTCTGAAGGAGCTTGAAATTCTCCCGTTACCACATATTCCAAACGTAGCTTCAACCAAGTAATAAATTGAGAATTGGTAGAAACAACCGCTGCTGCTGGCTGGGGACATTTTGCTTTGATTTCAGACATCGCCGCAGTTTCCAGAAAAGCTGGCTGTTTAACTAACCAAAAATCAATTTCTTTCTCTTGTTCGTGGTAATAACGGGTACGCTCCTTCAAAACTTCTTCTAAAGGCTCCTCTTCTAATAAAAAACGTTGAGAAGCTAGTACGTAATAGTATGTTTGCATTGTCACACTTGATAGATTAAATAGCTCATCGAACAAACGATTAGGACATAGCGTTCTACACCATGTCCCATCATCGAAAGGATTTTAAGCACCGTTACCATTTGTGAAAGCAGCTAGTTTCTTAAAAGGACAACCAGTTGATGCTAATTGTTGTGTCGCTGGTTTTTCGCTGCTTCCCCAAAGTTTTTTCCAGATTCCCCAAAGATAATTTTTGGGCTTGTGCGTAGAAATTGTACCACCGCTTGTAAGTTTATCAAAGAACTTAGTGTTATCGAAATAGTGTTCTAAAGAAACCACTTTCAAATCATCACTTACCCGTGCAAGACTCATGCCTATTACCTCTACAACTTCCCCTGTAGGAGCATAGTCTTTGTATGGGCCATTAAAAGTTCCCCAATGCCGCCATTTAAATGTAACGTTTGGTGGCCCCGAATATACCTCTAATACTTCCCACAAAAATCCTTTGGGAAATGCCGAACGAAACAATCTTCCTGATGATTCAAAAGTTTCTTCAGAAGCTTTGTATTGTTCCATATCGCCAATAAACAAGTTATAGGTTCCCCCATCCGACACATCTTGGGCGGTAAACTCTTCACCACCATTGCTGCTCATGCGAAACTTTTCATTCACAACCGATAGCCATTGATCGGGGTTGGTTTTGAAAGATGCTTCCATCTCGAAAGTTCTAACCAAATTTTGCACCAAATCTTCCAAAGAACCCGCAGGATGATTTTTTAAGCTCTCCGTCTTTAAATTTTCCACTGATTCAGCATAATCGGGAGCCTGATTACCGCGCCATTGAGCATCACCACTTGCTGCAATAACTGTTTCGCGATCCTGAACCCATAGAGGCAAATTGTTCGATGTTGTTGCACTCATAAAATCAAATTTCTGCTGTAATTTTGTATCGCCTTGTAGTTTTATTGTTAACTAAATTCATAGGATATGACAGCGAGTTCGTTTACCCGTGTAAAAATGCGATATTCTTTAGCCAGACTAGGTTACATGGATTAATATCCTATATATTGATTCACAATTTTTAATTATTATCTATGAGAAAAATATTTCTGTTAACCGTTGACTTTTATAGCGTTCCATGCATAATTTTTTTCATTTCTCTTACCGCTCTTTCCATACCAACTAAAGCGGCTCTGCTGACAATGGTATGACCGATATTTAATTCTTCCATGCCTTCGATGTTAGCCAGGGGATAAACGTTGGTATAGGTAAGCCCATGTCCGGCATTAACTCGCAATCCTGCTTCTCTGGCTTGATTGCAACCGTAGGCTAATAAATCCAACTCCATATTTCTGGTAACTTCATTTTTCGCTTCTGCATATCTTCCCGTATGCAACTCAATAAATTTTGCTTTCACCTTGACAGAGGCTTCGATTTGTGATTCTTCGGCATCTATAAATAAACTTACGGGAATGGCATTACTTTGCAACTTATCAACAATATTAGCCATTCTATCAACTTGACCGGCAATATCTAAACCGCCTTCTGTAGTTACCTCCTCGCGCTTTTCCGGTACCAGAGTTACATAATCGGGCTTAATATCGAGGGCGATCGCTAACATTTCATCGGTAGCAGCCATTTCCAAATTCAGGTGAGTTCTCACAGTTTCTCGCAGAATGCGAACATCCCTGTCTTGAATATGCCTTCTATCTTCCCTTAAATGTACGGTAATCCCATCAGCACCACCCAACTCAGCCAGTACCGCAGCCGCAACGGGATCTGGTTCCACCGTGCGTCGAGCCTGTCGAATAGTGGCAATGTGGTCAATATTTACACCGAGTGTCAGCACCCCTGTTTTCTCCCGTTCGCAATTTGCTGTAAAAAATTATCTTACCAGAATTAAGAGTTAGGAGTTAGGAATGGGGAGTTAGGAATGGGGGGTTAGGAGTTAGGAGTTAGGAGTTAGGAGTTAGGGATTGGTAACTGTTGACTGTTGACTGTTGACTGCTCACTGTTGACTGCTCGCTGTTGCCTTCTTTTTTAAACCAAAAATAATCAAATAAAACAAACTACATTTAACCAAAAACCATATTACTCCCCATTGCGGTTCGCCAATTTCTTTAACTAACCACATTGCAGGTACGGGTACTGCTGAATCTTTTGTGCTAACGAATAAGATGATGAATAAGTTATTTGCAGCATGAGCGCCTAAAGCTAGTTCTAATCGATTATCTTTAAGAGTTAATAAGGAACAAAAAACACCAAAAGCAAAGTAGTATAAAGCCATCCATAACAATCCTCTTTGAACTTCTGGATTGCCTAAATGAGGTAGCATAAACAAAACACCGTTAATAATCATTAGTATTAATGGCTGTTTTGTGATTAATCCGAAGCCTTGCAGGATATAGCCGCGAAAAAATAACTCTTCGGCGGAAGTTTGTATCGGGGTTAAGATAATAGCAAAAGCAAGCAAAATGAACCATTCAACTGGCTTAAAAGCAAATTCTAAATTGTCTGGCTGCAATATGTAACCGACAGCAAAAATTATAAATTGAATTAAAAACCAAACTCCAAATCCTTGTAAAAAACGTTGCCATCTAATTTTGGCATCTGCTCCCACTAAAGTTAAAAAACGACGCTGATGCAGCCATTTTATGCTCAAAAATATTCCTAGTAGAAAAAACAGAAATTGAATATTGATAATTAAGTAAACTTGCAGTGAAGGTGTTCTTAAGAAAGTTTCTATTTGCTTTATCAACTCCGCCTGACTCAATCCTTGATTTCCTAAAATTGAAAATAGTAAAAGCCCTGAGACTATACCACCTAATAATAACCAGAAAAACAGTATAATAATTGTTCCTAATAGATAGCGCCACCAACTGTTTTTACCTTGTCGGGCAACATCTAGATATGTTTGACTCATTTGCTTAGATTTATAAACTATTTACTCTTTATTTACTTTTAAAAATTGATGACTTCTATCATTTTTATGACTTACGCAACTGTCATAACACTCGGCTGGTACGTGACACTGAATAGCCATTAAACTACGTTTAAAGTGAGTCAAAGTGTCACAGCACCCTACTATAAAAATATGCTGGTCGCGTAAGTTCTAATTTTATTGATATATGACTATAGTAAAAAATAAAACTAAATATAATTAGCATAAATACACATTTTTTTACATTAAACTTATATTTGGATTGCAGTTAATATCTAAATAAAATGTTAATTGCAATATTGTTTAAAGAATATTAATAATATTTATTTTGAGTGAAGTGATTGAAAATGTGGTTAGACAATAAAGATTCAGTAGAATACGAAATATTTAAG
This sequence comes from Rivularia sp. MS3, assembly GCA_019192545.1. Taxonomy (GTDB): domain Bacteria; phylum Cyanobacteriota; class Cyanobacteriia; order Cyanobacteriales; family Nostocaceae; genus Rivularia. The sequence goes on along the minus strand of JAHCMI010000066.1, from coordinate 17,817 downwards.
CAGTATCAAAGAGCTTTAGCTGTTGTTGGTGTAAATTTCTCCCATCCTCAAGTATGGGATGCTCTAGTTGATTGCTCTGATGGACTTGAAGATGCTTTAAGAGCAGCAATTAGCTACATATTATGGTTGCAGGAACAAAAACATGAATATCGTGCCAATGTTATTTTAGTGCGATCGCTAAACGAGAAATGGAAGCCAGTAAAATGGGATGATAAATATTTGGATTTACCAACTTTGAAGTCTCCGGGGCAAAAATGGTGGGAAGGTGCTGCAAAGATATGGGGATATGACAAGCGCAATCAACTTGTTGCCGATATTGTTTATGACAACGGTAAAGAATATATTGTGTTTATAAACGGTAAAGAAATGTTGGTAGAAACTGCTTGGCGTTGGGGTTGGGAAAGAGTTTTAGATTATGCTAGTTATTAGGGAATAGGGCATGGGGCATTGGACATGGGGAAAATAGAAAATAATTACTATGAAGAATAATTATTAATCCAAAATCTAAAATATTATGACTTCACTTACATTAAACTTAAATCCGATAATAAAACTTACCCGAGAACAGTTTTATAAATTGTGTGAAACAAATCCGGAATTAAAACTAGAACGTAACGCTCAAGGGGAATTAATTGTTATGCCACCAACAGGAGGAGAAACAGGAAGAAGTAATTCTAGTATTAACGCTCAAATATATTTTTGGAACGAAGAAAAGCAACTCGGTGAAGTTTTTGATTCATCTACAGGATTTACATTACCATCTAATGCAGACCGTTCGCCAGATGTTTCTTGGGTGGAAAAGTCTCGTTGGGATAGTTTAACAAAGGAACAAAAAGAAAAATTTATTCCTCTTTGTCCTGATTTTGTGATTGAAATCATGTCACCTTCAGATAATTTGAAAAAACTGCAAAATAAGATGTTTGAGTATATAGAAAATGGCTGTCGTTTGGGTTGGCTGATAAAACGTAAAAAACAGGAAGTTGAAATTTATCGTCAGGGTAAAGAAGTTGAAGTTTTGAGATTACCCGAAACTCTGTCAGGAGAAGATGTTTTACCTGATTTTGTACTTAATATGCAGAAAATTTGGGGATAATATATTCTTGGTAATATTGCAGTAGAGAAGCAAAGAAATAATTATCAATAATATCAGTAATACTGATAATTTTGTTTTGTTAATAATTACCAATAGTTTTTTACGTAAAGTTAAGTATCAAAGATGCAGAAAAAGCTTAATTATAATACATAATTTTAATATATTTTAACTAACTAAAAAGTTGTCAACAAGAATAAAAAAACCGGGGGAATATATCCGTAAATTAGCTAGGAAAAGAAGGTTATCAGCAATGATACGTTATTTCCTAGCTGCGGGTGTTGCAATAGCGACACTATGGCTATTTATTTTTTACAGTACTTCTTCAATAGGAGTTTTGTTTTTATTTGCGGGTTTTGGTGGTTCATACTATTTATACCGTACCGGAAAATACTTTGATAAACGGGCTTTAGATGCTCAACGGGGTGCTAAAGCTGAAACTGATGTAGCCGATATATTAGATGTTTTAGAACTGCAAAAATGGCGGATTGAATATAATTTGCGGATAAAAAGATGGGGTGATGCCGATATAGTGTTGCATTCACCCAAAGATAACTGGTACGTAATTGATGTTAAGTCTCATGGTGGAACAAAAATATCTGAAAGGGGGCGTTTAAGAAGACGTTACGGTAAAAAAATTCATGATTTTAGAGAAGGGGATTTGCTTTATAAAGTTAAAGGGCAAGCAAAAGAAGTTAGGCTTCTTAAAGGTATCAAGTGGGTAACTGCTATGCTTTGTTTTACCAGGGGTGGTGTCGATATTTCTAATAATGAAGTTAATGGCGTTTATGTAGTTAGTTTGGGTAATTTGGTTGATACTTTGTTGAGATTGGATAAGTGATTGGGAATTAGGGATGGGGAATTGGAAATTAAAGAATATATATAAAAATGAATAAAAATATTAAACCAGCAGAATCAAATTACTGCTTTATTTCTGGCCCAGTTCTTTCTCCAACTTTATTAAATGCAATCCAGCGTTGGAATATTCCTGTTTATGCTCAACAACCAACACCTCTTTTACCAGAATCAATTAATATCTTTCAAGATGTAGAAATAGCTTCTTGTATTCAAGATAAAGATGCAACAGTAATTATGAATTGGGAAGCAAGTCTTGCTTTTATTCTTGAGCATCTTCCCCAGCAAAAATTGAGTCAAGTTAATGCTTTTAAAAATAAAGCTGTGTTTCGGGAAGTTGTTAAAGAATTATATCCAAATTTATTTTATCAAGAGTTAACAAGGGATGATTTGCAGGATTTTCAGTTACCGAAAGAGCTTGAAAATGTTGTATTAAAACCAAGTTTGGGGACTGCTTCTATAGGTATTCGTACCGTACATGAGCAACAGGAATGGTTAGCAGCAGTAGATTCTGTTCTTCAAGATATTGATAAAGCTAAAGAGCAGATGAATCGAGCAATGTTAAATGATGATTCTTTTCTTGTGGAGGAATTTGTGGATGGGGATGAGTTTGCTTGTGATGGTTTTTGGGATAGTAACGGTAAAACCATAATAACTGGAATTTATCAGCATCCTTTTGCATCAAGTCTGGATGTTAGCGATACGGTATATTACACTTCCACAAAGGTGGTAGCTGAAACAATAAAGCCTACGATGCGGGTGTTGGAGCATATGGGGGATAAGTTGGAGATGCGTCGCTTCCCGTTTCATTTTGAGTTTAGATTTAGTAACGGTAATCTTTTCCCTATTGAATTAAATCCCTTACGGTTTGGGCAAGTTGCGCTGCCAGATATTACAGAATATGCTTTTGGTTTTAATCCTTACGATTTGTTTTTCACGGATGAATCACCCAATTGGGATTCTTTATTGAATAATGAAGGTAATTCTCAGGTTTATGCATTTGTGCTTGCTAGCATTCCAGGGAAATATGAAGCTGAAAAATACAGCTTTGATGAGGAATCTTTTTGTAATAGTTTTGGGGAGAAGTTGTTAAATTATCTTCCCAGCAATCCGGAAGTTACTCCTTTTTTTGGGGTTGCTCATGTTGTTGCTGATAATGTTGAGGAAGTTTTGGGATATTTGAGTCTTGATTTTGAGAGTTTTTTGAAGGATAGGGAATAGGATTAAGAGAATTAAACCGCAGAGGGCGTAGAGAGCGCTGAGGCAAGAGGTTTAGAGAGATTGCTGGTTTTATAAGGATATATTACGAAGCTTCTGCATACTGGCATAAAGTGGTTTTTTCAGGTGTTGATACTTTGCTTTAGTAATCCTTCCAAATGAAAGTTAATTGCTTCTTTTATTTGTTGGTTGACTTCTTGAATAGTCTTACCTGTTGCGACACATCCAGGTAAATCTGGGACATAAGCGGAGTAATTGTTAGCTGCTTTTTCAATTACAATTGCATAACGCATATTTTGTTTAGGGAATCAGGAATGGGGAATGGATTTAATCTTCTTTCTAATTTTTTCGTTTGTCTTACTTTTGGTTAGCGTTTTCAAGGGATATTTTATTGTTTATCCTTTACTCGTTTCGATTATTGCTTTATTTTTATTGCTTTTAAAAAGAGGTTTTACGTTAAATAAACTATTTGCTTTAGCTTGGGCTGGTAGTAAAAAATCTTTTTCGGTTATATATATTCTTCTATTAATTGGAGCAGTGATAGCAATTTGGATGAGTGCGGGTACTGTACCGGCTATTGTCTATTATGGCATTCAATTTATTCATCCAACAATCTTTATTGTTTCAGCTTTTATTTTGTCGCTTTTGGTTTCTTTGTTAATCGGTACTTCTTTCGGAACAGTAAGTACAATTGGGATTGCTTTGATGATTATGGCTAGTGGTAGTAGCGTAAATCCTCACATTACTGCGGGTGCGATTATTGCTGGTGCTTATTTTGGCGATCGCTGTTCTCCGATGTCTTCTAGTGCAAATTTAATTGCGATTATTACTCAAACGAAAATCCATACAAATGTTAGAAGGATGCTAGTAACAACTATTTTTCCTTTGGTTGTTTCTACTATCTTTTATTTACTAATTTCTATTGCTAATCCTGTAGAGTTTGAACGACAAAATATTACTTCCGAAATTGCGAGATTATTTAACGTTAATCCAATAGTGCTTTTACCAGCTTTGGCGATTTTATTACTTGCTTGGTTGCGTGTGGAAATCAAAATATCTATGTTGGTAAGTATATTAATTGGTCTATTTATTAGTATATTTATTCAAGGTTATTCTTTTACAGATATTTTAAGATATATCTGTTTGGGATTTGAACTATCGGAAGATAGTAGTTTGAAAAATATTATTCTGGGAGGTGGTATAATTTCGATGGCTAGAGTATGTTTGGTAGTTGTTGTTTCTACAGCATTTGCTGGAATTTTTGCCGGAACTAAAATTTTAGAATATGTACAGATATATCTTAAAAAAGCTAAATCAAGGTCTAATTTATTTTTAGCAACAAATATTATCGGTATAGCTGCCGCTGCATTTGGCTGTACTCAAACAATTGCTATTCTATTGACTGAAGAATTAGTAAAAGATAATTACTTTAAAAATCAATTAGATAATTATCAGCTAGCAGTAGACTTAGAAAACTCTGTAGTCGTGCTTTCTCCCTTAATTCCCTGGAATATTGCTGGTTTAGTTCCAGCTACTATTTTGATGACAGATTCGGGGTTTATTCCCTTTGCGTTTTATCTTTATTTTTTGCCTTTGTTTAATTATTTTGATTTTAAAATTAAGGAAAGAGCTAGTAATAGCTGATGTTGAAAATTTAAGAGAAGATGCGTAAAATTTGCTGTGACTTCTCTAAGCACTCTAGCTCTCTAAATAGCTTGTTCAAGTTTTAATATTCGTCTTCCTCTTCCTCTTCTTCTTCTTCGTATTCCTCTTCCTCATCATCAAGAGTAAAGGAATAATCTTCATCTATTGCATATTCCTCACAAAGCGCTTCTAATTTTTCAAGAAATTCTTCCTCCTCGTCAATTGTTATATCAAAGTTCAAGATATTAACAATATAATTGTCTCCATTTTCTTCTTCATCATAATCAAAGTAATAGTCTTCTTCTGATTCAACATACTCTTGACAAAGAGCATCTAGTTGCTCAATAAAGTTATCCGGCTCATCTGTGGTGATGTAAAAATCATAAAGAAATAGTTCTCCTTCACCAGCAAAAAATGATTCATCATCTTCCCAAACCCCAGCACTAAAATCTGTATCGCTGAGAGATTTTATAATCCATGAATCGTGTGCATTATAATCTTGGTGAATTATATAGTCATAGGGAATATAACAATATCCATTATCTCCCCATTCCGAACCCCATGAATTTCGGACGATAAACATACGATCTTTATCGGAATATCCTACACAGAGCATAGCGTGCCATGCGTGAGTTTGGTGAACATTATCGCTATCCTTGGGTATAGGTACACGAGCTTTATTTCTTGTACTTTCGCCAAAAGACTTGAATAAATTGAGAGCAAAAGCGATTGGATAACCTTCAGCTAAAGTATGTCTCCATAAATTCAAGTCAGTTTTAATAAACTCGCAATCAGTAATTTTAAAATTTGCAGCGTGTTCGTAGGCATCAGTATCGGGTTCCGAGCATAACAATTCCTCATCATTAGGCCAAATTTCTTCAGAACAAGCACCATGTTCTACAAGGCTTTTGATTGCAAAATACATTGTCGTTCCATTATCTTCTTCTTGGCAATTCTCTTGCACCCGAGCATTGTAGTAGACAAACAAGCGACTAACATCTTCGGAGTCACCTATACTACGTTTTGCTAAGTATTCATACGCTCCTACAAAAGCATTAGCAACGCAACTGTTTCCTACCTGCTCTTCAACCTCGGTCATATATTCACGTAAATCAACTTTGGGTGGTAAATCCTGTTCTTGGAAACGTTCGGCGCTATGATGCTTAGTATCTTCCGGCTTCTCTCCTGCTTGATAACCACCAACACGATACTTGCGGTTTTCAGCTAACATCATAATTGCTCCTCCCCTAGAACTTAGTTTAGATAATCTTCTATTGAGCTTAGATTACCCAAAGCTAATGCAGTAATTTATACTATAAAAAATTATTTTTCACTCCTAGGTTGGGTTAGACGCACTCTAGTAATTCAATAATTAACCAATTAATTTATTTTGCGTCGTAACCCAACAAAGCGTGTTTTGATTTCGTATGCATTTTTGAATGGAGCGTGTTGTTTCTTTGGGGAGTTACGAATTATTTGGTTTATTCTTATAGATGATGTTGGGTTATACTGCGTTCAACCCAACCTACTAACTCGGTTGGTGCGTGACAATTGCGTAAGTCCTGTAATTATTAGCTGCTTGTTCAATCCCCTTCCCCTCTCCTTACTAAGGAGAGGGGTGCCCGCAGGGCGGGGTGAGGTTAAAAATGTAGTGGACTCAAGTGAAATTTGCTATATCTCAACCAAAAACCTTAACTCGAAGCACTAGTATAATATCTCAACGCAAACCGCCAAAATCTCGACGAAACAAAGAACAATCCTACTGCCAAAATCCCCGCACCTATCACCCAGCTAATTTGACTTCTACCCAGCATCGCTTCCGCAGGTACAGTTGTTAAAAAAGCTACTGGAACCACAAAAGTAAAAAATATCCGAAAAGCTGCTGGATAAGCCACCATCGGAAATCTTCCAGCTTCCAACAATCCCCGCAATACTTCCGTAACGTTGTATATTTTCACAAACCAAATGCTTGTAGCTCCCAACATAAACCACAAGCTATACAGAATTACTAAACCAAAAAACAGGGCTGGAATGCTAACAAGATAATCTGCAATCCCCAAACCCAGACGATTACCAGCGTAAATAATCATGATGCTGCCGAAAATCAAATCCGAGACTCCCCAAGGTGAAACGGTGTGGGAAGAAAGCCAAAATTGGCTGCGGATGGGTTTTAATAAAATAAAATCGAGAGTTCCTTCCTGTACGTGACGCACGATGCGATTTAAATTGGGAGAAAGGAAAGTTTCTGCAAACCCTTGCAATAAAGTGTAGATTCCCACCACAATTAAAGCAGCTTCCCATTGCCAACTGGAAAAAGTATAGCCAGTACGGTAAAACAGAAATAAACTAAATAAGCTCCCAGCCAGGTTTCCCACGCTGCTGAGAGTTGCAATTACAAAATTAACGCGGTACTCCATTTCAGCAGCAATAGCAGCACTCCAGAATAATCTAATAACTTTAAAGTATCTTCCCATGATGAAAACAAGCAGCGCTTCCGGTATAGTTAATTTTCAGGTTGTATATTGTGCTTGATAAAACTGTATTCTTAATAATCTTATGGCTAAACTGTCCAAGGAATTGAACCGGTTTTTTTTTGAAGAGAAACGTGGTGATACCGTAACTTTAGAAAATGTCCTGGATTTAGCAGGGGAAAGAATTTTCGGATTTTTGTTCGTCATCCTCTCTTTACCTTCAGCTTTACCGCTCCCTGCACCAGTTATATCAATTCCTTTCGGAATTATAATGATAGTCCTAGCAGTGCAATTAATTATAGGACGTGAAGAGCCTTGGGTACCTGAAAAATTTGCCAAACGTCCGATTAAACTGGAAACAGCGCAAAAATTTGTCAAAGCTGGAATTCCTTTCTTACAAAAAATCGAAGCCGTAAGTCGTCCCCGTTTACCATTTATTTGTACTACTATCCCTGGAAAAATAATTATAGGGCTTGCTATTGCCTTAATGTCAACTTTTATGATGATTCCCATTCCCGGAACAAATACATTACCAGCAATTGGTATATTTGTAACTGGATTTGGATTATTAGAAGATGACGGTGCAATTAGTTTGGGTGGTTTAACTATTTGCGCGATCGCAGCAATTTTAATCGGTTCGGTTTTTGCCGCTTTAGTTTGGGGTGGTACCAGTTTAATTGACCAAATTAAAACAATGTTGAAAGGTAATTAAAAGGTTCGTTCGTAGTTGCGCAACTACGAACGAATTACTAACTTAATAAAAACTCTTTAATAAACATTAGGGTAGAGTAAAATTGAAAGTCAATATTCTTCTTTTTTCTAAATCCATGTCCTTCGTCTTTAGCCATTAAATACCACACTGGTACATCATTTTTTCTCACGGTTTCTACTATTTGTTCGGCTTCAATTAACGGAACTCTTGGGTCATTTTTACCGTGAATTACAAACAACGGTACTTTGATATTTTCAGCATTGTTTGTCGGAGAAATCTTTTCTAAAAACTCCCGCATTTTTGGATCTCTTTCGTCTCCGTATTCTACCCGTCGCAAATCTCTACGATAACCTTTGGTATTTTCTAAGAAAGTAACAAAATTAGAAATCCCGACAATATCAATTGCAGCTTTGATTTTATCGCTGTATTTTGTCGCTACTGCCAAAGACATGTAACCACCGTAACTTCCTCCGGTAACTAAAATTCTATCTGCATCTAATGATGGTTGCTCTGCGATCCAATCGAGTAAAGCACCGATATCTTTGACGGAATCTTCCCGACGAAAACCGTTATCTAACTTAGTAAAGGTTTTACCGTATCCCGTCGAACCCCGCACGTTAGGAAATATAACTGCAACTCCTAATTCATTTAGGTAATAATTATATCTTCCTAAAAAAGAAGGACGAAATTGCGATTCGGGGCCGCCGTGAATATTGATTATTACCGGACGTTTCCCTGTAAACTTAGCGGGAGGGCGATATAAAAAGCCGGAAATTGTTCTATCGTCGAAACTCTTCCACCTGACTAACTCTGCATCTGAGAAACTGCTGGTATTTATTCCTCCAGTTTCGCTCAATGTCCAGCGCTCAACTTTGTTATTACGAATATTTAAAGAATATGCATCGGCTGTATATTTCGCAGAAATCAGTGTAAAGCCTAAATCGCGGTTGTTATTATGCCATCTGATACCGTAAATTTGCCCGATAGGAAGTTTTGGTAAACGTTTAAAACGACGGGTAGCAGTATTTAGTATATGTAATACTCCAGTTCCATCTTCATTAGTAACAAAAGCTAGGAAATTACCATCATCCGACAAGTCAAAATCGCTCACATCCCAACGAAACTTTTTGCTGAGATAGGTATGCTGCAAAGTATCGAGTTCAACATAAGCTAATCGGGAAAACTCGGAATCTTTATCGGTGATGATATATAAACCTTTACCATCTTTACTAAAAAAACCACCGTCGTAAGAAATCTTTTCTTCACCTTCTTTGGGTAATAGTCGTTGCTTTTCACCTGTAGAAGTATCTACCAACCACAGATAACTTTCATTCACCGAAACATACTGTAACACTAAATACTTATCATCATTTGGCGACCAATCTAAACCATACCAGCCACCACCTTCATTTTGGGTTAATAGCTTATTACTTGCGGGATTTTCCGGATTGATAATGTAAAAATCGGCATCATTACCCGTGCGACGAGTAGAAGTATAGATTAGGCGATCGCCTCGATTTGACCATACACCACGACTGTTTTTTGACTCACCATCAGTTAATAAAGTTACTTTCCCGGTATCCAAGTCATAGCGATAATTTTGGTTAAATTCATTACCGCCAGCATCTTTACTAAAGACAAAATAATTACCGTCGGTAGGTTGAAAACTCGCACCGCGAACGGGTTCGGGAAAGAACGTTAGTTGTTGACGAGTAGCCAGGGGAGATTTAACGTAATGTGTTTGTCGCGTATCTGCAAAGCGCGTGGAAATCAACATTTCACGCCGTTTTGGGTGCCAGCTAGAAATTCCAGCAGAGCGAAACTGTGTATAGCGTTCAACTTTTTGAGCTAAATCTGAAGGAATCGGTGGAATTCCCTCAACAACAAGATTGTCACCAGGAATAATAGGAGTATCAGCAGCAACCATCGGGATAGGTAGTAAGATTACTGCGAGTAGGGTAGCAAAAAATAAAGATAAAAATTTCATTTATCAATTATCAATTAACAATTAACAATTATCAATGGGGAATTGGGGATTGGGGATTGGGCATGGGTAATTAAAAATGAATAACTAACAACTTTCACCCGGAGGGTGTGGATCATCAACTATCTACTAACAACCAAATATTGATAAGATGCTCGTGGTTATGGGTGGAAGATATGACGAGCCAATACGATAAGATTATTATTTTTGATTGCGACAGTACTTTGAGTAGTATTGAAGGGGTTGATGAGTTAGCGCGTGTTGCTGGTGAGTCAACGACTCAAGAAATTGAGAAAATGACTGCCCAAGCAATGGAAGGGAAAATTGCTTTGGAAAGTATTTTTGCTAAGCGTTTGGAAATTATTCAACCTTCTGCCGATTCTGTTGCGGAAGTTGGTAAGTTATATATTGATACGGTGGAGCCTTCTGCGAAGCAAGTTATTACAACTTTGAAAGATAAAGGTTGGACACCAATTATTTTAAGCGGTGGTTATCGTCAAGCAATCAAACCTTTAGCCGATTATCTTGGTATAGAATTTATCGAAGCTGTTGACCTTTATTTTAACGAAGATGGCAGCTATCGCGACTTTGACCGCAATTATCCCTCAACACGTAATGGTGGTAAACCCGAAGTTGTCAAAAGTTTACGAGAAAAATATTCACCAAGCAAAATTGTAGCTATTGGTGATGGTGTCAGCGATTTAGAAAGCAAACCCGTGATTGATATGTTTATCGGGTTTGGTAGATATGCACTGAGAGAAAAAGTTAAACAGGAAGCAGATTATTTTATTACCGATTTACAGGAAGTTGTTTCTTTAGTTGGTGATTGGTAATTGGTAATTGGTAGTTGCTAACTGTTGACTGTTCACTGTTAAGCGTATTATGCAAGAGTCAGTTATTTATCAAGATATTTTACAAAAGGGCGAATTTCGCTTTTTTACCCGGATGTTAAATCGGCGCTTTGGTGAGATAGATTCATCAATAATCGAACGAATTCGGGTATTATCTACCGAACAATTAGAAACGTTAGGAGAAGAATTTTTAAGTTTCTCAAATGTTTCTGATTTAGTTGCTTGGCTTGAGGAAAATACAAGCAGTAGTTAGTAATTTTAGGCTGGGCTCGCGGTTCACAAAAATTTGATTGCACATCAATAAATTAAATTTTAACCGTAACCCAACATCATATTCATCCACAGTTATGATGTTGGCTTACGACACCTAATATTAATAATATCTCCAATTAGATTTTGTAACAAATGAACGAACATCTTTATAAATATCCTTATTAATTCCAATATACTCAATACCTAACCCAATTGCATTATAAATAGTCTCATATTCTTCGTCATCGTCGTCTTCTATTTGTTCTACCCTAAATTGCTTTCCATTAATAATAGGCTCCCCATTTTCATCAACCATTACCCAAATTTCATCATCTAAATCAAACTTTTTAATCGGATAACCTTCTTGAAATACAGTTGATTCTCGATATGCAACCCTACCTTCATATCTTATTAAAAGAGCTTGAGAACATATTATAGAGATTTGACTCGCTACACAATCTATTTCTGATTCTGAAGAAAAAATTCTGCTATTTTCAACGACATGAAAGCATGAGAAGTCATCGTTTATTTTATCCAAGCGTAATTTTAGATTAGTAGATATTTCTTGATTTATATTATCTTTAATTTGTTCAAAATTAGCTTTAAATAAAATTGCTTCAAATATACAACTCATTTTGTTATTTCCAATTTGAAAAATTTATACTGACTAAAATATAGCAGTTTTTATTTGGATAGAATACATAAAACTATTCACTTTCCCCTCTTCCTTAATAAGGAGAGGGGTGCCCGGAGGGCGGGGTGAGGTATCCGCATTGTATTACACTCAACTTAGTTATTAACCAAATAAATGGTGCGTGACGGCAATATTAATTATGCCGACTTATATTTGATAATTTATTGTAGCCGTCACAGCACCCTACAATATTCGATACAATTTCAATCAATAATTATTACCATGCCCAATCCCCTATTGTTTCCGTTTCTTCTTCACAAACCAAAGCAACAATAATCCACTTCCAGCTAACACCAATCCATTAGAAGATTCTGGTGAACTGGCTTTTAAAGGATTACCAGGTTTAGTTAAGTCTTCTTTGCCGCTTTCTAATTTTCTATCAAATCTATCTTCTGAAGCTTCTGCTTCTTTCAATAAACGTCTTTGTTCGTCATTTACTAACACTATCATTGAAGAATATGGCGAAACTTGCTTATATTTATTAGCTACAGCGTGAATTGCATCTAAGCTTTTTAAGTTATCTAGTTTAACTTGTTTGCTCAATCCTCTTATTAATTGTCTGGCTGCAAGCTGTTGAAAATTACTTTGTTGTTTTGATTTTGGCGTTGAATTATTCTCGGATTTTTCCAGATACCAAGCATAACCATCAACTACGTCAATTGCTGAATCTCCCAATTTTGCTTTTGTGGCGATTCTTTGCAATACTTGGGAAACTGAAGTCGAAACTCCACCGCCGCTATCTTGAATTGCTTTGATGATTCCGTCGGTATATGAAAAAGGTAGTTTACCGTTGTGTACCATCCATAAAGGTGCGGAAGTTTGGGGAATATCTTTGTTATTTTTGGATAATTCGTAACTTCCGGCATCTGTTAACAGCAATATTGCGTCGTAAGATGTATCTCCTCGCAGTTGGTTGAATTGCTTCAACATTTCGGGAGTTTGTAAGCTGCCGTAAAAGGTGAATTTATCAGCTTTGAATTTACGGATATCGTCTAAACGTTGGGGTTTTGCTTCTCCATTAGCGGTAATATACAAATCTGCATCGTTATTTTTATCATGTTTTTTCAACCAAGTTAAATTTTGCGATAATTCCTTGATGTGGGAATCCATGCTGCGAGATGTATCTAGGATTAAAGCAATTTTTTGATTTTGAGGTAAGGAATAATTTTTTTTAGATAAGGGTTTTGCTGTAATTTTGTAACCTTCAGGTAATTCAACTTCGTGAGATTTTGGTTGTGATTTTCCTGTTTTAATAAAATCTTCTAACCAAGCATCTTTATCTATTTTTACCTGCTTTCCGTTGCGAATGCGTTTGGTTTTATCTGTCCAATATATATTACGCTTTTCTCCTAAGCTTGGTAAAGCAACCCCTTTATCGTTAACCATGACTTGATAAGTTAACCACAGATTCATTTCTGTAGGTACTGGCGGTTGATTTTCTATTTGTCGTACATTATTACGAGGAATGGGAAACGCTCTTAAGCGATAATTTCTTGGCCCTACTTGTTCTAATAATGCTGGATCTACAGGACGTTCTCTTCTCACTTGAGAATTATACACCTTTTGTGCCGCACCTCGGGGACTAACTACAAATTCAAATCGTTTACTTCTATCGTTAGTGTCTCCTAACCATAAACCTGTAATTACTGCGCTTTCTGGTAATGAAAAGTAATAAAATATTTCTTGAACTTCTGGCGTTTGGTTTTTATACAGTTCGTAGAGTTCAACCTCTGCGCGATCGCCTTGTTGTTTAACTGTAATTTCCTGAGATTCCAACCAAACTTTTTTCTCGTTGATATTTAGTAAGCCAGCTTTAACTTCTTGTTGATTAAAAGTTGATTGTACTGCATGAGTAATCGCCGGTGTTTCTGCTTTCTGAATTGGTTTATCAAAGAAATCTTCGTAAAGTTTTTCAGCTTTCTCAATATCTTGTTCGGAACCATTATATAAGAAAGGTGAAATCAAAAAATTATAAATTTCTTGTACAGAATCCGCCGCCGGTTTATTTAATCCTAGAGCATCACGATACATAACGCTGATATTATTACTATCTTTTCTGCTACTCAGATAGCGATAGGAAGACAAATAAGCGTTTACCAAACCCGTTTTAATTTCGTTGGATTTTGATAATAAAACTTGACGGCTGCTGTCTGTAATTGCAGAATTATTTAATAAGGAAAATGCCCGTATCTGCGGCTGTTGCTGTAAGGAAACAAATAAAATTATAGAAGCTGTTAAAACCCCACTTATACCAGCTAAAGTGTTTTTAGTGCCATATTGTGCGGCAAACTCTCGGATATTTTTTTGTCCGGAATAAAGATACATGCCTGACATTACTGAAGGCATTATAACGAATAAAGCACTACTTAAAGCAAATAATATGAACAATAAAAGTACGTAAATTCCTCCATAACTGACAGAAGATAAAAATCCCTCTACCCATTCAAATTTAAAAAATTCTGTTGTAAAAGCTACTGCAAAGGGTAAAGCATAAAACAGCATTAAAGTTCCTGCATAAACGCCAAACAGCATCATCAAACTGTTTGCTAGCATCTGCATCCACTGCAAACTTTTTTTACCTCGGCTGTTATAACCCCACAATAAATTTACGAAAAAGGCTGCAATTGATAAACCCGCAGTCGCAACAATATGAACGCTCGCCGGTGTCATTTCTCGGATTATAAATAACCGCAAGCAGCATAAAACAAATAACGGTGCTTCTACCCCATAAAATAAACGGATAAGCCCCAAAGGCTGTTTAATAAATTTCCAAGCTCCAATAATGCTACAAACCGTAGGAATTGCAATCAAAGTAACTACAGTTAAAGAAAATTCGAGTGGAGTTTCACCCGATAAAGTTGAAAGAAATAGGAATATAGCGATAAAAGGTAATATCCAGAAATATACTATTGTTAAAAAAATTAAATTCCATAGCCAAAAGATAGCTTGAAAAATTACATTCCAAAAACTTTTCACTTCATACCCTCCAAAGCAGACTTTATGTAGCTGTTAATAATATCTCTACAAGTTTAGTTGGTGGATTTATGATGTGAATTGGTAAATAAATCTATATTTTTATAAATTTTGAGTGAAGAAGATATTTGGAGGGGGGAGAGGGGGAAGAGAGGGAAGAGTGGAAAGAAAAATTAGTTATTCTTAACTCTTAACTCATAACTCTTAACTTACTACTTACTACTTACTACTTTCCTCTATCTTTTTCCAAATCATAAATAACCGTTTCGATATACCATTCTTCCGACATGCCGGGATAATAATATCTTGCTTGTTCGATTAATCTTTGGGCAATTTCCCATTGTCCACCGACTAATCTTAACAGGCGATAGCGCAATCTTTCATAATTATTTTTCTCATTCACTTCGGCAGCGGGAGCATTGAGTTTTTTCAAACTTTTAGAAACTAGCTGATAATTATCCCAATCTTCCTTTTCGCAATATATACTTGCAGCCCGTTGAAAATCATTAATTGCTTGCGGAATTTCTTCCATCCGCACATTACATAAACCGCGATTGTAAAAAGCCGTTGCGCTAGTAGGATTCATTTCCAAAGCCGTATTATAATCTTCAATTGCACCTAAATAATGACCTATAGCTTGATAAGCATTACCTCTAGCAACATAAATTAAATCATCTTCCGGCTCCATTTTTAAAGCTTGATTCAAATCAGCGATCGCACCTTGATTATCTCCCATTTGCAACCTGGCTTTACCGCGATTACGATAAACTACAGCATCATCAAAATTCAACTGCAACGCTGTATTAAAATCGGCAATTGCCTGCTGATATTTACCTTGTTTGCAATATACAACTCCACGACAGCAATAAGCTTTACCATCTTGAGAATCTGCTCTTAACACCCAATTCAAATCTTCCATCGCTTCGCGGGTGTTTCCCTGCTCTGCCTTTTCTAATAAAGAAGTAAAATAATCTTTCTCGGTGATTAACGGCGTATTTTGTAACTGCGGTTTTTCTACAATAACCTCTTGTTTCCGTGGCTGTAGCTGCTTCACCTTCTCCATACAAGACTTTGCTTTTTCTGCATCCTTCTGCTCCAAATACAAATTTGCAGCCTTTTTAAAATTCGCAATGGCATTTTCAATATTTCCTAATTTACGCTCTACTACACCTCGTAAATTGTAAGCACCAGCTTTATAAGAATTAAGTTCAATAGCTTTATTTACATCCTTCAAAGCACCGGGTAAATTCTTCAACGCTAATCGAGCTAAAGCCCGACAATAATAGGCTTCTACATTATAAGCATCCCGCTTCAAAACCTCATCATAATCAAACACCGCTTGAGGAATATGCCCCAAATCGTAATATGCTAAACCTCTTTGATAGTAAGCCTCAACAGACTCAGGATTAACTTGCAACGCCTTGATAAATTCTTCAATAGCGCCAGCATAGTCTTTCTGCTTCGCCTTCTCCAATCCCTTATCAAAAAACTCTTGTGCCATCATAGTTAATTTAACTCAACCCATAATTTTTCAAGTTACAGCAACAGATATTATCCCGTTTTATCTATAGATACTAATCCTAACCGACTAATTTCGAGTTGTCGGCATCTTATTTTAGATTGTTTGTATAAACTATAATCCGTAAATTAAAATTCTACAGGTATAGATAAAACTAGTACTCCAACAAGCCATAATTACTAGGTGAAAGAAGGAAGTAGCAAGTAGCAAGTAGCAAGTACTAGAAACAAAACCGAATTTTATATCAAGAGAGCAAATATCGTATCTTAAATTACTTATGAATCCGAAATGGATAAAAAGAGAACAATCATTTGGGCTAATATTTTAATTTTAATAGTTTTAAGAGTTAGGGCTGCGATACGTTAGACTAACGTCGCAGGGCACCCTACGATTACCAGATAATAAACTCAGAACAAATAATTATAGAAAATCGGAT
Organism: Rivularia sp. MS3; assembly: GCA_019192545.1. Taxonomy (GTDB): domain Bacteria; phylum Cyanobacteriota; class Cyanobacteriia; order Cyanobacteriales; family Nostocaceae; genus Rivularia. The sequence continues at coordinate 1,118 of JAHCMI010000066.1, read as the reverse complement.
AGAGTAAAAGTATTCTTTTATAGCGGTAAAATCTGATATTTTATTACCAGTCTTGTAAATTTATTGTTAACTGTTAACTGTTAACTGTTCACTGCTCACTGTTCACTGATGACTGATTATATCTACCGCTACCCAACTTTATATCCAGGAACTTTAGTTAAACGCTACAAACGATTTTTTGCTGATGTAAAACTTGATTCTGGTGAAATTGTAACAGCACACTGTCCAAATACTGGCCCGATGAAAGGTGTATATATCCCCGGAAATCGAGTACAGCTATCAAAATCAGATAATCCCAAGCGTAAATTAGCTTACACCTGGGAAATGATTCAATTGCACGATAACGAACCAACTTGGGTAGGTGTAAATACAGGTTTACCGAATAAAATCATTAAAATAGCTCTACAAAAATATATCTTTCCAGAATTAGGAAAATATGATGCAGTTAAAAGCGAAGTTGTTTACGGACAAGATAAAAAAAGCCGAGTTGATTTTTATTTAACACCCTCAAAACAAATAAATAATTTATCAAATAATTTATCAAATAATTTATTAAATCAATTTACAGTTTTTGATAGTGAAATAGATACTAATAATGTAGCAATCAAAAGTCAAACTTTACCAAAAGATGATAATCGTCCTATATATTTAGAAGTCAAAAATACAACTTGGACGGATAAAAGATTAGCTTTATTTCCCGATACCGAAACGACAAGAGGACAAAAGCATCTACGGGAATTAATGGCACTTTTGCCCTCCTATCGTGGAGTCATGCTCTATTTTATTAACCGTAGCGATTGCACCCATTTTGCACCCGGTGATAATGCCGACCCCTTGTATGGTAAATTGTTACGTCAAGGTGTATCTATGGGATTAGAAGTATTACCCTGTCGTTTTGAAACCACACCCGAAGGAGTAAAGTATTTGGGGTTAGCAGAATTGCAGCTTTAAACAGTGAGCAGTGAACAGTGAACAGTGAACAGTTAAGAATTTTCCTAACAGCTAACCACTAACAACTAAAAACTAACCACTAACAACTAAAAACTAACCACTAACCACTAAAAACTAACCACTAACAACTAACCACTAATAACTAACAACTAACCACTAACAACTAA